>NZ_JBFRFJ010000021.1:0-108533 GCF_052114765.1 Terriglobus sp. 2YAB30_2
GCCCACATGACCCGCTCGGCCTGGCAACAACCCTTCTATCCGATTCCACTGAGCATCGGTCAGCTCGTAGCGCAATACTCCCATGCAAAAACTGCAACAAAAACTCTCCCGCAGCGGAAGTGAATATGTCGATACGCCCTAGCAACCAGCAACTTGTCGTTGAACTTCGCTACAAGCGTAGTTCAACGACAGTGGCTCCCTGACCGCCCTCGTTGTACGGAGGCTCGGTAACGTTGGCTACGTGTGGATGTCGCCGCAGGTAGTCGCGCAGGGTGCGGCGGAGGATGCCCATGCCGGTTCCGTGGACGACGCGGATGGAGGGCAGACCGGCGAGGAAGGCCTGGTCGAGGAAGCGTTCCACTTCGTCCTGGGCTTCGTCGGCTGTGCGGCCGATGACGTTGATCTCGCGTGGGGTAATGTCGGGATCGGTCTGCATCGCTACCGTCACGCCGCCCTTGCGCTTTGCCGCCTGTAACGGCGTCTCGGCAGGCGCTCGTCGCACCACTTCGGCGATGTCGTCACGCTGCACCCGCATCTTCATCGGTCCCATGCTGACCTCGAAGACATTCGAGGAAACCTCGCGGTCGACACGTACCTCGCGGCCCAGCGTGCGCAGCTTGACCGTATCGCCGACGTTGATCGACTTCACCACGTGCGGCTGCGCGTTCGGATCCTTCTTGTCGGCGCCGCTGATGTGAGCAACAACAGTTGCATTGAACTGTTCGGAGAACTCGCGCTTCAGCCGCGCCAGCCGGCGCTCCGTCTCCTTGGCCAGCTTCTGGCTCGCTGCCTTGTCGGCGATCGCTCCGGCAGCCTCGCGCATCTGGTGCTCAAAGTCTTTCATCAACGAAGCCAGCTTGCCCTCGAGCTCGCGCGCCTTCTGCCGCTGTTCGTTGCGGCCCTCTGCTTCCAGCCGCTGCTTCTCGCGTTCCAGTGCGAGCTCGCGTTTGCGGAGTGCTTCGCGCTCTTCATTGGCCGCGGCGAGCTGCATGTGCAACTGGTCGATGAAGCGGCCGATGTCGGCAGTCTGATGGTCGAGCTGGTTACGCGCAGCGGCGATGATCTCCGGCTGCAGGCCGATGCGCTGCGCGATGTTGATACCGGCGGATGCTCCAGGAATCCCCATACGCAATGTGTACGTCGGAGCAAGCGTCTCTTCATCGAAACCGACCGCTGCATTAACCACGCCCTCGTTCGTGGCGGCGTAGATCTTCATGGAGTTCAAGTGAGTAGTCACCAGGCTCCAGGCGCGCATACGCAGAAAGTGTCCGCTGATAGCCACGGCCAGCGCCGCACCTTCCTCGGGGTCGGTCGCCGAGCCAAGCTCGTCCAGAAGCACCAGCGAGGAGGCATCGGCCTCACGCGTGATGCGATCGAGGTTGGTCATGTGTGCCGAGAAGGTCGAAAGATTGCGCTCGATCGACTGGGCGTCACCAATATCGGCATAGACCGCTGCGAAGATCGGAAGCTTTGCCTCTTCGGCCGGCACCGGCAGACCCGCCTGCGCCATCAGCGCAAGCAGGCCAACGGTTTTGAGGGAGACGGTCTTTCCGCCGGTGTTCGGTCCGCTGATGATCAACTGTCGCGCTCCGTCTTCCAGCGACAGCGATAGCGGAACTACGCTTCCACCTTCAGACTTCAACCGCAGGTCCAGGAGCGGATGCCGCGCCGCCTTCACCGCAATCTCATGCTCGACGAACTCAGGACGGACACAATCCAGTGTCTGCGCGAAGCGCGCACCGGCAAAGAGAGCATCGAGTTCCGTTAATACCTCCGCACCTGATTCGAGCGATGCAGCATGGTCGCCTACGGCGCGCGTCATCGCGACCAGGATGCGATGCACCTCGGCCTGCTCTTCATCCAGAAGACGCAGCAATTCATTGTTGCTTTCGACGGTCTCCAACGGCTCGACGAAGACAGTCTGTCCGCTGGAGCTGGAGCCATGGATAACACCCGGCACCTTTCGGCGCTGTTCGGTCTTGACCGGGATCACGAAGCGTTCGCCCCGGAGCGTGATCAGCTCTTCCTGGGCTGCTCCGGATTCACTGATGGCGCGCAGGCTGCGGCGTAGCGATTCCTCAATGGCACGATGCTGGCGTGCGATGGCGTTGCGCAGCCGCGCCAGCTCCGGTGAGGCATCGTCACTCAGCGAGCCGTCGGGCTCGATCTTGCCACGCAGGGCATGAAGCAACGGAGCGAGGTATGCCTGCGTTACCGGAAGCGAGATCTCCGCGATTGCCTTCCATGGCTCTTCCAGCTGCGCGACGGCGCGCCACTCTTCCATCAGCTCTGACAGCGCCAGTACCTGAAGAAGCTCTGCCGGCTCCAGCGCAGCGCCCGGAATCCGCGCCTTCTCCAGCATGGAGCCTGGGGCAAAGACAGCAGTGAAATAGAACGCAGCGCCGGTTGCGAGATACAGCCTAACCTCGGCGATACAGTCCTGCTGCTGTGCGATCCAGGCGGCATCGGTCGAGGGCTCGAGGGCAAGCACACGCTCGCGTCCCGCTGCTGAACCCGTCAGACGCGCCATCTGTTCCCGCAGCCGCTGCCACTCCAGGGCCGCCGCACTCGTCTCGCGTAAGATACTCACTTCTCTATGGTAGATGCGTTGGGGTAGATGCGTTGGGGTAGATGCGCTGGGGGTAGATGCGGTCGACCAATAGGCGTTGCGCGCATGCACAGTCAGCTCCGGGTGCGCCGGTATTCGTACCTCAATCCGATGCAAACCTTCTTTGCCGGAAACCGGTTGGAAGCTCAAAAGATAGCGGTTTGGCAGATGATTGGCGAGGATGGCCATCTGCCGCTCCAGATCGGCTTTGTCGTCGAAGCGGAGGTATTCTCCGCCGGAGAGCGAAGCCACCTCGGACGCCGCATTCTCCTGTAAGGCTCGGAAGGCCATTCCCAAAGGCTTACCCAGATCGAGCGTGTACAAGACAGGTGGAACCAGCGGCGACAGTTTGTATGGAGGATTCACGTAACGATCGCCCTTCAGTGAATCCATCAACTCGGTCTTCTCCGGCGAGAACGTTAGAGAGTAGATCTCAACGTTGTTCTCGCTCATCCTGCGCAATACCGTGTCGACCGGTGTCTTACTAGCGGTGTCCTGCGGCTGGCTGAGCAGCAGGACTACCTTGCGCGTTGCGGGCGGCAGTGCGGCCAGCAGGTCGATGCCGGTGTTTACCGCATCGAGGATTGCGGCGCCGTGATCGCCGGGCTCGGGTGAGGCGATGGCCTCGTGCAGCTTGCCGACATCGTGGGAGAAGCGCAGCATCCCTTCCGGTTTGCTGTCGAAGGTCAGCAGGCCGAAGCTGCGGTCGGCTGAACCGGTCATGTAATCGAGCATGGTCTCCAAACCGCGGTAGTTACGGAACTGTCGCGGCGCCCGTCCGCCGGTCTGCATCACGATCAGCACCGCCAGGGGCTGCGACGAGCGATCTTCCAGATGGAGATTCATCGCCGTACCGTCGTCGGTGAGGGCGAAGTCCTTTGCGGTCAATGGCTCCGGCAGCAAACCGTCTTTGTCCGTCACCAGCACCGGTACAAGGACAAGCGTGGCCTCACGCCGAATGACCGGCGCATCCTGTGCCAAGGCTCCAGTCATAAATCCCAACAACAGAATGCAGAGGCTGCTGCAACGCATGATCATGAAACGCATCGGCCGCTCCATCGTGAGCTTCGCCTATAGTGCACGGGAGTAGAATTCCCCGCAACGGAACTCGTCGTCTCTTCGCTGCGTATCTCTGACTGGTTCAAAAGGAGGCGCGAACAATGACCTGCGCTACCTGTGGTTCCCCTACTGCCGCTGCCGGCGGTTTCTGCTCCCGTTGCGGAGCTCCTCAACCCGCTGCACAAGCTACCTCTCAGCCTGGCGCTGCACCTCAACCCGCGCCGGCCGGAGTTCCGATGGCTTATGGCGTGCCTTACATTCCGCGTGTGCCGCGGCACCTGCAGACCCTTGCCGTGCTGTGGGGCATCTTCGCCGCGTACCGCGTCGTCAGCGTCTTTCTCGGTCTGGCGTTCGCCAACGTCATGATGCGCTCGCACTTCTTTGGCTGGAGATCCTCGCCGCTGCAGATGCCCTTCTTTCATGCCATGATGCCGTTCATCTTTGCCACCACCTTGGTGATGGCCGGAGCGGCCGCACTGGTCTGCTGGAGTCTGCTGCAACGCAAGCCCTGGGGGCGCGTGCTTGCCATTGTTTTTGGCGTGTTGGCGCTGCTGAAGTTTCCGTTCGGTACCGCGCTAGGGATCTATACCCTGTGGGTGCTGGCGCCTTCTGCTTCGGGTGTTGAGTATGACGCGATTGCGGTGGATTGACTAGTTGCCGGAGTTTTCGCGTTGTCATCCTGAGCGTAGCGAAGGACCTGCTTTCTTGGCAGGCACCGAGATCGGTGGCTCAACTAGAAGCAGGTCCTTCGCATACGCTCAGGATGACACGACGTGGTGGGGAGACTGCTTTGGACTCAAGACACCAGCAACCAGCACTTACGAACTGCTGCGAAGCAGCCTCGCTGCTTCTTTTGCAAAGTACGTAAAGATAAAGTCCGCGCCGGAGCGGTGGATGGCCAGCAGGCTTTCCAGGATGGTCCGCTCGCGCTCCAGCCATCCCTTTTCGAAGGCTGCGCAGAGCATGGAGTATTCGCCCGAGACCTGGTAGGCGCCGATAGGCACCTCGAAGCGTTCGCGGGCGGCGAGGATGATGTCCAGGTAAGCGCCCGCTGGCTTCATCAGGATCATGTCCGCGCCCTCCATCAGGTCCAGCTCAATCTCGCGCATGGCTTCCCGCGGATTCGCCGCGTCCATCTGGTAGGTCCGGCGATCGCCGAACTGCGGCGCAGAATCGGCAGCCTCGCGGAAGGGCCCGTAGAACGCCGAAGCAAACTTGGCCGCATAGCTGAGGATGGGCACCTCGGTGAAGCCTTCGATATCCAGTTCTTCGCGAATGGCTTCGACGCGGCCATCCATCATGTCGGACGGCGCAACGATGTCCGCGCCCGCCTTCGCGTGTGAGACCGCGGTCTTCGCCAGCAACTCGATGGTTGCGTCGTTGTCGACGTGATAGTGGTCGCCCTCACGCGCGATGATGCCGCAGTGTCCATGCGAGGTGTACTCGCACATGCAGACATCGGAGATCACCAGCAGCCCATCCAGCGCACGGTCGGCCTTGATGGCGCGGATCGCCCGCTGCACGATGCCGTCCTCGGCGTAACCGCCGGTACCGGCTTCATCCTTGCTCTCGGGCAGGCCGAAGAGCAGCAGACCGCCGATGCCGAGCTTTGCGCACTCATGCGCTTCCTTCAACGCCTCATCGATGGAGAGGTTGAAGACATCGGGCATGGAAGAGATGGGCTTCCGTACACCTTCTCCTGGACAGATGAAGAGCGGATACAAGAGCATGCCGGGACGGAGATGGGTCTCACGGACCAGCGAGCGCATCGCCGCGGTACGGCGAAGACGGCGCATTCGGGTGATAGGAAACTCCATACCTTAGATTTTAGTGGCTCGTCTGGTTGGTTAGTTGAATGGTTGAATAGTTGAATGGTTCCACCAATCGGCTGAGGCCGCAGCCTCACCATTCAACTATTCAACAATTCAACGATTCCACCGTCTTTAAGAACCGTTCCGCTCAAACCCAACCGCTTTGCTTCCTGCAGATACCAGAAGATCTTCGCAGCGGCTGCCTTTGGCTCCAGACCGCCGTAGCGGATATTCGAGATGCAGTTGCGGTCTGCGTCGGTCTTTCCTACACGCGGATTCCAGGTCAGGTACGCTCCCAGCGAATCTGCCGATGACAGCCCTGGCCGCTCGCCGATCAGTATCAACGAGCACTTCGCTCCCAGGCACTCACCTACTTCATCCGCGACCGCAACGCGAGCCTGGGTCAGCAGGACGATCGGGGCCAGAGCCCATCCGGCAAGCATCGGCAGCAGGGCAGCCAGTGTCTCAACCGCGTGCCGTTCTACTGCCAATGCCGACAATCCATCCGCGACCACAATTGCGAGGTCATGTGCTCCGTGCACGAGCTGGGTGCGAGAGGCGTCGCTCAGCTTCCGCCCCAGGCCGGGGTTTCGAAGATACTGTGCCCGATCGGGTGCAGATGTGGTTAGCTGCAGCACCTGTGAGACACCTGCCTCCTGCTGCAGGCGCAGTGCGAGACTCGGAAGATGCAGCGGCACATGGACGGCATCGCGTGCCTGTGCGTGCGCCAACTGGAAGGCCAGCACCTCGCTGGTCGCGAGGCTCACACCGGTGGATGGCAGCGCCACTCGCGCCGGTGTGTAGCGACGTAGCGTGCTCAGAGCTTGTGTCATGCACCCCCTCCGGCAGTGAGATGCAGAGGACTTGCCTCTGCCAACCTTGCTGCATGATCGCCCGCGAGCCAGGCTTCAAACTCCGGCGCGGGCTTCAGGCCGAGCACCTGCCGCAGATAGAGCGCGTCGTGAAAGGAGGTGCTCTGGTACTGCAACATCACATCGTCCGCTCCAGGGACGCCCATGATGTAGTTCACTCCTGCCGCGCCCAGCATCGTCAGCAGGGTGTCCATGTCGTCCTGGTCGGCCTCGGCGTGGTTGGTGTAGCAGACGTCGCAGCCCATCGGCAGCCCCAGCAGCTTGCCGCAGAAGTGATCTTCCAGGCCCGCGCGCAGGATCTGCTTCCCGTCATAGAGATATTCCGGCCCGATAAAGCCGACGACGGTATTCACCAGTAGCGGCTTGTAGCGACGTGCCACGGCGTACGCCCGGGCCTCGCAGGTCTGCTGGTCCATGCCGTGATGCGCCTCGGCGGAGAGTGCCGAGCCCTGCCCGGTCTCGAAGTACATCAGGTTCTCGCCGCCGCGACCAAGCTCCCGCACCATTGCATGCGCCTCATCCAGCATTGCCAGCGTGATGCCGAAGGACGCATTCGCCTTCTCTGTTCCCGCAATCGATTGAAAGACCAGATCCAGCGGAGCTCCGCGCTCGATGGCTGCCATCTGCGTGGTCACGTGCGCCAGGACACAGCTCTGCGTGGGAATGGCATACCGCTCCCGCACTGCATCGATTAGTCGCAGCAGGGTCGCGGTGGTTTCCACATTGTCAGTGGCGGGGTTGATGCCGATGACGGCATCGCCGGAACCGAGCAACAGGCCATCGAGGATCGATGCCGCGATGCCGACGACGTCATCCGTTGGGTGATTCGGCTGCAGCCGCGTCGAGAGTGTCCCTGCCAGGCCAATCGTCGTCCGGAAGCGCGAGACCACCTGGATCTTACGTGCTGCAGCAACCAGGTCCTGGACCCGCATCAGCTTGCTGACGGCGGCAACCATCTCGGGGGTGAGGCCTGTGGCCAGTCCCGACAGGACGTCGCTTGTCGCTTCGTCTGACAACAGCCAGTCGCGGAACCCACCCACGGTCAAGCTGCTGACCGGAGCGAAGGCCACAGGATCGTGGCTGTCGGCGATCAGCCGCGTCACCTCATCCTCTTCGTAGGGGACAAGGGTTTCTTCCAGAAAAGTACGCAGGGGAAGATCGGCCAACGCCATCTGCGCGGCGGCGCGTTCGACGGCCGAGCTTGCAGCGACGGCGGCAAGCTCATCGCCGGAGCGCAATGGGGTCGCCTTCGCCAGCAGATCCTTCAGATCGCGAAAACCGTAGGTCGTACCGCCGATGGTGTGTTGCAGTTGCACGATTGCCCCGAGTGTAGCAATGCGGCTAGAGCATTTTCCCTGTTGCTAGGTAGCCCGGAGGAGGTGTGCAGCGGCGTTTTCTTTGCGGAAAACGCCCATAGATACAGAAACCCTACTCTACACCTACAGGGAAAATGCTCCGTCGCCCTGGTTATAAACCGGCGTTACAGGCAGACCGCGGTACCGCGTACTCCATCTGCCGGACCACTGAGACGCATGGCCTGCCACAGCTTCCACGCCGCGGCCAGCGAAGCTGCGACTAAAGCTACTCTGAGCCCCATCATGATGCCGAACTGAATTCCCGTCTCTGTCTCGGCAGGGACGCCCGCAGTGATGGTGAACAACGCCTCTCCTGGAAGTACGAGGAGCGCGAGCGCCACGACAGAGCACAGGTCAGCCGCCACATAGAGCAAACCAGTCCTTCGGGCCGAATGCCGACTGCCGATCGCAATCGCCTTCAGTACAAGCCGGGTAAGCAGCAGCGCAGCGATAGGCGCAAACATGCGGTGCCAGATGGGTGTGGCTTCGATGTGGAAGAGACGGGCTGCGGGCCCGAAGAATAACAGTACGGGGAAATGCGGCACCGCCACCAGCCATAAGAGCGCTGCTGCATCCGCGATCAGGTCCACAATCGGATACTTCGGCGCGACGCCATGCAGTACAGGCCGGGGCTGCTCTTGCAGCAGCTTCATCGGATCCCATTGTGCCGTAAGCCGCCTGGCTCCGACGTAGTGCGTTACACCGTAGTCCAGACCAGCGAAGACGGCGGTGGCTACCGCCCAAAAAAGAAAGAGCACATACGGTACCACGCCCAGGCGGTACATCAGGCTTCCAGATTCGGGGCTCACAAATGCCAGCATCATCTGAGTCGCGAAGGCAAACAGAATCACCAGGGGAGTTGCGCGTTTGAGYGTGTACCAGTAGATCCCGAACAGTGGACCGATCAGCGCCCGCTGCGGCTGGTAGCGCATCGCCACCTCGAACGGATGTCCATGTGCCCGCAACGTTGCGGCCTGTTCTTCCAGCGTCAAGGGATGCCCGAACTCTTCCTCACGGTCTTCCATGGCATCCAGCAGATTCGCACCCAGCTCAGCCAGGATGTCGTTCTTGCGGTGGGTGGGGAGATGCTTGCCGACGGCTGCGAGGTACGGCATCAGTAGGGCAAACGTGGTGGATGGATAGATCGGTTCGGTCTTGGGCTGGTTCATGGCGGTCACTCCTTGGTGACAACAGCAGATGAAGCAAGAATCCGTGCGGACGAGCTAAGAATCCGTTCCAGGGCAGAGCTCAGCCCTACGTACTCGGCGAGCAGCTTTTCGAAGACTGTGACTCCGGCTGCTGACAGGCGATAGAACCGCTTGCGGCGTTTGTCTTCCTCGCGCCACTCGCTGGTGAGCAGACCCTGTGTCTCCAGCCGCCGCAGCAGCGGATACAGCGTGCTCTCTTCCATCTCCAACCCGCGCTCGGCCAGCGCCTTGCGCAGGGTGTAGCCGTAGTGCTCCTGCTGCAGCGCCGCCAGGACGGCCAGCACTAACGAGCCGCGGCGCAGCTCCAGCGTGAGGCTTTCGGCAACTTCGGGGTTGGGGAGAATGGTATTCATACCCTGTACACCACATACTGTGTCATGTACAGTGTGTGGCGTCAAGTACTTTCCAGAGTTGAAAACGTACGGTACGGGTGGTCGGAAAGGCCGCGCCGAAAATTAGCAACGCGGCTCGATTCAGAAGTTGAAAGTTGAAGACGTAACTTTCTCGACGGGACGTTATCGAGGTTGCACGCTGAAACTGGAAGGCATTGATGGCACGGAATCTATAGCTTGCACTACTGTACGGCTTCAACTTTCAACTTGGAACTTTCAACTCTTCAGGTCAGCTTCACTCCCGTGAAGCCACTGCCGGAGATCCCGTCGCAGAGTTCTTTCCAGGGACAGTCTTCGCAGGCTGCGCGGATGTCTCCATTGCGGAAGGCGGTGCGTAGCATGGCCAGACGGGCGCCGGTCAGCTCCAGAACGGCTCCGGGAACAACCGGCTCTCCCAGCAGGGGAGAGAGCTGCCGGGCTGCTTTCTGGTCGCGTTCCAGGACGCTTTCGTTGAAGCAGTGGCAGTCGCCGCCGGCGACCAGAGGGGCGCAGATGTCGTCCGGGCCGGAGACGATTTCGACCGGCTCACCGCCGGCAGCAAGCTGCCGGATAAGCCGGTCGAAGTTCGCAATAAACTCCGGCGAGTAGCCCTCGCCCTTGTACGTCAGCATGCACAGCAGATGATGCGGACGCAGACGAATCATGAGATTTCCTGCCTTCAGGCTGCGGGCTTGAAGGTACGCCGCGCCGCCATCACCGTAGCGGTCGCCAGACCGGCCTTCACCAAAGCGCCGACGACGAAGGGCATCACGCCCGCGGCGATGGCCTTGTTCCAGCCCACCAGAGTGGCCAGCCATGCGGCTCCCATACCCAGGTTGATGACGTTGCCCGTCAACATTGCGCCCAGATTGGCGGCAACGCCGTTGATCCACTTGCGGTCAGTGAGCCAGCCGATAAAGGCAGCCGTCACCGGGAAGCTTGCGAGGTAACCGGCAGTCGGTCCCATAAACACGGCGACACCGGCCGCGCCGTGCGCCAGCACCGGCAGCCCGATCACTGCTTCCGCCAGCCACGCCAGCACGGTAATGGTTCCCAGCCGCGCGCCGAAGAGAGCTCCTACCACCAGCACCGCATAGGTCTGCATGGTGATCGGCACCGGGAACATGGGCACGGCCAGCCACGACGAAGCCGCCAGGAAGAGTGTTCCCAGAGCGACCTTTACGACGGAGCGGGTCAGCGTGTTGGTTCCGGCATCAACGAACGGAGAGAGGCGAGCGCGAAGTTCCATGGGGATGATTGTCTCTCTTTTCCCCGGAAGGGGAAAGAGGTTGAAGACGTACGGTAGTGGTGTGGGAGACAGAGTCGTCACACGATGCCGTATTCATGGCACAGGGAAGTTGAAAGTTGAAGACGTGCTGCATGGGTGTGGGAGATAGAAGTCGCCACACGATGCAAAGACACAAAAAACGGTTCGCGCATAGCGCGAATACCCATGTCCCTATGGGGACCTGGGGCACCCGGTGTATGGCTTGTCTGAATGTGTCGGCACACCCAGGCCTCCACCGTCGTACGTCTTCAACTTTCAACCTGGAACTTTCAACTCAAAAGATGGCGGCCCCGGAACACATCCATGTCCCGGGGCCGTGTTTTGCAGACAAGGCCCGTAAGCCGAATTCTGTTCTAGACGGTCATTCCTCTAGGCGCCGCATTACTGCGGACACTCAACAGCAACCTACCCGCGAGTTTCGGCCCTTTGCGGCGAACCGCATCGGGAACCCACCTTAACGTGCCGGGCCGGCACGCGATGGCCCCATTTGGGTCTTGAGCCATCTCCCCGCCTATTTGGTCTTGCTCCGTGTGGGGTTTACCCTGCCACAGCCATTACTGACTGCGCGGTGCGCTCTTACCGCACCTTTTCACCCTTACCCCGGTTACCCGGGGCGGTATCTTCTCTGTGGCACTAGCCGTCCTGCACCCTTGACGATGCAGTCCCGGACGTTATCCGGCACACTGCCCTGCGGAGTTCGGACTTTCCTCTCCCAGCCGAAGCCGGCAGCGACCATCCGGCCCCATCTGCTCCCTTCATTCTAGAGCGTTTTCCCGTTTTCATCGCGAAAAACGCCCCTGGAATGAGGAAGCTCTGGAATATACCCACCGGGAGAGCAATCCAACGAAACTTCTGCCGTGTTTCTGACGTACCCTTATCGAACAAAGATCACCCACCCATGGAATTCCGCGAAGCCATCAAGATCGCCCTGCAATCGCTGTGGGCCAATAAGCTCCGTTCCATACTCACGCTGCTCGGCGTGGTTATCGGTGTGGGCTCGGTGATTGCTGTCGTCACCCTGGTCAACGGCGCCAACGTCTACGTCGCCGAAAAGATCTACCGCTACGGCGCCGACGTCTTTACCGTGAGCAAGCAGCCGCGCGTCATCTCCTCGTACGACGAGTACTCGAAGTTCCAGAAGCGGAAGATCATCCGCCTGGAGGACTACCAGTTCGTCATGGAGCACTGCCATCGCTGCCAGGCCGTGGGCGCACTCCAGAGCGCGACCGGCAAGGTCGTCTCCGGCACACACTCCACCACTGATACCGACATCCGCGGATGGACCGCCTCCATGCCGCCTATGTACAACCTCAACATTGTGTCGGGGCGCAGCTTTACACCGACGGAGGAGGAGCACAACTCGCACGTCGCCATCATTGGGACCGACATTCAGGACAACGTCCTCGGCGGCAATGACCCGCTCGGGCAGGAGATTCGCGTCGATGGGGTTCCATACACGGTGATCGGTGTTGGCGAGAAGCAGGGCAAGAGCTTCGGGGCCAGTCAGGACAACTGGGTCGCTATCCCCATCACCGCCTACCAGCGCAGCTACGGTACCGCGAAGACCGTCACCATCTACGCGAAGGCCGGATCCACGGGCGAGCCGCTGAACGCCGCCGTGGAAGAGGTCCGCACGTTGATGCGCAGCGAGCGCCACAACCGCCCGGGCCAGGAGGATGACTTCAACCTCGACACCAACGACAGCTTCGTTGGCCTGTGGAACCAGATCGCCGGCGGCTTTGAAGCCGTGGCCGTCGCCATTGCCGGTGTCTCGCTGGTGGTCGGCGGCATCGTCATCATGAACATCATGCTGGTCTCGGTTACCGAACGCACGCGCGAGATTGGGGTCCGCAAGGCGCTTGGAGCCAAGCGGAACGACGTGATGCTGCAGTTCCTGATCGAGAGCGCGACACTCTCGCTGGTCGGCGGTGTCTTTGGCGTCATCGGAGGCATCGGTGTCGCGCAGGGCGTCACCGCGGCCCTCGGTTTCCCTTCATCGCTCGCCGTCTGGAGTATCTTCGCCGGCCTGTTTGTCGCCACCGCCGTCGGTCTGTTCTTCGGCGTCTATCCCGCAAGAAAGGCAGCCATGCTTGATCCCATCGTTGCGCTGCGGTCGGAGCTCTAAATGAACCTTGGCGACTTCAAAGAGACCGTTACTATGGCGCTGGACACGCTGCGCGCCAACAAGCTGCGCAGCGGCCTCACCATTCTTGGCATCGTCATCGGTGTCTCCACTGTGATTCTGATCTCGTCTGTGATCAATGGCCTCAACGGCCAGGTCTCGGACGCGGTCGCCAGCTTTGGCACCAATGTGCTGTGGGTCTTTCGTTTCGAGTTCGGCTTCGGCCGGCCCTCGACTGAGATGCTGACGCGCAAGCAGCTGACCTACGAAGACGCCATGGCAATGAAGGATCTGCCGCACGTCGCCGCCGTTTCGCCGGGCCTGCGCTATACCAACTTCCAGTTCAACGAAGGCAACGTCACCGCCAAATACAAGAGCCGCAAGGTGCAGTCGGTCTCGATTGAAGGCGATACCGCCGCCGTCAAAGACGTCTACGACTACAACATGACGGCCGGGCGCATGTTCACGGACACAGAGGAAGAGCGCGCCTCCGACGTCGTCGTGCTAGGGCACGACACGGCCGCGGGCCTCTTCCCCGGCGAAAATCCGCTCGGCCAGGAGATCTCGCTGGAAGGCCGCTCCTTCACGGTGATCGGTGTGATGGACAAGCAGAAGTCGCTCGTCGGCGGTGGAAAGAATCCGCAAGACAACTATGCCTATGTTCCGCTGAATACCTTCCACAAGCTGCATCCCGAGGTGCTCGACTATTGGGTCAGCGTGAAGTACGACGACCAGAAGAACCGTTCGCTGGTCGAAGACGAGCTGCGCGACATGCTGCGCCGCCGCCGTAAGGTGCCGAACAACAAGGACGACAACTTCGCCATCTTCTCCTCAGACTCGATCACACGTCTGTGGTCGCAGATCACGGGCGGTCTCTTCGCCCTGATGTTCGGCCTCTCCTCCGTCGGCCTGATGGTCGGCGGCGTTGGCGTGATGAATATCATGCTGGTCTCCGTCACCGAACGCACGCGCGAGATCGGCGTACGCAAGGCCATCGGAGCCACCAAGAAGACGATCCTCTCTCAGTTCACGCTGGAGGCGATCACGCTGTGCGCGGTCGGCGGCTTCATCGGCATCACCGTAGGTGGCATCCTCGCCAGCCTGCTTCACTTCATTGTCCCGGTCAGCATCTCGCCGATCTGGATCATCGTCGCCTTTATCGGCTCCTGCGGCATCGGCCTGGTCTTCGGGATTTACCCGGCGTGGAAAGCTGCGAATCTGAACCCCATTGACGCTCTGCGCTACGAGTAGCGCAGAGCAGTTGCTGGTTGCTAGTTCCTGGTTGCTAGTTCGGCCGAGCTGCATTAGTGACAGTCAAAACAACGCCCGTGGGCAGTGTTGCGCAAGAAGGAAAAACGGATCGCGCAAAGCGCGATTCATCCCACTCATGCTACGCATGAATGGGGCACCCAGCTTCGTGGCTGCCAGCGCGATCGCGACGCAACTAGGAACCAGCAACCAGCAACCAGCAACCAGCAACCAGCAACTCGTTTCTCTCCGGACCAATTACCCTAACCATAATGGCTCTCGGGATCGCGATCTTTTTCGCCCTGCTCACGCTGGCAGGTATTGCCTTTTCGCTTCTGGCCCTGTGGGGCACGCGTGACTTTGTCCGTTTCTGGCGGACGGCCAAGCGTCCGGAGTTTGCTCCCGGCGTCACGGTGATGAAGCCGCTCAAGGGCGTTGACCCGAAGCTGTATGCGGCCTTTGCCAGCCACTGCACCCAGCAATATGCTGGACCGGTGCAACTGCTCTTCGGTGTCTCTGACATGGGCGACCCCGCGGTTGCCGAGGTACACCGGCTGCAAGCCGAGTTCCCTGAGATGGATATCGTGCTGGTGCATTGTCCGTTGCGTCTGGGCACCAGCGGCAAGGTGAGCAACCTGGCGCAGATGCTGCCGCATGCACGCCACGAGTACATCGTCATCAACGATGCGGATATCGTCGTCTCGCCGCGCTACCTGGCTCGTGTTCTCTCGCCCTTCGATAACGTCCGCATCGGCATGGTGACCTGTGCCTATCGCGTCGTCACTGCTGCACGCGGCGCGACGCTATGGGCGAAGTTTGAAGCTCTGGGCGTCTCCTGCGACTTCATTCCCGGTCTGCTGACTGCACGCCGTTTGGAAAAGGGTATTCGCTTCGGGCTGGGCGCTACGCTGGCAACACGCAAGCGGATTATCGAAGAGATTGGAGGTCTGGAATCGATTGTGGAGTATCTCGCCGATGACTACGAACTCGGGCTTCGCATCAGCCAGGCCGGATATAAGGTCGTGCTCTCCGATGAGGTGGTCGACACCTCTGTACCGCAATACGACGCCTCAGGCTACTGGACACATCAGCTCCGCTGGTATCGCACCGTGCGTGATGCCCGTCCCGGCGGCTACTTCGGGTTGCCCACCACATATTGCGTTCCGTGGGCGGTGGCGACCGTCATCGCCAGCGGCTTCGATCTCTGGAGTTTTTCATTGCTCTCCATGGCTCTTCTGGCCCGTATGACTGTTTGCCTGACGATCGGTGTCGGAGTGCTGCGCGACGGCCAGGTGTTGCGTGACCTCTGGGTCATCCCCTTCAAGGACGTCGCCTGCCTTCTGCTTTGGCTCTTCGGACTGCTTGATGACACCATCGAGTGGCGCGGCGAACGGTTCAAGCTGGATAAGGGCAAATTGATTCGAGCAAATTGAATCATTCAATTATTCAATGATTGAATGATTCAGTTTTCATTGCGTAGTTCGCGATCAACAGCTTTCCGCCGCTCTCGATTACGACGACGTAGTCTTTCCCGAGGAATGCCGGGACCTTGCCACTCTCGGCCCATAGGAAGATTCGTTGCGGGCTCTTCCACTTCGCTTTCAGCGAAGCCTCGTCTTCGAAGATCTTTGGAGCATCGGTGAAGAACGAGCCGTACCAGAGGTTCGCGCTGTGTCCTTCGAAGATATGGATATCGTTCCTTTGGAGATAGAAGCCCAGCGTCGATCCGGCCTCGTACTCGCCGTGGATCACAATCAGATCGTTCGGTTGGACTTCGTCTTTGATGGCATCCGCCAACTGTTTGGAACTCAGTGCCGGAGCGAAGAAGCGGAGTCCCGTATGCGCCGCCAGCAGGAAGGTGAAAGCTAACGTCGCGATCCAGAGGTTTGAGTGATGCGGTTCGAACTGCCGCCGCTTCCACCATGCCATCGCGCTACCCACACCGAAGGCGATGGCGGTCAGACCCAAGGGGCCGGCGAACATTCCCATTGCCGCCGCGTTCAGGTCGAGGAAGTGCCCAAACGACAGGGCGTAGTCACCAGGATTCTGCTGCAGCAGGGATGCAATATCAGTGCCCGGAGCAGGCTGTTTTGCATTCAGCAGAAGCAGGCCGCAGGCCAGCATCACCACGACGCCGATGACGAACAAAGCCGTAGCGGCACGCTGCCCGGCAGCGACCAGTGGCTGGGGAACAGCAAAGCTCTCGGCCTCCGTTGCTTCATCGTGCATCCACCATCCGATCAGTAGCGCCAGAGCGGGCAGTACAGGGAGCACGTAGTACTCCTGCCGGGTGGAGAAGCTGAAGAAGAGCATCGGCACCGCCGCCCACACGGCAAGAAACAGCTTCGCCCGCCCGGCTTCTGTCCGTTCCCGCAGCCGAATCCGCTTCAGAGCCGGGAACAGAAACACCGACCAGGGCAACAGCCAGACCAGCACCAGCAGCCAGAAGAGCCAGAGGGGCACGGTGTCATAGTCGCGCGGCACGCGCAGGTTCATGTACCGCAGCACGTGCTCGTTCATGAAGTAGAACCAGGTCCACCCATGCACATTGCCCAGCGTAGGCTCCGGGACAAACCAGTGTCCGTTCAGACGGATAAGGCCGCCGGGATGCCCCTGGCTCGGGTTCGCCCGCGCGATCAGAACATGCCACGGCGCCGCCACAGCCAGAAAGACCAGCAGCGAGCTGATAGGCCGAAGCTGCCAAAGGCGGACCAGCCCCCCTTTCACTCCGCGCGTAAGCAGCAGATAGGCCCCGCCGATGAGGATGGGAAAGACCATGCCGATCAACCCTTTGGTCAGAACCCCCAGGGCGCAGCAGGCCGCGAAACCCCAGCACCAGACCACCGGCTGGGTGCGACGTTGCCCGCCCCATCCGTGCTCCGCGTCGGTGAAGTCGATCTTCTCCGTCTGCCAGAAACAGAACATCGCCAGCGTCAGCCACAGGCAGACCGCTACGTCAGGCAGCAGGATCCGGCTGAAGATGAAGATGCCGAAGCTCGAGAGCAGCACGATCGCCGCGTAGAACCCGGAGCGCTCGTGCCCAGCCAGCAACCGCCCAAATGCCCAGGCAGCCGCAGCTAAGCCCAGCACCATCAATGCCATAGGAACTCTGGCGGCGGCGGCATAGGCCCCGAACAGCTTTATCGAAGCCGCCATTGACCAGTACAGGATCGGCGCCTTTTCCAGGTACCGGATGCCGTTGGCGTACAGCGTCACCCAGTCGTGCCGCTGCACCATCTCGCGCGCTACCTCGGCGTGGACCGAGTCGGCATCGTCCAGCAAAGGTGGGGTAAATAGCGTAAAACTGCCATAAAAGACAGCCCAAAGGGCGAAGAGCCACAGCAGACGTCGGGTAGAGGGGGCGATCTCACGCATGGCTTCCCTTCAGTGTATGTGTGCCGCATTACTCTGCCTTTAGAGCAGTTCTCCTAATGATGTGGCGTTGGATAAATCAGTGAATGCCGTTTTCTTCGCAGGAAAACCGCGCAGACAGCCAGAACTTCACCCCAGCGAACGAGTTCGCTGGGGGCCCCGATACTCCGCTCTAGACTTTTAGGAGAACTACTCTACGGCCGGGATGGTGTAGCCTCAGGCTCGGATGAAGTTGCGCAATGACAGTCTTTTGGCCAATGTCGAAGGTCCCCCGACCGAGCTGATCTTCGGTGACTGGTACCCGGCGCTCCGCAGCGATCTGCTGCGCAAGGGAAAGACCACGACCTCGCTGCTGCTGGGTGTTCCGCTGCTGCTGGGACGCAAAAACGACGGCCGCATCTTCGCCATGCGCGATCTCTGCCCCCACCGCGGCATTCCGCTTTCGGCCGGCTGGTTCGACGGCGAACACGTCCAGTGCAAGTACCACGGCTGGAAGTTCGAGCCCTGCGGCGGCCAGTGCGCCGAAATCCCGTCGCTGACGCAATTTGACACGCTGCAGCCCGGCAAGATCTTCGCCGGAGCCTATCCCTGCGTGGAGCAGGACGGCTACGCCTGGGTCTACGTCCCCAAACCGGGCGAAAACCGGGTGCCTGCCAGCCTGCCGCCTGTCCCGGAGCTGCCGAAGTTTGGCCCCCGGTTTACGACAGCGCATCTGCAGGCGGACCTGCCGTGCAATGTGGACCACGGCATCATCGGCCTGATGGACCCGGCGCATGGCCCCTTTGTGCACCGTGCCTGGTGGTGGCGTAGCGCCGCGAGCATTCACGAGAAGACCAAGCACTTTGAGCCGATTGCGGACGGCTTCCGGATGTCGCCGCACACGCCCTCGTCGAACTCGGCCCCCTACAAATTAATAGGAAAACCGGAAACGACAATCGATTTTTCCCTGCCGAACCGGCGATTTGAGACGGTGGTGGCCAGAAAGAACGGCGAGATCACCCACTGGTTCGCCTCGCTGACAACGGTTACGCCGGTTACCGCCTCCACCTGCCGGATCGATGTGATTGCGGCCTGGAGCATGCTGACCTGGTTGCCGATCGTGCGGCCCATCGCCATGTGGTTTGGCAAGCGTTTTGTCCGCCAGGACCAGGAAACGATGATGGAACAGGCGGAGGGTTTGCGTTTCCGGCCGGCTATGATGCTGATCGACGACGCCGACAAACCTGCGAAATGGTATTTCGCCCTGAAACAGCGGCGGCTTTCTGGCGAGGGAGAACATCCGCTTCCGGGTCCGGTGGAGCTGCATTGGAGGAGCTGACCTATCAAAAGATAGGGCTCGACGCCTATGGTGAACCCCACAGGTTGATTCTTTCCGCAGGTCGCGCTTAAATCCGCGTCAAATGCATGTAAATCTTGTGTCAGGTTAGTTTGACGCGGGATATGCACATTGCTAACATAGAAGGCGAGCCCCTCTGCTCTACGAGACCAGCGGGGGGACCCTGCAACAACCGATTCGCTCCTGCCTGCCGAGCCTTCCTCTGGGAAGTGTGACAAGTAGTTGAGCCGGCCCCCAAGATGCTGCGGGCTGACTTGATGTCCTTGTCGGAAATTAGCAGGTCGCGTGAATCCTGGCCTCGGGAGTTTTCGTCCAATGGTTGAATCCCAAACTCGTCCAATGGCTGAACCCCAAAATCCTTTAACAGAGAGCAAAACCCTGAACACCGAACTGGAAACCCTCACCCCTGAAGAGACGACCGCCGTTGCGGCCGCCACCGAAACCACTCACACCACTGATGTAGCCGATGAGCACGATGTCGACTACGACATGGCGGACTTTGCTAGCGCGCTCGAGAGCTTCGACCGCGAGCAGGCAGCCGAAAAGGAAGCAGCCCAGTCGGCTATGTCCGACGACACCATCACGACAGGCACCGTGGTGAAGATCACCGACAAGCATGTCGTGATCGACATCGGCCTGAAGTCCGAGGGTCTGATTCCGCTGGATCAGGTTGTGGATCACACCGGCGCGCCGAAGTTCAATATCGGTGACACGGTGGACGTGGTTGTCGAGCGTGAGGAGTCCGAGGGCGGCTATTTAGTCAGCTACGAGAAGGCACAACGCCTGCGCGTATGGGACGAGCTCGAGAAGGCTGCCAATGAAAAGACCATCGTCACCGGCACCGTTCTCGGCCGTGTGAAGGGTGGCCTGACCGTCGACATCGGTATCAAGGCATTCCTGCCGGGTTCGCAGGTTGAGATCCGCCCCGTCCGTAACCTCGATGGTTATGTGGGCCATCCGATCGATGTCCGCGTCATCAAGCTGAACAAGAAGCGCGGCAATGTGGTCGTCTCCCGCAAGGAGATCCTGGAAGAGGAGCAGAACTCCAAGAAGTCTGCCACGCTGGAGACCCTGGAAGAGGGCGCAGTGCTGACCGGTGTTGTGAAGAACCTCACCGACTACGGCGCGTTCGTCGATCTCTCCGGCCTGGACGGCCTGCTGCACATTACTGACATGAGCTGGGGGCGCCTGACGCATCCGCGCGACCTGGTACAGGTTGGCGATGAGATCCAGGTCAAGGTTCTGAAGTTCGACAAAGATAAGCAGCGCGTTTCGCTCGGCTTCAAGCAGCTGACGCCTGATCCGTGGCTGGACGCCGTTGAGCGTTACCCGATTGGCGCCCAGGTTCGTGGCCGCGTTCTCTCGGTAACCGACTACGGCGCGTTTGTTGAGCTGGAGCAGGGCATCGAAGGTCTGGTGCACGTCAGCGAGATGAGCTGGTCCAAGCGCCTGAAGCACCCCTCCAAGCTGGTCAAGCCAGGTGACGAGGTCGACACCATTATCCTCGCAGTCAATCCGCAGGATCGTCGTATCTCGCTGGGCATGAAGCAGCTGCAGGAGAATCCGTGGGAGCAGCTGGACGATAAGTTCCCGGTGGGCTCCACCGTTGAGGGCCGCGTCCGCAACCTCACCGACTTCGGCGCCTTCATCGAGATCGAAGACGGCATCGATGGCCTGGTGCACGTCAGCAACCTGAGCTGGACCAAGCGCGTGAAGCACCCCTCGGAAGTTCTGAAGAAGGGTGAGAAGGTCAAGGCTGTTGTTCTCGGCGTCGAACCGGAGAACCGCCGCCTGTCGCTCGGCATCAAGCAGCTTGAGCCCGATGTCTGGGATACCTTCTTCGCGCAGCACCGCTCTGGTGATGTGGTGAAGGGTAAGGTTCTCCGCACCGCACAGTTCGGCGCCTTCGTTGAGATCGCCGAAGGTGTCGAGGGTCTGTGCCACGTATCCGAAATGGTCGACGATTTCGGCGCACCCGCACACCTCGAAATCGGTGACGAGCGCGAGTTCAAGATCGTGAAGATGAGCCCGGAAGAGAAGAAGGTTGGTCTGAGCCTGCGCGGTATCGGCGACGACGCCAGCCGTGCAGAGGTCGAGAGCTACAAGTCCAAGGCCTCCGCCTCTTCAAGCACTTCCAACTCTTCCAGCACCACGCTGGGCGATCTGATCAACTGGAAGCGTAGCGAGCGCGAGTAACTCATAGACACGCTCTCTGATAAATAGAACAGCCACCCTTCGGGGTGGCTGTTCTGTTTATGCTGGTAACGACACTCGTTGCCCCATTCTTCGCGGAGCGAAGGGTGGGGTATCGCGCTACGCGCGACCGTTTTAGACTTTTGCCATGCCAACAGGTTTGAAGCGTCATCACGATACCGGCTTTTCCCACTTCATCACCTGTAGCTGCTATCGACACATGCCGTTTCTCGGCAGAGCAGAGGAGCGAGACCAATGTCTACGCATCCTTCGCGAAACGGCCGAAAAATACCAGGCCCGGTTGCGCGGCTTTGTGATCATGCCGGAGCACATCCACCTTATCCTCGGTGAACCTGAAGCCGGATCGATTGCAACTGTCATGCAGGTGGTCAAGCAACGGTCGTCGAAGATGATTCGGAAAATCAGGCCAGACCTGTTCCCAACTCTTACCTCACGCGCTGGAGCGTCGGCCACAATCCCCGTCTGGGAGACGCGGTACTACGATTACTTGATCCCGAACCCCGACAAGTTTGATGAGAAGCTGGCTTATATCCATCTGAATCCGGTCAGACGGGACTTGGTCGATAAGCCAGGAAAGTGGGTTTGGAGCAGCTATCGGGAGTGGGAAGAGCTGTCCGCTCAGCCGATTCGTTATGTAGAAAGCGATGAAACTTCCGGAGGCACAAGATAAAAGCGGTCGCGCACAGCGCGATACCCCACCCTTCGCGATGAAACCGCGAAGAATGGGGCAACGAGTCTTGTGGCTTCAAAGACGCCCGGGGCAGAGATGCATTAAATCCGGGAGAGCTCTTCGAGGTAGGCCTTGAGGACTTCGCGATTCAGCGTGAGGAAGCCGCAGCGGCCTTCGCGACGGACCTCGATCAGACCTGCGGCTTCGAGCTCCTTGATATGGTGCGAGAGAGTAGGAAGGGTGATGTCCTGGGTCTCCTGCAGCTCACCACAGGTCATACAGGTCTCGCGGGCGGAGAGGTCTTTCAGCATCTGCACACGACGCGGCTCGGCCAGAGCGCGGCCAATCAGCGCGAACTCTTTGGGCGTGAGCGTGACCTTCCGGGATGTCATAAAGCGATTATTTCATCTCCCGCGAAGGCGGCTGAGTTGGCGACGATCACGTTTAGAAGGCCGGCCCTCGTGCTGGAACTCAAAGACAGGCATGGACTTGCGCGCTTCGGCGACAAGAGCGCGGGCGGCTTTGCTCTCCTCACTCTCCTGGTAAAGCGCCTGAGCGGCAGCGGCGGGTCCGCGCACTTCACTGAGAGCGAGGACGGTCACCTCGAACGTACCGCCATCGTTGGTGATGCGCAGCCGGTCACCTGGTCTTACCTCTCGTGCGGGCTTAGCGGCCTGCCCGTTGGACAGGATGCGACCAAGCTCACAGGCTTTGACCGCGAGAGAACGGGTCTTGAAGAAGCGCGCGGCCCAAAGCCATTTGTCGATGCGCACATGCGCCGGAACTGCCATAAGAAACATTCTCGCGCGCCGAAACGTCATTCCGCCAGAGCATTTTCCCTGTAGCTGTAGAGTAGGGATTCCGCATCTATGGGCGTTTTCCGCAATGAAAACGCCGCTGCACTTATCTTCCGGGATACCCAGCAACAGGGAAAATGCTCTAGTGATGACAAGCCAAACCTCCACACCCTATGCCATGATCGATTCTATGAAGCACGTTAAGCACGCCGCAGTTGCTGCAGTTTTTTGTCTCTCTGCTCCGGCCTTCTCGCAAGTCGTACCCAGCACGCAAAGCGTACCGAACTCGAAAACCGCATCGACTCCCGCCCAGCCGACGCGCCCGACCGTGAATGAGCAGGTGACGGTGACGGCCTCGCGGCAGGCCCTGTCACTGGATGCCGGCGCGTCCAGCGTGCGCGTGCTTTCGAATGAGGATCTGGATCGCACTCCGGGCTTCACGCTTGATGACCGCTTGAAACAAGTGGCGGGCTTTCAGCTCTTTCGCAGGACGTCGTCGTGGGTCGCCAACCCCACATCGCAGGGCATCTCGCTACGCGGCCTGGGATCGACCGCGGCCTCGCGCACGCTGGTGCTAAGCGACCAGGTGCCGTTGAACGATGCTTTCGGCGGCTGGGTGCACTGGAATGAGGTACCGCGGATGGCGCTGCAGCAGGTGGACTTAATGCGGGGTGGAGCCTCTGACTTGTATGGATCGTCTGCAATCGGCGGAGCCATCAATGTCACTCCTGAAGAGGCCGGACCTCTGCGCTACGGTGCGTCGATCGAGGGCGGTGGATTGAATACAACCGACGGTGATGGCCTGCTGACGCTGGCCAAGGGACCGTGGAGCGGTTTGGGAGCAGTCACACTCTTTCAGACTGACGGATATAAGTTGACGGCTCCGGCAGCGCGCGGCCCAGTCGATGTACCAGCCTTTGTCCATTGGCAGAGCGGACGTGCCGAGATGCGGCGCCGGTTCACGAATGAGCTCTCGGGATTTTTGCGCGGCAACCTGCTGAATGAGAACCGCGGCAACGGAACTCCGCTGACGACGAATGCAACCCGCCTCTGGCGCTACACCGCCGGCAGCGACTGGAACTCCGCTAATCATGGACGCGCCTTCCTGCGGCTTTATGGAGCGGAAGAGAACTACCGCCAGAGCTTCAGCACGGTGCTCGGCGGAACAGCACGCAGCTCAGAGCGTGTGGTGCGTACGCAGAGCGTTCCTTCAGAAGAGCGTGGCTATGCCGCGCAGTGGGCGCGTGGATTCGCCGGAGCACCCGTAACCATTGCCTTCGGTTCGGATCTGCGCGACATCCGCGCAACCAATATCGAGACGCCCTACAGCACCACCGGCGTGGCCCAGGCACAGATCAACACGCGGGCACGGCAGCGCGATAGCGGAGCTTACGCGCTTGGCGTGTGGCAGCCGCGGCACTGGACGCTGCAGCTCTCCGGACGGTATGACCGTTTCTCCATCATCGATCCGAGGCAGATCTCGACACCGGCAGTAACACTGACCGGACGTGGCGAGAATGTCTTCAGCCCGAGGCTGGGTGTGGTGCGCGATATCGGTCGCGGCGTCTCGCTGACAGGATCAGTCTTCCGCGCCTTCCGTGGAGCGACACTGAACGAGCTGTATCGCACCAGCACCGTGGGCACGACGACAACGCTGGCGAATCCGGACCTTCGGTCAGAGAAGGCAACGGGATTCGAGCTGGGTGGCAATGCGACGCTGGCGCATGATGTGCAGCTACGCGCCTCAGGCTTCTGGACGATGGTGAACCGGCCGATCACAACTGTGATTCAGACTCAGACCGCAACAGCCACCACCGACAAGCGCTTCAATGCAGGCCAGCTTCGCAGCCGCGGCATGATGCTGGAGGCGCGCGTGCATCCCATCCGCCCGCTGGTGATCACAGGAGCGTATCAACTCGCGGTTGCAACCGTGACACGCTTCGATCAGCAGCCGCAGCTTGTGAACAAATGGGCTCCACAGGTTCCACGCCACTCCTTTACGCTGACCACCACAGCAGAGAGCAAGCACATCGGACGGTTGAATGTGGTGACGTATGTCAGCGGACGCCAGTATGACGACACGCTGAACACTTTGAAGCTGGGAAGCTATGCGCGCTTTGATGTGCAAGCCGAGCGGGACTTCGCACGGCGCTTTACAGCTTCAGTCGCAGTTCAGAATCTGCTCGACCGGTCGATCGATGCTGGACGGACGGGCGTACTGACATTAGCTGCACCACAGACGGTGACGATGCGACTGGCGATTCATGGCGCAAAATAGTTGATTGGTTGAATTGTTGAATAGTTGAATAGTTGAATGGTTTTCTTGACTGAGTTGAGGTTTGTGGCTTCCTCCCCACCCTAATGTTGTGAATGAGGTGGGGCACCCGTGTCAGGGACGAGGTTTGAAAGCAGCTCCTTCGCTCTGCTCAGGATGACACCTGAGAATTGATGGGGGTGTTCGGAACCATTCAACCATTCAACGATTCAACCAACCAACTCGTGAAAGCGTTAGCTGTAAAGTGTCGCTTCGAACTCCTGCAGGACATCGTCGTTCCAGGCGTGGCTGGAGGTGCGCCAGGTGCTGGCCTGGTCTTCCATGAAGTTGGGGAAGTTGGCGCGGCAGTAGCCGCAACGCTTCTGGAAGTCGAAGATGGCGTGTGCGTATCCGTTTAGGTAGAGCAGTGCCTTCAGGCCGTCTGGTGACCAGACGATAGAGGCGAGGTGTTCGCGCTCAGCGTCGGGAATGTGCTTGACGTTGTAGATGAGCACAGCATCGAGGATGCGGTCGTCGGAGTCTCCGCGGCTTGTATCGATTGCGTAAAAATACGCGGTATCGCCCTCATCCTCAAAGATAACGGCCCACGGCACGGCCGGAGAGAGGGAAGAGAGATAGGCTTTGCCGGGCCGGAACGAGACGGAATCCATACACCTCACGATACACTCAAAGGGGACTCTGACCCGCGAGGTGCGCGGAAGAGCGCATCGCTGGCAATGACCCTTCCACGGATTCAGTTTGGCCGACCGCAGCAACTGGCTGCGCTGTTGCTCCTCGTCTTCTCGCTGCTTGGGCTGTACCGCATTGCCCATGCTCCGTTGACCGAGACCGACTATCGCTACGCCCATTGCGGACGCGAGATGTGGGAGCGTCCTTCCCCGCTGTTGGGGTACTTCACCTCCTGCGGCAACATGCAGGGTGATGGGACATTTGCGTACCGTGTTGCTGGCCTGCCGCTGACCATGCAGCGCTGGACACTGCTCGCCGCTGACCACTTCCGCAAGCCGGAGGACAAGCTTTACCCCGGTGACACGCTGAATGGCTCCACATGGGAGGCGCGGCACCAGTTGTCCTATGTGAACTGGTTGCTGCGGTTGCCTTTTCTCTGCTTTGGCGTATGGCTGGGCGGAGCTCTGTGGTGGGTGGCCCGGCGGCTCTTCGGCAATGAAGGCGGCTTCTTCGCGCTGGGGCTGTACAGTTTCTGTCCTGAAGTCCTGCGTATCTCAACCACGCCGAACAACGAGATCCTGGCGGCATGGGGCATCTTTGGTCTGATCTATACCGGCATTGGTGTGGCACATGCCATGCAGGGACCGCGTTATAAGTGGAAGCCGCGCATCCTGCTGCTGACCTTGGCGCTGGGACTTACCGCGACCGCGCATATTCTGGCCGCGGTGATCGGCTATATCGTCGCCTTCGTCCTGATGTTGTATCTCGCGGAACGCCGTCGCGGGCCGGTGATGCAGGCGATGATGCTGGCGGCTGTGGGCGCCATGGCGATTGTCTTTGCCTTCTTCTCGTTCCGCATAGGACCGTTCAGCTACGTCTTTACAGCAGGAGCGGCACGCTTCTGGTTTTCGCTGAACGGAGCAAGCCTCTTCTTCGCCAACTGGATGGAGAATGCGGCGATTGAGATCGCCCTGCTGGTATCTCTCTTCCTCTGGTTCACGGTACGGCGCTCACGCTACTTCGGCAATACGGTGCCGCTATTGGTGGCACTGTTGCTGCTGCCGATGACCTCGACGAGCGTGCGGTCGGCTCCGTGGATATGGGCGTTGCCTTTCCTGTTCGCCTTTGCCGGCGGCGTCTTTGCGGATGCGCTGGAGACGAAGCAGCGGAAGTTGTTCCTGGCACTGAGTGGGGCGCTATTGGTGGTGCAGTTGCTAGTGGCGGGAGTATGGTTGGTTAGTTGAATGGTTGAATAGTTGAATGGTTTCTTGCCTGGGGGTTACAGCTTGTGGCTTCCTTACCCACCCTAACTCCGTGAGGGTGGGGCACCCGGATATGGAGAAGTAAGAACGACCTTTCGCTGACGCTCAGGATGACACCCTAAATATCGGTGACACTCCAACCATTCAACTATTCAACAATTCCACCATTCAACCATCTAAAAAAATCCCCCGCTCCCAAGACGATGGGGGAACGGGGGCGAGAAGGGTCCAACAGGGGGAGCTTCTAAGCAACCTCTTCCAGCACTGCGGGAGAGCGGCTGACCGTCAGGTTGCCATATGCTGTGACCGGAACGCTGACGATACCTGAGCAGCACTCGCGGAAGATGGAGCTGACTTCGGAGCGGAAGAGGCCGCGTTCTATGGCGGAGTTCTGGCTGATCATGAGCAGTTCCGATCCGCTGCTCCGGATGAGCCTGGGCAGCACACGGCGGGCCTTTCCCTGACCGACGTGAATCTCCACGCGCTGTGCGCTGTCCAGGCTGGTGGCCACCTGGGTCAACCATTCTTCGGCGTACTCCTCGCCCAGCGGAGCCTGCGTACGCAGTGTGTGTGTCAATGAGCCTTCATTCACATCGGGCACGACGTGCAACAGATGCAGCGTCGATCCGGTCTGCGCGGCATATTTTGCAGCATGACGAACATGCGCAAGACCTTCCTCCGGGCTGCTGAGCCAGACGCCGAGGTGACGATCGCTGTTGGCCGCAAGCGCCGACCCGACCATCGTGCGCCCAAGAGTCCACACCGGAATAGGCAGCGTCTGAATCATGCGCGCGCGCAGGGAGCGGTGCCATGGGCGCGGAAGTCCGGTCTGGTCGCTGGGAGGTAAGACAAGTAGGGCATCGCGGTGTCTCTGGCAAAACTCCGAAATGCCCTCCGCCGGATCACCGCTCATCAACACACGCTGGCATTGAGGATAGTTATCGGCCTCGGCGAAAAACGATTGCAGCAACGCGTTGGCGTCGCGATAGAGGATGCGGTCAGCGTCGTAGACATGCAGCAGCGTGAGCTTGCACTGGAGCATATCCACCCAGCGGGCCACGGCAGGAATAACAGCATGGCAGGCATCTGAGAAGTTGGTGGCAAAGATGATGTGACGTGTGTGCTGCAGCATCTGTGTTGCTCCTTTTAGAAGACAAATCCATCCACGGGTTGAACGTCGCCAAGCTGTTTGCGCCGCTCGCGCGGAAGATGTTCGTCGCCCATCTCTTCGCGCAGGTTGAGCTCGATGGTGCGTGAGAGTGCGGTCATCGGCGTGTCGTGAATGGTGTTGTCGAACGGGTTGGAGATCTCGCGGCTCATAAGATCCGCGGCGATGAAGGTAAAGCTGATCAGTGTGCTGGCGATGGGCGTCATCAGGCCGAGGTCTTCAACCAGCGCCAGCGGCAGCAGCCAGCAGAAGGCATCGACAAGCACACGCGGAAGATAGTCGAACTGGCGCGGCAGCGGCGTGTTCTTGATGCGTTCGCAGGCGCCCTGAATATTGGCGAGCGTGGTGAAGTTCTCGTCAATCGCGGTCCAGCGGAAGCTGTCGATCATGCCCTCGTTGCGCGCCTGCTTCACCAGGCGGCCCATGCGGACCAGTAGCGCGGCAGGGACGTTTTTGTACTTCCGCATCTCCTCGGCGATCTCGTTGCCGAGGATGGACTGCAGCTCGGGAAAGGGCGTCTGTTTGCGCAGATGGCAGCGCAAGACATGAGGAAAGGCGATCTGGTGCAGCACAAGCTGATTGCGCAGCGGAATGCGGTCCTCAGGTTCGAGCTCATCGTCGAACATGGTGAGGAACTGCCGCGCCAGGGCGCGCGAAGTATTGACGAGCTGCCCCCAGAGGGAACGCGCCTCCCACCAGCGGCCATAGGCAGCGTTGGTGCGGAAGGCGAGAAAGATGGTCAGAGCCGAGGCCAGGGGAGCAACGGGCAAGCCGTTCAACGAGATCCAGTGATGTTTGAAGACGGTATAGATTACGGCGACGGTGCAGTCGAAGAACAGAAGGATGAGCAGGCGGCGCCAGGCCTGCGGCCAGATACGTTTCAGCGGAAGTCGGTCACGGACAATCATGGAAGGATGCGGTTCCTCTCTCGTTGCATTCGATTGGACGCGAGATCGCGGACTATCCCGGCCTATCGTTCCATGGGTCTTTTGCCGCTGCCGGAGGATGGGTGACGAGGCTATCTTTCGGATAGGTAGGGCGTGCCATCAGATTCCTGACATCGGGAATTTGATGGCATGCCTAGGTGCATCGAGCGATATGGTGGCGTCTAATAAAGGGAATGCCTACCGCAGCAGCACGCCGACGCAGACGCCGCCGTATCCGGATCAATAACCGGGTGCGCCGTTTCGCGTCGAGCCGGAAACACATGCTGACGCTGGCCGTAACGATGGTTGCCGTGCTGGCGCTGCTGGAGTGGATCTACGACTTCGACTTCTCGCTGGGCATCCTCTATATCTTTCCGGTGGTGGTTGCTTCCACCGTCCTGACGCGATGGCAGATTGTGGTAGCGTCCGTCTTCTGCGCCTACACGCGCGGCCTGTTTACTGCCGATGAGACCCAGGTCGAGCACCTGCTGCGTTTCGCCATGGCGACGCTTGCATACACCGGCTGCGGTCTGTTGATCTACCAGATCAATGACTCGCGGCGGGTGGTGTTGCTGCACTACGCGCGCGTGCGGTTTGAGCAGAAGCTGCGACGCAGAGCAGAGGAGCAACTACGGCTGATGGCCGAAAGCTCGCCGGCCACGATCCTGACAGTCGCAGCCGATGGACGCATACTTGCTGCGAACCGGGCAGCCCATACGATGTTCGAGCTGCGTGACGAGCAGTCGCTGCTGCAGCGGCCGATCCGCGACTTTGTGACCTTCTTCGATGATGCCCTGCGGCTGCCGGCGGACCTGGGACGCATTCGCACCAGCACGAGCACCTGGGCAAGCCGCGCCGATGGGACCCATTTTCCAGCGAGCGCGTGGTTCTCTATCTACGGCGATGGAGAGCAGCGGAGGCTGGCGGCGATCCTCGTCGATACGTCCAACGATGTACGCGAGCGCGAGCATGCGCACTTCGAGCAGTTGACCCAGCATAACCGCGTGCTGGCAGGTGCGGTATCGCATGAGATCCGCAACCTGTGTTCGGCGATCGCAGTGGTGTCGTCAAACCTGGAACGGCACGGACATCTCTCGAAAGATCCAGACTTCGAGGCGCTGAAGAACCTGGTCTCCGGGTTGAGCAACATGGCCTCGTTCGATCTACGGAACCAGGCGCGGATGCAGCATCCACCTGTGCAGTTGTCGGCGCTGGCAGATGAGTTGCGTGTGATCATCGGGCAGGATTGGGAGGAGATTGGCGGCCAGCTGGAGTGGCATGTACCGGCGAGCTTCCCTCTGGTGCAGGCCGAGCGCGATGGCCTGCTGCAGGTGCTGCTGAATCTCTCGCAGAATGCGTTGCGCGCCGCTGAAGAGACCGATGAGCCGCGGCTGACGATCCATGCGCTGGACCGCAATGGACGTGCGGTACTACGGATCACAAACAACGGGCCGGCGATTGCCGATCCTTCTGCGCTGTTTCAGCCCTTCCGCACGGCCTCGACCAGCGGCACAGGCCTGGGCCTGTATGTGGCGCGCGCGATGGTGAAGAGCTTCGGCGGCGAGTTGCATCATGTGCCGACGGCGGCAGGCGTGACCTTCGAGCTGACTCTGCGCTTTGCCGCTTCAGGAAGCATCGAACACAATGAAGTGGAGGTAGAGGCGTAGTGAGCAGTACAGGTACGAGTTCGAGCACGGGTACAAAGACAGTCCGTCTGTTTGTTCTGGATGATCATGCACTCTTCCGTGAAGGGCTGCTGCGGCTGCTAGAGAGCGACACCAGGTTCGAGATCACGGGACACAGCGGCACGCCATCGACGGCGCTGCCACAGATCATCGCAGCGAAGCCGGATGTGCTGATCCTGGACTACGACCTCGGCAGTCAGACGGCGCTGGAGTTCATGCGGGCGCTGCAACGCGAGAAGTTCGAAGGCCGCGTGCTGCTGGTGACTGYCGGGCTTCCGGACAACGATGCACTGACACTGATCCGCCTGGGCATCTCGGGAATCTTTCATAAGCAGGATTCGCCGGAGTCGTTGCAGCGCGCGATCTTCGAGGTCTCGCAGGGACGCGTGCTGATCGATCAGCAATACCTGCAAACGATCGTTGCCGCGAATACACCACAGGATGCTCCGCGATTTACAGACAGGGAGCGCACGACATTGCGTTATCTGCTGCAGGGTTTAGCGAATAAGGAGATTGCGGCTGAGCTGAACATCTCAGAGAGTGCGGTGAAGGCGACGCTGCAGCAGTTGTTTTCGAAGACTGGTGTGAGAACGAGGTCGCAACTGGTGCTATTGGCGATTGAACGGTATCGGGCGCAGTTGTAGGACTAGTTGCTGGTTCCTGGTTCCTAGTTGCTAGTGTCTTGTCCCCAAAGTTCGTGGCATAGATCATGAAGAGCTTTTGCCGTCCGAAGCATTGAAAAGCAAGTCCTTCACTAATCACCCCAGCGAACAAGTTCGCCGGGGACCCCGAACGTTCAGGATGACAACATTCACGGCGAGGGCTTCAGACTCAGGACACTAGGGCGTATCGACAAATTCGATTTGAGTTTTTCTTAGGAATTTGCGGTATTCCTAACCCGCCCTAGCGTTGCGAGGGCGGGGCACCCAGGCAGGGTAGGCGCTGAAGGCGTTGGTACCTACCGGTATATATTGTGATCACCGGAGCAACAACGATGCGTATCTCCTTGCTGGCGACAGTCGTTCTTCTTTGTTCTGCTCTAACTCATGGCCAAGGCTCCAGCGTCCCGAAGCAGCAAGGTATCTATCTCTCCATCAGCATTTCGCGAGTTGCCCGCGGGGGTTGCCGCTGATCTCAAACAGCGAGGATGTCTTGTTCCTCAAGATGAAACTTCCGACAAACCGAGCAATGTCATCCAGGGAGAGTTTGCGCGACCAGGCCAGATGGATTGGGCTGTGCTTTGCTCCGTTAGAGGCGTTTCAAGCATCCTCGTGTACTGGAAGTGGAAGGGTGAGAGTCAAGCACCGGCTAGTCTCACACTGCGGGCAGATCGCAATTATCTTGAAACAGATTTCCAGGGACGACAGATATTCGTGCGTGCCATTCAGCCCGTGGATCGGCAGTTCATACTCGAGCACTATCGCGCGTACGGAGGACCGAAGCCGCCCGCGGTCGATCATCAGGGAATTGACGATGCGTTTCTAGAGAAAGCATCCATCGTTTGGTATTTCGAAAGAGGACGCTGGCTGAAGCTTACAGGTGCTGATTAGAGCGATCCCCTGTAGCTGGGTATCCCGGAAGGGTTGTGCAGCGGCGTTTTCATTGCGGAAAACGCCCATAGATGCACAAGCCCTAGACTACACCTACAGGAAAAAGCTCTAGGGCTCCACAGGATGGAGCCCGATGTAGCTGGGCCTCAGCGGCTGAAGCCGCTTTCCTTCTCGGCCTGGTACGGGATGGCTAAAGCCATCCCCTTAAGCAAGACATTCGCACCTGCGGTGCGAAATGGTTGCGCCGAACGCAACGGTTCCCTATCTCGTTTGCGATATTCGTCAGTGGATACCCATGAGAGGGGGTGACCTTGTCCCTCGCCGACCGTCAATAAGTTCGACACAATCTAAATATTGCCTCTGACTATCGATGGAACGAAGGAGGTGCGAATTGCGGAAGAGTTCCAGAGCATCCTCCACGATCGTAGTGCTTACCGCATCGCTTGGAATGTCGCCCTTGCTACATGCACAGGGGCAGAAGACGGCCACGCTGGCAGAGATACTGCAGCGGCTGGAAGCAAATCTGAACCACTACGACACTCGGCTCCCCAGTCTCTTCTGCGATGAAGAGGTGGTCTCAAAGGTGGAACCTGGTCTTCCAGACAAGAACACCGTAACCGAGGCTATCTTTCGCCTGAAGCGAACTCCCAATTCTGATGGCACCACATCTCTTGTCGAATCGCGCGAGATCAAAGGTGCGAACGGGAAGGCGGCGGCGAAACACAACATGGAGAGTCCCACATTGCTTGATGGAGCGTTTGAAGGCGGCCTCGCCGTCGTCTCTGTCAACCAGGCAGCCTGCCTCAACTACACCCTGCAGCGAGGCAAAAAGAGCCGGTCGGCGGAGCCCTACATCGTCCGTTTCGCTACAGTCTTCACATCCCAAGACTCCGCCAAATGTCTTCTCTCGGAAAAGAGCACCGGTGTCGCCGTCATCGATCCTGCCTCGATGGAGATCACGCATCTGGAGATCCGCACACCACGTCACGTGATTCAACCGGGATACTTCTATCAATCGGCTGTTGTGGGTCAGCGGGTCATCACCGTCGACTACGCACCGGTCGCACTCAATGGTGAGACTTTCTGGCTGCCGTCCACAATCAACCTGCAGGTCACCCAGGGCGCCGGAACCTTCCACAAGACCGTCTGGTCCTTCCTCGCCACCTATCGCAACTATCATCAGCTACAGGTCACGTCCCGCATTGTTCCCGGAAACGAAAAGCCTGTGCAGTGACTTCGTTCACTGGGTCGCAGGACTTACAGGAAGGGTCAATCAACGTCGCTGCAGAGTGAAGCGTATCGATTCTTTGGGTCGCAGGGTAATCTGTGGCCGCAGCTCCACGTTCTGATCCTCACGCAGCACTGGATTCCATTGCTGCGCCAGCGTTGCAAGCGCAAGGACCCCCTGCATGATGGCGAAGTGTTCGCCCATGCACGATCGCGAGGCGGCGCCGAAGGGGAAGAAAGCAAACTGGGGATGGCCCTGTTGCCGCGAAGGCTGCCATCGCTCCGGATCAAAGGCCTCGGGTTTCTGCCAGAAGCGAGAATCCCGTTGGGTTGCATAGCTGCTCATCGTGATCATGGAGCCTGCAGGGATCTGGATCTCTCCCAACATGTATGGCGCAATGGGTTCACGGGCGATCATCCATGCAGGAGGATAGAGGCGCAGCACCTCACGGTAGACCCATCCCGTATATTCCAGCCGCGGGAGATGCTCGAACGCCGGAAGGCTCTCGCCAAGGACTGCATCCAGTTCAGCGCGCATGCTGCGAGCCACTTCGGGATGCTGCGCGAGCAGGAACCATGCCCAGGTAAGGGCGATCGAGGTAGTGCCATACCCTGCCAGAAAGAGGGTCAGCACTTCGTCGCGCAACAGATCTTCAGGTACGGAATCGCCAAACGATTCCAGCAGCAGGGAGAGAATGTCGGTATATGCTTCCCGATTCCTGCGATGGTCCTCGATCACCTTCTTGAGAACCTGATCGACCTGGCCCCGGACCATCGCCGCCTTGCGTTCGAAGCGCTTGCGCGCGGGAGCAAATAACGCGATCAGGGGGTTGAAGCCTGTGAACACGCTGTAGGCAAGAGTGAGCGCCTGCGACACTTCTTTGCCGGAGCCGTCGCTGTCCGCACCAAAGAGCGTAAGCCCGAGGATGCGCAGGCTGAGCTGCATCATCTCCTGATCCATGGCGATCTGTTGGCCGTCTGCCCATCGTTGCCGCAACGCCGCTGCACATTGCACGACGGTGGTGGCCGCGCTGGCGATCCGCTCGTGCCGGAACGCCGGCTGCACCAGGCGGCGTTGGCTCGTGTGATGTTCGCCTTCGCTGGTCAGCAGGCCTTGGCCGAGAATGGGCTTCATCGCCTGCAATCCCGCGCCCTTCGTGAAGCCTGCTTCGTGGGTTACGAGCACGTCGCGGATCAGGTCAGGGTGGTTGATCACATAGATCCGTTTCGATCCTAACCGCAAGGTGCTGACGTCGATACCGCGGCGGGCCATCTCCGCAACGAACTGAAGCCGATTACGGCCGAAGCGCAGAAACGCCGGGAGTCCTTCAGCATGCACCACCTGATAGCTCATATATCTCTTGGAATGACAGCTTATCCCATGTGGCCGCCGGATCGCCCGGCGAGACGTGACGAGCGCTTCAAATCGCGCCGGAAGCGCTTCGTCACATTTTTGCCGTCCTCAAAAGGGCCGAACCCAGATATTCCCTAGAGCATTTCTCCTGTCGCGGGGTATCCCGGAAGGAGCGTGCAGCGGCGTTTTCATTGCGGAAAACGCCCATAGATACATAAGCCCGCGCTACACCTACAGGAGAAATGCTCTAGCTGGCGTGGACCTGTCGATGTAGATGAAAGATGCCTCGAAACGCATCGGCGACCTTCGCTCGCATAGGCTTCTTCTTTTCCAAGGGAAGCAGAGTCAGCGATGTGTCATCTGTCCAGACGGGTTGCAACGCGGCACGAGAGATACGGTATCCGCGCTTGGGGATGGTTTCGATATAGTCCGCTCCATTCGGCAAGCGGCCAAGAAGACGCCGCAGCATAAAAATGGTCTGAGTGATATTGTGATCTTCAACCGCCGCATCGAACCATACCTTGTTGAGCAGGTCTTCACGGCTAACAACTTCACCTTGGGCGTCTAGCAGGACTGACAGCGCTTGTAGCTGCCGTTTCGTCGCATTTACAACAACCAGGCCTCTTGTGAGGCTCATTGGGTTACGTTCTAATGTGTATTGTCCGAGGAACTGCATACTACCCCTCTCCACTACAGCTCCCGCTCTTTGTGAACGGTGTTAGAGATGCTGGCGGATATGTGGGGTAAATGACAAGAAACAAACAGTTTTTCCACGAACTCTTTGGTTATCCTGCCCGGGTTACCTTACAGCTGATCGTGCGCGTTTCCGATGCGGAAACGCGCCTGGCTTTTAATCGAAATCTGGTTTTGTAAGGGAAAACCCGTTTTTCCACTCCCGGGTACCAGGTAACCAACCATGAAGTCTCCACCAGTCGGATAGGGCTTACCGGTCGCCTTGACAACCGCCAAATGATAGATAAAAGGAATTCGGGCGAAGCTCGAACTAAGTGGATTACCAGGGCCCCCTGAGAGAATCGCGTCGCAATTCTCTTTTTCCTGCCCAAGCGCTCCCGTATGGCGGGGTCCCTGGTGACTTACTGCAGAACCAATTCATCCTGTGTTGATGCGACCGTCGGAGGCGGTCAACTTGGGGACGAGAGAGCCGGGCCCATGTCCCTCAGGGACATGGGGGACCCGGTCATCGGCTATGTCGAATAAGTCGATACATATTGTTCAGGCGGTCTTGCGAAGATCCTTTTTATCCGTAGTCAGATCGTCACGTTCATCCTCCGTGCGATACATGTATTCGGTCTCTTCGACAGGAAGGTGAGAGGTGGCTCCTTGCTTTTTGCTTTCCGGCGTGAGAGTGCCTCGTTCTCTCATCTCGGCGGCCTCCGCGAGTTGTTGGTCTCGTTCGTTGTTTCCTGCCGTGCCGGCGTTCTGCTGCGTTTGATCCTGAGGAGTTGGGTTCGCCATAGTCTTCCTCCTTCGGCAATCTAGGACGCCAACGGCGGTCGCCGCGTTGGCGCGGCGCTATCAGTCGGCCCGGAGGGCCTTCATTGGATCAATCGATGCTGCCCGTCGTGCAGGAATGAATCCGGCCACGGCGGCGCAGAGGGTCAGCAGCATGATCGCGCCGAAGAACGCCAGCGGATCATATGGCTTCACTCCGTAGAGAAGGCTCGCCATAAAGTGGCCGGCAATCAGAGCTGCAGGTATGCCTATCCCCAGGCCAACGAGAATCTGCCAAAGCGCACCGCGCAACATCATGGCCACCACACTGGAGCGCGCCGCACCGAGCGCCATGCGGATGCCGATCTCGCTTGTCCGCCTGACAACGAAGTAGGACATCACACCGTACAGCCCCACCGAAGCCAGGATCAATGCCAGGGCTCCGAATCCGCTGGTGAGTCGCGCCAGCAGCCGGTCCTGGTTGAAGTTGCCTGCAACCTCCACGTCGTAGGGGCTGAAATGCATTACCGGGATGTTTGGATCGATGGAAGCAAGCGTTCTGCGCGTCAGCGTCTCGACGTCCGCCGGCGCCTGCACAAAGTCAAGAATGATGAAGTTGAGATACATGGAGCTCTTTTCTGCTGCATCGGCATCCGGTTCTTTGTACCCGTGAAACTGCTGAGACAACGGACGGAAGAAGAGCGGCCGCACCTCGCCGCGCGGATCGGTCATCTTGAAGTCTGCAAAGACACCTGCGATTTCAAAGGCGCCCGAGTACTGGATCGAACCCACACCAAAGTGCTTGCCAATCGGGTCCTGGTTGGGAAAGAAGTGCCTGGCAAAGGCCTGATTCACCAGGACGACCTGCTGCGAGGTGGCAGTATCCCGCGTGGAGAAATTGCGGCCACGCACAATCGGCACCCCAAGCGAATCGAGAAAGCGTGTACTGGCGCGATCCCAGGCTGCAAAACAGGGGTCCTTTGGCCCCGGCGTAGCGTGACCTTGAGGGATAACACAGGAGCCCCACATGTTGCCGCCGAGAGGGATATACCGGACAAGGCTGACGTTGGCCATTCCCGGCAGCGCGGTGAATCGATCTTCAATTTGCTGGTAAAGCGCGGGAAGTCGATCGACGGTATAACCCACTCCCTTTGGATCAATGGAGACCACATAGCGGTTGGCGGTGGTGATGCCGAAGTTCTGATGCTCCAGGTTGCGGAGGGATTTTGTCATCAGCAATGCGCCAGCCAGCAGGACCATCGACAGGGCTACCTGAAAGACGATCAGAATCCGCTGCGGCAGAGACGAGCGATCTGCGGTCGACCGATTCACTCCACGAAGAGCATCGACTGGCTGCGCATACGACGCCAGCCATGCGGGCACCGTTCCAAAGACAATGCCGGTAAGCACTGACACGGCAAACGTAAACGCCAGGACCGCGGTTGAAGGAAGCGCCTGAACCGGCATATTTCTGGCGGTTGGAAATGCGAGCGTCAACATCGTGTACGAACCGGCGTAGGCGACGGCCAAGCCTGCCGCACCGCCCATCAGGCTCAGCAAGACACTCTCGGTGAGAATCTCACGTATGACTCTGAACCGCGATGCACCCAGCGCGATGCGCACCGCCACATCCGCGCGGCGTGCGGTGCAGCGCGCTAAAAGCAGGTTGGCGATATTGGCGCAGGCGATGAGGAGGACCACCGTAGAAAGGATCATCATCATGCGCAGCCCTGTGCCCGTCTGCTGCTGCAGCCTTTGAATGCCGCCGCCCGCGGGTGCAAGAACGACATGCTGCCGCGGGATCAGCGCGGTACCCCCATGATCGGCGTATGTTGGACGCGTGGTGAGCCATTGCTGCAACGCTACCGACAGCTTCGCCTGCAAGGCCTGCACATTGGTACCGGGACGGAGTCTTCCGAGTGGATAGAGCCAGAGCTCATCGACGCCCTTCAGTGCGGAGTTAGCCCCTTCAAGCACGGGCTCATTGGCAAGGGGCATCCAGAAGTCGGGCGGGTTGGAGATGATGCGGTCGCCGAAGAATCCGGGAGGCGCGATGCCCGCCACAACGAAGGGATGCGTCTGCACATAAACGGTGGAGCCGACGATGCCTGCGTCCCCGGCGAAGTCGGCCTGCCAGGTCTTGTAGCTCAGCACCAGTGTGGGTGCGGCGCCGGGTGTGTCGTCGTTTTCGCTGAGGACACGGCCGGCATACGCGCCTACACCCAGGGTCGCGAAGTAGTTGCCCGAGACATATTCGCTTCGCATGGGGCGAGCCGGCTCAGCGCCTTTGCGCACGCTGAATCCGTTGCCACCGGCCTCCACTGCCGCCAACTGCTCGAACTCCGGCGCCGCCTGCTTGAGGTGGAGATAGAGATCGTAGGAGAAGATATCGAAATCGCCGTTATCGTTTTGATAGTTGTTGTAGTAACAGCAATCGTTTTTGTCGCCGACGCGATAGAGACGCGAAGGATCACTCACCGGCAGCGAGCGTAACAGGATGCCCTGCACCAGCGTGAAGATGGCAGTGTTCGCACCGATGCCAAGCGCGAGGGTGATGACAACGGTGAGCGTGAAGCCGGGCTCTTTACGTAGCTGCCGCAGCGCATAGCGGACGTCCTGTAGCCACTGCTCCAGACGCAGCCATCCCCATTGGCTTCGGGTCACATCTGCAATCATCGGCACATTGCCAAACTCATGGAGAGCCGCTCTGCGAGCCTCTTCCGGTGACTGCCCGCGTGCTACCCGCTCTGCGATTGCCATCTTCAGATGGCTTTCAAGCTCTTCCGTCAGATCAGATTTGCGCCGTAAGAATCGAAATAGTCTCATGTACTACCTCACTTCGCCGTCATGATTGCCTCGATGGTGGCAACCATCTTCCCCCAGCGTTCGTAGTCGGAAGCCAGTTGTTCCTTGCCCAGCTTCGTGATCCGGTAATACTTCGCGCGTTGATTACTCTCGCTCTTCCGCCACTCGGCTTCGACCCAGCCCTGGTTCTCCAGCCGGTGCAGCGCCGGGTAAAGCGAGCCGGTCTCCACCTGAAGAACTTCACCGGAACTCACCCGGATCGCCTGACTGATTCCATAGCCATGCTGTTCGCCCCACTGAAGCGTCTTCAGGATCAACATGTCCAAGGTGCCTTGCAGGAGCTCGATCCGGTTCTGATATTTCGTCTTTGTCGCCATAGAGTATTTTTCCTGTTGCTGGGTATCCCGGGGAGAAGCGTGCGGCGGCGTTTTCATTGCGGAAAACGCCCATAGATACACTAGCCCTGCACTACACCTCCAGGAAAAATACTCCAGGGTGTAGACCGCCTACATCAATGATGTAGACAATCTACACCCTGATCGATGGGCAGGCAAGGTTTGTCTTTCAAAATCTCGAATGAGGTTCTTGAGGGGCTTTGTCGCTGGGAGGAAAGTATGGGGGAGAAGCAGATTTCTCCGTTCCCTTTGGGAGCTACGAAATGACCAAACAAAGGGACCTTGTCCTCTCGATCAGAGCTCCGCGAACATGACGAGTGAATCGACGAGGCCCCTTGATGGATGCTGAAAGGCCAGCGGCAGCCTTCCTACAATCGCAAACCCGAGACTCTGCCAAAGTTTTACGGCGCGGTCATTCGTACTGACCACAAAGTTGAACTGCATTGCACGGAAGCCGGAGTGTTTTGCCTGCTCTTTGGAATGCAGGCACATCGTTCGGGCAATGCCTCGGCCGGTTGCGCGCACTGCCGTCATGTAGCCGCAGTTGCAGACATGCGATCCGCCGCCGCGTTGATTGGCGCGCAGGTAATAGGTGCCGAGAATCTCACCGGCATCTTCCGCGACAAAGACCTGGTTACCGGCTGAGAACCAGTAGGCAAGCGCCTCATCGCGTCCGATATCCCGAGGCAAGGTGTATGTCTCGCCGGCACGGAAGACGGGCTCGAGGATGAGCCAGATGCTATCGGCGTCGGCTACGCTTGCGGGCCGTATTGCGCTAGCAGAGCGGGTGTTGACCATGAGTGCATTATCTCTTTCGGAAGGAGTATGCGTTTCCTTCGCATGGGTGCCCCGCCCTCGCAACGCTAGGGCGGGTGCGGAGACCCTGGATTCCTACCCAAACACAGAATGAATCTATCGATTTCGGCTGACAAAAATCTCATGACCCAGGCAGTCGCTACCGAACAATTTGGCATCACACATCTTCGTCCGGGTGTGCGGGAAAGCCGACGCCGGTCGATCCCTCTGACGATTTGCAGGGCAAAACAATATGAATCGCAAGCTGTGTGTCTTTCTTGCTGCTGTTTTCTTTCTCCTGGCTGCTCCCGTATTTGCTACCGTCTCGGTTTCCAGTCCCCAGAACGGCTCGACGGTGAGCTCCCCGGTCAGTTATGTTGCCACGGCTACTGCGTCGACCTGCTCCAGCGGCGTCGCCGCGATGGGGATCTATGTCAATAACTCGCTTGTCTATCAGGTGAACGGCGCCTCGCTGAACACCAAGCTCACGATGAGTCCGGGTTCGTATTACACAGTGGTGCAGGAGTGGGATAACTGCGGCGGTTCGACGACTACGCCGGTCAGTATTACGATCCCCGGCGGCAGCACACAGAACGGCGTTACCATCAGCTCGCCCGCGAACAACAGCACGGATACTTCGCCTGTGACCTACACCGCCACGGCAGGCAGCACCACCTGCGCGGCAGGTGTGGCAGCGATGGGCATCTACGTCAATAACACGCTTGCCTACCACGTCAACGGCGCGTCGCTTAACACCAAGCTGACTCTCAATCCAGGCTCATACAACACCTTCGTGCAGGAGTGGGATAACTGCGGCGGAGCGCTCAATACACCGGTAAACATCACGGTCAGGAATCAGGCGCCGCCTACAGTCAGCTTCACCGCGACCTCTTCCACGATTACGGCGGGCGGCTCTTCCACGCTCAAGGTCGTCGCCGGCGATGCCACCAGAGTCGTTATTAGCGGAAACGATGGCTCCAACTACACGCTCGCCGCGACCGGCGGAACGCAGGTGGTCACACCCAACGCCACAACCAACTACACGGCAACCGCCACGAACTCGGATGGCAACACTTCGGTGGTTGCTACGGTTACGGTTGTGCCCGCGGCCGATCTACAAAAGATCAATCATGTTGTCTTCATGCTGCAGGAGAATCGCAGCTTCGACAGCTACTTCGGCATGCTGAATCCGTATCGTCTGAGCAACGGCTGGAATATCGGCCAGGATGGCAAGACGTATAACGTCGACGGCATTGACGATAAGCTCGCCAGCGTCAGCAACCAGAATGATGAAGGTGTCTCGTATCAGCTCTTCAAATTGAAGAGCTCCTGCATTGATGACGCCAGCTCTTCCTGGCTGGAGAGCTATGGCGACGTCAGCCGCTATGACTTCAGCACGCTGCGGGGCATCAATCTTGACGGCTTCGTGCACACGGCCGAAGGCTTTGCGAAGTCGTGCCTGCAGTCGGGAGTCTGCTCCGGCAACTATACGGACACAAACGGTATGCGTGTGATGGGGTATTACGATCAGGGATTCCTGAACTACTACTACTACATGGCGTCGCAGTTCGCCGTCTCTGACCGCTGGTTCTCACCGCTCTCGAGCAAGAGCATTCCCAACCGCATCGCCACCTTTACCGGTGGAACCACACAGGGCCTGGTCTTCGATCCCGGTTCGAACGATCACCTACCGCAGCTTGGCCTGCCGACCATCTTCCAGGAGCTGGACCAGTCCAGTGTGAGCTGGAAGGTTTACTACACGGTCACTCAGGGTTCATGCCTCTCCGCGGATGACTGCACGGGAGGCGCGGCGGCGCAGTTCCCAGCCACCGTCCTCAGCTACTTCGGGTGGGCAAACAAGTATCTGTACCAGAACCCTTCGGGATCAGCATGCGTGGCTCCGACGCAGAAGTCCAGTGTTGTCGGCGATGCTTCCAACTCTTTCTGCATCGATCCCAACCATGTTGCACCTCTCTCGACTTACTTTACTGACCTGACCAACAACACGCTGCCGAGCTTCTCCTTCATCGAAGCGGGCTACGGCAATAACGATGAACATCCAGGCTCCGGCGGGTCGAACATCGTAGGACAGGCGCAGGTGGCTAAGGTCATCAATGCGTTCACGGCCAGCCCGGCGTGGTCGAATTCCGTCTTCTTCCTGAGCTATGACGAAGGCGGCGGGCCGTATGACCATGTGCCTCCGGTGCCGGGTGCATCGAACGCGAATACCGATGCCTCACTCGGCTCCATTCCGGACGTCGCGCAGATCTCCGTGAATGCCGATTCCTACAAACCCTGCGTACCCAGCGGTGGAGTACCGACCACACACTGCGACCTGAACTCGAATGACCCCGGAGCCAACGCGGCCGACGCACCTGCCAAACAGGGCTTCGCGGCCCAGCTCGGCTTCCGCGTTCCGAACATCATCATCTCGCCCTTCACGCGTAAGCACTTCGTCTCGCACACGCCGATGGATCACACGGCGGTGATCAAGTTCGTGGAGAACCGCTTCCTCGGCTCCTCCGCGCACCTGACGGCACGCGATGCAGCGCAACCGAATCTGCTGGAGTTCTTCGACTTCAATGCAGTGCCGTGGTCAACGCCGCCGACGCCTCCGGTGCCGGTGAGCGTGCAGTCGCTTGGGTATGACCCGTGCACGCCTACGAAGATGTATTAGGAACGAGATCACGAGATTCAATAAGAAGTTTTAGTCGGCGGTTTATCCACGGAGAGCCTGTTTGCTCGCTATCATCCATTCAGGCTGGCGCTGACAGTCGCGCCATTGCAGAAGCTCCCTCGATGGCCGCTGCGACTCTCTCAAAGGAACAACGCGAGACACTCTTCAAAACGCTGCAGGAACGCTTTGAGAGGAATGGGAACCGTCATGCAGGGCTTGCATGGCATGACGTGCAGGCAAGGCTCGAACGAAAGACTCGGGCGCTTTGGACGTTGATTGAGATGGAGCGGACCGGCGGTGAGCCGGATGTGATCGGTAGAGATGATGAGACGGGGGAATACATCTTCTGTGATTGTTCGGCCGAAAGTCCCGACGGTCGCCGAAACGTCTGCTATGACCGGGAAGGGCAGAAGAAGCGGGAGAAGGAAGGCCTACCGGTCGCGGGTAATGTTCTGGATATGGCGGCGGAGATCGGGATTGAGCCTTTGGACGAAGAGCAGTATCGAGAGCTGCAGAAGCTTGGGAGCTTCGACACCAAGACGCAGAGCTGGTTGAAGACGCCGGATGAGATTACGAAGCTGGGCGGAGCTATCTTTGGCGACCGGCGCTATGGGCGCGTCTTTGTGTATCACAACACTGCGCCCTGCTTTTACCGCGGCAGAGGGTTTCGCGGATTGTTTAAGGTTTGATGGCGGTTCGAGCTGCGGTTGAATGGCTCTCTCTGCGGGTTGAATGGTGCGGACGGGTGAAGAGCGGACCTCAGCAGCTGAAGCCGCTTGCTTCTTTGGCGTATGTGCGGCATGGCTGAAGCCATGCCCTTAAGCAAAACGGTTCGAACTGATGCTCGAATACCCCAAAGCGAATCGAGTTCGCTGAGGATCCCGACGATCCCGTCCATCGCGTTACCGCTCAACGAACAAAGTTCGTCGGAGATTCATAAGCGATGGATGGGCCATCTAGAGTATGGTAGGCACATTTGTCGGTAAGACCTTGGGTTCTCATTCATTTGCCGTGCCACAATGAGGCATGATGCCTTCGAATCTCGCCGCTAACTGGATTGCTGCCTGGAATTCGCATGATCTGGACCAGGTAATGGCGTTCTACACGGACGACTTTGAAATGTCGTCTCCGCATATCGTGAACATTATGGGAGAACCTTCCGGTACCTTGCACGGCAAGCCCGCCATCCGTGCTTACTGGCAGAAGGCCATGGGTCTGTTTCCGGGTTTGCATTTCACGCTGGAGACGGTTTACACCGGAGCGAATTCAGTGGTGATCTGCTACACCAACCAGGCGGGCCGCCGCTGTGGGGAAATCCTTTTCTTTAACGATGAAGGCAAGTGTTTCCGTTCAGCCGGGAACTACGCGTGAGGTAGTTGAATCGTTGAATCGTTGAATAGTTGAATAGTTGAATGGTGCGTGGCGGAGTGAAGATCGAGGCGCCCTTCGATGGCGTGACAAGGTACAAGTAGCGTGCGGTGCTCGCGAATCGTCATATACTGCGCTCACATGATCTGCGCGCGTTCCCGCTGGAAAAAGCTCTTTGGTCTCGCGACAGCCACTCTCATGGCAAACTGTGCGTTTGCTGCCCTGGGTCAGACCGTTTCTGCCGGCCAACCTGCGGATTGCGCTGCGTATGCCTCCGTTCCGCTGCCCGCCGAGGCACAGACGGTTCCTGCTCCGAAGGTATTTCCGGCGTGTGCGTCTTATCGCTCCTATCGCGGTATCGGGCAGGCCGTGAACTACGCTGAAGCGCGTGCCTGTGCGTGGCAGGAGCGGCTTGCGCAGAAGGCTAAGCTCGCGCAGAACCCGGATCAACCTACGAGCTGGGTGGTTGGCGGTTCGCTGATTCTGGCCGATCTCTATGTCAACGGCGCAGGAGTGCAGCGTAACGTTCCCCTGGCGATGCGGTTCGCCTGCGAGACGGAAGAGTGGATGGCGACAGGCGCACTGCCGGAGATTGAGAAACGCGCCCGCGGCAATCGTGAGCCGTTTGAGTTCTGCGACTATGCAGGAAACACCTTCACGATGAACTTCTGCAGCGGTTACGCATCCGAGATAAAGGATGAGCGGCGGAGCCATTACTACAACTCATTGAAGTCCTCGATGGATCCTGAACAGAAGGAGGCGTTCGGAAAACTTCTTGCCGCTCAGAATGCATACGTCGACGCACATATCTCCGAGGTGTATCAGGGTGGAACTATCCGCACGATACGGACTCTTGGTTCACAGGAGATCCTCAACGATCTTTTTCGTGGAGAGATCACGCATTTCGAACGCAAGCAATGGCCTGTCCTTTCTGCCAATCAGATTGCTACGTCTGATGTTCTGTTGCAGCGTGAGTACGAGAAGAAGGTCAAGGGCTTGCGGACGCAGCCGAAGGAAGCGATCGACGAGGGAGCAGTGACGGCAGATGGTCTTTCCAGCGCGGAGACAGCGTGGGAGGCGTATCGCGATGCCTGGGTTGCGTTTGCGCGGGTGCGTTATCCAAGTGCTGTTGATGCTATCCGGGCACAGATCACCCTGGATCGATACCGGTTGGTAAAGACGATCTCGTGAATTTCTTTTGACCAAGGTTGAACAAAGCAGGTCCTTCGCTTCCGCTCAGGATGACAACCCGGACGGTTGGTGCTCGACAAACGCAGTAATAGAGCGTTTTCATTGCGCGAACCCCATAGGTGCGGAACCCCTACATTAGACCCACAGGAAGAATGTTCTAGTCCCACAAGCTGCATTTCTATAGAGCGGGCCTTCAGCCCTTTAGATTGTTAATACCGCTAACCTGGGGCGTTGCCCCAGGCTGGTATAGAGCGCGCCTTCAGCGCTTATATGTACTGCTTCCGAATCTGTCACCCTAACTACTGCACGACGCCTGAGTCGTCGCCGGTGCTGCTGTTAGCGGCTTTGGTGAGTTGCCAGCCTTGCGGGGTATTGGTGAGCATTGCGGTTGTCGGTTTAGGTCCGCTGAGAGCGAACTGTATCGCTGGGAAGGCGATCTTGGTTTCGGGGGCCTCTGCCCAGGCGGGGACGCCGTCGATGGTGTAGTGATAGTTCACCGTCGTGGTCGCGCCCGGCTGATCGGAGGTAGGCGTGTTGCTGTCAATCGACGCAACCTTGCGATGGCCATAGCAGAAGTTGCCGTAGCCGGGCTGGGATGGATCCGTAGTCCAGGCGGAGCGGCCCTTTTCGCTGATGTCGTAATTGTTCATCTGTTTGGAGACGATGATGATCTTCTTCTCGGCCGAGGTGCGGGTCAGCAGTCCCTGGTCGACCAGGGCGTCGAACTGACGCGTCTTGTCCTGGTCAGAGTGCGCTACTTGTACGGGGAACTGCTGGGGCGTCGGCCATACGCAGAGAGGGTGAGCGGCGTAGTACGTATCGATCGCGCCGGCATAGTTAGGGGCGACCGTGGCTGTCTTCTTGCAGGCCGTCATGACAAAGGCCAGTGCGCTCACCGAGAACGCGATTATCTGCAACGCTTCTTTCACCTTCCGTTTCATGCAACTTTAGTTGCCGGGGCAGGGATTGCAGTTGTCACCGTCCCAGTCATTCTTTCGACTAGAGCGTTTGCCCTCGACTATACCCCTCTCCTGCTGCGTCGTCATGCATTCTGGCGGTGAATTCGGCAATACCCATCGCTGTAGGGTCAAGCTTGCCGTTCGTACCAGCGAAGGACGCGCAGGGCACGGAGAGTATTCCACCGGCTGGGCCCACCAACTGTCTCTCCCATCGGAAACGGGAGCGCCTCGTCGTAAGCACGGTCGAGAAGCCAACGGCCGTCTGGCTGGCGGCGGCTCTTGAGAACCCCGATTGCTTCGCTGAGCCGCGGATCGGCGCGGTTAACCGCGCGGAAGTAATCGAGGGCGCGGAGAATGTCGTAGTGATAGCGCGGCGGGAAGGCGAGCTCCAGGAATTCGGCGTTTGCGACTTCGCCGGTCGAAAGCTTGCGGAAGAGGCTGCGCTCCAGCAGGTATTCCTCACCGCGGGCTCTGGCGGCGGCAATCTCTGGAGACGGCCCGGCGGCGCACTCATACTCGAGCAGACCCTCAAGGACGCAGATGGTGGTGTGGAAGGAGGAGCGGCTGCTGGTTGGAGCGTCGCAGTTCCAGCCTCCATCTTCAAGCTGCTGCGAGATAAGACGTTGCGCGAGGGTTGAGGACGGACGGCCGAAGTAGCCGCCGAGCGCGAGCACACCGCCGTTGATGCAAGGCTCTTCTTCGCCTTCGAAGAATGGATTGCCGCCGGGTGTGGGAGGCCGCAGGTCCCAGAAGCCGGGATGGTCATCCCAACAGAGACTGGTCTCGAGCCGGACAACCGCCGCATCCACGGCGGGATCGGCTGGATCGATTTCGAAGGATCGCAGCAGAAGCATGGTCACGAGCGTTGATGCCCATTTGGGCTCGTCGGTCCGGAGCCATGAACCATCCGGCTGCTGGCTGTAGAGAACCCTTGCTCCCAGGCCTTCGTTTGGGATGCGGGAACGCTCGGATGAAGCTTGTCGAATAGTTCCTTCGTTGACCGCCGATTGGGAGGATTCCACCAGATCGCGCATCGTCTGCCAGCGAATGGCGGGGTCGGATTCGAGTAGCCAGTCTAGAGGAGTCATCGGAGGTCGCCGGAGAGCTATCGGAACTCGGTTCCGTATTTAAGTGCGATCGCGTGGATCTGTTCGCGGGTGAGTTGCTTGGACGGTGTTCCGGGAGCGGTGCAGGTTTCGCGGAAGAAACCTTCCAATCCCGGAGGCGAAACCATCCAGAGAAGGAGCAGTTCGTGATCGGGGTTCTGAAAGCCGTGCCACGCATTACGCGGGATGAAGATGGTTGCGCCCTTTTCGAAGCCCTGGGGAACGTCGTTCAGAAGGACGCTGCCGCTGCCTTCCAGGACGTAGAAGGCCTCGTCCATATGAAAGTGCCGGTGAACGGGAATTCCCGTACCCTGCATTACCTGCTGTGTTCCAAGCGCGAGCTCGCCGGAACCTGTTACCGGAGATGCCTTGATGATGATAGCGCCGTGATCGCGAAAGTGGATGAGGGTTTCACCTTCAGCAGCGCCGAGCACATAGCCTTGCTGGACCGGGTTGTTCGTCTGAGCCGAAGCGGGCGGCAATACCTGGGACAGGCCGAGGCTGCCGGCGCCCACGAGGAAGGAACGGCGTTGTGGATCGAATGCGTCCATCCAGATCTCCCTCTCGGCGTGCGTTGCATGGGATTCTACCGCGTTAACGATGTTGGCTGGATTGACCTCAGCGGGCGACCAGAAAAGCGGGTCCTTCGCTGCGCTCAGGATGACAGCGTTTTAGCTGTCATAGATAGAAGAGCCACCAGGAGCGTCTTCTGGATTTGACCATGGCCACCCGCGGCGGAGTGGATAAAGCAGGGCAAGCGCCGCCAGCCAGACCAAGTACACCAGCGACTCCATGAGTGATTCTTCCTGAATTTCCCTGTCTTACTTTGATTTTTCGATCGACAGAACCGGATCGGTCAAAGGCTGCAGGACGAAGTTGAAGCTGGATACGCTGGAACCATCCATGAAACGGCCAAGGGACTCGATCATACTGCGGCGCTCGGCCAGGTCTTTCGGAACCAGGCCAAGCGCGGCGAGCAGACGCGGTGTGTAGAGATCGACCCCTGCCTCGATTTGATAGCGAAGCTGCCCTGCCGCGTACACCGCAAACTTTGAAAAGATCCAGGCGAGAAGGAAGAAGCAGGCAAGGAGGGAGAGATGGCGGGCTGTGCTTTGCCAGACCTCAGAGAGATGTTTTACCGTCCAGGCGATGGCCGCAACACCGGCGATGAACAGGGCCGCGGAGCTGTTCAGCAGGGCATAGACGGCGGTCTGGGCGGCATAGATCTCATCGCGCTGAGCGGCAGGAATAACCTTCTCGACACGAGACCATAGCAGGCTGGTGTCAATGCCATAGCGAAGCGTGGAATAGCCTTCCAGCGCAGCCATCGTATTGCCGAGCGGCGTGGCCTCGATCCACTCCTCCGAGGGAAACTGTTCGGCGCGGCGGAACACCCGGGCATAGTTGTCATAGAGCTCATGCCGGTTGAGCGAAGCGATTCGCTCCTGTGCGGTATTGGAATGGCAGAGGTCTCTCCAACGCTGCAGCTCCTCATTGATCCAGCCGGAGGGCGCAATCATTCCAAGCTCGTCCTGTGCCTGCTGCCAGTTTGCCGCATCGCTCTGTGAAGCGCGCCCGGCGATCTCCGCGGCGCGCTGAGCCACCAGAGCGCGGATCGATGCCAGCACATAGAGCCATTCGAGAGCCTTCTGTAACTGAGAACGTCTCCACGACCCGAAGTGCGCATTCGCGGCAATCTGCGTACGCCGAAGATTCCATACCTGTTTCAGTTTGTCTTCGCTCGGCAGCGTAAGTTTCTTCCGTACGCTCTCGACCATGGAGACATTGGCATCGAAAGCACGTTCATGCCAGCGGGCGACAGAGATCTTCCAGAGAGCTTGCTCTTTTGCAGTGTTTGCGGATCTTCTTCTGCCGACATGCCACCGGAGACACCAGCCATGTATGAGAGGGAGAGGAATACGCCGGTACAAGACGAGAATCGGAACGCGCAATGCGACAAAGAGCGCACAGAGCAGAAGGTAGGCGATGAGGATTCGCAGCACGCTCTGCCATTCGGTTTTGAAGGACACCAGGGTCACGATGAGTTGCGTGCAACCCTGCCAGCCCTTCGTATACCCGAGCACACAGTTGACACACAGCAGAGCGGGAAACGCACCGGTAAGAAACAGGCTGCGCCATGAGATTCCGCGAATGTCGAGCTGCTTGATCAGTTCGCCCATTGCCGGCTACTTCTTATGGAGGTCGCACGGGTCGGCGTCAGCCCAATGTCCTCCGCGGCAGTAGATCAGCGGGGGACGGGCGGTTGTGAGCCACTCGTGGTGATAACTGCCGCCACGAATTCCACCGCGCTGTACAGCAGTAATGGCGCTTTGAAAATCCTTTACGGTGGCATCGAGCATGCCGGCGATCCGGCCAGTTGCCCAATCGACCACAACAATGCCGGTGAGAGGCCCCTGTGGAGAACGAACGACAATGTGCGAGATCTCTCCGGCATCAACAACTCCGGCGACCGCCGCAGCATCGGCGTCTTCCTGCACCACCAGCGTGCGCAGCGGGTCGAGGCGCAGGCCTAATTCAACCAGAAGAGCCGGTGAACTTTGCAGGTTGTCGAAGGAGTAGGCAACTTCCCCTATCCTGACAGGACGACCGAGAGAGGAAAGGCTTTTATAGTGCGACATCGAAGACCTCCTGCGGCGGAGAGTATGGTTCCTGATGGCGTGTTGGAATGATTGCTGAAGATGGCAAAGTTTTCAATACGTTTGTTTACCGGATCGGAGCCGGCAAAGGACAACGGCTACGCCGAACCGCTACAATCGACTCCGCTTCTGTGACCGTAGATATCAGCCAGATCGAGATGTATCGGCCTGCTTTGACCGGCCACTGTTACCGCATGCTGGGATCTGTCTTCGATGCGGACGACGCCGTGCAGGAGACGATGATCCGGGCGTGGAAGAGCCTTGAGAGCTTTGACGGCCGCTCGACCTTGAAGACCTGGCTGTACCGCATTGCCACGAACGTATGTCTCGATGAGCTGAAGAAGCGTGGCCGGCGTGCTCGGCCGGTTGACGAAGGAATGCCTTCTCCGGGTGCGCCTCCGCTGGAGTCGTTGACACAGCAGCCGCAGGAGTACTGGATTGAACCGATTCTGGATACACAGGTGGTATCGAACGATGCCAGCCCGGCGGAACAGGTGGTGCAGCGGCAGAGCGTGCGGCTTGCTTTTGTGGCAGCACTGCAGAATCTTGCTCCACGACAGCGCGCCGCGTTGCTGATGACGGAGGTTCTGGGGTGCTCTGCCGCCGAGGTGGCGGAGACGCTGGAGACTTCCGTGCCTTCTGTGAACAGCGCATTGCAGCGCGCCCGGGCAACGCTGGCGAAACGCAGTGAGGAACAGCCGGTTTCGTTGACCGCAGCCCAGCAGGGAATGCTGCGGCGCTATGTCGCCGCTTTCGAACAGTACGACGTCGCCGGGCTTACGGCGCTGATGCGTGAGGATGTCACGCTGTGCATGCCTCCGTTCGAACTATGGCTGCAGGGGCCAGAGGAGATTCAGACGTGGATGCTGGGCCTGGGTTGCGGCTGCAAGGGATCGCGCTTGTTCCCAACCTCTGCCTCCGGCTGGCCTGCATTTGTGCAATACCGCCCGAATCCCGAGGGCGGTCATAAGGCCTGGGGCCTGATCGTGCTGGAGCTGGATGGCGACCGCATCGCCGGCGTAACCACGTTCCTGGATACGGCACGCCTTTTCCCCCGGTTCGGGTTTGGGATAACCGTCTAGTTGCTAGGGTGTATCGACAAATTCGATGCGTTTGAAGATCTATAGAGCGGGCTTTCAGCCCTTATTTTTCAATGGGCCGAAGACCTAGGGCTTCACCCTAGGCTGGTATAGAGCGCACCTTTGGTGCTTACCGTCGCCAATTTCATCGTTGTTGGTTAAGCCGCCCTTTGTGGTGCAGGCCACCGTGCAGCTCGGCTATCCCGAAAGCTGCATCATCGGCCTCGGTGTAGTGCTGCTGCTGAGCACACTTCTCTACCTCATTCCCCGCACCGCCATTCTGGGCGCGGTGCTGCTGACGGGCTACCTGGGTGGAGCGGTGGCAACACATGTTCGCGTCAGCGCAGGCTGGTTCAACATCCTGTTCCCGGTTGTCTTTGGCGCGATTGCCTGGGCAGGCCTCTATCTGCGCGACTGGCGGCTGAAGACTGTCTTCGCACGCTAGAGCATTTTTCCTGTAGGCGTCGTGCGGGGCTTGTGCATCTAGGGACGTTTTCCTCAATGAAAACGCCGCTGCACACTCCTCACGGGATACTCCGCAACAGGAAAATGCTCTAAATCCCCCCCACAACTCGACACAAGGAGATCACGATGAAGAGCGTTCTTGCATTTCTGCACTTTGAAGGCAACTGCCGCCAGGCGATGCATTTCTATCAACAATGTCTTGGCACGGAGCTGCAGCTCACCCCGTATCCCAATGCCGAAGGTCAGCCTTCGAGCGATGCCGATGYCATGATCATGCACAGCCAGTTGAACTACAGGGGTCAAGCCATTCTGATGGCCTCGGACTCAGCGCCCGGTGGCAAGGTCCATGCCGGGAACAACTTTACGGTCTCAGTCGACTGCGAGTCACTGGCTGAGCTGGAACAGTTCTTTGCTGTGTTTGCAGACGGCGGTACGATTCGCCTGCCGCTGAGCGATATGCCATGGGGCGCACGTTTCGGCATGTTGACCGACAAGTTCGGAATCCAGTGGTTCTTCAACTGCGCCCTTTCTTAATAAGCCGCGATAACACATCGACTTCACATCTTCACAGTAAAAGGAGCAATGGACGTATGAGCAACACGACGACAGAGACCAAAGGCCGCGACCTAATTCTTACCAGCGTGATTGACGCCGCACCGGAGAAGCTGTTTCGCGCATGGACGGAACCGGAGTTGATGAAACAGTGGATCGCTCCCCTACCGTTCACGACCACGCATGCGGAGACTGACCTTCGTGCAGGCGGAACGACGATGTTCGTAATGCGCGGTCCGGACGGAACGGAGTTTCCATCCCGCGGCGTCTATCTGGAGGTAGTGCCGAATGAGCGTGTGGTCTTCACCGACGCCTATACCGACGCATGGGCGCCCTCGGAGAAGCCTTTCATGACCGTCACGCTTACGTTTGAGGCATACGAGGGGAAGACGAAGTACACCGCGGTCGCGCGCCACTGGACCGAGGCGGATCGCGAAGCACACGAGAAGATGGGCTTCCATGAGGGGTGGAAGGTCTGCACGGAGCAGCTTGCGAAGTTAGTTGGTGGACTATAGAAGCCCCGCGCCATATTTGAGATCAACCATCTCCACGTGCCCATGTCCCCATAGGGACATGGGCCGTTTTTCGCTTCGCTGGCAGAATTCGTGCCCGGGACCACTATGCGATGGAGAGCAGGCTGGCTTCACGCCCATTTGTCCGCTTGGTTCATCTACTTCGCAAAGACCGTTCCGCAATGGTAAGAAGGATGGGCGGAACTGCCGGGACGTAGAACGTCCGCAACCATGTCTACAAGAGAGAAACAAAGTTATGGGCAGCACAGCATACTGGGTGAACCGCACGAAGCGGCACAGCCTGCTCGCTATGAGCGCGATCATCATCACCGCCGGCGCTTATCTTGCGACACCTCCTCCTGACTTCAGGCATCGGCTCAGCATGGCAACAGCGTATGCCAGCCTAGCTTTCTTTGTGGCTTCGCTGTGGCTTGGTCCGTGGAACGTTCTTCGCCGCAGACCAAACCCGGTGAGCTTCGACCTGCGCAGAGATATCGGCATCTGGGCCGCAATACTTGCGCTGGTACATACCGCCGTTGGCTTGACGGTGCATCTGCGGGGGCGGATGTGGATGTACTTCTTCAAGCGCCTGCATCCGTTGGCGATCCAGAATACGGAGTTTGGTTTCGCCAACTTTGTCGGGCTGGGGGCGGCGTTACTCTTTCTGGTGCTGCTGGCGATCTCGAACGACCTTTCGCTACGCCGCCTCGGGGTAGGGCGTTGGAAGGCAATACAGCAGTGGGCCTATGTCACTTTCGGGCTCACCATCGCGCATGGAGTTGCGTACCAGATGATCGAGAAACGCAAGCTTCCATGGGTGGTTGTGTTTGCCTGCCTGAGCGTTGCGGCGGTCGTGATTCAGACGATTGGGTGGAGGGTACGAAGACAGGGAACCGTTGATTCACGATGACACCGTTTTGATGAGAACCTCGGAGACGCCACACTCGTCCTGATAATCGGCGTGTGCAGTTTCGTCGTGGTTGCGTTGGATACCGGTGCGGTCGAGAAGCATCGACGTCAGCCACACGACAACGATATTCGCCATCAGTGCCCAGATGCCGGCATAGAGCCTGATGTTTGTGCCTGCGATGTTGAGTGCATAGACAGAGGAGTGCAGGCGCAGCGCCGCGGCCATCGATGTTCCTACGGTCATCCCGGCGACCCAACCGGCGATGAGAGCCTGGTGATGGAAGACCCTCTTCCAGAGACCGAAGGTGATGGCAGGGAAGGTCTGCAGAATCCAGATTCCGCCCAGCAGTTGCAGGTTGATGACGAAATCGTGCGATGAGGTAAAGACGAAGAGCAGTGCTCCAAACTTGACGCCGAAGGAAACATTCTTGGCGACGCGCGACTCCTGTTGTGCCGTTGCATGAGGCCGGAAGTAGGCGCGGTAGATGCTGCGGGTGAAGAGGTTGGCGGCTCCGATCGACATGATCGCCGCCGGCACCATCGCCGCCAGCGCGATGGCAGCAAAGGCAAGACCGGTGAACCAGGGCGAGAAGAAACGGGTCATCAGCTCCGGCACGACTCCGCTGGAGGTTGCGGGGTGAATTCCGGCAGCGACCGCGACCACACCGAAGAGAGCGATAAGCCCCAACAGGAAGGTATATGCGGGCAGGAGCACCGCATTGCGGCGAATGACCTGGCCGCTGCTCGAAGCGAGCATGGTGGTCACGGTATGGGGGTACATGAACGCCGCCAGAGCGGAACCCAGTGCAAGCGAGGCGTAGGCGGTGTAGTCCCTGGGAAGCAGAATGAGCGATGCCGTGTTCTGGCGGCTCCAGACAGCATCTGCCCCGGAGAAGATGTGGGTGTAACCACCGGCCTTTGCAGGAATGATGACGATGGCGGCGATAACGACGACATAGATCAGAACGTCTTTCACGATCGCGATGATGGCCGGGGCGCGCAGACCGCTCGAATAGGTGTAGAGCGCCAGGACGAGGAATGCGACGAGGAGCGGCAGATCCTGCTGGATCCAGGAATCTCCAGTAAGGCCAAGCTGCGCCAGCACGGCTCCCATGCCGGCAAGCTGCAGGGCGATGTACGGCATGGTTGCCGTAATGCCGGTGATGGCCACCAGCGTCGCCAGGGTGCGGCTGCCGTAGCGGCCATGCACGAAGTCAGCCGGTGTGATGTAGCCGTGTTTGCGGGCGACGGACCACAGGCGTGGCATGGCAAGAAAGACAAACGGATACACGATGATGGTATAAGGCAGCGCGAAGAAACCCATTGCGCCGGTGCCGAAGACGAGAGCCGGCACAGCGATGATGGTGTAGGCGGTGTAGAAGTCACCGCCCACAAGGAACCACGTGATCAGTGTGCCGAACTGCCGGCCGCCAAGACCCCATTCGTCGAGCTGGTCGAGGTCCCCGCGCTTCCAACGGGCACCGAGGAAACCAAGCACAGAGACAGCGGCAAGGATCGCGAGGAAGACAAGAAAGGCTGGGGAGTGAAGGAGCTGCATTTAGCGTGTCCTCCAGTAGACAATGCCGGTCAGTGCCGCAGTGAGAAAAACCCAGACGAACTGGTACCAGTAGAAAAACGGCACCCCGTAGATCTCCGGCGTACGCCGTGCATAGAGAAACGGCAAAAGAAGACCGAGATAAGGAAGGACGAGCAGCCACGTCCATCGGCTTTTAGTGTTTTGCGCGAGCTTCATGTATGACTCCCAAAATGATGCAGCGGTTCCACGCCGTAATTGCGGCGCAGACTATTTGAAATGCACTTCGATCGTTTGTGGCGATGCATGCTGCGGAAAACGCAGCCATGCGGTGGCGCCGTCAGAGCCGAAGGCGGTATGGTCGAGGGCAGCGCCGTTCACACGTACTCCGGTAACGGCGGAGGCTGTCTTGATACGAACCATGGCCGTGGAGCCTTCAATGCCATCGGCGGAGAAGGTCAGTAACTTCTGTTCATTGTGTTCGTTGCTAATGCGTCCCGCAGATGCAATGACCGTTGGCGTTGCAGTGCTGATGGCCGCAATATCGAGAAGGAAGCGGTGCGTGTTCCCTTTGGGCGCGTAGGTATGCAGCACGTCCATGTTGGCACTGAAGAGATCGACGTAATATCCGGATGCTTTACCGGAAGAAGCGGTCGTTGCTTCAGAAAGTCCCTTCGCGATGATGTATGGTCCACGGCGAAGGACAAGGCGATCGCTCTCCTCGAGTCGCATCGACCTTGCCGCGAGCGCAGTCTTGACGCTGTTGAGGAGATGGTGCGAACCATCCGCCTGCATCGCCAGCGCGGTCGGCGATGCGGCCTCGTGGAGCACTGCTCCTTTGCCCACATGCACGACACCGGTCTGCGAGCTCGCGATACCGAGCTCTTCAAAGAGTTCATCCATCGGGCGGGCATAGTGACGCGGCGCGGCATTCCACCAATCGGTGACGGCCTGATACGGATCTTTTCCGTCATCGATCACGACGAGGACTCCACCAGCCTTTACCCAATTGACGAGTGCATGGTGGAAGGCGATGGACGGCGGCTTCTGCCCTTCATAGGTGAGCAGCAGGCAGCGATAACGGTCGGCAATCTTCGCCTGGTGGAAGCTTTCGATCTGGACCGGCTCCACCGGGATGCCGTGAGAGACCAGCGGCAACGACAGGCCGAAGAAGGAGCTCAACCGCTCATCAGAAGAAGAGGGCGTGGCGCGCTGGAACATCAGGGCGTCTGAGACCAGAACACCGATTCCTTGTGAGCCCGCTGCCAGCCACTGTGCACGGCCTGCGCTCTTCTTCATCTGGCCGAGAGCATGGAAAACGGTCTGGAGCTCCGTCTCATAGGAAGCCGCTATAGGCACCCGCTTGGATGGATCAGCCTCCGAGGGATAGACGCCTCGCGGACCGAAGATGCGCTCGGGCCACGGCACAAGCTCGTAGCTGCTGACCTCCGGCTGAAAGAGCGATGCCGTCAGCGTGCTCTCCCAGTTGAAGCGATAGTCTTCCCAGGTATGGTTGGGATTGTCTTCGATGGGATCGTTCAGGTACCAGACCTTGCGGCCTGAGGCGCGGACGAGATTCTGCATGGCGCCGTATTCCAGGAAGGCGGCCTCGAAGGTACGCTCCTGCACCTTGCCGTCATAAGCGTTGGGTGTGCGCGATGTTCCGGTCCAGACCTGCGCGATGTATCCATCGGCGCCGACATCGATCAGCGACGACTCCGGACTGACAATGCGCCACTGCGCGTAGTTCACCAATGAATGAGTCGCGACGTAGCAGGGAATTCTTTTGTGATGTGCGTCTCCGTACTGCTTCACTGCGGCAAAGACATCCGCAAGCGCGCGGCGATAGAGGAAGTACTTGAGCTTCGATGCGCGATACTGTGCGTCCGGCGAGCTGTCGGGTGATTCCCATGGAGTTCCGTAGAAGGCCTGCCACTCGCGTTTGAAGCTTTCGCTCCAGCCGGACTTCGCCCAGAACTCGGGCTCCTCCAGGAAGACCGCTTCGACACCGGCATCGAGAGCGCGCAGCACTCCGGCTGCAAGGAATTTTCCATACGAGGCCGATGGAGCGATGTAAGGGATGCGGGGATTGCTGCCGTGCAGGACCATCTTCCCATCGCGGTCCATCTGGGCTTCGTCCCAGTGCTTCTTGCCGTCGAAACGGCCGTCGAGATAATCGCTGTACTCTCCCCAGGAGACGCCGGTCATAAGCGCAACGTGATATCCGTGACTGCGCCAGCTTTCGACGCGCTGGGGAAGCGTGGCGTCGATGCCATAGACGATGGCCGTGCCGGCCTCGATGTTCAGCCGCGGCGACCAGAGAGCATGAGTTTGGAAGTTGATAGCCTCTGCATCCTGCCCCTGGGCATGGCTGAACCCGAGAGCGATCATCGTGACGACGACCGCTCCCATGGTGAGGAAATGCTTCCAGCTTGATGGTCTCGTATCGACCGGCATGATTAGAGCGCGTCTCCTGATGCTCAGTTAGGGATCAATACGGTTGCGCCCGTACCGCCTCCGGTCTGTTGCCCTACCTTCGCGGCATTGTTGCCGTAGAGGTCGGTTCCGTAGACGGTATAGGCCGAGGTCGAAGCACCTGTCCCAAGAATGATTCCATAGTCCTGCAGGTTGCCGTTGACGGAGGCATTGGCATAACTGGAATTGGCGATCCAGCCATTCATGCCACCAACAAAGACCGTACTGCCCACAGATGGTCCAACATACACACCGGAGAGCGGTCGTGTCTGCATGGTGCTGTACGGAGTCCATCGGTTGGAGTTATTGCCGATCTGGCAGTTGATGAGTGAGACCGTGGCGCCACCCTGCAATAGGAAAGCCTCGAAGGCTGCTCCGCGGCTGCCGGAGGTGAGAATCCTGAGGTTTCCGCTGACACCGCTCTCGGCGAAGAAGGCGATGTTGCGGGTGTTAATCCAGGGCTCGTCGAAGTCGGCATCGGTGGCCTGCTGCAGGTCGGCTCCGTAAACATAGGCATGATCGATTGCGAACTTGAACGACGAGAGATTGTGCGGTGTTCCCTGATCGTTGGCGACCGTCTGGTAACCCACTCTGCCTTCGATCAGTGTCCCTGAGTCGGTGCGGAAGCGTGTGACTCCACCGACAAGACGGATCCACTCGAGATCCGGAATCTGATCCGGTGGAAGCGTACACGCTGTCGAGGTGTTGCAGAACGACGAAGACGAGGGCATCCAGATATTCCGCAGGAACTCGCCATAGGCCTGGTAGAAACGAATGTCGGCGGTTGCTTCATTCGTCGTCGCCGTCAGGGTGTACACACCCAACGGAACCGTGGGCTGTGTGTTGTTGACACCCATACTCGACATATCGACATCGAAGAGCTCAGAGTTGGTCGTGTCGACGATGGAGACGCCGCCGCCCATACTGTAGCGTGCACCGACATTGGCGAGCCGGATCTGCGAGGTATTGGTAAGGAGGAAGGGAGGAGCGTACGTGACAGGCGTATTCGACGGAGCTGTCAGCGCCGCTGTTTTCGAATAGAAGACTGTCAGGCCGAAGAGACCGCTTCCGGTTGACCCAGATATGACCTGAAATACATTCTGCGTGGGAACAGCAACCGCGTCCGTGATCTGGGTAATGTTGCGGCCATCGCCGAGCACCTGGATGGCGGCATGGTTGATCACAAGCGGATTCGATAGGTTGTAGATCTTGCGCGTGTACGAGCTGAAGCTGCTATTGAAGTGGCCGGCTGGCAGATACAGCACAGCGCCTTCCGGAAACTGGTTGGCTGCGATGTCTTCCCAATAGGTGAAGTTCGCCGCGTTGATGTTTCCGGAACTGTCCACCACAGGATGTGTACTAAGCGAAGAGGAGGTGAGATCGATCCACTGGCGATCGCGAATTTCGGGCAGGTCATACAGATTGAAGCCTTTGACCACGGCCATCACACCGGTTCCGACCGGATCGGTAGGCAGGTTCTGAAGCGACCAGCCATCCTCTGCCGGCGGGTTGAAGTAGCCGGCGTTGTAGAGCGTGTAGTAGCCGCTGGGGTTGGTGATGGTGATGCCGGAGCTCCGCTGCGCCGTAGGGATGTTGAGAAAGTCGATGTTCGAAGCAATCAACGTAGGCGTATGCCACGGCGTATAAAGCGGGCTGGTAGTGCTGACATACATACCCCAGTCCTCGTGAACTGTCGTTCCATTCGCGGAGCCGAAACGTCCGCCGACGACGTTCAGCGAGGTGACGCTGGAGTCTACGGAGAGATCGGCGATGGGCAGGTCATCAGAGCTCGCGCTTGACTTGCGCTGACCGCTGTTCAGCAGGACGGCATTGACCAGGTTGATGTTCATGCCTCGCTGTACGCGGATGGCGCTCAGGCCGGTGTAAGAGGTCCGAAGGTTCGTCAACGCAAGGCCGCCATAGAAGTTCGGTGTCACCTTGATAGCCTCTGCACCGGCGTAGTTGATGGTGGTATCACTGACGTAGACCTGCCGTGCGAAGTCGACCAGCATTCCCTGCGCATTGGTGTGCTGAATCAGCAGAGAGCGCAGGTAGACATCGTTGGCGAAGGTGGTGGAGTCAGCACCGGTGATGTGAAGTCCGACACCGCCTCCGGAGAGATTGCCACCGATCAGCTCCATGTTGGCGGGAATGATCGCCAGGGTCGTACTCGTATTACCAGTGCTTGCGGTGACCGTGAGCGCATGCATCTTGATCGCATCGGTATTGAACGTTCCCAGCCGCGCACCGAATGTCCCTCGTACACCGGAAATATTGATGTTCAGGAAGTAGGGGCTGGTGCTGTCGCCAACGTCGAGACCGTTGTATGCGTTGGTAATAGTCAGATCGCGAACGAGTGTTTGATGCGGCAGATTCATAGCCAAACCGGTGGCGGTGTCTCCCTCGCTACCCGAACCCGCAGTCCCGGTAAAGGTCAGGTTGATCCCGATCAGGCCACCGTAGTTGAAGGTGCGGGTCCCGGAGTAGTCCGCGTTGCCGTTGAAGCGGATCGCGGCCGGCGTATCGATGATGGGAACATCCACGCCAAGTGTCGTTTCGATAGCGCTGCGATTGTTGTAGTCGTCATCGATCAGCGAGTCGTCGTAGGTCAGTGTGGGATAGCTTCCGTTCTGGCCGGTGGAGGTTACGGCTCTAACGCCGACCAGGGTAACTCCGCTGCCTTCGAGCTGCAGCGTATGGGCAAGATAGTAGGTCCCCGGCGCGAGCAGAATCACGCCACCCTTGGACAACGAGGCGGAGGCCATGGTGTTGATCGCCGCCTGAATGGTGGCGGAAGCATCAGCGGGCGCGGCCGGCGGAGTCAGCATGACTGAAGAGTTGAAGACGTAGTTAGTGGTTCCGGAGGGCTGGTGCTTCAGAAGCGCTCCGGCGGGTATGGTCTGGCCAACCGCCGATGAGGCTGCCAGAAGCATGAGAGCTGCGATACCAGATGTAAAACGCGCAAGTTGGGACATGGAGCTCCTTTCAGGAACACCGATCTGTCGTGAATTGAACGGCAAAGCGGGTGATACAACCAGCCATGGGAAAAGGAAGGAGACCGCAGGATGGCGGTCTCCTTTGAGGCACTACTGGTTCAACACGTCTTTGAACTGTGTGAGATCAACTTCGAGGATGGCGTTACCGGAACGCAGGCTCTGCTGCAGCGCCTTGATATCGACGGCCTGTACGGCAACCTTGTTCTTCACCGCCAGCGCAGCGCCCGCGCCGGCCGCCTGCCCCAGAATCATGTACTGCGGCTCCATGCGAAGCGTGGAGTAAGCTGCGTGGCTGGTGGATGGGCAGATCGTGACCAGCAGATTGGTAAGCTCTGACGCCTTAGGAAGCAGAATGCGATACGGCATCTGATAGGGAACGTGCTTCATCCGCACCTGCTCGGTACGCTGCGGAACGCCCTCGGTTGCGACTTCACCCTTCTCGTCCGCGAACATCTGTACTGGATGGACATCCAGGCCGTAGCTGCCGAGGCCAACGGAGTCAGGCTTGGTGAGGTTTTCAACGACATCCTGCTGCCGCATGACGTAGTCGCCAATCAGGCGGCGGGCCTCGCGCACGTAGACTTCATAGGGCCAATTGTTGTGGTCGACAAACTCATCCTTCGCCAGACCCCACTCGTTGACAGCGTTCTGGAGAGCGTTGGGTACGCGCGGATCGTTCGCCATGAACCACAACATGCCGGCAATGAAGTCATAGTGCTGCTGCCAGATGCGTTCGCGTGTGGCGTAGTTCGCATCGGGATAGTCCCAGCTTCCGGCGACGAAGTCGGCGTAATTCAGGTCGGCCTTATCGCTGGCAATCGCCAGGGCCGGCCAGAAGCCTTTGACCAGACGCTCGTCGGAATCGTGACTCGCCGCAACCAGCATGCGGTTCAACAGCACGTCGTAGAGATGCGGGTTATAGTGCGTGGGCTTGGGATAGGGAAGCTGATTCTTCTTGTCGTGTGAGAGGACGACGCGGAAGTTATACGCCTGGGTCTTCTTGTCGGCGTCACCGACGTTGCCTTCGCGATGTGGCATCACGCCGGCGAGCAGCTTACCCTCGGCGTCCAATGCCTTGATATGTTCGGAGTGAGCATCACGCACGCCGGCGGAGTATTCCCCGTACTGCTTCTGCGACTCGCGGCCGACAATATAGGAGGCTCCGGCGAAGGCCATGAGATCGCCCTCATAGGTTGCATCGATGAAGACCTTGCCGCGAAACGTCTTGCCATCCTCGGTGTTGATGGCGACGATCTGCTTGCCTTCCTTTTTGATGCCGCCGTGTTCTTTCAGCCGGCTGCCGGCAGCGACAACGACCTTAGCTTCCTTCAGCATGTCATTGAAGATCTGCTCGGCGATATGCGGCTCCGTATTCCACATGCTGGCGTGGGTGAGGTGGTGTTGCTGGTAGTACGTATCCCCGCGCTGCCAGAACTCATACGGAATGCCGCCGATGACGCTGGGACGGCCAACATCCGTGCGAAATAGCCCGTTGGTCACCATGCCGCCCAGATGAGGATTGGCCGAGACCAGCGCAACCTTTGACGCTCCGTTACGCGCAGCGCTCACGGCGGCGATGATTCCGGAGGCCGACCCTCCGTAGACCACGACGTCGTACACATCCTTTTCCGCGGCCATCATGGAACGCGGAGTCGACAGCAGGGACAGAAGCAGCAGCAAGAGAATTCGAGTCGGTCGCATAATTTCCTTTTGCAGTAAGTGAGTTTCATCCACCGGGTCACTCCCCGATCCACAGCCAGCGGATGGCTTCGATCGCAACATCGCCGTCAGTGCCGGCGGTACCGACGGTCACGGAGGGCGATTCCCCCTGAGCGATGTGGAAGTCGGCGAGAGGGACAAAGGCGAATGGCGTGTCCTTGACCTTCTCATTAAGGTGAAGCGTGCGGGTTCCCTGATTCGTGGTCACGGTAATGGGCACATTGGTCGCTCGCCTGATGCTCTTGGGATAAGCGATCGCGAGGCGATAGGTTCCAGGCCGCGACAGCTTTGCTTCGAACCGTACCGACTTCTTGCCCTTGTCGTTGTTCAGGTCGTGCCAGGCGACGAGGTCTCGTTCATCCAGACCGGCAATTGCGGTCTTATCCCATAGACCATGCTCCTGCGCCTGCTCATAGCTCATCGTCACATCGGGTGTTCCATCCGCTGCTGTCCCAACGGTGCGCTTAGCAATCAGCGAGGAGTTTCCGTCGGAGTCCACCACGGTAAGGCTGACCGTATATGGTTTGCCCGCAACGAAGGTCCACTTCGGCGCAGCATCGGTGCTCTGCACGCTGCCCGATCCATCGAAGTTCCAGAAGTACTGCGTGAGAGGCGAGTGCACCTCAAGCGTCTTCACGTGGAATTGAGTTGCAGCTCCCGGCGCGGCCGGGTCGTCCATCTCGATGGCGACGCGCGGACGGAACATGGGATCGAGCGGGATCTTCTGCTCGCTGAGCCGCCTGCGCAACTCGTCCGTCGAGATTGCCTGAACCGAGAGATTCTTCTCGATCGCCATCGATGCGGCCAAACCAGCCGCCTGACCAAGCTCCATAAAGACCGGCTCCATGCGGATGGTGCAGTACGCGATGTGCGTCGCCGAGAGATCGACAGGAACAAGCAGATTGTCAGGACTGGCAGGCGTAATGGAGCGATAGGGAATGCTGTAGGGATCGGTCCATCCGGCGATGTTTCCACCCTCCTGGATGAGGCCCTTATCCGTAAGGATGGTTTGCACCGGATGCGAGTCGATAACGTAGCTGCCGATGGCAATTCCGTCGGGCTTTGTGCGGTCGTGCTGCACATCGTTCTGGGTCATCAGGTAGCGGCCGATCATCCGCCTAGCCTCGCGAACGTAGAGCTGTGAAGAGACGTTGCCCGTGTCTGCGAACTCGTCTTTTGGCAGGCCCCATTCGTGCGCGGTCTGCTTGAACTCATCGCTCAACGATGGATCGTTCTGCAGCATGTACCAGAAGGTCAGCCAGAGATCGCGGGTGTGCTCATAGACGGCACGGCGCGTTGCCGGATCCGCCTCGACGTAGTTGAGGTTTCCGTCGACATCGTCTGCCTTGTTGGGGTCGGACTTTCCATTTACCGGTCCCCACTCAGGAACGTCTGGAAAGAGCTGTTGGAAGGTGTGAATGTTCTTCTGGTGAATGTGCGCGAGGAAATCTGCAAAGGCCTCAGGCGTGTAGTGCTGCGGTTTTGGGAAGGGCACCCGAAGGTCCGCGCGGTTCGTAATCGTGGAACGGATGCTGTAGGCCTGAAGCCGCTGATCTCCTTTCCCGATCAGCTCGCGCGGACCGCGGTTCATGCCCGCCAGCGATTCGTTATACTCCGCAGAGCCCTCACGACCCACACGATACGGTACATGCGCCGCCGCCATCAGGTCGCCCTCATACGAGGTATCGATGAAGACTTTGCCGGCGAGCTGCTGCAGGCTCTTATCCGGAGCCTGCACTGTGATCGACTGCAGATGATTGGGACCAAGTGAAGCTGCTGTGAGCTGCCGCTCCTTGAGAACCGTGACCTTCGCGCCCGAGAGCATCTCTGCGAAGACCTGTTCTGCCACATGTGGCTCAAAGAAGATGCCGCCTTTGGTCGCGCGAGCCTGTTCGGAATCTTTACCAAAGGCGTGCTCATAGTGGGCCAGAACCCTGGCAAAGAACTCGGCAGGCAAGCCACCGATGGTCTCTCGTCGTCCGATGTCAGTCTTCGTCAGGCCTCCGGCGACAATACCGCCGATGTGCGCCGACGGCTCAACAAGAACGACATGCCTGCCTTCGCGTGCGGCTGCCACTGCAGCTGTAATACCTGCAGGAGTGGCGCCATAGATCACTACAGCCGTCTCTGAGGGTTGTGCGATGCTCGTCTGCTGCATGGCGAAAGTCGCGATCGCGCAGCTCATCACGCCTACCCGGATACATTTGAATCTCATCAGTCCTCTGCTTGTTTTGAAATCGATTGGGTTCATGGTTTCTGTGAGCGAGAGATCAGAACTTCACCTTCACGGCGAACTGGAAGGCGCGCGGACGGTTTGCCTGCGTGGTGACTGTGCCGAAGTTGGCCGATGTAGGCGTTCCATTTGGCGCCGACATCTGCGGGTGATTGAGGAAGTTGTAGGACTCCGCACGCAACTGCGTGGTGATGGTGTGGTCGTGCCAGCTTGCGGCGATGTTCTTCACCAGAACGAAGTCGACGTTCTGCAGCATGTCACTGCGCACATGCGGAATCTGGCGACCCATGTTTCCGAAGGAGTAGGAGCCTGCGCTGGTGATGACGCTGGTATCGAACCACTGTTGCGGTGTCGGGTTATCGAGCTGCGCGTTCGCACCTGGAGCAAGGACCGCCGGACGAGCGATGTTGACCGGGAAGCCGGACTGCAGGCGGATGATGGTGTTTGCATCCCAGCCGCCAAGCGCCGTCTCCATCAAGCGGTTCATGTCGTGCGCGAAGCGCCTTCCACGGCCGAAGGGAAGCTGGCCAAGGAAACTGATGATGGCCTGATGTGTAGCGTCCTGATCGGAAAGGCCGTACTCTCCGGCGCGATTGTAGGAGTCCAGCGGAACGCCGAGGTTATCCATCGACTTCGCATAGGTGTAGGCGACGTTTACGCTGAGCGCCTTCGAGAAGCGCTTGGTCACCTGCACCGTGCCGGCATTGTAATTGGTCTTTCCGGCTGGCTCGTAGGCCTGCACCACTCCGCCGTCGCCGACATATTGCGGGTAAGGTAACAGCGACTGGCGCAGGGTAATGGTCTTCTGCCCGGGCGCGGACTGGTTCGCCAGGACTCCATAGAACGGGTTGGGAACAGTGGTCGTGGTGAGCTTCGAACCGAGGCTCAGATACTGATTGGGCAACTGGTTCAGGTTCTTCGAGGTAGCGATATGCGTTCCCAGGTTCCCCCAGTAGTGCATGTCGAGCACGAATCCATAGGGGAGCTGCTTCTGGAAGTCGAGGCTGAACATCTGCACGTAGCCCGAGGTGTAGTGATAGAGCGGAATGCTGATGGTGGAACCGGCGCCTGTATTCGGATCGCGGTTATTGCTGGGAAGCGTTGCGCCCTGCGGGAATGGATCGGTCAAAGAGTTTGTTGGGATCACGCTGTCGATCGGCATCAGCGTATCGACCGTTGTTCCAATCGCGCCTGCGCCGCTGGCCTGCACGGATTTGGGAAGGAAGAAGATGCCGTAGCCTCCGCGCAGCACGGCCTGACGCGGCAACTGGTAGGCGAAGCCGAAGCGCGGATTGAAGTTGGTCCACTTGGTCTCCTGCTGATCTCTCGACTGACCGCTGCCCGCCCATACGGCGACACCGGTGAGGTTGGGAAGATGGGCCGGACCGGCGAGAGGACTGGGAGCCGTGGGATCGAACCATGCGACGCGGTTGTACTTCTCGCGATTTCCGCGGCTCAGGTCCCAGCGTAGACCGAAGTTCAGCGTGAGATGTGAGGTAGCGCGGAAGTCATCCTGCACGAAGAGAGCGGAGTACAAGCCGCCGGTGGAGATACTCGCGACCTTGCGGATGTAGCTTCCCGCAGCGCCGGTGGTCGAGCTTACACCCGACGGAATCCCGAGCAGGAAACTGGCCAGGTCGTTCCCCTGCGTCTTGCTGGTAGCCGCAGTTGGATTCTGCTGGGTGAAGGTGTGATCGAACTTCAGCGTACCGGAAGAGTTAGCGTTCTGATACTCGTTGAAGTTGAGAATCCAGTACTCCGCGCCGAACTTCCAGGAGTGGCGTCCGCGCGTATAGGTAAGCAAGCCGGTGGTGACGTAGTTATTTCGAGGCTGATGCTGCTGTCCGACGGAGCTCTTCTGGGTGAGTGCACGATAGTCCGTCATCGAGATGATGGGGAGCTGCGGAGCCGCGACAGACGCAAAGGTCGAAGAGAAGCCGAGGCTGCCAAGATCCACCGTAGGCAAACCGCCTGCCTGATTCGCCAGGCCGCGGGTGAATGAAGTTTGGATATTGCCGAAGAGGTTCTGGGTGATGACCCTAGAGAGGCCGATCACGATCTGCATGTAGTGATCGTCAGTCACTGTACCCGCGATTGCAGGCGGCATGGCTCCGGGAACGATACGAGCATCGGTCTGCCGCGAGAAGCGGCCGAAGATCGTGGTCTTCTGTCCCGGGTGAAGATCGGTGCGGAAGTCGTACTTGTTGGTGTTGGTGACCGAGTTGTCGGTATAGATGTAGTTGTTGACGTTGGTGACGGCATTGCCCGGCTGGTTGGGCAGCGGATAGGACTTCAGGATGTTCAGCGCCACCGGATTGATGCGGTTTGCGGGAACGATGTTCCCCTTGAAGGCCGTGCGGCGTCCGGTGGTGGCGTTATATGTGGCCGGATCGTAGATGAGCACCTGCGCAGGAGCGCTGGAAGCAGGAGCCTGGTAGTAGGTCGAGGAGAAGTCGCCAGAGCGTTGCGCCTGCGTGGGCACGCTGGAGAGGGTACTGACCGGAAGCTGCTGCCGCAGCGCCTCGAAGTCACCGAACATGAACCAGCGATCGCGCAGGATGGGGAAGCCGACCACACCGCCGGTCTGGCGGCGGTGGTAGTTGGGGACGTTACCGGTCGCGAAGTAGTTGCTGGCGTCCATCGAGCTGTCGCGCTCGAAGTCATAGACACTGCCGTGAATGTCGTTGGTGCCGGACTTGGTCAGTACATTGACGATGCCGCCTGAGGTACGGCCGAACTGCGCGTCATAGCTGGTGGCCTGCACCTTGAACTCCTGCACGGCATCAACCGGTGGGCTGATGACGGCACGGCTGACGTCGCCGGTGGTGTTGGGCGCTCCGTCGAGCATGATGGCCTGTGACCCGCTGCGTCCTCCGCCGACGTTGAAGTCGGAGCGGAAGTAGTTACGGCCGACATTGCCGCCGCCTCCGTCGCTAAAGTTGGGTCCGAGCACGGTGCCGGGCGTGAGTGCGATGAGACCGAGCGAGTCGCGCAGGTTGAGCGGAAGCTCCTCGATCTCGCGCTGGGTGACGACCTGGCCGAGGGATGCATTGGCTGTTTCCACACCGGCCTGGGTGCTGGTGACGGTGATGATCTCTTTCACCTCGCCCACCTCGAGCGTGATGTCGAGCTGTAGCACCTGGTCGACCAGAAGGGTAACGCCCTCCTGCTGGAAGGCGCGAAAGCCGGGCATAGTGCACGAGATCTGGTAGGTGGATGGCTGGAGCGACGGGAAGCGGTAGACACCCTGCTCATCGGACTTGGAGCTGATGGAGGTTCCGCGGGCGGTGTCGGTCGCGACCAGCACGGCGTTCGGGACGATGGCTCCGGCGGTGTCCTTCACCACACCCGTCACCTGGGAGGTATAGCTCTGGGCATGACTGGCCTTCGGTGTGAGGAGTGAGACTGTCAGCAAGACAAGCATGAGGACGAGAGAACGACCGATTGCGGACAGAGACCAGGAGATAGGGGAAACGAATTTTTTTGAAAACTGTGTGTGGACGAACAAGTTACAGGCCCTCCATTGAGACGTCGGCAAGGTTCGATCCCGAGGCGGCAAATTGTCGAGTTGCGAGGGGTTATGTTACGATGTAACGTCTTTTTTTCAACAACCTACAAGGTTTCGTAGGGTTTCGCGGAAGGGCGCGCGGCATGACGACATCGTCTCTTCTTTCGGGTGCAGCGGAGAGTGCGGATGGTGCTGTAGAGCTGCGTGGCCCCTTGGCCAGCCGCCTGCTTGAGAAGTCGCCCGCGATGAAGCGCCTGCTGGTCTACCTTTGGGAACACCGTGCGGAAGAGCTGAACGAATACGCCATCGCCACTGAGGCGCTGGACCGCAGATCAGACTTCGATCCAAGGACCGATGCCGCGGTGCGTGTGCAGGTGGCGCGTCTCCGCCAGAAGCTGAAAGAGTTCTACGACGACGAAGGCACCCAGGACCCGTGGCGGCTTTCGATTCCTTTGGGCTCTTACCAGCTCCAGGCGGAACCCGTCGCCAAAGAGGGTGTGGCCCCTGATCTCTCGGTGCGAGAGATTCCGGCTTCGATTAGGTCGGCAGTAGTTCCGGAGGCCGTGGCGGCCAAGCCGTCAGCATCCCGATACCTCTGGTTCTGTGTTGCAGCCCTGGGAACGCTCGCGATTGGATGGCTGCTTGGCTCACGGTGGGAGCGCAGGAGCCAGCTTGCTGCGGTTGGGTCGTCTTCCGTCGCAGTCTCACCCTTCTGGGCGAATCTACTAAAGGGTGGGCGGCCGACCCAGATCGTCTTTCCAAATCCAGTCTTCTTCACCTGGGTCGATAAGAACGGGGACACGCTGGTGGTGCGCGATCCGGCAGTTAACTCGTACCACGATCTTGAACGTTCACCATCATTGTCTGGACTGGAAGCGCAACGGGGAAAGCCGATCCTGGCGCAGGACTACACGGTGGCATCAGACACGCGCGCGGTCTTTCGCCTGGCGCAATACCTCCAGCCGCTGGGGACAAAGATCAGTCCATCGAGCAGCACCGAGCTCTCACCGGAGTCGGCCGACAGCGCAAACCTGATCCTGCTGGGCACGGTGGGAACGCTGGCGCCGTACCAGGCGTATCTGGACAAGCTTCACTTCCGCATCCCGGAGCATAAGCAGTTCATCGAAGATGCAACACCTGGTCTTAAGGCTCCGGTGCACTTCGAAACAGTGCGTGAGTCACCGACAAGGATCGTGGCCCCGGGAATCGTTGCCCTGCTTCCGGGGCACTCTTCCGATAGCTTCGTCCTGGTGCTGGCCGGTTACCACACCAACGCGCTGATCTCGTATCTGACCTCGGTGAACGGACTTGCCGACCTGCAGAAGGCCCGGGCCACACACGGCAATCCGGAGTTCTTCGATGCGGTAGTGCTCTCTGAGGTGAACGGAACTACACCGCTGCGTAGCTGGGTTGCAGCTCTCAAACCGCTGGCTAAAGAAACCCGGTAACACTCGCAGATATACTTCGCATCGAGGTGAAAGCTGCGATGCGTCTGTCTCTCTACCGTCTCTCCTGTTCCATCCTTCTACTGGCCACGTATGTGGGAGCGCACGCGCAGACCGCAGCTTCACCCACCACACCGGTCCGGCCACCGGCGCCGACGCGTGATCCGCACACAGCCGGTTATGTCGAGGCAAAAGATCTGGCCGATGGGGAGCTTCCGCCAGCGGACCAGGATGGCAACTTCATTCTTGGACCGACACATCAGCCCGCACCAGAGGCCGTCGCTCACGAAGGAATACCGCATGGCGATGTCGGCGAGTTTGTGCTGAGCTCGGCCGACAGCAAGATCTATCCGGGCATTGCACGGGAGCCGAATACCTTTGGCACTCCCGATCCGAATGATCCGGCGAAGCTGATCGTCACCACCAGCCATCCCGCTCCCTATACACGCAAGGTCACTGTCTATGTACCGAAGCAGTATGTGGCCGGAACAGCCGCGCCCTTCATCGTCGGCGCTGACGGACCGGATACGCTGCTCTTCACCGTGCTCGACTCGCTGATTGCCGCACACAAGGTTCCGCCGATGATTGCCGTCTCCATCTCAAATGGCAGTGGCGATGCCCAAGGCAGCGAACGTGGTCTCGAGTACGACACCATGTCGGGGCGCTACGCAGAGTTCGTCGAGCAGGAAGTTTTACCGAAGGTGGAGGCGCAGTTTCATGTGAAGCTGACGCACGATCCGGAAGCCCGCGCCACCATGGGCGGAAGCTCAGGCGGATCATGCGCGCTGATCATGGCCTGGTACCACCCCGAGCTTTATCATCGCGTGCTGACCTACTCCGGCACATATGTGAACCAGCAGTGGCCCAGCGATCCGAAGACTCCGCATGGAGCGTGGGAGTTCCATGAACACCTGATCCCGCAATCTGCACGGAAGCCGATCCGTCTGTGGATGGAGGTAGGCGACCGCGATCATCTGAACCCCAATGCCATGCGCGACAACATGCATGACTGGGTGGTGGCTAATGAAAACATGGCGCGGGTGCTAAAGGCGAAGGGCTACCACTACCAGTTCGTCTTCGCTCGCAACGCCGGGCATACCGATAGGACAGTGAAACAGCAGACGCTGGCGGAGGCGTTGGAGTATCTATGGAAGGGATATAAGTTCTGAAGCTATTTACTGGAAGTCTTCCGGGCTGACGACCATGCGCTTATCGAAGATGTAGCACTGTCCCTGCCACTTACTCTCCTGCGTGGGTACCTGTTCCAGGTAGCGCAGGATGCCGCCGCGCAGGTGATACACCTCTTCAAAACCTTCCTGCAGCATGAAGGCGGACGCCTTCTCGCAGCGGATGCCGCCGGTGCAGAACATCGCTACCTTGCGGTGCTTTGCCGGATCAAGGTTCTGGCGGACATACGCGGCAAACTCGGAGAAGCTGGCCGTCTGCGGCAGTACTGCTCCTTCAAAGGTGCCGACCTCTGTCTCGTAGCTGTTGCGGGTATCGAGCACCAGGACATCCTGCTGCGCGATCAGTTCGTTCCAGTCATCGGGTTGAACATAGGTACCGGGCTGGTTGGGATCGACGGCCTGACGGAAGGTAATGATCTCCCGCTTTACAGCGAAGCGCAGTTTGCGGAAGGGTTCTGTTTCGGAAGTGGTGACCTTCACCTCGGTGCGGTCGAGGCCGACCTTCTCCGCGAGAGTCACCAGCAGCCGATCGATGGCTTCGGCGGAGCCGGCCATCGTGCCATTGATGCCTTCTTCCGCGATCAGCAGCGTGCCGCGCAGGTCCGAGTCCTGAAAAAGACTACGTAACTCTGCCGCGAGAGCTTTGGGCTCTGCGATAGAGAGGAACCGGTAAAAGGCTGCGATGGTGTAGGTCACGCTCCTTTAATCATAGTTGCTGGTTGCCGGAGCATATCAACAAATTCACCACGAAACTGGTGGTTATTCAGGATCCGTAGACACACTCCGGTCTTCGACAAGCATAGGCCTCAATGCGACAACGATCCCGCCACGAGCGTCACGATAATCACGACGGCAACGACCCCGCCTCCTGCGACGATCGCCGCGAATGCCCGATCTGCGAGGTGAGGCCGCTCATGCTCCAGCAGAACATGGCGCACGCCACAGGCGCCATGCACCGCGAGGGCGAGAACGCCGAGGAAGTAGTACGGTACCAGGCGAACGCTCCATGGATCCTTGAGCAGGTTATCGGCAGTCAGCCAGACCCAGTTGGTGTCGATGTGGCGAAGATATCTGGCCCGCATCACCGCGCTTACGTGCGATGCAAAGAAGAGCAGAAGATACATTCCGGAGGCGTTCTGTACCGTGTCGATCCAACCGGAGAATGGCTTGCGTGTCCTGTAGGCGAGGAGCACCCAGCCACTCGCAACCTGGAAGAGAACGCAGGTGAGGAGTACGCCCTCCACCACCGGTGCGCGGTAGACCACACGCAGATGCCGCATAACAGCGATGTGCGTTGAGCCACCGAGAACTCCTGTCAGATGGTTGGTGAGGTGGACGACGGCGAAGACGGTGATGAGTGCCGCGGAGATTCCGTGTGCAATCGCCAGCTTTGCTGGGCGCGCCTGGGCATTGTCAGCGGCCACCGGCCGCTCGATCAGTGTCAGGAGCAGAAGGGCACACCACAGCAGAACCCAGACACCGTTGGCGCGATAGGGAATCCACCGCTGCGAATCGAGCCAGCCGCCCAGGAAGCTGTAGAGCGCCGGTGCACCGATGGCGAAGTAAGCGATCCTGGTCGCACGGCGATAGGTATTGGTCTGCGCCAACCGAAATGCAAGATAGAGACACGCTGCCGGCGCCAGCAGCGTCAGCAGCAGCGCAAAGGGCGACCACGCTGCAATACTCCAGACCAGGACCGGATAGAACAGACCGATGAGGCCAGGGGTGATCCGCTGGCGAAGCGAGAGCTTGATGGTTTGGACAGATACAGGTGCAGCCGTTGTCATCGGGAACTGGTCTCCTGTGCTCCTTGGCAATCAAGGCTAACGTGTAATTACCACTATGACCATGACTAATTGAGGGGGCATTCCCCATACACCCGGAACATCGTACAAATAGTACGTATGCGTTTGACGCAACTGCGACAGGCCGATCTCAATCTTCTGGTTGTCTTCGCTGTCTTTGCCGAAGAGAGAAACGTTTCGCGCGCCGCGACACGGCTGTTGCTGAGCCAACCGGCCGTGAGCCGAGCCTTACAGCGGCTGCGCGACATGTTCCATGACGATCTCTTTGTTCGATCGGCTGGGAGTTACGAGCTCACACCACAAGGGCAGCGTCTGTTGAGTGAGCTGGAGGTCATGCTGCCGAAGCTGGACCGTCTGCTGAGCGGCTCAAACTTCGACCCAGCGAACGAACAGGCGAACTTCCGGATTGCTGTGACGGACAATGGAGCCGCCGTCCTGATTCCTGCGCTCTGCCGCGAGGTGCTGCCGAAAGCAAAGAAGGTGCGTTTCGAGTTTGTCGCATGGCACAGCGGGACCTTTGACGAAGTAAGACATGGCAGCGTGGATCTGACCTTTGCCGCCAGCATCGTGGAGGCTCCCTCACCCTTGCAGAGCCAGACCATCTTTGACGAGGAGTTCGTCTGCGTCGTCGATGCGAAGTATCCGTCGAAGAAGGCGATGAGCCTGGAGCAGTATCTTCAGGCCGAGCATATCTGCGTCAGTATTCAGGGTGGGATTCAGGTCGCGCCTGACAAGCCTCTGGCGGCCAAAGGATACAAGCGCCAGATCGCAGTCCATGTGCCGTACTTCGAAGCGGCCGTACGTTGCGTTGCGGGAACGAAGCTGATGGCCACGATCCCGAAGAAGTTCATGGCGGGCGCCATCTCCAACCCAGCGATCAAGATACTGAAGCCGCCCGCCGAGATCAGCACCTTCCGCTATGTGATGACGTGGCATCCGCGCCTGAACACGGATGCCGCGCACACCTGGCTCCGAGCCACGATGAGAGAGATTGGCGGAAGGATCTAGTCTCGAGCATTTTTCCTGTTGCTGGGTGTCCCGGGAGGAGCGTGCAGCGGCGTTTTCATTGCGGAAAACGTCCATGGATGCACAAGCCCTGCACTACACCTACAGGAAAATGCTCTAGCGATGACGGACAGCTGTTCCACGCGGCCCTGAGCGAGTGACAACAGCATTGCCCGTGCCACGGCCAACGACCGTGCGGTTTGCAGAGTTGCCGTTCGGTCCGGTCACCGTAGTGGAACTACCGCCGGCATAACGCTGCGTATTCCGTGTCGCAGTCTGCCCCTTGGGTCCGGTTGCGCTAACATTCACATCGCCTGTGCCGCGGCCGGTTACGGTACGCGAAGCAGTCTGTCCATTTGGCCCGGTAACGGTGGTCGAGTTGCCGCCGGCATAGTGATCAGTAGTGCGGGTGGCTGTCTGTCCGTCCGGACCCGTAACGGTAACGTTTGTCTGGCCATTGCCGCGGGTTGCGGTACGTGTCGCGGTCTGCCCGTTGGCGCCGGTCACGGTGGTTGTGGTGGTGCTGCTCTGCGCCTGTACCATTCCCGTACTCAGAGCAAGGGCGGCCGCGATGACTGTAAGTCTGTTCATGATGTGTCTCCTTGAGATACAACGTGCGGCGGCAGATGTGCTGCCGACATTGTGTGAGAACCGAGGGCATGGAAATGGTCGCGGGGCAGAAGTGTAAGGTTATGTCGGCTCCGGACGACGTACCCATTTGTAAGGATTTGTCGGATTACAAGGCGCAATAGCAACCGATGCCTTTGCTTCGTGTTTTTATAAGCGAGACAAAATTCACTTCTGGCGGATCTGGCGATGATGCAGATGGAACACAGCGACGCGCCATCGTTGCTTGTCATTGATGACGATATCGAGCTGTGCGGCATGCTGCGTTCTCTGCTGGAGATGGAGCAGTTTGCCGTCACGATGCGGCACGATGTAGCGAGCGGGCTTGCCGAAGCCCTCTCCGGCAGACACCGCCTTGTCGTACTCGACATCATGCTGCCGGGAGGCGACGGCCGTGCGCTGTTGCGGGACCTCCGCGCCAGAGCAGCGCTCCCGGTCATCATGCTGACGGCGCGTGGAGAGGCGAACGATCGTATCTCCGGGCTTGAGGATGGAGCAGACGACTATCTCGCGAAGCCTTTTAACCCAGGCGAACTGATTGCCCGCATTCGTGCTGTACTGCGCAGACATGCTCCCCAGGCACCCGCAGACATCCTTGTTGTGGGCGATATCACGGTCGAAGTCGCCTACAGGCGCGCGTTGCGTCATGGGGCTTCGATAGACCTGACCTCAGCAGAGTTCGATCTGCTGGTTGTACTGCTTCGCCGTGCAGGCGATTGTGTCACGCGCGACGATCTCTCTCAGCACGCCCTGGGGCGCCCGATCGGTCCGGTGGATCGCAGTATCGATAACCATATGAGTAACCTGCGTAGAAAACTCGGCCCCCATGCCGATGGCAGAGAGCGCATACGGAATATCCGTAGTGTGGGCTACTGCTATACCGGGAGTCCTCATGTTTAGGGTGGGTCATCCAATTCCGATGAGGCTGTTCCCGAGGATATTCGGCAAGGTTTTTCTGTCGTTCTGGGCCTCATCGCTGCTGGTGCTCATCGCGGTTGGCGCGGTGAACGCCACTCTGGGAACTCGTCCACTGCTGCGCGTGTGGCTGGCGAACTCGCTCACCTGGTATGGCCAGACCGCGGTCGAACTGTATGAGCATGGCGGCCCACCCACTCTGAACAACTACCTCACGGATATCCAGGGATCTGGAATAGAAGGTGCGCTGCTGGGCCCAGACGGGGCACTGCTTGGCTCTCACAGGATTCCTGCGGCAACCGATGCCGTGCTGGCCAGAGAGCGGTTCAGCCGACGGAGCGAAAACGATGTCCAGACCTGGACATCGGCGATACCGATCCACGGCAACCGGGGAGAGTATGTCTTCGTTGCGTTAGAGCACCCGAGACGAAGGGCACGGATTGCGTTTCAGCCTGCCGCGTTGCTGGCACGGATTGCCGCCGGTCTGGTGGTTGCGAGTCTGCTCTGTTTCCTGATGGCCCACTATCTCACGCGGCCGATCCGTACCCTGCAGGGTGCGGCCAGACGTTTTGCTGCGGGCGATCTGAAGGCGCGCGCCACCCCAGTGATGGGGCCACGCAACGACGAGCTCGGCGAGCTTGCCATTGACTTCGATCGCATGGCTGACCGTGTACAGAGATTGATCGAACGGCAACAGACGTTACTGCGCGATATCTCGCATGAGTTTCGATCGCCCCTGGCCCGGCTGACCCTGTCTGCGGAATTGGTCAGGCGAGGCGATACCGACGCAGCATCACGCATGGAAGGCGATCTTCAGCGGCTTGAGGCACTGATCTCGGAACTGCTCACACTCAGCCGCATGGAGGCCTCAGAGCGCAACTCGCGGAAAGACCGGATCGATCTTTCCAGCATGGTCCGCCGCGTTCTGGAAGACGCTGCGTTTGAAGGCAGACCGGAGCAGAAGACATTGGTGCAGACCGGAGTCGATGAGCTGATGATGCAGGGCGATGCCAACCTGCTGGAGCGCTGCATTGAGAACGTCGTCCGCAATGCGATTCAACATACACCGCGGCACACCGGGATTGAAGTGAATGTCACACTCTCGGGCGAGACACCAACCGGACAGGTGGCGACGATACGTGTGATCGATGAAGGCGAAGGCGTTCCCGCGCATGCTCTACCGCATCTATTCGAGCCGTTCTTTCGCGTATCGGCATCGAGGGAACAGAGCGGACGCGGTGCCGGGCTGGGGCTTTCCATCAGCCAGCGGATTGTGGAATTACACGGAGGCGCCATGGAAGCCTGCAACCGTGTGGAAGGCGGCCTGGAGGTGACGATGCATTTCCCGGTGATGCAAGGGTGAGGTTAGGTGGGAGCAGTGGCTTCAGCCCGCTGAGTAGAGCCTGCAAAGATTGGGCTTCAGCCCTGGGCCGTTATCGTGATGGCAAGGAAAACCCAGGGCTAATATCCCATCGATCACTGTGATGCCTGATGCATATGTTTCTGACTTACGGAACTTTATTGGTGGAACCTACGGAAGTCCCAGCTTCTGTAGAAATGCATCGACTGCGTCAGTGTATGCACCGGGAAGGCCGAGGTTGGCGTTTACCTGCATGTGCGAAAGATTCTGTGGCACAACTTCCGCCCTGCCGCCGAGCGACTTCACCTTCGCAGCAAACCTCTCGGCCTGCGGGCATGGATGGTCGGGACGAATGGTGGAACAGATTAGAAGCATCGGCATGGGAGTCCGGGTAAGCTGCTGCATCGGTGAGTTCTGATTCCAGTACGCGGGATCGTCGCCGAAGGCATTGTCATAGAGACGGTAGTGAGGGTGCTGCATGGTCTCCACAAGATCGAGCGTCGCGGTGTCGAGCGATACGGTCGCCAGCCATGGCTTGGCTCCCTGTCCTGCAATCAGCGTAGGCGACGTGCTGAGGAGATCGACGAGATGCGCGCCGGCCGAATGCCCCATCAGAACGATACGATTTGGATCTGCTCCCCAGGAGGCCGCCTTAGCCTGTACAACACCGAGGGCTTTGGCAACGTCCTGTGCCTGCTCCAACGGCCCGGCGGCAGGAAGCAGCCGGTTGTCCGCCGAGATAAAGACGTAGCCTTTCCGCAGCCAGTGGTTCGCTTTATTCACGACAACATCGTTCAATGCCTTATCGCCGATCCGCCAGCCTCCGCCATGCACCATGAGGATGATCGGAGCATTAGGGGGATTCGGCGGCAGGTAGACGTCCATGATCTGCGACGATGCCGAGCCATAAGCCACGTTGTGGAGAAACGTTGCTCCGGATGGGAGGGCGAGACCACGCCGGACAAGCTGGAGGGGCGGGGTGTCCTGTTGTTGTGGCAACACCGGAGCAGGCAAGGATGCGAACAACAGCGTTGAAGCGATGCACGATCTCACAAGACACCTCCGCCAGACACTCATTGCATGTTGCCTGTGCCACGGTTCTGCATGCGAGCCCGGGCCTGTTGCTTCATCTGCTCTTTAATCTGGGCATATTGCTGCTTCTGCTGATCATTGAGGATGGGCTCGATCTTCTTGTCGCTGTCTTCAACAATCTTCTTTGCCTTACGCATCCGTTGCATGGGGCGCGAGGAGCTGTCTTCTCGCAGATCTCTCAGCTTCTGTTGACGATCAGCGATGATCGGCTTGATCTGTGTCTTCTGGTCCTCTGTCAGATTGAGCCTGGCGGCGAGCATATCCACGACTTCGTCAGGGTCCATCGGCTGGCGGCCTGTGGTTGCAGAGGGAGTTTGATCCTGTGCGCTTGGCTCTTGCGGGCTGAAATCCTCGGCATAGGCGCGGTACAGGGGCCCGGCAAAAAGCAAACAGCTCATCAGAGAGATTGCCCACGAATTTATCCAGAGACGTTTCATCGAAAATGATCCTTTCCTGCTTCGGCAGATGGGGAAGAGATAGATGCCGATCTCTTGATCGGCACAACTAGAGCATTTTCCCTGTTGCCGGGTATGCCCAGAGGGCGTGCAGCGGTGTTCTCATTGCGGGAAACGCCCATAGATGTGGAACCCTACACTACATCCACACGGAAAAATGCTCTATGCCATCAGACAGAGCAGCAGGGCCTATTGTTGCGCTTCGGAGTGTAAGGAAATGTCAGGATGCGGCAATCTGGAGAGTGATTCATCTTGCACGGAACCAATCTACGAAGATATACGTAGAGTCACCTATGAAGCTTCCTCACGTGTTCACCTTTTGGCTGCTTGCCGTTTACTCTGCCGCCCTCCCAGGTCAGGTCGCCGGACCTGCATTTGATATTTCTACCGTCGACGCAGATGTTGCCCATGCGATGCGTGAGTTTCATGCTCCCGGTGTGGCTGTTGGCATGCTTATCGATGGCAAGGTTGTGCTGGCGAAAGGCTATGGCATTCGTCGCGCAGGTTCGCCGGAGGTTGTCGATGCCGACACACTCTTCGATATCGGGTCCATTACGAAGTCGTTTACCGGGATGGCCGTAGCGAAGATGGTCGATGACGGGAAGCTCGACTTCGATACGCCTGTCACGCAATACCTGCCTGGCTTTCGGCTCTACGATCCTATTGCGACGCAGTTGATTACGCCGCGCGATCTGCTGGGTCATCGTTCCGGGCTTTCGCGGCATGATTTTATTCGCTACAGTACCCATCTCACGCCCGACGAGTTTATCCAGCGCCTGCGCTACCTGGAGCCGAACCATACCTTTCGCGAGACCTTCCAATACAACAACCTGATGTATGTGGTGGCAGGCTATCTCGCCGGCCATGCGAACGGTACGAGTTGGGAGCAGCTTTTTCATGACCGTATCTTTGTGCCGCTGGGTATGACGCATTCCAATACGTCCGCACGCGAGATACAGCAGAGCCCGGATTTCGCTGCGCCGCACGAGGTTAAGAATGATGTGGCGACACCTATCCCTTTCTACGACTATCAATCCTTCGGTATCGGTCCGAACGGGGCCGTGAACTCGTCGGTCAGCGACATGTTGAAGTACCTCGCCTTCCATATGGGGGATGGTACGGCGGACGGGAAGGTGGTGCTTTCGCCAAAGCAGTTCACGCAGATTCATCGTGCGATCTCCGCTGACGGCGACCTCAGCTATGCAATGGGTTGGATCATCCAACACCGCGCCGGATATCGTCTGCTGTTACACGATGGATCCATCAATGGATTCACGGCAATGGTGGCCCTGATTCCCGAGAAGCACACCGCCATCGTTGTACTGAACAACGCCGAGACTGCCTTGCCGAAAGCCGTGACAGAGAACTTTCTCAGCCGTTACCTCGGTTTGCCGTTTCACGATCAGGTCGATGGTATCAAGCAGAATAACGATGCGGCGATGCAGAGGAGCGCCGCTGCTGATGCGGCATTCGAAGCAGGACGCCTGCCTCACGCACCCGCTTCGCTGCCGCTTTCCGCATATGCGGGAGAGTGGTTTCATCCTGCGTTTGGCAAAGTGTCTATGACGGCGGAGGGAGATGGACTTGATCTTCACTTCGACGCTCTGACGCTGCACTTCCGCCATTACAACTACGACACCTTCTCCGCGACCGATCCACTAACTGGCCGCCTGGTTGCGAGCTTTCATCTCGATGCTCAGGGCAAGGTAACGGAGCTTTCGATTCCGTTGGAGAGGACTGTGAAGCCGTTCGTCTTTACACGAGGAAATAAATAGCCCTTGCATTGCCCTCGGCGGCTAAAGCCGGCTTTCTTTCTGGTCCTTATATGACACGGCTAAACAGCTTGCGGAAAAACTCGACTTTTTCGGAACGAGCAAAAACGCCTCAAAAAAAATCGCGCCAGGATGCCCTATAAACGATCCGTAGCCATTGGGTGATGATTTTCTATCCTTCAATTTTTGCCGTTTGCGCGCGAATCGAGTTTTTCCGCAAACTGTAAAGCCGTGTCCTTAAACAAGGCATTCGCACCGTAGGTGCGAATCTGGCTTCGCCGGTAGTGCTTAAGGGCACGGCTTCAGCCGTGCCGTATTGATGCTGAAGATATGCGGCTTTAGCCGCTGAGGTCAATGCTTCGTCGTGCTCGGATACCTCCGGATCTGGACACACCCTATGGCTCGGCGAGTTCCTCTTCTTCTTCGGAGGAGGCTTTTACTTGTCGTCCTGCGGGTGTCTTTTCGAAGGCGAGGAGATCTCCCGGCTGGCATTCAAGAACCTCGCAGAGCAACTCCAGCGTACTGAACCGGATTGCTTTCGCGCGGCCGGTTTTCAGAACCGAGAGGTTCTGTGGCGTAATGCCGACCCGTTCCGCGAGGGTATTCAGCTTCATCTTCCGGCGGGCAAGCATTACATCGACATTCACAACAATTGGCACTGCGAGCGCTCCTTCCGCCAGGTCAGATTGTCAGTTCGTTTTCTTCGCGCATCGCCGCAGCCATCTCCATCAGCCACGAGATCACGATGACCGTCACGCCAATGGCGATTGAGTCCATGCGGAAGTAGAAGGAGTGGGGAAGGCGCTGCTCGGCTAAGACCACCGCGGCGGCAATCCATATAAGATTGGCCCCCGCCCACAGGAGAGCGGTTATCCCCAATTGCCGGATCTCGCCAGCGGACGCAACGGTAAAAATCTTGCCTTCCGTATAGTTCCGAAATAGCCGTTCCAGGTGATACAGCCCTTTGATGGGAACAGCGATCGCAAGCACGGCGACCACGGCCATAAGGATGCGTTGATATCCACCCAGTGAGCTCAATGGGATCGAGATATCGAAGGCACGGATGATTCCACCCCTTCCAATGCAGATGCCGGCGATACAGGCGAGCAACAACAGGAACATGACGAGCAATGCCGCCTGGCATATCCGTCTTAAAACCTGGCTGAACGACCGAATCCTATCCAGCTTTCTTTCGAGTTCGGAATCCATGAACGATACCTCCGTAGATCTCCAACACCATCGAAGAAACAGTAAGGCGCTATAACTTCTTTGTCAATGTTTATTTATCGTTTTTCGATAGATAAATGTCGTTTATCGCTAAAAGCGACTCGCAAGCAACCCTTCCTTGAAGGGTAGCTACAAAATCGATGGCCTCGAGAGTGTCTCTGCCGCAAGCTTAGGTGCTTGGTTGCTCGTAAGTACAACCTTAAGAGCCAGTTCCGCAGTCTCATGAATCGCACTTCCTGCCTCGATCGGGCAGGAGAGCGATTAAAGAAGCACCAAGGTGTGTCCTGGACGCGGGTGAGGAGACTCATTCGCGTCATTTTTTCATTTCGATTACACCGACTGGAGGAGTTGCGCGATGAAGGTATTGGCTGATCCTACTGCTCTATCTCCGACAAATGGGAGCGATGACGAACTGCAGGTGATTGTCGAGACGCCTGCAAAAAGTCGGAATAAGTTTGCCTTCGATCCGGAGCAAGGGATTTTTGCGTTGAAAAAGATTCTGCCCGCAGGAATGGAGTTCCCCTATGACTTCGGTTTTGTGCCAAAGACAGAAGGTGGCGATGGCGACCCGCTGGACGTTCTGCTGCTGATGGACGCACCTGCATTTCCAGGAATAGCCGTGAAGGCTCGCATTCTGGGTGTGATTGAAGGCGAACAGATCGACGGCAAGAAGAAGATCCGCAACGACCGGTTGGTAGCCATTGCCATAGCCTCGCAATCGTATGCCGACGTCGAGCGCCTCGACGATTTGCCGAAGAAATGGATCCGGGAGATCGAGATGTTCTTCGTCCACTACCACAAGCTGGAAGGCAAGGAGTACCGGTTGCTTGGATGCAAGGGACCGAAGACGGCGAAGCGCCTGATTGCCTCTGCCCAGACGAAGTAGCGGGTGCCTCGTATGAGCGAATACCTGATTCGATTCGTCATTGGAGGAGCGGTCGTTACCGCATTTGCGATGGTGGGGGATGTCCTGCGTCCAAAGAGCTTTGCCGGCCTGTTCGGAGCGGCGCCTTCAGTCGCACTCGCGACCCTGGGTCTGACGATCAGGCACCAGGGAGCACAACTGGCCTCAATAGAAGCACGATCGATGATCTTTGGAGCGATCGCCTTCCTTCTCTATGCGGCCGCCGTCAGTTGGTGGTTACGGCGATTCCGTGGGAGCGCTGTCATATCGACGGTATGCCTGGTGCCGCTGTGGTTTCTTGCCGCATTCTCTCTGATCGCTGTCTTCGGAGGTTCCGGATCATGGTCGAGGTAAGACTGCGCGCCCTCAGGGATACGAAACTCCACGAGTTCCTTGTCCGTTTCGGCTTCGGAGGAGCTTGCACCGCGATCGCCGGATTTATCGCTCATCACTATGGACCGGTGGTCGGCGGCCTGTTTATGGCGTTTCCAGCGATCTTTCCGGCGAGTGTGAGCCTGGTGGAGTCGCACGAGCGAGCCCGCAAACGTGAGATCGGCGTGGATGGCACACAGCGGGGACGTATGGCGGCGGCCATCGACGCCGCCGGAGCGGCCCTGGGCTGCGCAGGCCTTGTGCTGTTTGCCGCAGTGGTCTGGAAGCTGCTGCCTCATCTCAATGCGGTGCTTGTGATTGCGTTGGCCTGCTGCGTCTGGCTGATAGCTACGCTGTTGTTGTGGGAGGTGCGTAAGCGGAGATTCTTTGGAAGGCCGCGGCGAAGAATAGAGGGACGGAGCCGTTGAAGAGCCGTCCAATATCGCGGTAAGAACTGGGTGCCCCCATCCATCGCAAATCGGGATCCCCAACGAACTTGGTTCGTTTGGGGTGGAAACGCGATGGGTGGGGTATTGGCAGGGCATCCGCTATGCAAATGCCTCCGCTCTCGTTGGTCGATACGAAATGACGAACTAAAGGCCGTTTGAGCTGCACTCGAATAGCTCACCCAAGTTCGCCGAGCGCCCGAAGCATCCCACCCATCGCGTTGCGATGGATGGGGCACCCAGTGTATTCGCTCATCGAATTCTGTCGATACGACACTAGTGTGGGCACTAGCGGTTGAGGGGAAAGACCGCTCGTACGCGAGGCTCTTTCAAGTAGAGCCCGATCCAGAGTATGGCGCCGAAGAGTACCGGCATGTACCAGATTGCCTGCTCCGCGCGCAGATGGGTGAGGGCGGCTGCACCGAGGTAAGCCGTGAGCAGGATCACGCCCACCACTTCGGTGATCGGAATCAGCGCCAGCAGGCCGCCAAGCAGCGCCACAGTTCCCATGTAGGGAAGGATGCTCATGGGATAGCCAAACTGCTTCAGACCGTCGATCACCATCTGTGCGTGGCGGAGCGAGTTAATGCCGCCCGAGAGGACAAAGAGTGAGGGAATCCAGATGAGGATGCGCCCAACCCACAGCGCGGCCTTCGAGGTACCTGCGGTTTCAACCATGAGGCAAGGTCTCCTTTAGAGGGTTCGTCCCGGGGGATACGGGACTGCCCGCCAAGGATACGAAATCCTCAGGAGTTGGGCTAGGGCAGCATGAAACTTAGGGCGCGGACGAGGTAGTCCTTCAGCTCGCGGCGCGGAACGACGGCATCGAGGAAGCCGTGCTCCAGCAGGAACTCCGCGCGCTGGAAGCCTTCGGGCAGCTTCTGGCGGATGGTCTGCTCGATGACGCGGGGACCGGCAAAACCGATCAGAGCTCCGGGCTCGGAGATATTGAGATCGCCCAGCATGGCAAAGCTGGCCGTAACGCCACCCGTGGTGGGATCGGTCATCAGGGAGATGAACGGGATCTTTTCGGCGTCGAGACGAGTAAGGGCCGTAGAGACCTTGGCAAGCTGCATCAGGGAGGCGATGCCTTCCATCATGCGGGCTCCGCCGGAGGCTGAGACGATGATGAGCGGGGTCTTGGTCTCGTAAGCGCGGTCCACAGCGCGGGCGATGGTCTCGCCGACGACTGAGCCCATCGAGCCACCGATGAAGCCATATTCCATTACCGAAAGAACGACACGATGCGGCCCCATCTGGCCGACAGCATTGATGATGGCGTCGTTCAGGTTGGTCTTGCGGCGGGCTGCCTGCAGGCGGCCGCTGTAGCTCTTGAGATCGGTGAAGTTCAGCGGGTCGGTGGAGCGCAGATCGAGGTCGACCAGCTCATAACCAGGCTCGAGCAGTAGATCGATGCGCGAACGGGCATCGAGGCGGAAGTGCTTGCCGCACTTGGGGCAGACTTGCAGGTTCGCTTCGAGATCAGCCTTCCAGATGATCTGCCGGCAACCCTCGCACTTGATCCAAAGACCTTCCGTTCGGACTGTCTTCTCTGTCTCGTCGTTGATGATCTCGTTGTCTTCGCGCTTAAACCAGGACATCCTGTTCGTAACCGCCTCGGCTATTTTACCGGAGCGGAGCATACGGTGCAGAACGGCGGAGGAAGAGGCCTCCCGCAGCACAGAGAACAAGGCCCCAGGCGATGGCAAACGAGAGTCGCAGCGCACTTTCCCGGCGCTCAAAAGGAAGCAGGCTCTGGCCCGCAACGACGTAGTTTCCGTTGGGCAGCGGACGGACGGTGAGTGCCAGACGCACACGATTCTCCGGCTGCCAGGTGATGACCGTACGGCCGGTCTGCCGAATACGCGGAAAGATCGCGCCGGGTGGGTGCGGAAAGGCTCCATGCAGCGTGGCGCTGGCAGCGATGGGTTCACCGGCAGGGTTGTAGATAGCGGCAAAGGTATGGTCAGAACGCAGCCAGTCCAGATCGCTGATCTCTTCTCGCGGCTGCAGGATATGCTCATCCGCTCCCTGTCCGAGCCTGGCGGCGATGCTCGCCACTGCCTGACGGGGCCTGACATCGGCCTGGCGGCGCACGATCTGTTGTGCCGTAACCGCCATCACCAACAGCACCAGGGTGGCGGCTCCAGAGAGCAAGATGGCGTGCAGCGGGCGCAAAGGTGTCGATACTCGCTCCCAAAGTCCGGAACCCAGGCTGTCGCGTAGATGGCCCAGAAGCAGCCGGCCGTGTCCCGATTGCTGCTCGTCATAAGCCTGGCGCGCAGCGTCAAGCAGCTGTTCGCGATACCGCTCGCGGAATGCCTTTGGATATAGGTACAGGGATAAAGCGTACATGCGGAGGAAACGATCGAGCTTCATGCCTTCACCTCGATGGGCCGTATGCCTTTGTCCTGAGCCATGGCGACGGCTCGCTGCAGCCGTGCCGTCTCTGCCGTAAGCACCCGCCTGCCGAGCTGGGTGACGCGATAGTAGCGCCGTCGCTCATCTTCAGAGAGACCTGTCTCCACGACAAGACCGGCGGTCAGCAGCCGGTCGAGCGTTCCGTAGAGCGTTCCCGGCCCCATGGAGACGTGCTCGCGAGCCTCCTGCATGATGGCGTAGCCGTGCTTTTCGCCATCGGCAAGGGCGAGAAGGATGGCGAAGACTGCCGGCGTTAGCGGAAGATGATCCTCGGGCGAAGTCCTGGCGGTGCTCATGGGAAGCACTTTACATCAGGAACAGATATATCCGCAACAGATATATATCAGCCGGCGACCCGGCGGCGGCTCTTCCGTGCCATGCCCGAGATGCCGCCCACCAGCGCCAAGAAAGCGGTAATGAAGACGGCGCGCATGCCGAACTCTGAGAGCATCTGACCGGCGTGGCCTTCGGGCGAACGCAGCAGGGAGAAGACGAGCTGTTGTTGCTGTGCGTCAATGCCGACGCTCTTGTAGAACTCACCCAGTCTGTTCAACATGTCTGCGAAAGCAGCGTCCATGGCCGCTCCGCGATGCAGTACATATCGTTGAATGACCATCAACAGCGCGGTGGAGAAGGTGGTGAGGAACGAGATGGCGAGACCGGTCACCGTTCCGAGACGCGCGCCGATGCCACCATCCATGGGGCGGTTTGGCGCCGGCTTGAGGTAGAACCAGAGCGTCGTCGTGGATGCCGTGAGGATCCAGAGAAAACGGGCGATGGAGAGTACGGGCACCAGCACAGCCAGCGCGGAGAGCACCGCAGCGGCGGCGGCAACCACCAGCGACGAGAGCAGGGCCCGGTGCCAGTCGATGCGCGAGACACGCTGCAACGGCGGCAGATTGCCGGCGGCAGCTTCATCCTCCATCTGCTCTGCGGTGACATAGAGTTGCGCCGCTCCGCAATGAGGGCAGAAGGCGGAGTCCGCGGGGAAAGACTGATGGCACCGATGGCAGATTGCTTCCATGCTGCTAAAAGGCTAGCAGACGAACGTTATTTCGCGGAGACCAGTACCATGCCGTCGGCGCCCTTGCCGGAGAAGATGCTCTTTACCTGCTCCTGCTTGACCACATCCAGCTCGTCGATGGTTCCGGAGTGCAGGCTGGAGACAAAGGCACGCTTGCCGTCTTTGGTGATCACGACTGCCTGCGGGTATTCGCCCACTGGAATCACCTTCGTGACCTTCATCGTAGCCAGGTCAAGAAAAGCGACTTTATTGGCATGTACGAGACAAAGGATCAGAGTCTTACCGTCGGGAGTAATGGCGCCGCCGTAGCCGGAGGCCGGCAGCGCGACATAGTTCTTCACCTTATTGGTGGCGGTATCGATGACGGCGAGACGCGGCTCAACCTGGTCTGAGGTGAAGACGTACTTGCCGTCATTGGTGATGGTGATGCGCTGCGTGTTCTTCGAGATCGGGATGATGGTAACGAGCTTCTTTGCATCGAGATCGAGAACGGAGACGGTGCCGGGGCCGACGTTCGCGGTGTAGGCGTGGTGGCCATCCGGAGAGAGCACCAGCATGTGCGATTCTGCCTGGCCTGTCGGGATGGAATAAAGCACTTTATAGGTCTTGGGATCGATGGCTGTGATGCTCTGATCGATCTCGGTGGTCACCCACAAGACATTGCGGTGCGTGTCATAGACGGGCTTGTGCGGACGAACACCGTGACCGAAATTGATGGTGTGGATGATCTTGTGGCTGGCCACGTCGACGACCTGGATCTCCGCGCCGTCGGTGCCTGGCTTGCCGACACCGGCACTGCCGTACATGGGAACGAAGGCGATTTTGCCGTCGGGCGTGGTAGTGATCTCGTGCCCGGTGACACCGTTCTCGGGAATCGTGTCGATGACCTTGCCGGCCACGGTATCGATATAGGTGAGGCTCCGGTCCGTCTGATTGGTGACCAGGAGGGTGGACTGGGCCAGGGCAGAGGTAGCGAAAAGAGTGGCGGCAAGGGCGATTTTCATGGCAGGCAAGGATAGCAGGAATGCCGGAGTATTTGCCGGTAGAACCTTTTCCCTGTGGGTGTTGCGTGGGCTTCCGCATCTATGGGCGTTTTCCGTAATGAAAACGCCACGGCACACCCCTTCCGGGATACCCAGCAACAGGGAAAATGCTCTAGAACCGGTATAGTGAGGCCATTGAGGAGTTTGCCATGAAGTGGTTTGCCGCAGCCGCGCTCGGGTGCACCCTGCTGCCCTTTTCCGCCGCCGCCCAGCAGGGCGCGCGGGTTCAGGACATCGACAAGTCGCTTTCGCCGTGCAATGACTTTGACAACTATGCCAACGGCCAGTGGCGCAAACAGAATCCGATGCCTGCGATCCAGACATCCTGGGCGTTGCGGACGGTAACCCAGGAGGAGACAACGGCGAAGCTGCGCGGCCTGCTGGACGAGGCGTCCTCAAAGAAGCAGGCGGCGGGCAGCACCGAGCAACTGATTGGCGACTTCTATGGCGCGTGCATGGACGAGGCCACAGTCAATGCCGCGGGCTTGAAGCCGCTGCAGCCAACACTGGCGCGCATCGATGCCATCAAGGACGCGCGCGCTGTACAGACGGTGATCGTCGATCTGATGAAGGTCGGCATCCGGGCTCCGATCGACATCAGTTCGTCGCAGGATGCGCATGCTCCGCTGGATACCATAGCCGAGATCTCGATCCGTGGCCTGGGCCTGCCCGATCGCGACTACTATCTACGCAACGAACCTCGCTACAAGGAGATTCGCGAAAAGTACACCGCGCATGTGGAGGCGATGTTCAAGCTCGCGGGCTACAGCGAGGTCCAGGCAAAAGAAGCGACCGATGCCGTGCTGAAGATCGAGACCAAGCTGGCCGAAGCGCGACTGTCGCGCGTGGAATTGCGCGAACCGAAGAACACCGACCATCCGATGCAGTTCAGCGAGCTGGCTGCAAACTATCCGGGCTTCGACTGGGCGGCCACATACAAGGCCCTGAGGCTTCCTCAGGGCAAGCTGAATCTCAGCCAGCCGAAGCTGACTGCGGCGTTCCTCACAGAGCTGAAACAGACGCCGGTCGGTGAGTGGAAGGCTTATCTGCGCTGGACGGTGTTGCACGCGGATGCGACCTTCCTGCCTACGACGTTTGTCGATGAAAACTTCCGCTTCTTCGGAACGGTGATGACCGGCGTGAAGGAGCAGCGGCCGCGGTGGCAGCGCTGCTCGCGCCTGGTGGATTCCCAACTCGGTGAAGCGCTGGGTAAGAAGTATGTCGAGGTGTACTTCTCGCCGGAAGCGAAAGCTCGTGCGCGTGAGATGGCAGTCAATATCGCTGAGCAGTTGAAGCTGAGCATTACCGGCAATGACTGGATGACGCAGGCAACCAAGGCCAAGGCCCTGGAGAAAGTAGCCGCTCTGAATATCAAGGTCGGATATCCCGACAAATGGAAGGACTATTCCAGCGTGAAGGTCACGCGCGCCGATTTCCTGTCGGATGTCATGTCGACGCAGGCCTTCGAGGTGCGCGATGATCTGGGCCGGATCGGCAAGCCGCTGGACCGTGGCCGCTGGGATATGACTCCGCCCACGATGAACGCCTATTACAACCCGCAGATGAATGAGGTTGTTGTACCGGCGGGATACCTGCAACCGCCGGGCTTCAACCCTAAGGGCATCGACGCTATCAACTATGGCGCAATTGGGGTAACGATTGGCCACGAGATCAGCCACGGCGTGGACGATGAGGGCGCGCAGTTCGCCGCCGATGGATCGCTGACGATGTGGTGGACTCCGGAGGACTTTGAAAAGTTCAAGACCAAGACGGCATGCACGACGCAGCAGTACGACAACTACTTCATCGAGCCGGGCATTCATCACAACGGAAAGCTGGTGACAGGTGAGGCCTTAGGCGACCTGGGCGGGGTGAATCTGGCACTTCGGGCGTACGAGAAGTCGCGCGAGGGCAAGGGACCGGAAGCTACCGTCGACGGTCTGACGCCGGAACAGCAGTTCTTCCTGGCGGAGGCGCAGTGGCGCGGAGCTCTGGTGCGGCCCGAGGCAGCACGCAGCCAGGTCCAGGTGGACCCGCATCCGCTGGGCAAATGGCGTGTGCTGGGTCCGCTATCGAACATGCCGGAGTTCGAGAAGGCGTGGGGGTGCAAGAAAGGGGACGCCATGGTGCGCGCAGAGACCTGCAAGGTCTGGTAGACCTAAGACAGGGACATATTCATGCGAAGTATCGGTATCTTTGGCGGGACCTTCGATCCTCCCCATTCGGGCCATATTGATGTAGCAAAAGCGGCAGCGGACAACTTTGGACTTTCCGAGGTCTGGTGGACCCCCGTGGGACGCCAACCGTTGAAGACAACGCCTCCCCAGGCGTTTTATTCCCAGCGGCTGGCGATGGTACGCATGGTATGTAAAGCGGACTACCGCTTCGTTGCCAGCGGGGCCGACGCCCCGCGTGGCGATGGACAGCCGAATTTCACCATCGACCTGCTGCAGACACTGCGGGGAGAGCATCCCGGCTGCAGTTGGTGGAATATCGTCGGCGCGGACAGTTTTCTTGACCTTCCCCGCTGGAAATACCCGGACCAGCTGCTGAACTTTGCGCAATGGATCGTGGTCTCACGCCCCGGTTTCGATCTTTCGCGGATTGAGGCTATGGGACTGACCTCGGCACAACGATCGCGGGTGCACCTGTTGACCGATATCGAGGAACCCATCTCGGCAACGGATCTGCGCGATGCGCTGAAACGTGGCGAGCAGCCGGGAGCGGTGCCTCCGCCGGTACTTCGCTACATCGAAGAGCATGGACTGTACCGGTAGAGCATTTTTCCTGTAGGTGTCGTGCGGGGCTTGTGCTTCTGCAATGAAAACGCCGCTGCACGCTGCTCCCGGGCTACCCAGCAACGGGAAAAATTCTCTAGACTGTCGAATGTGAAGCGTCTCGTTGCCACGCTACTGTTTGCACTCTGCTCTGCCGTTCTGTACGCGCAGGAGCCTGTGCGTTTCTTCCAGTTCACCGACGCTCATCTGTTCGATGACGGAGATAAACTTTCGCGGGAAGAGGCGTTCAAGGTTGCCGCGGAGGATCGCCGCGGCTTCCGCTGGGCGATTGGGGCGATGAATGCCAGCGGCTTTCAGGCTGACTTTGCGGTCTTTACCGGCGACATGGGCCTGCTGAACGTGGACTTCTCACAGTCGCGGTGTGCAGCCACTCCTGTACCGTTGTCGCCGACGGGGCTGCCGCCCTTCCGTCTGGATGCAGCCGTAGAAGAGGTGGCGGAGTTGCTGGCTCCATTGAAGGTGCAGCGGATCTACTTTGTGGCAGGCAACAACGACGTGATCCACGAGCGCATTGCCGACTCAGGGCGATTTCCTTGCTTTATGGCCCTGCTGCAGGAGCGCATGAAGGCGAAGCATGGGCCTGAGGTGTATCCGCTGCTGACGAAGAACGCATTCGTGATCCGCGGGCTTCGCTTCGCCGGCATGGACACGGTCAGCTTCAAAGCGAAGGAAAACTACGCAGCGCCCTGCGCCATTGCACCGGAGCCGGTCAATTGCCCGAAGGAGCAGATTGCGCTCATCGGAGACCTGGCTGACGACTCACCGCAACCACTGGTGATCTTCACGCATGAGCCGGACCTGATGGACCCATTCCGCAAACATGCTGTGTGGGAGATTGATGAGACCTTGCGGAAGGACTGGGAGAAGACCGCGTGCGGGCCGAAGGTCGTAGGCATCTTTGCCGGCCACTTCCATGACGAGGCAAAAAGCAGCTATGCAGGTACAGACAGCTCGCTGGCGGTGAATCCCTGTGTTGCCGCGAAGACCCGGGTGGCGCCGCCGTTGAGCGAAAAGAACCAGGCGGGTGAAGCGGAACAGGCCCGGGGATTTTTGCGCGTCACCGTGAGCCCGGCCGGCATCCAGAGTGTAGACGCTACGTGGTATGACACCAAGACTGTCGTACCGCCAGCGGAGTGAAGGAGAAGCAGGAATGCACGAAGAGCGGATTGCATATTGGAAAGCCTTTCCAGAAGGCGTGAAGGCGCTGCAGCAGCTCGGGCACGTTGTAGACAACAGCGGCCTGGAGCACAGCCTGCTGGAGCTGGTGAAGATGCGGTCCTCGCAGTTGAATGGATGCGCCTACTGCCTGGACATGCATAGCAAGGATGCCATGGCTGCCGGGGAGACGGCGCAGCGTCTGTTTGCCTTGAATGCATGGCGCGAGACGACATTCTTCACGCCGCGCGAGCAGGCCGCGCTGGCATGGACAGAGGCGATTACGAACATCCAGCAGGGACATGCTCCTGATGCCGTGTTCGCGCAGGTAAAGGCGCAGTTTACCGAGGACGAGATCGTGCGGCTGACCTTTGCGATTACGCAGATCAATAGCTGGAACAGGATCTCAATTGCGTTTCGCCCGGCGGTCGGCAACTATCAGCCCGCGAAACATGGCTAGAGCAGTTCTCCTAAAGGTGTAGAGCGAAGCGTTTGCAGTTTGCGCCGTTTTCCTTCGAAGAAAACGGCATTCGCAGATTTCTCCAACACCACAATATTAGGAGAATTGCTCTAAGGCGTGTTATTTACGCTGGCAGCCAACCGGCGAGATTGGGTAGGATGTCCTATCCTTGGGAATGTACTGAAGGAGGATGATGGCAACGAACGAGAGTAAGCAGTTAGTTCTGGCCGCCGCAGAAGCGGCCGACAGCAAGAAGGCCGAGGACATCCGTATCCTGCAGCTCGATCCGTCCGAGAGCGGGTTGTGCGACTACTTCCTGATCTGCAATGGCACCAACGAGCGCCAGAACGACGCGATCTCCGATGAGATCGAACTGCAGTTGAAGAGACAGTTCGGCATTTATCCGAACTCCGTCGAGGGCCGCAGACAGGCTGAGTGGATCCTGATGGATTATGTGGACTTCATCGTCCACATCTTCTCTCCGGTGAAGCGTGAGTTCTATGGGCTGGAACGCCTGCGCAAGTCCGCAACGACGATCTCTGTGGCGGAGATGCATCAGGAGGTCGCAGCCAAGTCGAGGGCTGTACGCGAGAAGAAGGCGCCTGCCAAGAAGACCGCGAAGAAGGCCGTCAAAAAGGCAGTAAAGAAGACGGCGGTAAAAGCAGCCGTGAAGAAGACCGCAACGAAGAAGTCACCGGCAAAGAAGGCTGCCAAGAAAGCCGCCGGCAAGAAACGCTGAGTTGGTGATATTTGTTTGTCATTTCGTAGCAGAGCGGAGAGATCTGCTTCTCCGCACGTTTCATCAATAGAGCATTTCTCCTGTAGGTGTAGTGTAGGGATTCCGTATCTATGGGCGTTTTCCGCAATGAAAACGCCGCTGCACTCCCCTTCCGGGCTACCCAGCAACAGGAGAAATGCTCTAGCCCAAATATCAAAACAAGAAGGCCACCCCTAGGGGTGGCCTTCTTTGTTGATTCAGGTTTGGTTAGAAGTCGTAACGCAGGCTCATCTGCGTGACGCGAGCATCGTTGTTCACGTCGGTCGACTTACCGAAGTTGGCATTGTTCGTATCGCCGATCGGGTTCTTGAAGTTGGGGTGATTGAACATGTTGAAGAAGCTGGTCTGGAAGGTGACCGCCTGCCGCTCCGTAATGGCGAAGTGCTTGATCACACCCAGGTCCAGGTTGATGAAACGCGGGCCATAGATGCTGTTACGCTGCACCGGAGGATCGCACCACACGGTCGGGCAGGAATATGCACCCCAGGTGCCTTTGGTGATGAATCCGCTGGCCGGGCTTACGTTGTGGTTAATGGAGTTACGAGGATCGCCGGACTTCAGATAGACTGCACGGTCGATACCGGTGGTGCCGTCCTTGTTCGGGTCGTAGGTGCTGGCGCCGTTCTTGATATAGATGGGCGAGCCGCTGCGCCATGTGAAGATCGGCGAAAGAGCCCATCCACCGAGGAGCAGGTTGCTCTTCTTCCACTGCGACTGCAGATTCGAGGTCACAACCAGGTTGTGACGGGTATCGAAGTCGGCTGCTCCGTACTCATACCGCGGGTTGTACGGAGATACGATACCCGTGCCGCCGTTCTTCACCGTGAAGACGTCGGAGGTATTGTCCATCGCCTTCGAGTAGGTGTAGTTGGCAAGCATCTGAACGCCCTTCGCGAAGCTCTTCCGCACGCTGACCTGGCCACCGCTGTAGTTGGAGCCGAAGCCATTGGTGCGGAAGTTGTCATTGTTGAAGAGGCTGGTCGGGCGAGCCGAGCTGTAGGTCGTGTACCCCTGAGCAGCGCAGAGTGCCTTCTGAGCCGTGCTTGACGATGACAGGCAGGCAGTACGGCCTTCGAAGGTGTTGATGTTCATCAGACCGATGAGCTTGCGGCCGAAGGTTCCGACATAAGTCGCTTCGAACACGTAGCCGCTGAAGCCGCTCTGCACGCCGAAGTGAGCCTGCTCATAGTAAGCCGTGACCAGGCGCTGGTCGATGTGACGGGGTACAGGCTTCGCACCGGCGACTGCCAGAGCGGCATTGCCAGTAAATGGCGCCTGAACGAGCTGGCTGCGGAGGGTCGGGCTGATTCCGGCCGAACCGGCGCCGAAACCGTAGGTATTGTCCACGAAGTGTGGATAGTTGAAGCGGATGTTCTCGTAGACGTTGTTATAGAGACGGTCGTAGCCGATACCGAAGCCGCCGCGCAGAACAAGCCTGCCGTTGCCCATCGTGTCATAGGAGAAGCCCACACGCGGAGCAAAGTTATTCATGTCCTTGTTCCAGATATCGCTATCTTTCTGGATGAACTTGGCTCCCTGAACAGCGCCCAGCAGCGGAGTGTTGGGCAGGTTCGGGTTTCCGGTTGCGGTAGGCGTACCGAAGGTACCGAAGTAGACGTTCGAGTCGAAGCCGGCCTTGAAGTTATGCGGGGGACCGAAGTACTCCCAGCGGAGGCCGTAGTTTAGCGTCAGGCGCGGTGTGGCCTTCCAGTCGTCCTGCGCATATGCCGCAAACTCCTTCGCGCGGTAGCCGCGATAGGGGTCGGGTGCGGAGTTAGTGGTCGGATCCAGCGATGCTCCGGCAGAGTACAGGCTGCCGTAAGTCGAGGCATCCGCAGGATCAGCCGTCTTCAATTGATCTTCATCGGCGGTACCGTCCGTGACCAGACCTTCTACCGACCAGAACGCGAGGTTGCCATTGATGTCGTTATAGAAGGACGAGCCATTGCGGGTGCGGACAAAGCGGAACCCAGCCTTCGCTGTATGCGAACCCAGAGTCTTGGTGACCGATCCTTCATAAGCGAACTGATTCTCGGTGAAGTACTGCGGCAGTCCAGTGCTGGCGCCGAAGCCTGTCGACAAAGAGTCCGCGGTGAACATCGAAGGGATACCTGCTGTCCCAGGGACCTCAAAGTTCGAGACGTGGCGCAGGTAGCTTGCCTTGGCCTGCGTGATGAGAGTCGGCGTCCAGGTACGTGTCCAGGAAGTACCAAAGACCTGCGATCCGCCAACGTTGTTGTACGGAGGTCCAGGGTTAGTGTCGCCGCCGCCGTTGTTAAAGCTGCTGGTATACAGATCGACAAGGTAGGTGAAAGCAAGCTGGTCCTTCTCGGTCAGCTTGTGATCGATCTTCATGGTGCCGCGGTTCTGGTTGAGTACGGTCGTGTTGATGACACCGGTCAGCCCATAAACCGGTACCGGGAACGACAAAGCTCCTCCCGAAAGAAGGCCTTGCGCTGTGTTGTCGAGGCTGCTGGTGGCAAGCGGGAAAGAGCTGGGGTACTTCGCATACAGAGCCTTGAAGACAGGACCGAGGGTGGACTGGCGAGAGAAGGCGCCAGGGCAGGTCGTACCGAGATAAACGGGGCAGATACCTTCCTGGCCCGCAGCCGGGTTCTGTTGGGCAGTACCTTCCATGAACTTCTGGTAGCTGCCGTTGTTCACGAAGTCGAGGAACTGCTGTGTCGTCGCCGTCACGACCTGCGGAGTTCCCTCACGATAGCGGTGGATTTCAAGCGTCGCGAAGAAGAAGGTCTTGTCGCGACGGATCGGGCCGCCGATGGAGCCACCGAACTGGTTACGGACACGGTGATCGCGGAGGCCGCTGTTGTTGGAGAACCAGCTGTTGGCTGCCAGGGTCTGGATACGGTTGTACTCAAAGAGCGATCCATGCCACTGGTTCGCACCGGACTTCAGCACGGTATCGGTCGAGAAACCACCCGCGCGGCCATACTCGGCCGGAGGAACGTGGGTGATGACGCGGTACTCCTGGATGGCGTCGGGCGAGATGGAGGTTACGGCGCCGCCGCGGCCAAAGGTGAAGCCTGCGCCGCCCTGGCCCTGATCGTTGTTATCAAAACCTTCGACGAGGAAGTTGCCCGTACCGGTACGGGCGCCGTTCACGGCAAAGCCACGGCCGGTGCCGGCGCTGTCGGGGCCTGCGCCCGCCACAAGCTGGACGAATTCGTTCTGGGTACGCGACTCAAGTGGGGAGCTCTTCCAGATGGAAGAGTCGACGAGCTGCGAGAGAGAGGAAGTTTCGGTCTGGACCTGCTCGGAGCTGCCACCTTCGACTGAGATGACAACCGACTCGGAACCGACGGCCAGACTCACGTCAGCATTCGTGGTGGAACCTACAGAGGTCTTGATGTCTTTGACTTCACGGGTCGAGAATCCCTTGGATTCGACCTTGATGGAGTAACCAGAGATAACGCGAAGGTTAAGGAACTGGTAGCCACCCTGCGAGTTCGTGGTGGCGGTACGGGTCTCGCCCGTGAGGGCGTTGCTCAGGGTAACGGTTGCGCCCGGAACGGCAGCCTTGGACTGGTCAGTAACTGTGCCTGTGATCGTGCCGAGACCGGCCGATGTTTGAGCTGTCAGAGATACTGTGCAGAAGATAAGGCCAAACAGAAGTACAACAGCAAATAGCTTCTTCATGTGTTTGTGCATCTCCCTTGGGGTTTTGGGAAACCTAATATTTGTATGCCTGGAATTCAGAGAAACTCTGTTTGAATCCACGCGCCAGATTTGGGTTGGACGTCGGTGTAGCAAGAACCATGCCAACTTAGGCGATGCAGAAAGTAATTGATTCAAAGGTACTTTTGGCACGGGAAGAACGTTCGACCGGCTCAAAACCTATGGTTTTTGGAATATCAGGGCGACATTCTATTGAATTTTGGATGAATTTCTACTTTTAGGCTTGCGCGGAGCCCTGAGGAGACCTCGTGTTAGGTGTTAATGCAGAGACCCGGAGAGTTCTCCGGATGAAATTAGCCTGTGAAACTTACCTTGGTAACCGTAGGCGCCGGCTCTGACCGCGCGATCGACAATCTGGCAGGCGAATACCTGAAGCGGACCTCCCGCTATGCGCCGGTGGAAGAGCTCGCCTTGAAGACGGAACGGGAGTTCCTGGAGCGGGTCGAGCGTGAACGGAAAGAGGGAGCGGTATTTCTGGTGCTGCTCGATAGCCGGGGAAAGCCGCTGACCTCAGAAGAGTTCGCTGCCGCCCTGGGGGGAGCGCGGGACGGCGGCAAACGCCGTGCTCTTCTGGCCGTTGGGCCCCCGGATGGATGGTCGCCGGAGACGCTGAAGCTTGCGGACCTGACGTTGTCCCTGGGACGGATGACCCTGCCACATCAACTGGCGAGGCTGGTGCTGGCTGAGCAGATCTATCGCGCGTTTACGATCCTTGCCGGGCACCCTTATCACAGCGGGCACTGAGGTGATGATGGAAGGATTGAATGATTGAAAAATGAGAGCGCTGGGCTTCCATCAGGTTCGCTCCAGAGTCGAGTGCCCCATCGTCATAGAGACGTTGGGGCACTCGCTTGCTCGTACTACTTCCACTCTAGATCGGGGCTCCGGCGGGGATTTGGTTATGGTCACCGCTGGGACGGCGAGCCCCTGGACCGGCTGCTGGTGCTGCAGCCGGGGTTGCGGCTCCGCCTCGTGCTCCGCCGGCGCCACCGCCTGAAGGAGTGAAGGCTGCGGTATAGAAGGCCTTTGCCTCGGGGCTCAGGCCGTCGTTCTTTACCTGATCGGACGCATAGCTGCGCAGTTTGGCGATTGCCTGCAACACAATACCCTTTACTTCGGGAGTTACTTCGCTGCTGGTGCTGAGGGTCTGCAGGTGTTCCAGCACCGCGTAGTCAATGGCAAACTTCGACTGCTCGGCCAGACCGGTCTGCGCCGGCGACTTCCAGGTGGCATCGATGGTGGAGTCAATCACTTCGCCGAGCGAGGGCATCTTTGCATCGCGTGCGTGGAACTGGGTGAGACGGACAACGCGTTCCGGATCAAGGAGGGCATCGAGCGTGATGGTCGCGGCGGCACGAACCGGAGCGACCGGATCAAAAGCATCGCCCGCATAGCCGGTGAAGTTCTCACGCGTACGCGGTAGTGATGGAGGACGCGGCGGCATCAGTGCAACGATGGATTCGGGCAGCGCGAGCTCCGCGGGATTCAGTGTCATGAGGATCGACTTCAGAGCCGCTCGTTGCGCTTCGGGCGAGACCATCGGCGCGACCTGCTGACCATCTCCACGGATGGCGTAACGCCAGTCTTCGCCGGCGATCGACTGCGCCGCAGCTTCGATCTGATAGCGGTGAATCAGATAGATAGGAACGAGGGTATCTTCAAGCTCCGCCATTGGACGGCCGGGCTTGATGGCCGCGTCAGAGAAGTTCTTCATGGCCACTGCGCGGACCTTCCACAGGCGCCCAAGCTCCTTCGCCGAGTCGGAGCCGTTGTCCCACTGCGACGAGTGCGGATGGATGGTGGAAGGGCCGTTATCGGTCATGAAGTACATGCCCTTCTTTATGCCGTCCTGCAGGATCTTTTCCAGACCTGCCTTCTCCTGCGCCGGGGTGTAGCTGGGCGGGAACTGATGGTAGAGGTAGTTGACGGTCAGCTTGTCCCACTCGCCGAGGCCCGGCTGGTATGCATGCGTAAGGTCGATATTGCCCTTGGCATCCAGTTGGATGTTCGGGAAGGGGTAGTCATCGACCGAGCCGCCGAGACCGAAGGCGGACGACGCATGGTTATGACCGAGTCCGATAGTGTGGCCAGACTCGTGCGCTGCTAGATGACGCATCCGCTGCAGCACCATGGCAAGCTGCTGCGGATCCGACTTGTCACCGTTCTTATACGGCGAGAGCAGCGCCTCGGTGATGAGGTAGTCTTGGCGTTCACGGCCGGTGGTCAGGGTGACTTCGCACTTGATCGATTCGCCGGTGCGGGGATCGTAGATGCAGGCTCCGTTGGAGTAGCCTCGCTGCTCTTCAGGTACCCACATGATGACGTTGTAGCGGATGTCATACGGGTCGGCGCCTTCGGGGAGAAGTTCCACCTTGAAGGCATTGGAGAAGCCGGCGGCGAGAAATGCGTCAGACCACCAGCGCGCACCTTCGAGCAGTGCCGTGCGTATGGGCTGGGGCGCTCCACGATCGACGTAGTAACGGATGGGCTCGACAGGGTCAGAGACTTCGGCGTTGGGATTCTTCTTGACGAGGCGGAAGCGCGTGGTGAGACGCGTCTCGCGTGACTCACCGAGAGGCTTCGACCAGTCGGAGTAAACCGTGTTCACAAGCTGACCGGCGCGCTGATCCCATGGGCGGGGATTGTAGTTGCCATCGGGAAGCTCAATGAGCGACTGCCGAATGCTGAGGCTGACACTATTAGCGTCTGGCGATACCGCGGCGAGACCACCGGCGCCTTCCCCGCCGCCGAAGCCGAAGCCTCCCGCGGGTTCTTTGCCGAAGGTCAGCAGGGTTTCGATCTCGGTGTTCTTCGGGAAGTTCTTCGTGTGCTCTTCCATGATGGAAGAGCGCGATGGATCGAGGCGAAAGCCTGTACCAAGGCGTGATGCGTAGCCGAGAGCATCACGCATGAGGAAGTCGGTTGCATCGACCAAAACCGCACCGTTCTCATCTTCGGCAGCGATGGTGAAGCCGCCAATGATGGACTGCGGGAAGCCATCGCGGAAAGCCTCCTCCTGCGCAGGTTCTCCACTCTTCGTAATCCAGCGCTCGTTTTCGGCAGTGAGCATTACTTTCGGCCCGATGCGCGAGAAGTGAACGACCTGGCCTTGCTGGATGGCTCCGCGGTTGACGCCCGCACCCGTTCCCGAGGCGCTGTGCTTGGCATAGAGAAACTGCTTGTTCCATTCGCGGATCTCGAAGAACAGATGCGCCGTCTTTGCCTCGTAGTAGATCGGAAAGAAGCCGTCTTTCTTTTCAAGAGAGGCGGTGCGCTGCGCGATTGTTGGCACAGGGCCACCGGCGTTGGGTGCGTCTCCAGCGGCGGCACGGCGCTGAGCTATGCCAGGAAGTGCCGTCAACAACAGGACCGCGGATACACCACGGCGAATGCGGGAACAAATCATCGAAAGCCCTCGTCAGGTTGTGATGCAACAGCAGAAGAGAGACGTCTGCACACTGCGGAGCGGGCCGCACAGCGACGTAGCGAGAAAGATGTACTGATACTACGGTGGACGTACCGGCTGGCGAAAGGTTTCAGGATCATGACACGCCCTAGTTTCGTGATCGATTCATTGAAAGGTGTGAGAAACCTGCCACCAGGTGGCAACAGCGGACATCCGAGAGAGTGAGGTACGAGATGACTCGAATGCGCTTTCTGACCGGGACCGGCATTGTTCTTCTGCTGATTGGCGGTGCGATGCAGGCCTACCATCCGAAGCTGGAATCTCCCCCGGTGACGGCCGAGATCCAGGCGTCGGATGAGGTGAGACAGATTCTGCGGCAGCGGTGCTATAGCTGCCACTCGAACGAGACGAAACTGCCCTGGTACGACAACCTTGCTCCGGCATATTGGATCGTTCGAAGCGACGTGCTGGAAGCGCGTGAGCATTTGAACTTCTCCACCATTGGAGCGAAGCCGGAGGCCGTCCAGCGCGGGGTGCTGTTTGAAAGCGTGAACACGGTTCAGCTTGGCTCCATGCCGTTGCCGCGATATCTGGCGGTTCACCGCGATGCCGGTGTCACCCCAGATGAGCTTGCCACCCTGCGGCACTACCTCGAGACTCCGCCGGCACAAACTGCGGCACCCGCGCCCTCCACTGCTGCGGAGACACAGTTCCAGCACTGGATTGCGAGCAATGGCAAACCAACGGGGACACATCCCGATATGCAGGTACAGCCTGAGTGGAACGGCGTACCGTTTCTACCGGAGTACAAGAACTGGAAGCCGGTCAGCAGCACGGAACGCTGGGATAACCACACCATGCGCCAGATTCTCGGCAACGACATCGCGCTCAAAGCGATTGCCGACGGAAAGATCGACAACTGGCCCGATGGGACGGTCTTCGCCAAGGTGGCTTGGCTGCAGCAGCCGGACGGTAAAGGCGGCATCACTACCGGAGCCTTTCAGCAGGTAGAGCTGATGATCAAGGACAGCAAGACGTATGCGTCGACTGAAGGCTGGGGTTGGGGCCGGTGGCGCGGCGATGATCTGAAGCCATACGGGAAAGACGCGACGCTTCAGAACGAATGCATCAGCTGCCATGAGCCGGTGGCCCATAGCGACCATGTCTACACGATGCCGATTGGAGGTGCGCAATGAAACAACTACTCGCAGCAATGTCGGTTGTTTTGCTTCTCTCCGGCTGCTCGCCGAATCCGCCCAAGACGGTGTTCCCGCAGCTGAACCGCGAGGCGGAAGTCCATGGCGGGCTGCCGTGGAACCCGAGATCGGGGCGTGTGATTACCTCCTGGATCAATCCCGGAGGAACCATGACCACGCTCTATGGCGACGACACGGCCGTCAACTATGCACGTTCCCATGCGGATGGCGCCTATCCCACAGGAGCGAAACTGGGCGCTGTGACCTGGAAACAACAGGAGGACGCGCGCTGGTTCGGCGGGAGAATTCCTGCTCAAGTGGCAAGTGTCGAGATTGTCATAGCAGGTGGACGGTACGAGAGGTATGAAGGCTCACCGCTGGCGGCAGTGCCCGGAAACGATGAACAGCGGGCGCAGTATCTGCTGCAGCAGCGAGCGGCAGTGATGCCATAGGAAATGGAATAACGGAATGATTGAATGAGGGCCTGTTTGCTGGATCGGGCCTTTATTCAATCATTCAATTCTTCAATCATTCCATTACCTAGCGGCTCCGGGCGCTGGGCGGTGGTGGCGGGAAGGGCTTTGGCAGTGTCGGCGCGACGTAGTCTGCTTCGCTGGCTGGGTCAGGACGGTGCTCTTCCACCAGCTTGGCGATGGCGTACTTCAGCGGATCCAGACCTTCTCCGGTGACTGCCGAGATGGAATAGAAGGGAAGCTTGCGGCGCTTGGCGTAGGCCTGCAGCTTCTTGAGCTTCTCCGGATTGGCGGCGTCCATCTTGGTAGCGACGATGATGGTCGGCTTGGAATCAAGGCCGTGGCCAAACTCCGCCAACTCTTTGGTGATGGTCTTGAAGTCTTCGACCGGATTCTCGCGACCGCTGCCGTCAGAGACATCGACCAGGTGCACCAATACTGAGGTGCGCTCGATGTGGCGCAGGAACTGGATACCGAGCCCTGCACCCTGCGATGCGCCTTCGATCAGCCCAGGGACATCCGCAATCGTGAATGACGAGGTGTGCGGATACTCGCCGATCTTCACCACACCCAGGTTGGGCTCGAGCGTTGTGAAGGGGTAGTTCGCGATCTTCGGCCTGGCGGCGCTGAGACGTGAGATCAGCGTGGATTTACCAACATTGGGATAACCGACAAGGCCGGCATCCGCGAGCAGCTTCAGCTCCAGACGGTAATGGCGTTCTTCCCCGGAACGGCCAAGTTCGTGTTCCAGCGGAGCCTGGTGGGTTGAGGTAGCGAAGTGCTGGTTCCCCCGGCCGCCGCGGCCGCCGCGGGCGATGCAGATGGTCTCATTCACGTGGGTGAAGTCGTGGACCAGGGCACCGGTCTCTTCGTCGTAGACCTGGGTTCCGATGGGGACCTTCAGTGTAACGGGCTTACCGGCGGCGCCGGAGCAGTTGGAGCCCTCGCCGTGGGTGCCGCGGCCGGCTTTGTACTCGGGGTTGAAGCGGAAGTGCACCAGCGTGTTGTGGCTGGCGGAGCTGGTCATATAGACATCGCCGCCATGACCGCCGTCACCGCCTGACGGGCCTCCCCGGGGGACGAACTTCTCGCGGCGGAAGGCCATGCAGCCATTGCCTCCATCGCCTGCTTTTACCCGGATTTTCGCCTCATCAATAAACATTCAGACTGCGTTTTCCTCAACTTCCTCGACTTACTTAGTGTACCGAAGGTTCACTCGCATGAAAAACGCTCACAATTACTGTTTACAACCCGTTCATGGTGGTGTGCCATGGTAGAAGTAGTGCCCTTTTCCTGAAAGTTGTGTAAGTGGCTCCCAACCGGAACGATGGTTGGCGTTTTGATGTTTTTTGGAGGCAGGATGAGTAAATTAAGAGGCTTTCTTAGCTTGGCCGGTGCGGCCATCCTTGGTGTGAGTCTAAACGCGGTGGCGCAGTCCACCACGCAGGGTGCGATTGCCGGCACCGTGTTCGACACGACGGACGCGGTCGTCAGCAACGCGAAGATTACGATCCATAACGACGGAACCAACCAGGACGTTGTCCTCACCAGCGCGTCGGGCGGCGAGTACAAAGCTCCGCTCCTGCCCCCTGGAACCTATACCGTAACTGTAGATGTGAGCGGCTTTGCAACCTCCAAGACGACGCAGGTTGTCGTTCAGGTAGGTCAGGTCACCACGCTGAATCCGCACCTGAGCGCCGGTAAGACCGAGCAGACGGTTGAGGTAACGGCCGACATTCCGGCCATCGACTTCGCTTCGGCCACCTTCGGCGGCCACCTCAGCAACACCGAGATCGAGAACATCCCGATCAATAACCGCCGCTGGTCGTCGCTCGCACTGACGACTCCCGGCGTTACCAACGATGCATCCGGCTTCGGCCTGCTGAGCTTCCGCGGCATTCCCTCGGTTCTGAACAACGTGCAGATCGACGGTACCGACGACAACCAGGCCTTCTTCTCCGAAGAGCGTGGACGTACGCGTGCCGGTTACTCGATCTCACAGATCTCCGTTCGCGAGTTCCAGGTGAACACCGGCGTGTACTCGGCTGAGTATGGCCGCGCCGTTGGCGGCGTGGTGAACTCGGTTACAAAGTCCGGCACCAACAACCTGCACGGTGAGGTTTACTTCTATCACCGCAACGACATGACCAGCTCGAAGAACGAGAAGACGCTGCTCGCCACATTGAACCCTGCGACCAATACGTACACGCCGCAGGTCATCCGTCCGAAGGACAAGCGCAACCAGTACGGCTTCGGCGTCGGCGGACCGCTGATCAAGGACAAGCTGTTCTGGTTCTACGCCTTCGACATCTTCCACCGGAACTTCCCTGGTATCGCCGTTTCAGGCGCCCCTAACACTTTCTATTCGCAGATCGCTGGTCCTTGCCAGACGCCGGGGCTGCAAGCGGCAACCGGCACCACCGTGGCGCAGTGCTATGCAGCCCTGAATGATCTCAACACCGATCTGGGCCAAGTAGCACGCTATGGCCACCAGATGATCAACACGCCGAAGCTGTCGTGGGTCATCTCACCCAAGCACACCCTGGATATCTACTATCACCGTCTGCGCTGGGACTCTCCCGGCGGCGTGCAGACCCAGGCTGCCCTGTCTTACGCTCGCGATTCGTTCGGTACCGATTTCGTGAAGCTTGACTACGGCATCGCCCGCCTGAGCTCGCTGATCAACAGCCACATGACCAACGAGCTGCGTTACCAGTATGCCCGCGAGCTCAACTGGGAAGGCCAGCAGCCGTACACCGACTACACCAAGAATCATCTCGTGGGAACGAATGGCGTGACCACCTACGCCTCCATCGCTGTCGCGACCGGCGGCTTCAACCTGGGTTCGCCCTACTACAGCTACCGCGTAGCCTATCCTGACGAGCGCAAGTGGCAGATCGGCGATACCGCTTCCTATCAGTTCGGCAAACATAGTCTGCGCTTCGGTGTGGACTTCGTTCACAACTACGACATCCAGAACAACCTCTTCCAGAGCAACGGCTCCTATAGCTATGCGAGCGTCGGTCTGTACTTGGCCGACATCCTGAAGCCGTCGGGCGCCTGCGCCCCGCTCACCGCATCCGGAACTCCCACCTTGAGCGCGACCGGCAACGCTGGTTGCCATAGCGGTCTGACCCAGGGCTTCGGTCCTCAGGTGTTCGATCTCGCCACGCTGGACTCGGCCTTCTTTGTGCAGGACGACTGGAAGCTCACACCGAGCCTGACGGTAAACATCGGCGCTCGTTATGACTACGAGTCCTATCCTGGCCCGTTCACTGCGGCACTGAACTCCGCTGTTCCGCAGGAAGCAAACCACCCTTCGGATAAGAACAATATCTCTCCACGTATCGGTTTCGCGTGGGATCCGTTCGGCAAGGGCAAAGCGGTCATCCGCGGCGGATACGGTATCTACTATGGCCGCATCATCAACGCCTCTCTCATGAGTGCCTACACCACCACCGGTGGCGCGGGCGGCCAGTTGCAGTTGACGGCATACAACGGAACTAATCTCGGTACAACCGCAGCTCCGCAGAACATCAAGTTCCCGCAGACCCTCAGCGCCCGTCCTGCCGGTGGTAACTTCGGCGTCCTTTACCTGGACAAGAACCTGCAGAACCCGTATACGCACCAGTTTGATCTGACGGTGCAGCAGGATCTCGGATGGCGCAATGTGCTGTCAGTCTCCTATATCGGATCGCTCAGCCGCGAGCTGCCGAACTTCCTGAACCTTAACCTCGACCCGACCAAGACCTACAACGCGACCTACACGCTGAAGGATAACTCGCTGGCTCCTGGAAACTGTTTGGTGGCGGCCTGCGGAACGACCTTCACTCAGAAGGTCTATTCAGCGCGTTCTACGGTAAGCGGATCGAACACGCTGAACCCGGCGTACAACCAGATCACTCCGCTCATCAGCAACGTCAACGCGAGCTATCACGCTCTGACGGTGGATATCACTAACCGTCAGTCGAAGTTGATCTCGTACGACGTGAACTACACCTGGGCACACGCTCTCGACTATGCTCCGAGCGCGTCGACGAGCCTCAGCCCAGGCAATAACTGGATCGATCCGTACAATGCTCGCGCGAACTACGGAAACTCCAACATCAACGTTCCCCACCGTCTTGTCGGCTGGGCTAACTTCAATATTCCAGGCCGCAAGGGAGACACGGGTCTTGGCTACCTGACCAACGGCTGGTCGATCAAGCCGCTGGTTCAGATCCAGAAGGGTCTGCCCTACTCTGTGGGCACCAGCTCCGGTTCGCCGAGCAACCAGACCGGTTGCACGGACTGCTTGCAGCCCTATTCGTCGGGCGTTGCCGGCACAGGCGTCAGCTCATTCATCCCGTTCTTCGGCCGTAACCAGCTCTTTGCGCCGAGAAACATCGTGATCGATACCCGTCTGCAGAAGGACTTCCGTGTCCGCGAGGGCATGAGTTTCCAACTCATGGCGGAGGCCTTCAACCTCGCGAACCACCGCAACATCACCGCTGTAAACACCGGTGCGTTCTCGATTGGCCCGGGTAACGTTCTGACGGCAACCAATGGCAGCTTCGGTCTCTCAACCACTTCGGGTGTCAACGGCAACTACGCTTACCAGGTGCGCCAGTTCCAGTTCTCTGGCCGCATCGTGTTCTAAGCGATAACGAACAACAGCAAGGGCGGTGGCTTCGGCCACCGCCCTTTTCTTTGCTCGTAACAATCTGAAGACTAGGCCTGCTCGCGTTCCAGATAGGCGATGAGCTGTCCGAAGGTTCCACCCCAGCCCTGCTCCATGCTCTGGAAGAAGCCTGCGAAGGTCTGCTGCTGGACAGGGTTGGCATACATGGCCCGCGAGCGAAGCGTGACCAAAGTCTTTCCGTCGCGCTCTTCGAAGGTCGTGGTGGAGAGCATCTCGACGGGGAAGTCCTTCACCATCGGTGGCGCGATGGGCTGCTCGTTCTCATCGAGGAATGAGGTCACCAGGACAATACGCGAGAAGGGTGTGAGGTCCCGGAAGGTCCAGCGGCCCCACATGGTGTTGCCGTCAGGAAGCTGCATGCCGTAGACAAAGTGGCCGCCCTCGCGGATGTCTGCGCGTTTGACGATGAGCTTCGTGCCGACGGGGCCAAACCACTTCTCCAGTCGTTCAGGTTCGGTCCATGAGCGATAGACGAGCTCCTGCGGAGCATTGAGCTCCCGCGTCAGAACGAACTCTTCGCCGGTGTAGGTGGAGAGTACCTCCTCGAAGCGGGCCAACGTATCCTGCAGCCCTTCTACAGCGCCGCGCTCGGCCACGGCATTCCGCAGGCGGACATCGAGGAAGTCCAGCACGAAGAGGACCTCGGTCTCCTGCGCGCTCTTCTCGGTAAAGGTGATCGTCGCCCGGAAGAGCGGGTCATTGATGTGCTCATACACGAGCTTTTCAGGAGCATCGACGATCTCGTAGCGGACTTCGTTCGGGTACTCGGTTCCGTCAGGCCCGGTCATGGTGTGTGTCCAGAGACCTCCGGGACGGACGTCCATCAGCGTGGTGTGAGTGCGGAAGCCGCGCGGCCCCCACCAATGACTAATGTGTTCGGCTTCGGTGAACATGCGGAAGACAAGTTCGCGCGGCGCACGGAGTACGCGGCTTTCGACAATCTGATTTTCTTGAGCGACGAGGGGCATGGCTGCAACTCTCCTTTATTCACGAACTAGTGTTTGTGTTTTTTCTTGTGCTTCTTTTTCTTCTTGCCGGCGTGTTCTTCGGCCTGAACCTCGGCCAGGTAGGCCTCAAGGCGGTCAAAGCTCTCAGCCCAGAACCGGCGATACTCCTCCACCCAGCCGGCGATCTCTTTGAGCGGAGCAGCTTCCAGACGGCAGGGGCGAAACTGCGCCGAGCGCGTACGGGAGATCAGCCCGGCATTCTCCAGCACCTTGAGGTGTTTGGTAATCGCGGGCATGGAGATGGAGAAGGGTTCGGCGAGCTCAGAGACCGAGGCTTCGCCGCTTGCAAGTTTTGCCAGAATGGCCCGCCGCGTTGGGTCGGCCAGCGCGGCGAAGGTGGTGCTGAGATGATCGTCCATATTTCACCACTTGGTTATTTAGCTAATTGGTTAATTACAGAATATGGAGAGAGTTTGTCAAGAGTGCTGGCAAATCAACCTGCGCGAATGGTCCCAGCCAGTTTCTGTTTGGCTGAGTAGCTGGAAGGGGAGAAATCTGCTTTTCCTGTCGCCTTGACTGAAGAGTTATAGAGCGGACCTTCAGCCCTTTGATCGCTCAACTACCCGAGACCTGGGGCGTTGCCCCAGGCTGATATAGAACGCGCCTTCAGCGCTTCCTCGCTAGGACCTCAAATTTTCAATAAACCCAGAAACGGATTTAAGATGGCCTCGATTTTTTATGAGCGGTAGGTCGAAAACAACTCGGTCGTGAAGTAGCGCTCCATGCGGTCTGGGAAGACGGTGACGATGGGGCCTTCGATCCGCTTCGCTGCTTCGATCGCGGCGCAGAAGTTGAGGCCCGAGCTGGGGCCCACGGGGAATCCCTTAGCAATGATCTTGCGGGTGGCGGCGATAGCTTCGTCGTCCTCCACCTCGATGGTAAGAAGCCCGGGAAGCCGATCTTCGCGGAAGATCTTACTGAGGCGGTCGACGACGCCGGGAATACGGGCCGAGAAGCTGCAGCACTCAACATCACCGAAGCTGGTGCGGTTAATTGGTCGCGCGACCACAGGGATGACGTTACAGCCGGAGTCACGCAGCCCCTCATAGAGACCGACCAGGGTTCCACCGGTGCCGACGCCGCTGACCACCGCCGCTACCGATCCGCCGGGAATCTGGTTGATGACCTCGTGCGCAGTGCCGACCCGATGCGCACGGGCGTTATCTTCGTTTTCAAACTGTAGCGGAAGGAAAGCTCCTTCTTCGCGGCCAAGGCGCTGCACCTCGCGCAGAGCGCCGAAGATGCCCTCTTCTTTCGGCGTAAGGATGATCTCGCCGCCGTAGCCGCGGATCATCATCGCACGCTCTGCCGAAACACCCTCCGGCATGACAGCGATGAAGCGAAATCCCATCTGCGCGGAGACCAGCGCCATGGCGATGGAAGTAGAGCCGGAACTCGCCTCGGCGATGAGGTCGCCCTCTTTGATGCGGCCTTCGCGGTAAGCCTTCTCCAGAATGAAGCGGGCGATGCGGTCTTTGGTCGATCCCGACGGATTCAGAAACTCAAGCTTGCACCAGATAGGCGGATGATCGTCCAGGGTAATGGGAACAAGCGGAGTGATGAGCGATCGGCCGGGATACATGGATACCAGTCTACTGAGAGAAGCGAATTGAATGATTGGATGAGTGAATCATTGAATCATGATCGGACTTGGTCGATCCGTTTTGTTTGTCATTTCGTAGCGTAAGCGGAGAAATCTGCTTCTCTATCGATATCGATATCTTCTCGACGCTAAAGCCAAAAGCGGTTCGCGCATAGCGCGAATACCCAGGTCCCTTTAGGGACCCGGGGCACCCGTTCCTAGGGTGTATCGACAAATTGCTGGAGGTGTAACCACGAGCATGCGAGGGCGACGGTAGCAGCGAAGCAAGCAGCGTATTTGCAGTATCTTGTGGCGAACCTTCTGAACTGTTTGAGTCTGTTGAAGCATCGTTCGATGCGGTTTCTGA
>NZ_JBFRFJ010000022.1:0-53219 GCF_052114765.1 Terriglobus sp. 2YAB30_2
TCTGGAAATTTCATACAACCGAAATTCCCAGATTCCCACCGCCTCCACCACTTCCCAGATTCCCACCGCCTCCACCACTACCTGAGATCAAAAAAACTCAGATACATAAACCTACCGAGCAAAAAGTGTTACCCATCTGCCCGGTCTAAACTGTTACCTATCTCCCAGGCTGCACAAAGCGAGAGAGAGGCGCGGCTTTAGCCGCTGAGGTACATACCGTCAAGCCCAACCACAGACATCACCGATAAACCAAACACCCACGCGCTTCCAGATCACTCAACCAGGCAGGTTCTTCAAACGTCACCCATCGCATGTCCAGCTTTTCCAATTTAGGAAGTTGTGCAATCGCATCCGGCAGAGCTTCAATCGGATTCCCGCGAAGATCGATCTGCCGCAGCTCTGACAAGCCCGCAATCTCTCCCGGAAGCGTGCGCAGCCGATTGTTCCTCAGATGAAGCTCCCGCAGCCGCGACATCCTGCCAATCGATGCCGGGAGCTTCGAGATCTGATTGTCTGTCACTCGCAGTTCCAGCAGACCCGACATCTGACAGACGCTCTCTGGAAACACAGTGAACTGATTCTCGCTGATGTTCAGATAACGCACCCGGGTAAGTCCGGCGATCGAAGACGGCAGCGACGTCAGCCGGTTGTCGTGAAGATAGAGAAAATCGGAGAGCTCGGTAAGGTCTCCGATCTCTTTCGGTAGCGATGCAAGCTGGTTGTGCCCAAGATCCAACGTTCGCAGCCGCTGCATGCCGCCGATGCGTGACGAGATCTCCGTCAGCTCGTTGTCGGCCAGAATCAACACGGTAGTGTCCGTCTGTTCCCATATGTCTACCGGGACCGTGCCAAGATGCTGCTTCCAGAGATTGATCGTGATGTCTGCGGGCATAACGAAATCTTAAACTCACCGCAGCGAGACGCGCTCCACATGCCAGACAAACTCGGTAATCTGCGCGGCAAGCTGCAGCCGCAGTCCCGGTGGAAGGTTATGCCCCATGCCTTCGATCAGTACGAGCTTTGACCCAGAGATCGCATCGGCGGTGGCGCGTCCTCCACTGACGTCGCACATGCGGTCAGCCAGGCCGTGAATCACCATCGTTGGAACTTGCAGTTGCCGCAGCCGCTCTGTCCTGTCTCCCGAGGCAACGGTCGCAATTGCCTGACGAGCCGCGGCAACACGATCGTGCGACCGGTCATACGCACGGCCTGCGCGTTCTGCCACCTCGTCTTCGTCGGCCGGATATCCCGGCGAGCCGACGATGCGCATCGCCCGCAGATACTGCTCGATGGCCTGCTCGCGCGTCTCCGCAGGAGCGCCGGAGAACAGCTCCCGCAGTACCTCCGGAGAGGGCTGGCCCACGGCCATGTTGCCGGTCGTCGACATCATCGAACACAACGAGCGGACACGCTGGGGATGCTCGATCGCCATCGTCTGCGCGATCTGCCCGCCCATCGACGCGCCCACGACATGAGCCTCGCCGATACCCAGTGCGTCGAGCAATCCCACCGCGTCGGCCGCCATATCGGAGAGTGTGTAGGACACCGACGACAGATCTCCGGCAAGTGCGGCGGGAAGGTTGGGAAACGGCGCATCGCTGAGGTGGGTCGATAGTCCGGCATCGCGGTTGTCGAAACGGATCACCTGCAGCCCGCAATCGATCAGCGTATTGCAGAGGGTGTCCGGCCAGTGGATGGACTGTGCCGCAACTCCCATGATCAGCAGCACCGCGGGCGCCAGCGGATCGCCGAGACGCTGGTAGGAGATATCGATGCCCGCCGGGCCAACCTTCTTTACGATTGCATCGACCGTGGAAGCCTCGAACCTGTTCGCTGAAACTAACACGTTTGTTCCCTCCCGTTTGGGCGGTGAAGGACGCACGCTCCTCCTCCAGCCCGAGGGTTGAACGTATCCGGAAACAAGGCCGAAAAACAGTCTGTTTCTGAAAAGGCAGGCTTGCTATCCTAAGAATGGGAAGAGCCTTCGGTTTTCCTGGATAAACCGTACCCGGCAACGCCGGCGTAACCCACCCCCGGATATCAAATTTGCATCATGAGGCCACGGGCTGAAGAGATCCGGCGTCTAACTTTTAAGGGGAAGACGGCTCGGCATGGACACAAGCCACTGTCTGCCTGTCCGCATGCATCCAGAGACCACCGCCGGATGGCGCCGACGCCGTGTGTCGGCAACCTCTCGTCGCCTGAGTCTGCGAGCCGCAAACCCGTGAGGGGGAAAATCACATGGCAAACGTTGATACCGCTCAAGCTAAAGATGGCCGTTCCAGCCATCTGGCCACGAAGATTCTCGTCGATGGCGGCGACCCGGCAGAGACGATGCGGGTCAAGGAGGCGCTCGGATACGTCGACGGCCAGACCACTAATCCATCCCTGATCGCCAAGAACCCCGAAGTGAAAAAGCGGGTCGAGTCCGGCCGCTCGCTCTCGGAAGCCGAGGAGAGCGCCGCCTACCGCAAGATCGTGCAGGAGATCTCGCCTCTGGTCGGCAGCGCGGGCGTCTCGATCGAGGTCTTCGCCGACTTCGACACCACCGCCGACCAGATGCTGAAGCAGGGCCAGGAGATGTTTACCTGGATTCCGAACGCCTACATCAAATATCCCTGCACCCCGGAAGGTCTGAAGGCTGCGCAGCGGTCCGTCGCCCAGGGGATGCGCGTGAACATCACCCTGTGCTTCTCACAGGAGCAGGCCGCGGCGGTTTACGCGGCAACGAAAGGAACAAAGGCGCCGGCGTATGTTTCACCCTTCGTCGGACGCCTCGACGACATAGGATGGAACGGCATGGAGCTATTGGCGAACATCAAGCGCATGTTCACCTCGGGCGACGGCCACACTCTGATCCTCGGCGCAAGTATTCGCAGTATCCCGCACCTGATGCGTTGCTTCCAGATTGGCGTTGACCTCGTGACCGTTCCAGCAAAGGTGATTCTGGAATGGGTTGCGGCTGGTCGGCCCATGCCGGATGAAAACTTCCGCTACGAGTTCAACGGCAAGCCGATGGAGTATCGCCAGATCGATCTGAACCAGCCCTGGCAAAACTTCAATATCAAACACGAGCTCACAGACAAAGGCATCCGCAAGTTCGTCGAAGACTACCGCTCGACATTGCGGAAAGCGTCGTAACGAGAAGGCTTCAATATCCGTTCAGACCTACTTAGACCTACCAATACACTGGGTGCCCCATTCACGCGTAGCGTGAGTGGGACATCCGAGCAACGCTCGGATATACCGATCCTCTAACTAATGGGTTGTTCATCGCTTCAATACACCCACGACTTCGTATCGGCATCCTTCGGCGCGGTCTCCAGCATGTGACGGGTCATCAGCGGCAGTACACGCTGGTTCATATCCGCACCCTGACTCTCATCCCACTCCGGCAACGCACCTGTATAGCAGTGCGGCTTGCGCGGACCGAAATCAAACGTTGCATCCGAATGCGGATTGCGCGTGCCCTTCAGATCGGCCTCCAGCAGATAGACAGCGTTATTCAGATAGTAAGTATCGGAGTCGCCGACGGCGATGTGCAGCTTGCCTTCGAGCTTCGGCCCTAGCGTCGTCCAGTCGCGCATCAGAATGGCGTCCAGATCGTAATGATCGCGCCAGTACTTCACCACCTCTTTGTCAATGGCGCCGGTGTCCTTGTCATAGATCGGCGTGGGATAACCATCCGCGCCCTGCGGCGAGAAAACAGCCTGCCAGATGTCATACTGTTCGCCCGATCGGCCATGCGATCCAAGAGCGAGCTCGTAGTGATTCACCTGTGCCATCTGGGCCGTGATGTGCGAGTCGCCGCGCCGATCGGAGGGAATGTCGATGGTCTCAAAGGGACCAGAGCGCGTGTAGGCATTGGTGTCCGTATAAAGGTCCGCGCCCTGGTAAGCGTGGAAGCTGACCGGATCAGGACAGAACGACCATGTGCCGTTGTAGAACTCCGGATAAAAGACCTGCGAAGCCAGCGCCTCCCAACCTCCGGTCGAGCCGCCGTAGGTCGCGCGCGCCCATCCCTGGCCGATGCCGCGGAACTGTTTTTCGACCGCAGGAATCAGCTCCTGCGTAATGGCGTCACCATACGGTCCAATGCTGGCTGAGTTCACCGCATACGAGTCGTCGTAGTACGGATTGGCATGCTGCGGCTCAACGATCAAAACATGTGGCAGGGTGCCGTTGGTCCACGCCTGGTAAAAGGCATACTGCCACTTCGCGCGGCTGGCCTCGCGTCCCTGCAGGTCCGCAGGGGGCGGCGTCTCACGCCAGCCGATGGCGCTGAAGTTGGGATGAAAGTGATCCTGATAGACGACCGTGGGATAATGCGCGTCAGGATGACTGTCGAAGCCTTCCGGCAGAAGCACAATGGCAGAGACGAACATCTCACGTCCCCAGAACTTCGAGAGCAGCTCACTACGAATACGCACGTGACGGATGTACTTCGTATCGGGCGCAGGCGTAGGCGGTTCGGGAATGGTTGTGTCCGCCGTAATCGTTAGCGCCGCATCCTTCGCAAAGGTCAGCTTGACCGGCTTGCTCATCGGGTTGCCGAGCTTAGTATTCCAGTGCTGCCCCTCGCCTTTGTCAGGCGGCAACAGGACGGCCTTGCCATTGGCAAGATGGAACTCCTCATACCGATTGAAGACAGCCTGCACCGTGTACTCGCCGGCAGGCAGATCGGCGAGATGCCGAATGGGATAGCCATACGCACTGGCGTCATCGAGCACGATCGGCGTGCCCGGCGCAGCCCCGGTGACATCCATGCCGAAGACCTGCTGCGACTCATACGACTCATCAATCAGATTGCGCGGTTCTCCCGTGGCTGCCTTCGAGATGGCAACAAGAACACGCCCTGTCAGCGGAGCACTACCAGCAGCCGCCGGCGTAACCGTGATCTCGATGCGTGGACCTGCAGTATGTTTTACAGGGGCGGCGAAGGCGAAGGAAGTGGCAAAGAAAGCGCAGAAAAGAGCAGCATGTCGCATGTGCAAGCTATGGTATCGCGGACTCTACTTTTCCCGTATTTTTGTCATTCCGCAGGATCAGAAGGTGACCGTCGGTCTAAGCGCTGAAGGCGCGTTCTATACCAGCCTGGGGCAACTCCCCAGGTCGCAGATAGCCAGAAAGGCAAAGGGCTGAAGGCCCGCTCTATAAAACGGTACTCCATGCCGGGAGTGATTTTGTTACGCCGCACCGTTTGCTTTTTCATCTTTCTGGCCGGGTGCCCCACATACGCGAAGCTTATGTGGGTGTATCGCGCCACCGTTATCGGATAAGCTCAAACATCATACGTATCGCACGAGGCGACCTTGGAAGATCACTCGCACCTGAAAGCCACGCTCAACACCTGGCAGCTTTGGGGAATCGCTGTCGGCCTTGTCATCTCCGGCGAATACTTCGGCTGGAGCTACGGCTGGGCCAGCGCCGGCACACTCGGCTTTCTTCTGGTCACCATCCTGGTGGCAACGATGTATGCGGCCTTCATCTTCAGCTTCACCGAGCTCACCACCGCGATCCCACACGCCGGCGGACCGTTCGCCTACGCACAGCGCGCCTTCGGAGACACCGGTGGCTACATCGCCGCTGCGGCCACGCTCGTCGAGTTCGTCTTCGCCCCGCCTGCTATCGCGCTGGCCATCGGAGCGTATCTTCATGTGCAGTTCCCCGGCCTCGCTCCCAAGCACGCTGCTGTCCTCGCCTACCTGCTCTTCATGGCGATCAACATCCTCGGCGTGCACGTTGCAGCCAGCTTTGAGCTGATGGTGACAGTGCTCGCGATTGTGGAGCTGTTGGTATTTATGGCTGTGGTTGCGCCCGGCTTCCGGCTGACGAACTTCCTCGCCCATGGATGGGCAGGCCACGATCACCTCTCAGCGCATACGGCGGTCGGCATGTTCGCAGCAGTGCCGTTCGCCATCTGGTTCTTTCTCGCCATTGAAGGTGTAGCAATGGCGGCAGAAGAGGTGAAGCGCCCGGCGCGTTCCATTCCTATCGCTTACATCGGCGGCATCATCACGCTTCTGATTCTTGCCCTGGGCGTGATGGTCTTTGCCGGTGGAGTCGGCGACTGGAGCGTGCTGGCCAATATCAACGACCCGCTACCGCAGGCGATGAAGATTGTGGTGGGCGGCAGCAGTGGATGGCTGCACATGCTGGTCTGGCTCGGCCTCTTTGGTTTGGTGGCCTCGCTGCACGGTATCGTCTTTGGCTACTCGCGGCAGATCTTCGCCCTGGCACGCGCCGGCTATCTTCCATCATTCCTCGGCAAGATCCATCCGCGCTTCCGCACACCCCACATTGCCATCCTCGCCGGCGGGGTGGTGGGCATCGCAGCCATCTATAGTGACAATTGGATTCAGTTCGGTGGCCAGCCGCTTACCGCCAACATCGTCACCATGTCGGTGCTGGGAGCGCTGGTGATGTACATCGTCAGCATGCTGGCACTCTTCCGCCTGCGAAAGAGCGAGCCCGCGATGGCCCGCCCCTTCCGCGCTCCGCTGTATCCGCTGCTGCCCATCTGGACTCTGATCGCAGCCGGCATCTGCCTGGCCAGCCTGGTCTACTACAACCGCCTGATCGCGATGCTCTTCGCAGGCCTGTTGGTCGCAGGCTACCTCGGCCTGCGCCTGGGTTGGTCGAGACGGCAGAAGCGCGAGAGCCGCGACCGCGTCATGCAGGAGAGGTGATGCTCGATCAAAAAGGCGATTTAAAGCGCTGAAGGCGCGCTCTATACCAGCCTGGGGCAACGCCCAGGTTTCAGTGTCCACAAGATGTTAAAGGGCTGAAGGCCCGCTCCATATAACAGCCTTCAATCCGACCGCATCGTTTCGATAGGCATACAACGGTTTCACGAACCGTTTCCTTTGTGACGATTGGTGATTATAGGTCGGGCCTTCAGCCCTCTTACCGTTTCGCTATTCGCGTACCTGGGGCTACGCCCCAGGCTGGTATAGAACGCGCCTTCAGCGCTCTTTATTCTCCTTGCGCTACTTCATCGAATCCGCATTCACCAGGTGAACTCCATTGAAATAAGCAACGCACCCGTCAATGCCGGTCGGACGCCAGCTCGTTCCGTCGGTAAAACGGATCTCCGTAATCTCAGCCGTACGTAACGACATAATGCCAGAAACCGAGAGATCGCTCTGCGTGAATCCATTCGATCCTGCGCGTGACTCAATGTGGAAGGTGCGCTCTTGCTTCTCTTCCGGACCTTTCCCGGTCTTAAGATACAGATGCGATTGCGTCACACCGCGAATCGTAACGGTCGCGCTGTCGATGGTGCGGCTATCTCTCATGCCGAACTGCAGCGAGACAGTCCGCACCGGCGTGGAGCTTCCGTCCGCCGCGAGTGTCATGAGTGGAGCGGCATTGGCCTGCGCTCCAAAGACAACCGGACAGATCGGATTGAGTGTGTGCCACCGCCGTGGATTGAACTGTAGCTCGGGTCCATGTGGCTGCTGTGCGTATGTAACCGATGGAAGCAGAGCCGTAAGTATGGAAAGGATGGCGATCTTCATCATGAGCTCCTATTTCGCCGTAACTTCAAGCTGTGCCGGTTTGGCCGTGCCTCTGACCGCCGGATCGTAGTACTCGTACACATGCGACGCAAAGCTGGCGGCGCGAATGGGATACTTCGCACGCAGCCGGAACTTCAGCGTCATCGTCTCGCCTGCGCCGATGGCGTTGAAGTAGAGAATCGCCTGGGTGGCCGTAAGGCTGAACTTCTCCAGCCGTCCGGTCGGTTTGTTCGCGGTCTTCTCCACCATCTGCTGCAGATCCTCGCTCTGCAGATCGAAGCCCGGAGGAATCCCAAGATCGACCATCACCATGTTGGCCCGTTTGTCGAGATTGCTGTGCACTGTGGCGGTTGCCGTCACGACATCGTTTTGTGCCAGATGCGTGCGGTCATACGCTACATCAATGGAGAGCGCAGGCGCGTCTTTCTTCACCGGCCAGGGTGTGAAGTAACGGCCGGCGATCTGGTAGGCCATGCTGCCTGAGCCGGTGAAGCGCAGCTCCACCGCATTCTCGGCGCCTGTTCCTGGCTGTGGTAGGACAAACTGATGGAGCAGATCATTGTTTCCGGCATCGAGGTTCAGAGTCTGCACGGCCTCACCGTTCAGCAGCACCTGTACCTTGCCGCTTGCGTCTCCTGCACTTCCTTCAGAGGCCAGCAGCAAAGCGCGCAACGCCATGATGGTGGCCTGGGTTGAGCCCCAGTTACCGTAGCTGTTCTTCTTGCTGAGGATCCATGCCAGCGCGCGGCGTGCAATCTCGGGATACTGCCCGGAGTGAAGCAGCGCCTGTACAGCCAGGCCTGTGGTCTCCACCGCGGCGGAGTCGCCGGTTGCGTAGAGCCCTGTTTCAGCGCTGCTCCACCATGCCTGCTCTCCCTTTTCGGTACGCGCATCCGCCAGCCGTTGCAGGACGCGGCGTGTCAGCTCTGAGTGCTTGTCCTCGCTTACGGCAAAGTTGGCAAGCACCGCCAGTGTGTATGCATCGGTCTTATTTGAGGTCACGCTATCCAGATTCGAGACGATGTAGCCTTTCGCTTTCTCGACAGCGGCATGCTGTTCGCTATCTCCTTCCAGTGCCCAGGCAAGATAGGCGGTAATGCGCAATGCATCTGAGTTGTAACGGTTGGTCGCGCCTTCGTTGATGAACTGAGTATCGGGCTTCCAGCTTCCGTCACGCTGCTGTTGTGCCGCAAGCCACGCCCCCGTGCGCTCAAGCACGCGCGGATCGACATCGTAAACATGCGACATATCGCGGAATTCCATCAGGCCGTATGCCGTCAGGATCTTGTTGGCCGGTGTATTGCCGAACCACGAGAATCCTCCTCCCGGTACCTCGAAGGTGAGCAGACGCTGGTATCCGTTGGCGATGTACCCTTCAGCCTTTGCATGGACTTCGGGTGTCAGCTTTTTGGTGTGCTTCATGTAATCCAGCGCCAGTACGTTCGGATAGGTGCTCGATGAGGTCTGCTCGAAGCAGCCCCCCGGCATCTGGAGAATGCCGTCCATGCCTTCAATCACCTGGCTGAGCGGGCCTGGATACAGCCGTACGAAGAGCTTGCTGGCGTCGGGAAGTGCATTCTGCGGGAAACGCACGCTATGTTGCGCGGTCGACTCCAGGCGTCCGTTGAAGACTACCTCCTGTTGCTGTCCGTTCGGCACAACCTCAATCTCACGGACGACCGTGTCCTTGCGATCTGACTCACCCTGCAGATGAGCGGCAAGGGTCAACTTGAACTTCCCCAGACGCTTCACCCGCAGCGTGAACTGTTCGCCGCCGACTTTGCCCGCATCGATACTGACGTGCTTCTCCGCGTTGTCATCGACGAGATCGAACCAGTCCTCCTGCTGTAGTGAGAGCGTTACCTCGCCCCGGCCCGAGGTGTAGTTGTAGACAGCGACGGGAATCGAGACGCAGTCGCCCTGTGTCAACGTGACCGGAAGATCGAGGTCCACGAAGAAGTCCTGAAAGACCTTCAGGCTGGAGACGCCACTGCCCAGCGTTCCTGCCTTGGTAGAAGCAAACATCGCCATGCGCCATGTCGTAATGGAGTCGGCAATCGGAATGCCGATACTGGCGTTGCCATGACCATCGGTAATGATCTCCGGATTGATATACAACGCCTCCGGGAAGTAAGAGCGCACATGATCGGCGTTGCCTTCGGACGCAGGAGCCTTCGCGCTACTGTCCGCATGGGCCAATGCGGCCCCGGCCCTCGGAGCCATCCGTGCCAGATTTCCGAATTCACGCCCATTGACAACCTGCACCATCTCAGCGCTCTGTGTCATCACCACAGGCGCTGCCGCCGTGGCGACCTCCACGCTCTGCGTGACGAAACCAACTGCAAGCGTGCAGGTGACGATCGCACGGTCCTGCGGCCGCAAGGTCACTTCATCGGCGGCGGAGGCAAACCCCGAAGCCGAGATCTTGAGCCGGTAACGACCGCTGGTAAGCGCAGCGAAGCGGAACGAGCCGTCCTTGGTGGAGGTGCCGCGCCATGTGCCGGCTGCGTCGATGCGGTGCAATTGAAGAGAGGCGTTGGGAATGACGGCGCCGCTGGCATCAGTGATGACGCCGGTGATCTCGCTGCGTCCGTTCAGCGGCCCACGATCATGTTCCAACCGCCATTCCATAGCGCCGGGTCTTTGCTCAGAAAAGGTATCGCCTGAGCCGCTGACCATCGTTATAAGGTCATCCTGCGTCCCGAACCTGTGATCGGGGCCTGCGCTTCGGATGTTATAGAAGCGAAGCAATGAATTCTGGCGCCGCGTCGTTTGCCAGACAGGCTCGACACGAAGCGATACTCCCCAGGCATCGTGCGGCTTACTGCCTTCGTCTTCTTTGACCAGGGCAAAACGTTTAGGAAGATCCTGTATGTGACCGTCCTCTTGAGGCAGTTGCTGCAGAAGAAGCTGAACGTGCTCGGTGTACGCCGCCTGATAACGGTCATGGAAGGCGAAGGTTTGTGCCAACGGCAGCGCCTGGATTGCCTCTGTTCGAACCGCGTGCTCGCGCACATCCTCCGCTGCGGAGAACAGAACCCGCGCGGCGCGGTCATGTGCATCCTGCTGGGACGCGTCCGCTGGAACGACGGCATCGTTCATGGAAAGGGAGTGGATCTCAAAGCGCGGCTTCAACAGCTCCTCTTCCAGGTAGAAGAAGACTTTGGCAAATCCAGGCTGTTTCTCCGCCAGCGCAAAGACAGCTTCGTCTACGATTTCAAGTCCGAGCGCCGCCTGCACGCCTTCGCCCTTCTCATTGGTGACATGGAAGCGCACACGCGCTTCTGAACCCGGCAGATAGCTGGCTGCATCGGCTGTGGCCTGAATGTGCAGCTCATCCGCAGGCTGCACGAAGATCATGCGATGATCTGCCACGGTCTGTGCATCGCCGCCGAAGATGTACGTATGCATACTCAACGTACCCGCCATCTGTGGCGTGGCACGGAGCGAAAGTTCCGCGCGGCCGTGGACGATGTCGACGTCGCGTGTCTGGATGGTCTGCCCATCCTTCACAATGTCGATGTAAGCAGTGCCGCTCTGCCGCGTGCTGAAGACCGTCGCTCGTATCAAATCGCCAGGCTTATAGACACCATGGGCGACGCGCAGCAGGACCTGGTCCTCACCGTACCGCGTATTGAGGTTGATCGTATTTGTGGACCGGTTACCGTGATGATCGTCCGCATCGACGTGCAGCTTCATCTCCACACCGCGCGTCGGCGTTATGTGGGCGATGGCAATTCCTCCAAGGTCCGTTTCAAGACGTTGGGTAGAGCCCCCGTTGAGCTGGACGCGTATCTCCGCCGGCGCAGGTGTGCCATCCGGATAGGAGGCAAGAACAAAGACCTGGTTCTCGATACCGGGAACCAGCGTTCCACCCTCGGGGACCGCGGTGATCAGCAGCGGCGACTGACTCACCGTGATGGGTTCGTTCTTCGTCTCGGTGTGTGCGGCAGAGTCTTTGACCGAGGCCTCAATCAGAACAGGCGCGGCTCCCTGGTTCTGCTTGCGTCCTGTCATGTACTCCGGTAGAGCTACGTCAAAGCGATAGTCGCCGTTTGTGTCGCTGCGGCCTTCCGCGTGAGCCGCAGTAAATAGGGAGACATCCATGCCATGCACCGTAATGTTGATCGGAGCATCTGAAACCGGCTTACCGAAGAAGTAGTTTGCGTGCACAGTACCGGTAATGTGTTCTCCAGGGCGATAGTCGCGCTTCGGTTTGCCATTCTTCTGCGCAAGATCGATGGCAACGCGGAACTTGGGCAGGACGTAGCGTTGCACCTGCAGCGTGACCTCCTGTGTATCGGAGGGATGATCGGTGTCGCCCATCACAGCGCGCAGATGATAGGCGCCGAGGTTAACCTCACCGGCAAGGGTGAACTCGGCTGAGGCCACACCATAGGCATCGGTCTGCGCCGCACGGCGAAAGACCTTGTTGCCGCGCGAATCTTCGAGCTCGAAGGTAAGCTTGCGTCCGGCGACGGCATGATGGTCAGCGCGGTCCAGAGCCAGCGCCCGCGCATGGATGGTCTGCGCCGGTTGATAGATCGGTTTTTCCGTGGTCAGCAGAATGCCGGTCTTGGATTCCAGATCAATCTGCTGGGTGCTTTCAATTGTCCCGAAGGCGGTCTCAGCGACGAGATGCAGCATCCGCGCCCCTGTCACTCCGGCGGGAAAATGAAACGCGGCATCGATGGTGCCCCGGCGATCGAGCTTACCGTTGAACAGTGTGATGGGCTTCTTCTGCGTGTCTTCGAGCTCAATCGCGACATTACCCTGTTGGTCAGGTCTGACGACGAAGCGAGGTGCGTTTGTGGTCTGCTCCTCGAGCTCGATACGAAGTGTGCTGTTCTCCACACCTTGCAATGGATCGCCGGTATCGCGGTCAAGAACAATGACGCGGATCGCCGCCTGCGCACCGGAGAGATACGAGCTCTGCGCGAGGATGCGCATCACCGGCCTGCGTAGAATGGTGGCGACGGTCTCCGTGCTTTCCATGGCAGGCGTCTTTTCGCCATCGAGAAGAAAACGGCAGCGAACCCGGTGCCATACCAATTCGCTGTCAACAACGTGCGGTTTGCCGGCGATCTCTGTCCGCCACAAGTTATCACCGGCCACCGCGTGTACCGTACGTTCGCTATGTCCAAGTACTTCATCTTCGGGGCTGAGAAGGTCGACGATCAGCCGGCCGCTGCCCGCACGATCTGCATGAAAGGGAACTTCAAGCGAGAGCACATGATGCGTAAGCAACGCATGCATGGTCTGCGCCCATAGCGGATGGCCGAGTGTTAGCAACGCCAAAAGGCAGAAGAGCAGTACACAGCAGCGGGACAAACGAGCGTTCATGACAGGGCCTCTCCGCGGCGCGAACATACGCGTCTTCGCGCCGGTATTCTTCGTCTCTATGTGGAGAACGTGCCTTGCCGTAAAACTTGCAGGAATTTTTTGAGATTAATTTGGGTAGGAATGAAGTACAGAAAGGTACCTCAGCGGCTAAAGCCGCCGTCCTTGGGGAGCTTGTTACGGGACGGCTGAAGCCGTCCCCTTAAGCAAGGCATTCGCGCTTCGCGCGAACGAAAGACAACGTTTACGGATATAACGTCGCTGTCTGGAACACGGTGTCCCTACTTGCTTGCTATTCGTGAAGTTGATAACGGATGATAGAGCTTAGCGGCATCGGTTAACTACCGTTGCGCGTCGCGCAACCATTTCGCACCAGCGGTGCGAATGCTTTGCTTAAGGGCACGGCTTCAGCCGTGCCGTATCGGTTCTAAAAGGACGTGCGGCTTTAGCCGCTGAGGTACCGTACGACCTCGTATCTGTGGGAAAAGGGAGAACTGGACACACTCCTAGTACTTCCGCCAGTGCTTCCCATCCTCGCTTGACCAGACGCCACCTGATTCCGTAGTGAGAGAGAATCCCTCTCCATGCTCCGCAGCCTCTATCTGTGAGACTTTCCCATCCCACAGCGGCTTGATCGTCTTCCAGCGCTTACCGCTGTTGGTGCTGAAGTAGACCTTCCCCGTAACGTCGAGAGCGAGCACGCGTTTGCCCCGATAGACGGTGTTAGCTACCTCCGCATTGTGAGGCAGCTTCATCTCGACCGGGATAGAGGCGACCGAGGCAGATTCTGTCAGCAGCGCCGGTGCCTCGGCCGTAACTTCGACCGACTCACTTGTAGAGCCGACCGGAACCTGCGACGTGAGCAGCGCAAGATCATTCGCCTGCAGGTCCAGCGGTTGCGTCACGGTCCGGAAACCGGGTGCCGCAATCTCCAGGTTGTATCTGCCTGCGGGAAGGGAGGCGAGCGTGAAGTTGCCGGCGTTATCTGTCTTTGTCTGGCGCAGCGGCGTGTTGGGCTGCCGCAGGGTGACGGTGGCTCCGGAGATGGTAGCTCCCGAGAGGTCGAGCACGACACCGGCCACCTTTGCCTGCGGTCCGGCAAGGGGTTGACCGTGTTCGATACGCAGCGCGAGTTGCCCGTTGGGCGGCGGGAACTGCAATGTGGGAGTCGCAGAGTTCACCACCGGCTGTATCGCCAGAGATGTTGAGAAATTCCGGCCATTGATGACCTGCGTGTTATTGAGCGGAGCTAAGCCGGCAGCCGCAGTCGCGGGCTGGCTCATCCTGACGTTCTGTCTCGCAGCGATAGCCGGGATCGCAGCGGTATCGGCGGAAGGCATTGGAGTTTTCGCGGATGCAAGCGCCGGTTCTACAGCCTTCGGAGAAGTGGCTGGAGGAGGCTCAGCTTTCTTCTGGTTTTGTGCGCGGTTTGGCGGCGCTGCCGGTACCTCAGATGCTGTGCGAGCCGGGATCTGCGAAACAGGCGGAGCAGGAACGACCTGGGCAACATTGCTCCTCGGTGGTGGCGGTGGCCCCTGATGCATCCAGGCAAAGACAATCAACACCGTAGCGCAGACGCCCAGCCCACTTGCATAGACCAGCGGCGTAAACCGACGCCAGAAGGGAAGTCGCGGCGCTGCAACAGCTGCGGACTCGGCTGCCATCTCCGGTTGCATCAGGAACGCGATGTCGCGGCACTGCTCGCACACGGCCATATGGGCAAGGCTCTCCTGGCGCTCCTGCTCGGTGAGCGCGCCCTCCACGAACGCGGCAAGCTGGTCCGCGTCGAGGTGGTGGCCGGGTTGGAGAGGCTCGTTCATCTGGTCCCTGCCTGTTGAGAGAACGGAGAAAATGGCGAAGCTTGCAGCAGACTTCGCAGATTGATGTCGATATCCCGCGGATCGGTTCCCAGCGCCTCCTCCGCGGCGGCACGGCTCATGCCATGCGCCTGTAAATCTTTCAGCAGCCTCTTTCGCAGGTCCTGCGTCAGCCGCTTCAATCGGCGGCTCATCGTGGCCTCATGCACGCGAAGAAGCCGCGCCAGTTCCAGCAGGGTACGCCCATCCAGAAAATACGATACGAGCAGTAAGCGATCTTCTGCCGGCAAGGTATTGAAGGTATTGCCGATGGCGTCCTTCAGCCGTTCGATCTCCTGCGAAGGAGGAGCAGCGGCCGCCGGCGCCGCGGCAAAATCATTGTCTTCGAGCGGAGTCTCGCGATGGGTGCGGCGATGATGATCCACATGTCGCTGCGCCAGTGTGGCCTGCAGCCATCCCATCAGCGATCCGCGGCCGGTATAGCTCGCCAGCGGAGATCGGCGCACACCATCACGCTCCGTCAGTCCGAAGAGCTCGGAGTAAAGCGCGCCCGCCAGGTCTTCTCCCAGCGAAGCCGACCCCGTGATTCTAATAGCGGCTTGTTTGAGCGCCGCCTGGTACTGAGAGACAAACACCTGCCACGCTGCATCGCGACCCAGCGCGCAGGCATGCGCCAGCGCCAGCTCTTTCAGGTGCAGGTTCCGGTAAAACGCTAGCCTTTGGCTGGGTGTGGATGCCTGCTGTGCCGGAAGTCCGAAGTTGTACTTCGCCCCGGCAGCGGCGAGAGCCAGCGCAAACTCCGCTTCAGAAAGTTCACAGGCCGCAGCCTGCGCCTGTGTCCACAACTCCCGCAGATCCCCGGGCGAGATGCCTGCACGCTCCACCGGCGCAGCAAGCGGTACATCTTCCGCAAGCCCGCTCTGTAACCCGTCCTGGAGAGGCAGAGAATCCACGCTCCCAAGATACCGCGAGCGATGCAAGATGCGTGTTTATTCCCGATATGCATCCACGACGTTGACGATGAAGGCAAAGAAGCGAAGCCCTCAGCGGCTAAAGCCGCGTCGTTTGCGTGCTGGTACGGCATGGCTAAAGCCATGCCCTTAAGCAAAACCGATGCCTAAACTTACACCAGATATTTCTCCGTTCGCACAACGTGCGAATGCCTTGCTTAAGGGGACGGCTTCAGCCGTCCCGTAAAAGAGCAGAGAACACGCGGCTTTAGCCGCTGAGGTACCGTAGCGCGGGTCTTCAACGATTCCTATGAAGCTCCCACTCATCACGTAACGCGATGAATGGGTACCCAATTCATACCTCCTCACCGCAACGCAAACACACTGATCGTGCAATTCGCACACGCCGTCGCTGGTTGATGCTCTTTTACATCCTTGATCTGATGATCCAGCGACGAAAGGTCCGCCTTGCGATGCTGCGCCTGCAGGAACTCCCGGTATTCATACATGGAATCAAGCACGAGGGGATGTCCATCGCCGAGCCTTGCCTTCATCATGGCCATACCACCGCGTAATGTCTGATCGGCGGTGGAGATATCTCCCGTCTTCCACTGCGCATAGCCCAACGCCATGGCGGCGTGTGCCTGCTCCAGCGATCCGGAAGCGAAGTTCTCCGTTGCAATCTGGTCGGCCTGCTTTGCCGCCTGCAGACACTCCTGTAGCTCCGATTGATTGCATTCCGCAAAGACCAGGGTGATCAATGCGGCAAGCATGGTGTTGCCGCGCCTCTGCGTGTACTGCGGATGCTCGGCAGTGGGAGCGTCCTGATCGTCAGGCTCCGGCTTGGCGGAGAGCGTGTCATAAGCGGCGCGGGCGTGCTGCTCGGCTTCCTTGAAGCGATGCCGTGCCAGCAGCACCTCGGCGAGATGTTCGTGACCACGGGCAAGATCGATGGGGTTCCCCATCTCTTCGCGAAGATGGAAGGCCTGCGTCCTCACCTTCTCCGCATCGGCAATGTTGCCGAGCTCAAGATAAATACTTCCAAGATTATCGAGCGCGGTCGCATAGTTGCCGCGTGACTGCGGCGACTGCGCCAGCAAGGGCAAGGCACGTTCGTAGGCTCGCTGGGACTCGGCAATATTGCCGACATCGTGATACGAAGAGGCAAGCACAGCCCATAGATATCCAATGCGCGCGGGCGGATCGTTCCTCTGTTCAGCCTCCTGAATCAGCTTGCGATACATCTGCTGCGTCGTTGCCGGTACAGGCTTCGCGGTATGTTCAGCGCCTGGGCTCGATTGCATCGCGGGACGTGCGTACACGATAGCGCCATCAAAGAAGACCAGGGGAAGTGCCGTAACGATGAGCCAGATCATCGCCAGGCGTTTTAAGACGCACGGGGATACGCGAGCAGTCGACATGGGAGTGCTCCTCAGAGATAAGGTGTGACGCTTATAAATCCTGATTACGTGCTGAGACGGCCGCGCGGTATTGCGACGTACGCCCGCTGATACGTTTCATCTGGGACGATGGTTCCGCTCTTTCAGAAAAAATCGCGAACTTTAACGCAGGGAATTCCGTACCGGTTCGCAGTGACGGTGTGTGCGGCCGCATGAAGCGGCCTGATATCCGTGTGTGTCAGGTAGCCAGTTGTCGTGCGCCTTCTGCGCGCCTGGAGCTTCTCCACGCAGTCAGGACTAAGTACCACGCGGGCCAGCTCAGCGCCCAGTTCGGGAGCCATGCACCGGGATTGCGCCACATGGGAATCGTCAGCAGCGTGATACCGAGTGCAAGCACCAGTGCAGCGGGAAGATAAATACGGGTGAGCCGCAGACCGCGATAGACGCCCCACGCCGCGGGAATAAGGAAGAGCAGCAGGCAGAAGCGTGAGAGCGACTCCACGTGAAATCGCGCCATGCAGAAGACGCAGGGAACCGATGACATCAGCACGCTGATGCGGATGGTCTTGCGTGAGAGCGATCCCATCACGAAGCCGCCGGTCCACGCCCAGCCGATCAGCAGAATCACATTCCAGATCAGCATGGCGACACCAGGTCCAAGCGTGAGGCCGCTGTTTTTCAGAACCGTGGTATTGAACAGCCGCACATACGTCGCGCTGATTGAGACCGACAAGCCCATCAACAGCAGGCTGCACGGCAGAGCCAGGCCGAAGGCGGCAACCCATGGGCCCAGAGTGCGCCATGGCGTTGCCTTACGGCGAAATGCAAGACCCACGACGTCCAGCATCGCTGCCCTTGTGGACTTACGTGTCTCCGCCAGATCGCCAAGCACAGCTTCACACTCATTGCGTTCCAGAAGACGTGAAGCGACGACTTCCACGATGGTCCAGCCCGTCATAGAACACTCCTGCTCTGGTTTGCCACCCATGAGGCTCCGCGGCTGATCCGCATCACCGTCTCGTAGAACTCTTTTGCCGCACTCAACCCGCTGGGCGTAATGCTTACCATGCGCTTGGCGCGGCCACCGCGTTCAGGCGTGGCATCGCTCATCCAGGTCTTCAGCAGACCCTTCGCCTCCAGCCGATCGATGGTGGTGTACAGCGCTCCAATCGAACAGCCTCGGCCGCTGGCCTCAACCTCTTCGCGGATGGTGGCGCCATACGCCCGCTCGCCAAGCCCCGCTGCCGCCGTAATGATCAGGTACTCAAACTCTCCAAGCATCGTTAGTACTACATTGTGAGAGTAATAAATGCGGCTGTCAAGACAGGTGAGGGAAATTTTTGACCTCCCAGAGCGTGTCATTAAACTCATGTCGTCAGCACCCGCCCGCTTCTTTCTGATGTGGAAACGAGTGGGTGCAGCGGGGACCCCGGCCAACTTTGCTGGCTGGGGTGTTTAGCGGTCTTTCGGGCAGGCACTATAAGCGCTGAAGGCGCGCTCCATACCAGCCTGGGGCAACGCCCCAGGTCTCAGTGCTCACACGATGTTAAAGGGCTGAAGGCCCGCTCTATAACTCTGCAGTGAAGGCAGATGAGTTCTAATGTGCGAACGGGTAGGAGCGGTGGACTTTAGTCCACGGTTTACAGTCCAGATGGGCTCTTTCAGCTATTTGGCATCAGAATTATAGATCGGGCCTTCAGCCCTCAGACCTCTTAACTATCCGAGACCTGGGGCGTTGCCCCAGGCTGGTATGGAGCGCGCCTTCAGCGCTATATATCGGCGGGCTGAAGCCCGCCGCTCCCACCCAATCCTACGGCGAGCAAGTAATTAGCCACACCCCTACTTCACCCGCTTCAACACCGTCATCGGGATCGATCCATCCGGTCTTGCCGCGACCTTCCAGGAGAGAACATCTCCCTGCATCTCATAGGACCTCACAGCGGTGGTGTCATCCTGATTCGGAACCGAAGAGCGATTGATATGAAAGCTGATGGTGTGTTTCGTGTCATCGACTATATAGGTACCGAAGTGAACACTCATCTCGGTCGCAACCGCGCGATATTCCTCAGGCGTGCCTTTCAGTCTGTCCCCTGAGGCAAACTTCACGCGGTCTCCACGATAGATCTGTACGGAGTAATGTCCATCGGCAGTAAAGATCACCAGGCCGTGAGGATTCGGTCCATAGTCAGAGACGCGTGTGCCATCCGGCATCAGCTTATCCGCGGCAGTAAGAACCCATGTGCCAACGATGGAAGAGGTCTGTGCCATGCCGGAGAGCGGGGCAAGCAGAAGCGCAGTGAGCAAAAGCAAATACCGTTTCATCCCGCAACTCTAACAACGCGGCACAGCAAGAACAATTTGATTGTTCTCAAGCGACACGTGAGCTCTGTTTATGCTTCTTCGCGGTCTTCGCCTGCAAGGCCAGTGCTGACTGCACCGATTCCGTCAGCAGGATCTTCATGCGATCGACCGCGATACCTGTGGACTGCGGATTGCGATGAACCGTAACCGGCAGTGCACCAAGTGCAGGCAAACCGAAGAGCGATGCGGCTGAGACCAACCCCTCGGGAAGGCGCAACCCAGTCCGCGCGGTGATGCCGAGACCCGCAAGCAACGCGGCCCACAGGCCGTCGAGGCTGGGACTGCTGGCGGCGATGCGATACGGTGTTGTGGCCGTCTCCAGATGTTCGATGGCGCATCGGCGAAAGGCACACTGCGGCCCCAGCGCAGCCAGTGGCAGAGGATGATTCTGCGGAAGAGCAAAGGTGGAAGCCGCAATCCACACGATCTCAAGCTGTCCGATGGTCTCGGCTGCTGCCCGTGTCTCATGTCCGATCGCGACCGCGAGATCGATCTGCGATGCTTCCACCGCATCGGCCAGCGCCGCATTGCCTTCGATGCGCAGCTCGACCTGCATGCGCGGATACAGCAGGGCAAAGTGCGCTCCGCCGCCAGCGCCAGACTGCCAAGATCATTCGCAACGGTGAGGGTGCGCAGAGTATCGAGATCAAGCGTAAGCCGTGTAGCCATCGTGCGCGTAGTGTAGAGCATTTCTCCTGTTGCTGGGCATCCCGTGAGTACTGTGCAGTGACGTTTTCATTGAGGAAAACGCCCATAGATGCATAAGCCCTGCACTACACCTACAGGAGAAATACTCTAGCCGAAGGCAGGTAGAAATGGCCCATTCTCTCCCGGAACATGGGCCATTCTTCAATCATTCAATTTTCCTAGCTCTGAATAAACGCCAGCAGATCCGCATTGATCTGGTCTGCATAAATCTGCGCCATGCCGTGCGGATACCCGGGGTAGATCTTCAACTGGCTGTTCTTTACCAGCTTCGCCGTCAGCACACCGGCGTCAAGGTAAGGAACAATCTGGTCGTCATCGCCGTGCATTATCAGTGTGGGAATATCGATCTTCTTCAGGTCTTCTGTAAAGTCGGTCTCAGAGAAGGCTTTGATGCAGTCGTACTGCCCCTTGATGCCGCCCTGCATGCCCTGGTACCAGAAGTTCTTGCGCACACCTTCTGAGACCGCAGCGCCAGGGCGGTTGTAGCCATAGAAAGGAAGTGTCAGATCCATGTAGTACTGCGAGCGGTCATTCACCACTCCATTGCGGATCGCATCGAAGGCATCGATCGGCAACCCGCCGGGGTTCTTCTCGCTCTTCAGCATTACCGGAGGAACAGCGCCGATCAGTACGGCCTTGGCGACGCGGCTGGTGCCATGGCGGCCCAGATAGTGTGCCACCTCACCGCCACCGGTGGAGTGACCCACGAGTATGGCGCTCTTCAGATCGAGCGCCTCGAACGGAGCAGCCAAATCGTCGGCATACGTGTCCATCTCATTGCCATCCCATGTCTGGTCCGATCGTCCGTGGCTTCGGCGATCATGCGCGATGACGCGATATCCGCGCTCGCCGAGGAAGAGCATCTGCGCATCCCACGCATCGGCATTCAGCGGCCAGCCGTGCGAAAACACAACCGGGTGGCCGGAGCCCCAGTCCTTGAAGTAGATCGTGGTACCGTCTTTCACGGTGATGGTCTTCATAGTGGTCTCCATTCGTGGTTAGCGGTTGAAGGGGTTTGATTGTCCAGGGAAAGCACGTGGTCGCATCTTATTTAACGCCGGTGACAGATGCGTGTGCACCCACGGAGGGGCATAAAACCAGTCACACTTTCGTGTGGCTGATTGGAGATGCGGGCACAACTCTCGGTGTGTCTTCTGGTGGGAGCAGCGGGCTTTAGCCCGCTGATTTAGGCCTAGTAATACGTCGGGCTTTAGCCCTGGGCCTTTACTATCCGAGACGCAAGGCCCAGGGATAAAGCCCATTCTTTTCTTGATCCGATAACGGTGGGCTGAACAGGTTGCGGAAAAACTCGGGTGTGGTTTTGTTTTCCATCGCGCGAGGTGCTAGTAAGTAAGATATGCGAGGAGATTGGGAGCTTCAGTCTGCGATGTTTAGTTATGTGACGTTGGAACGTCGGGTTCCATCGGACCATCCTTTGCGGTCGATCCGAGTGCTTGTGGACCGTGCCCTTGTACGGATGGAGGCGACGTTGGGCGCGATGTACTCGCATACAGGCCGTCCTTCGGTAGCTCCGGAGAAGCTGTTGCGGACGCTTTTGTTGCAGGTTCTGTACAGCATCCCGAGTGAGCGCCGGATGATGGAGCAGTTGGACTATAACCTTCTGTTCCGCTGGTTCGTAGGACTGGAGATGGACGACGCGGTATGGGACGTGACGGTGTTCACCAAGAACCGTAACCGTCTGATCGAGGCCGAGGCGAGCCAGCGTATGTTGGAAGCGGTGATGATGGAAGCGCGGGAGAAGAAGCTGCTCAGCGAAGAGCACTTCACCGTGGACGGCACTCTGCTCCAAGCCTGGGCCTCGTGCCGGAGCTTCAAGGATAAGAAGGATCCGCCCGCTCCTGGCAAGGGTTCTGGACATAAGGGCGAGGTTCTGCTGCGCGATAAGGTGGAGTCCAGCACCGATCCCCAGGCGCGGTTGTACAAGAAGGCGACAGCGGATAAGGCGGTGCCCAGCTATCAGGGCCATGCGTTGATGGAGAACCGCAACGGTCTGGTGATCGCGGCTGAGGCCAGTCTCTCGGCTACGGTGGCGGAACGCGATATGGCGCTGATCCTGCTGGATCGGGCTGTACCTTCGCCAGACCAGCGCAAACCGGAGCATCAGAAGACGATCACGCTGGGAGCCGACACAGTATCAGGATGCGCAGTTCATAGAACAACTGCGCGGTCGCGAGGTCGCGCCCCATGTCAGTGAGTACACCAGCGGCCAGAACATGAGCAAGAACGCGCTGACGGAAGAGGAGCGACAGGACCCACGCTTCCAGATCAGTCAGAAGGCACGCAAGCGGATCGAACGAGTCTTCGGCTGGTCCAAGCTCGATCGAGGATTACGTCAAGTGAAGGTACGCGGTCTGGCCAAGGTGGACTTGTTCTACCGGCTGATGATCACCGCCTATAACTTGACCCGCTTGCGCAAGCTCATCCCCATCCAGGAGCAAGCATGCTAGGGCCGAAGTGTGTCTGGAGTGGCCAAAAAGCCTCTCCAGCACACCAAAACAACAGGCCAATCCACCTCACCAACGCTCAGCGGCGATAAAAAATTCATCAGAGGGCTCTCTTAGGGAGAAATAACCTAGTTTTTCCGCAACCTGTGAAGCCCACCGCTCCCACCCGCTTCATGAAACGCCTCAATTTCCAATTTGAAAATTGGAAATCTCCACCGTGATAGCTTGAAAACAGCGAAGGAGAATCTCAACGCTTGCCGTCGACCCCATCCGTATTCGCAACGTCGCAGACAGCTCTTCGCCGCCCCTCCTTCGATCCCGCCGGAGCTGTTACCGGAGTCGGCAGCCTGCCGCTCACTTCGCTTCCTGAAGCCCTGGAATCGGTGATTAGCTTCTCGCCGCAGGTACCCTTCTGGCCGCAGCTTCCGCAGCGCTCGGAACGTGAGGCTGCTATCGGGCAGGGCTTCGACTGTATCCGCCACCTGGTCGAGCCACGCACCGACGGTTATGGCTATGAGGTGAAGGAAGGCAGCATCGATGCCGTTATCGACGTTCTGCACAACGGCGACGGTTATCTCACCGAAGACAACGCCGCCGGCTTCTTCGCTTTGGAAGAGGCGCTAGAGTCGGGGCTCTTTCCCCAGGCCATCGCGGTTAAAGGACAGATCGAAGGTCCCATCACGCTGGCAGCCTTTCTCTTCTACAAAGGCCGGCCGTTTCTCTCTGATCCCGTGCTGTTCTCGTCGGTAGCCTTCCACGTCTCACAACTCATCTGCTGGCAGGCGAATCGGCTTCGTGCAACAAACCTCCCCGTGCTGTTGTTCGTCGATGAGCCGGGCCTGTGTCTCGAGATCCCCGGACTCCCCGAAGAGCATCGCCTCAGCGCTCTGGCGGCAATCCTCGACGATGCCCGCACGCGTGGCGTCTACGCCGGTCTGCACTGCTGCGCATCGCAACCCTTCGATCGTATGTTCCGCGTCAGGCCTGACATCCTCTCCTTCGATGCGCATGAAGGGCTGGAGTCATTCTTCAGTCATCCACAGGCGATGGACTTCGTGAATCAGGGAGGCACGGTCGCCTACGGCCTGGTGCCGACGAAGCGGCATCTCGACGCCATGGATGCTGCACAGATCTTTCTCCGCTGGCTTGAGTGCGCATCTCGCGTCGGCGATCCGCAGAAGCTTGCGCAACGGGCGATGATTACGGCGACCTGCGGGCTTGGTCTCCTGGAGCCTGAGTCAGTGCCGCAGTCCTTCACTGTTTCCCACGGAGTCAGCAAGCTGGTACGAAGCCTCGCGGGGTTGCCGGACGAGGGATAGGTTTAGCCCATACTCTGGGTGCCCCATCCATCGCCACTCACCCCGACGAACGAAGTTTCGTCGGGGACCCCGATACGCGATGGGTGGGACATTCGAGCGAAGCTCGAATCGTCTTTTTTGTTTTGTCTTCGTCCCGTAGTGCGGATTAGATCTTCGCTGGACACATGCCCTCAGCGGCTAAAGCCGCACTGCTTTTTGCTCCGATACGGCATGGCTAAAGCCATGCCCTTAAGCGAGACATCGCGCTGCGCGCGAACGGATGTAGCGGATGGTGTTTTGCTGTATTGTTCTGTTGCGCGCACCGCAACGATTTCGCACCGAGGGTGCGAATGCCTTGCTTAAGGGCACGGCTTTAGCCGTGCCGTATCAGCGCGAGAAGAAACGCGGCTTTAGCCGCTGAGGTACATATCTGGGTTCCAACGAGTATCGCGTATACCGGCGACCTCATTTTCGTTTGTCATTTCGCAGCGACCAAAGGGAGCGGAGAAATCTGCTTCTCTACCAATACCTTCTCTTCTCGCTACATCAAACGCCGACTATCTCTCAGGATCGTAGTTCAGATTCGGCCCCAACCACCGCTCGACTTCACTCAACGTCATGCCCTTACGCTCGCTGTAATCCTGCGCCTGATCGCGATCGATCTTCCCGACACTGAAATACCGCGACTCCGGATGTCCGAAGTAAATTCCGCTGATGCTCGACCCCGGCCACATCGCGTACGACTCCGTGATCATAATGCCGGTCTTCGCCTGCACATCCATCAGCTTCCAGATGGTGCCCTTCTCCGTATGGTCAGGGCTCGCGGGATACCCAGGCGCCGGGCGAATGCCGCGATACTCTTCCTGGATCATCTCTTCGTTGGTGAGATTCTCCTCGCAGCCATAGCCCCACTCCTCGCGCACACGCTTGTGCAGGCATTCGGCAAAGGCCTCGGCCAGACGATCGGCCAGAGCCTCCGCCATGATGGCGCTGTAATCATCATGATCCGCCTTGAAGCGGTCGCAGAGCTCGCGCAAACCAATGCCGCTGGTGACGGCAAAGGCGCCGACGTGATCCGGCAGCCCCGTCTCCTTCGGTGCGACAAAGTCTGACAGGCAGCGGCACGGCTCCTTGCCTTCGCGATTCACCTGCTGACGAAGGAAGTAGAAGCGGTCCAGCACCGTGGAGCGTGTCTCATCGGCGTACAGCTCAACATCATCACCGACAGCGTTGGCAGGGAACAGGCCATACACCGCGCGCGCCGTAATCAGCTTGCCGTCAATGATCTTGTCCAGCAGGGCATTGCCCTCGGTGAAGATCTGCCTGGCTTGAGCGCCCTGCTTCTCATCATCCAGAATGCGGGGATAGATCCCCTTCAGACCCCACGCATGGAAGAACGGCGACCAGTCGATAAACTTGCGCAGTTCTTCGAGCGGGAAGTTATCCAACATGCGAACGCCGGTAAATGCAGGCTGCGAGATATCCTCCGCACGCCACTCAATCGGTGTACGACGCGCACGCGCGGCTTCGATCGGCACAGCCTTCAGCTTCGGTGCAGCGTGAGCCTTACGCACGCCCTCATACTCCGCGCGATGCTGATCGATGAAGCTCTGCCGGCCCTCTTCGCTCAGCAGGCTGGTGGTTACCGGCACAGCGCGGCTTGCGTCCAGAACGTGCACCACCGGCTCGCTGTAGTGCGGAGCGATCTTGATCGCTGTATGCGCGCGGCTGGTTGTTGCGCCGCCGATCAGCAGCGGAATCTTGAAGTTCTGCCGCTCCATCTCGCGGGCGACATGCACCATCTCATCGAGCGACGGAGTAATCAGGCCGCTCAGACCGATGATGTCGGCGCGGATCTCCTTGGCGCGCTCGAGGATCTTTTCGGCAGGCACCATCACGCCCATGTCGATGACCTCGTAGTTGTTGCAGGCCAGCACCACGCCGACGATGTTCTTGCCGATATCGTGTACGTCGCCTTTGACAGTGGCCAGTACAATCTTGCCCTGCGTCTTTACCTCGATACCGGCAGCGGCCATCGCTTCTTTCTCGGCTTCCATGAAGGGCGTCAGATACGCGACAGCCTTCTTCATCACGCGGGCCGACTTCACCACCTGCGGCAGAAACATCTTGCCGGCCCCGAACAGATCGCCCACGATGCCCATGCCCGCCATCAGCGGACCCTCAATCACCAGCAGCGGACGGCCCAGCTTTGCGCGCGCCTCTTCCGTATCGCCGGCGATATAAGTGTCGATGCCTTTCACCAGAGCATGCGCCAGCCGGTCTTCGACAGTGCCGTTGCGCCACTCCTCGGTCTTCTTCTCGATGGTGGCGCCGCCGGACGCGGACGAGGCCTTCAACTGCTCGCCAAAGTCGACCAGGCGCTCCGTGGCGTCGGGCCTGCGGTTCAGCAGGACGTCTTCGACCAGTTCCTTCAGCTCGGGCGCAATCTCTTCGTACACCTCCAGCATGCCGGCGTTGACGATGCCCATGTCCATACCGGCTGCAATGGCGTGGTAGAGGAAGGCAGCGTGCATCGCCTCGCGGACCTTGTTGTTGCCGCGGAAGCTGAACGAGATGTTGGAGACGCCGCCGCTCACCTTCGCATGCGGCAGGTTCTGCTTGATCCAGCGGGTCGCGTTGATGAAGTCGACCGCGTAGTTGTTGTGCTCCTCCATGCCGGTCGCAACCGTCAGGATGTTGGGATCGAAGATGATGTCTTCAGGCGCGAAGCCAACCTCGTTCACCAGAATGCGATACGCACGCTCGCAGATGCGGATCTTGTCTTCGTAAGTCGCCGCCTGGCCCTGTTCATCAAAGGCCATCACAACCACGGCGGCACCGTAGCGCTGCACCGTCGCGGCATTCTTGCGGAACTTCTCCTCACCCTCTTTCAGCGAGATGGAGTTCACGATGCCCTTGCCCTGCAGGCACTTCAGGCCGGCAACGATGACCTCCCACTTGGAGGAGTCGACCATGAACGGAACCTTGGCGACCTCGGGTTCGCTGGCCAGTAACAGCAGAAAGCGGGACATGGCGGCGACGCCGTCAATCATGCCCTCGTCCATGCAGATATCGATGACGTTGGCGCCGTTCTCCACCTGCTGGCGAGCGACACTGACGGCCTCTTCGTATTTGCCCTCTTTGATCAGCTTGGCAAACTTCGGCGAGCCGGCGACGTTGGTGCGCTCGCCGATCATGATGAAGACGCCGGGCTGCTGGGTGAAGGGCTGCGATCCTGAGAGGCGAAGAGGTTTTGATTCTGTCGTGTCGATACTCATCCTCAGGCTCCCACGGCCTCGGTTTCATGTTCCTGGTGATGCGGCTCCAGGCTGCGCGGTTCCAGGTGTGCCAGAGCTTTGGCGATGGCTGCGATGTGCTCCGGTGTGTTGCCGCAGCATCCGCCGGCGATATTGATCAGTCCACCCCTGGCGAAGTCGCCAAGATATCGGCCCATATCGGCGGGTTCGAGATCGAAGCCCGTGGGCGAAAGCGGATTCGGCAGACCTGCGTTCGGATACGCCGAGATAGCCACGTCAGCCTTGCCGGAAAGCTCTTCCAGGAACGGATACATCAGATCCGGGCCAAGCGAGCAGTTCAGGCCCACCGACAACGGCTTCACATGCTTGACCGCATTCCAGAAGGCCTCAACCGTCTGTGCGGAGATCATCGTCTCACCGCCCCGGCCAACCGCGGCAGAGATCATGATGGGCAGCTTCTTGCCGTCCTCCTCAAATACTTCCTGAATGGCGACTAGTGCCGCCTTAGCATTCAGTGAGTCGAAGATGGTCTCCACCAGCAGCAGATCGACTCCGCCGGCAATCAGGGCGCGCACCTCTTCCGCGTACGCCTTCTTCACCTGGTCGAAGGTCACGACGCGGAAGCCGGGATCATCCGCATCCGGCGAGTTTGAAAGCGAGACGGTCAGCGGACCGATGGCTCCGGCAACAAAGCGCTGCCGGCCGGTGTCATTGCCGACCCGGTCGGCCCACTCACGGCACTGCCGCGCCGACTGCTCATTGATCTCCCACGCAAGCGCGCTCAGCGAAGCGTCGTCGATGATCTTCTGGTAGAACTCCGGGTCCTTGCGGCCGCCGTGCTCACGCGGATCGTCGACAAAGAACTCGCTCTGGGCAATGCTGGTGGCGCCAAAGGTGTTGGTCTCAATGATGTCGGCGCCGGCTTCGAGGAAGCGGCGATGAATATCGCCGATCATCTCCGGCTGTGTCAGCGAGAACAGATCACCGTTGTTCAGCAGGTCTTTGGTGGCATTCTTGAAGCGCTCCCCACGGATATCGGCTTCCTTCATCCCGTAGGTGCGAATGGTGGTGCCCATCGCTCCATCGATGATGGCGATCCGATTTTCCAGAATCTTCTGAAGAGGATGCTGTGGATTGGTCATAGCTTCCGAATGCCCCCATATCCTGACCCACGCAACGGCGTCTGTGGGCCACTCTTCATTATCTCATTCATGGCAAGTGCGGGTCGCAGCCCCATACGTCATGAGGTGATTGGGTGGGAGCAGCGGGCTTCAGCCCGCTGATTAATACCCAACATTACGTCGGGCTTTAGCCCTGGGCCTTTCTGTCCATCACAGCAAAAGGCCCAGGGCTAAAGCCCAATTCTTTACAAGCCCACATCGGCGGGCTGAAGCCCGCCGCTCCCACCCAGTTCCCGGTCCCCGCGAATCGTCTTTTTGTTTGTCATTTCGTAGCGAAGCGGAGAAATCCGCTTTTCTACCCCTATCTCTTCGGTAGAGAAGCAGATTTCTCCGCTCCCTTCGGTCGCTGCGAAATGACAAAACAAGAGGGAGTGCCGGCGCCCCAATCAACCCAACCCCAATCCTCCTGATCTAGGATGGTCTCGTCACAAAAAAGGAGCACGACAATGAAGCTTGAGATTCGCAGCATTGCGGCGGCCGTCCTGCTGACCGCAGTCTCTTCCTTGGCGCAGAACAAGGCCCCAGAGGCCGCCCCCACCGCCGTTGGTGTCGAGAAGACCTCTATCCTCGGTCCCACGGTGTTCAAGTTCGACCAGTTGCCGGTCACGAAGAACGCCACCGGCGAGGTCCGCTCCGTGGTCAAGCAGCCGACAGCCACCGTCGATCAACTGGAGATGCACATCACCACGCTGAACCCCGGCCAGACCTCACACCCCGCGCATCGTCACGTGAACGAAGAGCTCATCATCATGGACAGCGGCGAGTGCGAGACGCTCTCAGACGGCAAGTGGATCAAGGTGACCAAGGGCGACATCATCTTCAACGCCTCGAACAGCCTCCACCAGTTCCGCAACGTCGGTAAGACTCCAGCACAGTACCACGTCATCAACTGGTCGCCGAATAAGGACCAGAAGTAGATCAGGACACAACTCTGCGTGGCTGCCGCCAGAAGCGTACGGCCAGCAGAGTCAGTGAAGCAGCAAACAGCAGCTCCAACACCGGCTTGGCTTGCGTAGCGATCGACATCGCCGCGCCGGCTCCCATCCATACCGCAAGATACGCGGCTATGCATAACGGACACTTCGGTAGTAGCACCAACAACACACCAGAACCTGCGGATGCGCCTGCGCCTTTCCACCACCGCCGCAACATGCCGTGTTGTGAAACCGCACGGCAGCAAGCCATGGTCTGGTGCGGCGCTTGAGCGTTGTTGGTTCTCCGTAAGCAATTCATCCTTCACCTCACATCCGACTAACCACCACACTGGGTGCCCCATGCCATGAGATAGATTTACCGCAGGGCAAACGCGGGGTGGGAGTGACAACTGTGGCGGGATTCCGATGGACTCATTGATCACAGCCGCAGCCCGTGCCCTCGCCGCCGGCGACCCCCTCGGAGCCCTGAAACGCATCGCCCTCCGCGACGACCCACCGGCCCTCGCCCTCCGCGGCATCGCCATGGCTCAGCTCGGTGACCTCGCCCGGGCAAAGCTGTTGCTACGCAACGCCGCCCGCTCCTTCGGTCCCAGGGAAGCCGTCGCCCGCGCCCGCTGCCTGGTCGCCGAGACCGAGATCGCGCTGGCCTCGCGTGACCTGGGTTGGTCTGCAAGGACGCTCGATGCGGCAAGAGCCGTGCTGGAAGAACACGGCGACCAACTCAACGCCGCCCACGCACGCTACCTCGAAGTCCGCCGGCTGTTGCTGATCGGCCGCCTCGACAACGCCGAGGAGCTGCTCTCCACACTCGACCCCGCACCTCTCCCGCCCACCCTGCGGACCGTGCATGAACTGGCCGCCGCAGGCATCGCCCTCCGCCGCTTGCAGACCAGGCCGGCCCGCGCCGCACTCACCCGCGCGGAACAGGCAGCTCGCCAGGCACGCATTCCCATGTTGCTCGCGGAAGTAGAAAACGCCTGGAGCGCTCTGAAGACACCCGCCGCACGCCGCATCGCCGGCGGCGAGGAATGTCCATTACTGCTGGAAGAGGTCGAGGCTCTGTTCGCCTCAAAGACCGTAGTCGTAGACGCCTGCCGTTATGCTGTGCGCAGCGGCAGCACGGTCATCTCGCTGACCAGCCGGCCAGTGCTCTTCGCGCTCGCACAGGCTCTCGGAGAAGCCTGGCCCGGCGATGTCTCACGCGATGTGTTGCTGGCACGAGCCTTCGGCACCAGGTGGGTGGACGAATCGCTCCGCGGCCGCCTGCGCGTGGAGATCGGCAGGTTGCGCCGCATGCTCCGCCCTGTCGCCGGCATCCATGCAACCAAGAAGGGCTTTGCCTTCTCCCTTCCACACCCGCGCGAGGTCGTGGTGTTGGCAAGGCCGGTCGAAGAAGAACATGCCGCGGTGTTAGCCTTTTTGGCGGACGGGGAATCGTGGTCCAGCTCGGCGCTGGCGCTTGCCATGGGAACCAGTCAACGCACCGTGCAGCGCGCGCTGGACTCATTGGCGGCATCGGGCAAGACACAGTGGTTCGGACACGGCCGCGCCCGCCGCTGGATGACGCCGCCACTGCCGGGATTCACGACCACGTTGTTACTCCCATCCCCTCTGCCAGGTGACTAGTATCAAGGCAACTAGTATCTAGCTGACGAGGATTGCCCCATGAACCGAAGCAAAGCAGAGATCGTCCGCGAGTACGGCCCATTCCCGGGCGTTGACCAGGTCCACGGAGTGACCTTCGACGGCAGCAACATCTGGTTCGCCGCCGGCGGCAGCATCAATGCCCTCGATCCAATAAGCGGAGAGACGGTTCGCACCCTCGACGTCGCCGGACACGCCGGGACCGCCTTCGACGGCAAGCATCTCTTCCAGATCGCCGAAGACCGCATCCACAAGATCGACCCCGCCACCGGCACGGTGCTCGCAACCATTCCCGCCCCCGGTGGCGGTGGAGACTCAGGCATGGCCTGGGCCGAGGGCTCACTCTGGGTAGGGCAATACCGCAGCCGCAAGATCCACCAGGTCGACCCCGAGACCGGCAAGGTGCTCCGCGTCATCGAATCCAACCGCTTCGTCACCGGCGTGACGTGGGTCGATGGCGAGTTATGGCACGGCACCTGGGAGGGCGACGAAAGCAACCTGCGCCACATCGACCCAAAGACGGGAGAAGTGCTGGAACAGATCGAGATGCCCCAGGGCACAGGCGTCTCCGGCCTTGAGTCCTACGGCAGCGACCAGTTCTACTGCGGCGGCGGCGGCAGCGGCGTCATCCGCGCCGTGCGCAGGAAGGCGAAGAAGTAGTTGGTGAGTTTGGGCACTCAATCTCCAGATGATCCTCTACATCGACTCAACCAGCCGTTGCGCGGAGCGCGACCATTTCGCACCGCAGGGGCGAATGCCTTGCTTAAGGGCACGGCTTCAGCCGTGCCGTACCGGGTGCCGCAAGACACGCGGCTTTAGCCGCTGAGGGCAATCGTCAACGTCAAATACAATTCACGTTATGGCGATCCCGACACGTACCGCGAGACCCGGGACGTACTTCGTCACATCCCTAGTAGCTAATCGACGTAGGGTCTTTCAAGTTACGCACAATGCCGAGTTGCTTCTTGAAACCTTGGACCATTACCGTGAGAACTACCTTCTACACGCGTACGTCGTGATGCCCGACCATATTCATCTGCTGCTGACTCCGACGCAGATTACGCTCGAACGAACAATGCAACTGATCAAGGGAGGGTTCTCTCATCGCTTCCATGCATCGCAACCTGTATGGCAGCGAGGATTTACGGACCATCGGATTCGGGATGCAGAGGGCTATGCGATGCGCCTCGAATACATTGCACAGAATCCTGTGCGAGCTAGACTGTGTGCAACTGCGGAGGAGTATCCGTATTCTTCCGTCAATCCAACGATTCGGTTGGACGAGTACCTCAGCGGCTAAAGCCGCGCTCTCATTCAGGGCTACGGCACGGCTGAAGCCGTGCCCTTAAGCAAAACATTCGCGCGTTCGCGCGAACGGAGAAACGACTCTCGAGAATTATTCTCAACGTTCTGACGTTGCAACTTGTTTGAAGCTTTAGACCGCGGTGCTCAATCTCCAGATGATCCTCTACATCGACTCAACCAGCCGTTGCGCAACGCGCAACCATTTCGCACCGCAGGTGCGAATGCGTTGCTTAAGGGCACGGCTTCAGCCGTGCCATATAAAAGCCGCAAAACACGCGGCTTCAGCCGCTGAGGTACCGCACTCACACACAAGCATTCACATTCCCCGGCCTGCTCCACACCTCAGTCCTTCCAAACAACTTGATTCCCACATACCCCCGCAGCTCCAGCCGATCTCCATTCCGCATCATCGACCCGTGATACGTCCTGCCCGACTTCGGATCATAGAGATAGCCACCATCCGCATGGTTCTGGTCAGAGAGATGAAACCCATGTCCGATCACCAGGCCACACAGAGGCTGTTTGCGCTTTGCCGCATCCGGATTGTGGCTGTCGAAGGGCGTCGGCGCCTGGCGGCTGACCGCAATCAACCGCGCACATAGCTCCTGTCCGCACGGTGCAATGCGGATAACGGACCCAGTGGGATCCGTCCAGTCACCCAGAACACCGGGCTGCTCGGCCTGCAGCGTGGCCGCAATCACCAGGAAAAGACCTGCAATCAGTTTCAACATAGACCACCTCAAACCGAGCGAAAGGCCAGAACAGCATTGAGCCCGCCAAAGGCGAAGGAGTTGGAGAGTGCGAGCACCGGTTCACTGGTTCGTTCTATTCCCCGCGTTTCTCCGGTAATCACATCGAGCGCGAGCGCAGGATCGATCTCGCTCTCATGTGCTGTCTGCGGCAGCTCACCATGCTGTAACGCAAGCACGGTCGCAACTGCCTCCAGCGCTCCGGAGGCGCCCATCGCATGGCCATGCATCGACTTGGTAGAACTCACCGGAATTTTGCCGGCATCCTCCGCAAAGACCATGTGGATCGCCTCTGCCTCTATTCCATCGTTGGCAATGGTCCCCGTACCGTGCGCATTGATGTAGCGCACAGGCGCGCGCAGATCGCCGCAATCCAGCAGCGCACTGCGCATCGCGGTGGCCGGTCCGCTGGGTGCAGGCTGTGTGATGTGCCGCGCATCCGAAGACATACCGAAGCCGACGATCTCTCCCAGCACCTGCGCTCCTCTCCGCACCGCGCTCTCCATCTCCTCCAGAACCATCACAGCCGAGCCTTCGCCCAGGGTCATGCCGTCGCGGTCTTTGGCGAAGGGACGGCAGAAGGTCGGCGAGACCACACGCAGGCTGTTCCATGCCCGCAGAAAGCCGAAGGTCAGCGGAGCATCATGACCGCCGGTGATCGCAGCATCCACCATGCCGGAGCGCACCATGTGAAAGGCCTGGCCAATGGCGTGCGTCGCCGAAGCGCAAGCAGTGGAGACGGTATAGGAGGGGCCAGTGATGCCATACTCCATCGAGACCAGGCTGGTTCCCGCATTGGCCATCGCACGCGGCACGGTGAGTGGATGAACGCGCGCGCCCTGTGTATATAGCTTCTCCAGCGCCGGCTCTTCCGCCGTCCTGCCGCCGGCAGAGCACCCGAAGACAACGGCAATCCGGCTGCCGTCGAGCGTAGCCGGCAGGCCAGACTGCTCGATTGCTTCGTGTGCCGCTACGAGGGCAAACTGCGACGACCGCTCGGAGAGCAGCATCTGGTCCGGCGAGAGCAGCTTCTCGGGCTGGAAGTCATCCACCCGCGCCGTGCAGCAGAAGGTCAACCCCACCTGCTCTTCGTCGGAGAGAGAACGAAAGCCGTCACTGCCCTCGCGCAGCGCGCGGAAGAACTTATCCGTGCCGATGCCGATGGAGGTGACACAGCCCATGCCCGTAATGGCAACACGTCTCATGCGGTGCTCGTTTGGGAATCAGGAGTGAGAGGCTTTGCCTCGACTGCCTGGTGAATGGCCGCCGCCATCGCGCCAATGTTATCGATCGTTGCCAGCGCGCTCTCCGGAATGGCGATGTCGTAGGCCTCTTCCACATCGAAGGCCAGCGTCACCTTATCCAGCGAGTCCAGCCCGATCTCTTCAAACGTCGAAGCAGGTGAAAGCGTCTCCGGCGAAACCTTCTTGGCCGCGGCGATCAGTTGGATGCAGTGTTGCTGGATTTTTTCCAGTTGCCGAATCGTTTCTATCTCCATCAGATATCTCCTGCACAGCGGTGAAATGAGGGGTACGACGAAGTACGTTGACTGTCACGGAGCATTTTTCCTGTAGGTGTATTGCAGGGCTTGTGCATCTATGGGCGTTTTCCGCAATGAAAACGCCGCTGCACGCTCCTCCCGGGATACCCAGCAACAGGAAAAATGCTCTAATCTTCACAAAGTGTGATGGAACCCGGGTCCATGAGGCAATCCACGCCATCGCGCCGGGATAAAGACGAAGCGCCTGTGCCAGCGCCGGTATGGAGACCATACACCGCGAGAGCGCAGTACCAAATCGTACGGGCCGCTTCAGTTGCCGCGCCAGCAGCGCCTGATACGCACGCGCCGTCACGCCGTGACGATATGCATCCGCGGCGAGAAAGGCGGAGTGCAGCGCAATCGACATGCCGTCACCGGTGAACGACGGCATCACCGCGCCTTGATCGCCGAGATACCACGGGCCATCTTCTGTTGCCGTTCGCCGATACCCATACGGAATTGATGACAGCGTAATCGGCCTGGAACGTAACTGCGTTGCGCCCGCAAGTCTGCTTGCTAAATGAGCTGACGATGTCATGGCATGTGTGAGTACGCGGTCCCACTCAGCTGCACTGCGTTTCAGCTCGGACTTCGTGAGCAACAGGCTGAGGTTGGCGCAGCCCTCTCCAACAAGTTGCAGCCCGGCATAGCCGCCGGGGAAGAGAATCAGCTCCACCCAGCCACGCAGGTGCTGCTCTTGTTCTGCGGACAGCCGGAAGTACATCTTGAAAGCGACAAGGTCGTTCTGCGAGCCGCCGTTACGTTTCCGCCCACGAAGATCGTACTTACCCGTGGCGACGAAGGCATCCTTCGATGTTTGTTCAGCGCCGTCGCTAAGACGTACGCGCCATTCGCCAGGTGCGCCCGTAAGTTGCTCTACACTTGTTCCCCGCACGACAGCAACGCCACTTTCAGACGCACGCTGCAGCAGGCACTCATCGACGATGCGGCGAGGAAGAGAGAGACCAGGGAAGGGGAGTGCACACTCGGCCAGAACATCCCTCGCCGCCAGCCGGACTCGATCGATCGTGACCGCTCCAAGTACACGCAGATCGACCCCTAGAGCAGCAAGATAGCGAGCTCCTTCTTCGCTGAAGAACTCACCGCACATCTTGTCTTGCGCTGCAGCTGTCTTCTCAAACAGCATCACGGTACGGCCTTGCCCGGCGAGCAACGTGCCCAGCGCCGCGCCGGCAGGTCCTCCTCCGGCGACGATGACATCGAGCATCGCGCTCATAACTTCCGCCTAGAAACACACAGCCGGGCAAACGGTTTTTCTTCAATGCGAATCTCGCTCATCGGAAGCCCTGCGGCGGAACACATACGCTGCCAGTCCTCCGCCAGAAATGCTCTGCGGACCGATATCGGCCCGTCATGACGCACGAAGCGATGCCAGCGCAGGGCCCAGGCCAGCACCTTGAAGCTGTAATACGCCTTGGCGCTGCGGCGAAGATCGTTGATAAGCCATCCGCCGGTGGCCGTCGCCTCCATCCATGCCAGGAGGCGCACGATCTGATCTTCGGTCAGATGATGTGTCAGCAACGAGCTGACGATCAGCGTTGCAGGCCCCTGATACGTGAACACATCGCCGGTCATCCACGCAATGGCAGAGTCCTTCGGCGTGAACTCCTTCGCCGCCTGGGCCGCATGCGGATTCAGATCGATTCCTGTCAGGTGCACGCCACGCCGGCGGGCTGTCTCCGAAGCTTCCACCGCGCGCAGCAGGCCTCCGCCGCCGCTGCCCACATCCAGCAGATGAACCGGTCCGTTGCAGTGCTGCAGCGACTCCTCAATCCATGCAAGCGAAGGCGTGTACCCCCCCAGCACACGGTTCACCTCTTCCAGGTCGCGCAGGCATTCGCGAAACGTTGGATAGGAACATGGTTCATCCATCCACTCCGAAATGTGAGCGCGCTGGGTGAAGTCCTTCCGTTCAGACCGCATGGAACTCCATCGTCTCCGCCGTGAGCCCCGGGCCAAACGACATCGCCAGACCTTTCTCTCCTGCCTGTGCCGAGCGCATCAGCTCCTCCAGAACAAACATCACCGTCGCGGAAGACATATTGCCATAACTGCGCAGCACATGACGCGACGCGGTCAGCGCTTCAGCCGGAAGTCCAAGTCCGTGCTCCACCGCATCCAGAACGGAGTTGCCGCCGGGATGAATCGCCCAGAGCGAAGTACCGTTGTTTGCAAGTTCTCCGCCAGCCTGCCGAAGCCACTTCTCAATCTCACCTGGCACCTGTCCTGAGAGATGCATCAGGAAGCCTCCATCGCCGATACGCCAGGTGATCAGATCCCGGGTGCCATCGACCATCACGGTGCGGAACGCATCGATAGCCAGACCGCCGGGCTCGGCCGAGATCAAGCTGACAGCGCAGCCATCGCCGAAGATCAGGAACGACAGCACCTCAGCCAGATCCTGTGACTCTTGCAGATGCAGTGTGCACAGCTCCAGGTTGACCAGCAGAACACTCTCATCCGGTGCGGAGCGGACAATGTGCTGCGCCTGACGCAGGCCGTTGATGGCGGCATAGCAGCCCATGAACCCGACCATCGTCCGCGAGACCTCGCGCGACAGACCGAGATAGTCGATGATCGCGAAGTCCAGCCCCGGCGCATAGTGGCCGGTGCATGAGGTCACGATCACATGGCGAATGCGGCCGCGTTCCGCCTGCGTCAGATTCAGCCGGTCAAGCGCTTTGTAAAGCAGCCGCGGAGCCCAGCGTTCATAGACACGCATACGCTCCTCGGTGCCCGGAAAGCTGTTGAGCTGGTAGAACTCATGCGCATTCACCGCATCGTCCGCAAAGGGCGGGACAACCTGCAGTACGGAGTAGCGGCGATCGATCTCTGCCTTCGCCGCCATGCGATGAAAGAGTGACCGTGCGCGGTCATCCTGCAGCAGTTTGCCGGCAAAGGCGACGAAGGCTCCATGGACCTCATGCTCCGGAGCCGCTGTTGCAATGCGATGAATGAAAGCCTGGGTCACGATGTCTCAGTATCTTAGACGCTCGCCTTTTAGCGGTTGAAAAATATGGATGTAACTCTCTTGTCATTGCCGCTTATATCGCCGGGTGCCCCACCCTCGCAACGCTAGGGTGGGCTAGGACCGCCACCACGCTATAAGCCCTCTAAATCACCCCCAAATCTTTCGTACCGTGCCCATGGTTCGATTTGCTCCAACCTCTCTCATCCCATGCCTCCACCCGCCGATGAGGCGAAGAAGTATCCGAGGGAAGTAGCTGTGAAGGGCATCCTATTTAACTGGCTTGAAGAGATCGTCACCGCAGAGTTCGACTCTGATGTGTGGGACGAGCTGTTGGATCAAGCCGGCAGTGATGGCATCCATGCCTCGTTCGGCAGCTATCCGGACGACGAGCTGATTCGCCTGGTGCAGGTCACTGCCACGAGCCTTGGCAAGACCGAAGTGGAGACCTGGCGTTGGCTTGGCCGCCGAGCTGCGCCTCTGTTGGCCATCCACTATCCCATAGTGTTCGCAGCGGCAAATACACTGCGGGATCTGTTGCTCGATCTGGATGTGGAAACGATGAACATGTCAGAGGTCCTCCCGGATTTCACCGTTTGCGAGGGCGACAATCAGACGCTGCTGGTGGGCTACAGGTCACCCATCAATCTCTGCGGACTGGTCGAAGGCCTGACCCAGGGCGCAGCAGAATACTTCGGCGATGTCATCGAGATCGACCGCCTGAAGTGCGCCAATCAGGAAGATGAAACATGCCTGTATCGCGTGCGCTTCCTGAGCTCAGACCACGAACCTCTTGATGTAGACGATTCGAAGTTCGTCCTATTTCTGTAATTCCTATCCTCCACCATCTCCAAAGATTATCCGTATGGACGGAACAGTGTGGGGGAGGAAGCGTTTGAATTGAAACCGGTCAGGCACCTGTCCAAACGCTTCATTGGGAGCAACCAGAATCAACTGCGCGTCTTTGATTCCGGCAGTTCCCAGCGGCTTGATCCAGGTATCGAAGCTCTGACTGTCGAGCGACTCCTGCAGTCGTGACCGCATCGACTGCCAGACGGTATACCCGGCATTCGCGTTCGCGCCCTCAAGGAGCTCGAACTCCGCCTTTCGTCGCTCCGCCTTTGCCCTGGCTTCCTCGTCAATCTCAGACTGCCGGTAGACACCAACCGTGGCTTGACTGGTGACTGCTGAAGAGGCTCCGTCCTTCCACGGCCACAGCGTTGCATCGCGCCAGTGTCCTTCGCCGAAGAAGCGTGCCGGTCCCCAGGTGATCTGCAATCGCGGCCGTGCCTGGTTGAAATGGCGGAAGCTCTCGACGAGCGTCTCTCGCAGCTTCTCCGGCGCCGCGCCTGCCTGGAGTTCAAGCTTGCAGACATCAGTGAGGGTGCGGAGTAGATCGTCTCCGGAGAGTCGCAGCTCATCGAGGACTCCACGAGCTAAACCGGCGGCGTCAACGCGTGGCCGTCCGCGTTGCTCCCTTCCTTTCCTTTCCCCTTCCCTTCCTTTCCCTTCCGCTGGTGCATGCGTCAGGGAATCTTTGTCCGCGTCCTGCACGCGTGGCTCACGTGTGGGGGACACGTTGTCTAACTGCGGAGGAGGCGGAAGCACGCTCTGCGACTCGCGGTTATTGATCACCTGGTGCCTGTCCCACGAGGGGATGACGCCGTAGCGTCTGCCGTCCACCTCGTAGGTGTTGAGGAAGCCACGCGTCTCCAGCGCGTCGAGCACCTGGGCAAAGTCCACCGGATCATGCGGAAGTACATCGGTCTTCAGCGTTCGCGGCTTCCACTCGAAGCGACCGTCGCGGTCGGCCACGGTCCACAACCCGGCGAAGGCGATGCGGACGGGAAGCCCAGTCTCCTGCTCCAGGTCGAAGAGGTCCTCATGTTTGAAGAAGTCGGGTTTGATGGTGCGGATACGCGCCATTTACACCATCCCTTGTTTCTGCAGGAAGCGCTCGAACTGCGGCGCCGGTGCGAAGAGCACATGCAGCGGAAGATTCAGCGCCTTGGCATAACGCTCCAGCGTTTCGAGCGTGACCCGCGAGCGTCCCCGCTCCATCACCGAGATGAACTGCTGCGAGACCTGGGCGCGTTCTGCCAGCTCGGGCTGGCTGAAGTGCCGGCAGCGCCGGACTAAGCGCAGGCGCGTGGCCATCAGGCTTGATGCGGCGACTGTTTCTGGCTGTTCAGGTTCGGGCGGCGGCGAAGGAGGCAGAAGGTCTCCGCTGCAGCGGCGGCAGCGCTGGGTCTGAGTCATATATTGCTGCATGCGGCAGCGGGTGCAGCGGATGATCTCGCGGGAGGATGTTTCCACGGTTCAGGCCTCCTCTTGGTCGAAGAGCTCCGGATGAAGCTCGTATTTCAACTGCATCAGGCGCTTGGGGGGCAGCGGCGCATCGCTGGGCCACTGGGAGACCGCGGCTCGGCTCACGCCGAAGATCCGGGCCATCTGCGCTTGGTTGATTCTCAGCAGGGTAAGCGCCTCTTGTTTCGTCATAGAGAGACGATAAGCGTACTAACCAAATTAGTCAATAACTCTAATCGAAAATTGTGCAATTCTATGCTAAGTTTGATTAACATGCAGACCTTTGGACATCGGATTCAGGCGTTGCGGCGAGAACTGGGTTATTCGCAGCGCAAGCTGGGAACGCTGATCGGCGCCACCGGGCCGACGATCTTCAACTGGGAGTCGGACACGACGCAGCCTGACCGCATCCGCCGCTCTCTGCTGGAGTCGGCGGCAGAGGCGCTGAACACCACCGTCGACTACCTGATCTGGGGCAAAGGCGACGCTCATCCGAACGAGCCGTTTCCCATGCAGCGCGTCCGCGCCGAGGATGATGGTGAATATCAGGATGACGACGAGGGCGAGGTTCGCATCCCGGTCTACGACGTCCGCCTGCAGGCCGGCCCCGGAGCACAGCCGCCGGAGTTTATCGAGACCCTGGAGCGGCTCACCTTCAAGAGCTCCTGGCTGCGCAAGAAGCGCCTGCGTGAAGCCGACCTGCGCATCGTTACGGTGGAGGGCGACAGCATGGTTCCCACACTGTGGGGCGGCGACAAAGTCGCGGTAAATATCAACCAGCGCAACGTCGTCGACGGCCGCGTCTTCGCGCTTGCCTACGGCAACGACCTGCGCATCAAACGCCTCTTCTGGCTGGCCGACGGCCGCCTGCGCATCGTCAGCGACAACAAGGCCTACGCCGAAGAGATCGTCAACAGCGAAGAGATCGACCGCGTCGTCATCATCGGCCAGGTGATGCACAAGATGGGGGAGGGCGGGTTATAGCCCGCCTGTTGAATGGTTGAATTGTTGAATAGTTGAATGGTGCGCGGGCGATTGAATGATTGAAGAATTGAATGATTGAATAAGGCGCCTATCGGCGCCGGGATCTCCGTTGCCCCATTCTTTGTCGAAGACAAAGGTCCGCCCCGCCTGGGTGCCCCGTCCTCGCAACGCTAGGGCGGGCGGAGAAGCCACGACTCTTTCACCAATCGCATCCACAATATTTCGTCAGAGCTTGGAATTCGTGGCTCCTGGAACCCACCCTAGCTCCGCGAGGGTGGGGCACCCCGGGAGGGGAGAATTGATAAAAATATCGCTTAGCGCTCTTGCTAAATTTGATTAGTATGGTTATCATTTGTTTATCGCGTTTATCGCAATGCTGATAAGCGCGATGTACACACGATGCCTGTGCTGGCACATCCCGACGCGTTGGAGCGGCGAATGGCTGCCTGGGAGGCTGAAGCCGGTTGCCTATGGCGCAGCTATCTGGAAGCCGACCGGCGCCGGGCGGTGATCCTGGCCCGCTACCGCTCCACCTGTTGCGAGCGCGAGCGCTACTGCCACTGCGATCTGCAGCTCTTCGGAACCGCCGAGGAGAAGGAGGCGGTAAGTGCTCTGGACGCTGCGGCGAAGGATGTGCTGGCACGCCGCATCGTGTACTGCCGCAGACTGGACCGCGCCCGCCGCGTCCTCGCACAACGCAACCGGCCCAGTCTGCGGCTTCCAAGATCTTCTTCAAAGGAGTGCAGAGTCTTTATGCCAGTTATCGGTCTTCGCGTCGTCGGCCTGGAGTCATGGGAGCCACAGGAGTTCATCGCCTCAACCCGCATCGTGCGCGACAGCGACGCCACGGACGCTCCGTCTCACGAACTACTGAACGGCCCCAACCTCTCCGTACCGGAAGAAGAGTTCCGAAGCCTGCGAGTCGGCAGGACGTACCGGATCCAGTTGGTGGAAGCGAGCTGAAAGTAGTTGCTAGTTGCTGGTTCCTGGTTGCTAGTTGAACTCCCATACACCGTTTGGGCACCCAGTGTGTGGGTTCTCGATGAGAAACATGCTTGACACCAGAGTGGCTGTTACGCCTCTTGGCGGAGAAGCCTGGCTACGGCGGAGGATCGCCGGTTCCAGTCCTCTTCTTCCAACTCCAACTGTTTCCTGCCCGCGCGCGTAAGCATGTAGAACTTCGCACGGCGCGAGTTCTCGGTGTTCTTCCACTCTGCATCGAGCCAGCCGGCACGTTCCAATCGCTGCAGCGCCGTGAGAAGGGAACCGGGGTTCACCTTGAACACTCCGCGGGAGACCTGTTCGACGCGGCGGGCGATGCCGAAGCCGTGCATCGGCTCGAGACTCAGAGTCTTCAGGATCAGCAGGTCGAGTGTGCCCTGGATGACATCGGTGTTCTGCTCAGTCATGGAACCAAGCTTGGCAGCTTCACGTCTTGATTGTCAAGATGTGATCGTCATGGGGACTTTGTCCGCCGTGGCAGGGTGGTAGGGGATAGATTTGACCTCAGCGGCTAAAGCCGCATTCCTTTCTGCGCCGGTACGGCATGGCTGAAGCCATGCCCTTAAGCAAGACTAAAAACCCGTTCGCGCAACGCGCGAATGCCTTGCTTAAGGGGACGGCTTCAGCCGTCCCGTATCAGCCCCAACAACAGCCGGCTTTAGCCGCTGAGGGCAATGTATCGGAGAAGATACCGAAGTTCGCCGAACCCACATCTGGCGATGAAACCGCCAGATATGGGGCACCCAGTCTGTACCTTGTTGAAATTAATCTGAACCTACACGCTACGCTTCCGCAGCAGGTCCAAACCACATCGTCAGTGCATCAACGAGTCCCTCTTGCGTCGAGTCTCCCACCCAGGCCACATATCCATCGGGACGCACCAATACGGCAATGGGAGCAGTGACGACTCCGATCACCGGAAGTTCCCACGCACCCGTGTACTTCGCATCGACCAACTGAACCCGATCCTTCCACGGAGCGATGTCGAAGCTGCCTTCACCGAAATTAATCAGCACCGGCTGGGCATCGTGCAGCAAAGTGAAGACCCGCAACGAGCCATTTGCGGTGACCAGATCAAGATCAGGCATACGGCGGCCGAGCAGGGGATGTCCTTCGCCGAGGTTGTAATGGACGTCGAGGCCCGATACCTCCGCGGCCATTCGTACGCGCGGTTCGTCCATGCGGAGGAACTGCGAGACGTACTCAGCCAGGGCCTTCGAGCGTTCGTCCTGACGGCGCAGCGCGACATGCGCCATGGTGTTGCGCAACACGCGAGCAGCGACCGGGTGACGCTCGGCGTGATACGTGTCCAACAGGTGATCCGGCGAGATCCGCTTCACTACCTGGGCGAGCTTCCATCCCAGATTCATCGAGTCCTGCACGCCGATGTTCAAGCCCTGTCCGCCCATCGGGGGATGCACGTGGGCAGAGTCGCCGGCCAGCAGCACTCGTCGATCGCGATAGGTCGCAGCCTGCCGTGTCATATCGGTGAATCTCGAGACCCAGTTAGGACTATGAGCCCCGAAGTCGGTCCCGTAGATTCCGATCAGCGCTTCACTCACATCGCGCAGTGTCGGTTCGCTTGTACCCACCTGCGGTTCGGTGAGTACGACACGGGCGCGTTTTCCATCGTCAAGCTTGCCGATTCCGTGAATGCCGACGGCGTTGTTGCGGAAGCCCCATGCCGGCTCCTCGGTCGTCTGGATCTCGGCGATCAGCCAGCTTGTCGTTGCATCCGAGCCGGGGAACTCGATGCCAGCTGTTTTGCGGATCAGGCTGCGGCCTCCATCACATCCGACCAGATACTCCGCCCGCAGCGATCCGCCGTCGGAGAGCATGACATCGACGCCGGTATCATCCTGCGCGAAGCCGGTCACGTCGCATCCGCGATAGATCGGTACATCCAGCTCACAGATATGTTCGGCGAGGATGCGTTCGAAGTGGTTCTGCCATAGTGCGAGCGTGTAGTTATGCCGGGAGGGGAGATCGCTGACCCGCAGAGGAGTTTCGTGGAAGCTCATCATGTCGTGCGGTTGGCCCTGTGCGATGAACCGTTGCGCGATTCCGCGCTGGTCCAGCACCTCGATCGTCCGCGAGTGCAGGCCGCCTGCGCGTATCCCCTCAAGCTCCTGGCTGGTGCGCCGCTCGACAATGGCGACATCGACACCCGCCAACGCCAGCTCACCTGCCAGCATCAGTCCCGCCGGACCTCCTCCGGCGATAACTACTGCATGCGATCCATTCGATTTCATATCCATTTTGCCTCCCAGGTTCTGAGTACAGCCTGCCGATTGTGCGGCAAAACCCGGGCCTTGCGGCAAGCCCCCCGGCCTGCGATATCCTAAGAATGGGAAGGAGGGGCGATAGCCTCTCCTTTCTCTTTTCTGTTTAAAACCCCTACATCGCGCTCCGCTTATACCGCATAAGAATTTGCGAATTCCAATGCCGACGATCTCGGCCTAGTGTCGAGTCATGGACACGCACGACGCAGCAACAGCACCGATCGCAATCATTGGTGGTGGAGTGAGTGGAGCTCTCACGGCCTATCACCTCATCCGCCAAAACCCGAAGGTTCGCGTCGTTGTAGTGGATCCCGGCACGTCGCCTGGACTTGGGTTGGCCTATGCGACACCAAGCTACAGACATCTGTTGAACGTGCCGGCTGGCAAGATCAGTGCTTTGCGCGACGAGCCCGATCATTTCCTGACGTGGCTGCGAGCGAACCATGATCCGCACGCGGAGCCCATGATGGCGCAGCCCAAGACCTTCGCACCGCGTGCCGTCTTCGGGAGATACATTCAGTCGCTGCTGGCCTCTGTCTCCGGGATCGGGTATCTCCGCGCCAAGGTGGTCGATCTAAACTCGCGCGAAACAGAGCGATATTGACCTGCCACGACGGCAGAACGCTGGAAGCGCGAGCCGTCGTGCTGGCGTTGGGTAATTTCGATCCGGCCCCACTTCCCGGCATCGCGCAGCAGGCGCGGACGGCCGGTGTCTACCGGCATAATGCCTGGGCTGCTGACACCTTCGACCGGCTCGATCCGGAGGCCCCGGTCACCTGTAGGGAGCGTTGGAGCATTTCGGAACTTCCTCATGCGGCAGGCAAACGATATCGCGCCGAGACGCACGAAGAAATAAGCGGAGTGAGCGGTGCGCTTCCGGGCTACCTGGTAACAGGGGACATGTTCTGCGAGTACAATTCGGTTCACACTCATCCAATGGTTCTCGGTCAACATACGAGCACATTCGCCGCTAAATCCGAACCGCCTGCACGCGCAGGTAGAAAGAGTACAAATCATGAGACATAACAGAATCGCTTCGCTTGCGTGTGGGCTCTTCCTTGTTGTCGTTCTCGCCGCTTCGGGTCTTCGTGCCCAAACGGCCGCCGCACAGCCAGGCTTCCAGAGTGCGTACGCATCGGACGCAGATCGGCTGTCCGGAAAGTTCGTCGGCCTTGCCGGAGCAATGACCGGCAAGTATGACTGGAAGCCGGGTCAGGGTGTTCGCTCCGTCGGCGAAGTCCTCAACCTGATCGTGATGGAAAACGGAATGCTCACCCGCGTGATCACAGGCGCCGCTGCTCCGTCAGGCCCCAAACCGGAGCCGATCACCGACCCCACCAAACTTCAGGCCGCACTGAAGAGCTCGTATGCAGATCTGCAGAAGGCCATCAGCGGCCTCTCCGACAGCGACCTCAGCGCACCGGTTAAGCTGTTCGGCAGGGACATGACCAAGCAGAGCGCGATTATGTTGCTGCTCTCAGATCAGCATGAGCATCTTGGCCAGTCGATCGCTTATGCCCGCATGAATGGTGTCGTGCCACCGTGGTCGAAGTAGTTGATAGCATCTCTGCGCCGCGGATGCGGCGCAGAGATGGTTGGTGTTAGTAGGTGTATCGACAATTTCGTTTCTGTGTTTGGTTAGGGTTTGCCGGTCTTCCTAACCCACCCTAACTCTGTGAGGGTGGGGTACCCGGGCGAAGAAACGAGAAGCAGATTTCTCCGCTGCGCTTCGAAATGACAAAGCAAAAGGTGCCTGGCTCCGAGCGCTGAAGGCGCGCTCTATACCAGCCTGGGGCAACGCCCCAGGTCTCGGATAGTTAAGAGGTTTGAGGGCTGAAGGCCCGATCTATAATCCTCACGCGAAATCGCTGAAGAATTCTTGCTCGGGACAGGAAAGGCCGGGCCCAGGTCCCTTGAGGGACCCGGGGCACCCGGTGCATGGGTATCGCGAATATGTCGATACCCATTGAACTTTAGCGGCTCCAACTGCGTAATGCCTTCTATTCGTCGCAGGGAACAGGGAGGACCGCCCATGCAGTTCGTGATACCGAAGTCATTCCTGTACCTTCTGCTGCTGGGTTCGACCGCAGCTTTCTCCCAGACCGGATCCCAAACCGAACCATCCAAGCTGTTCGAGACGATGCAAAACCTCGATACGCAGTTGTTTGATGCGGCGAATCACTGCGACTACGAGAAGCTGACCGCGTTGGTAGACGAGAATCTCGAGTTCTACCATGACCAGGGCGGCCTGATGCAGGGCAGGCAGGCCTTTCTCGACTCCGTCAAACACAACACCTGCGGCGTGATGGTTCGCGAACTCGTGCCCGGAAGTCTGCAGGTCTACCCGGTCAAAGGCTATGGAGCGATCGAGATGGGTGTCCATCGCTTCCATCACCCTGGCCACGAGAAAGAGTTTCCCGCAGCAAAGCAACTAGGCATGACTCGCTTTCTCGATCCAGGTGCGGATGAGTGGCAGGTAGGAGAAGCCAAGTTCCTGCATATCTGGCAACTGAAAGACGGAAGCTGGAAGCTGACACGTGTCGTCAGCTATGCCCATTAGGGTGCGAAGGGAATGGCTGTGTGCCGGACCGCGGTTGGTGAAGGCCAAGGCAGCGCAGAATAAACAAGGCCTGGAAGAGTAGACCCTCTGTTTCTATTCTTCATCGAGAGATGGAACTTTTTCTGTTCGCGCAACGCCCGAATGCCTTGCTTAAGGGCATGGCTTCAGCCATACCGTACCGACGTGAGAAGGAACGCGGCTTTAGCCGCTGAGGCACGTTTATATTCTGATCGCCCTCAGCGGCTAAAGCCCGCTGCTCCCACCAGTTTCTATCTCAGGTCAACATAATTTGCCGATACGCCTTAGAGCCATCTTCAGTGAGCAGTGACCCGCCGTCGCTGCTCACTTGCCTTGACGATTTCGCTCATATCTCCGGCTGGCCGAATCTCGAAACTGTTGCCATACCTCAGCGCCGGATGCTGGCCGATGAGCTGTACAGCATGATTCATATCTCTCGCCTCAAGGATGAGGATGCCGCCGAGGTGTTCCTTGGTTTCCGTATAGGGACCATCGGTCGTTGCCACTCTGCCGTTCTTCCAGGACAAGGTCAAAGCGGTTTCCGGACCCTGAAGTGCTTCGCCACCGGCCCAGTGCCCGTTGGCTCGCAGATGGTCGTCGTATTCAAAGCATGTGTCGAACATCGCGTTTCGCTCGGCATCAGTCATGCCATCGAATTTGTCTTTGTCGTAGTAGCCAAAACATAGGTATTTCACAGTTCTTCTCCTCTTGCTTCCGCCTTCACTGAGGGCTATAGAGCGGGCCTTCAGCCCTTTAATTTCTATGGGCCGTAGACCTGGGCGTTGCCCCAGGCTGGTATAGAACGCGCCTTTTCACCCCAATGAACACGTTCATTGGGGACCCCGGCCTTTGGTGCTTAGATCTGTGGCTACGGGGCAGGAAAGAAAAGAAGCTCGCGCACCTCGCCGGGCACATCGCAGACGATGGCGGCCTTCTTCGCCCATGCGAGTGCTTCATCCAGATTGGCGGCTTCCAGAATCCAGAATCCGCCCATGTGCTCTTTGGTCTCGATGTACGGTCCGTCGGTGATGAGTACCTTGCCGTCCGCCTGCTTCCGCAGCGTCTTTGCATTGGCAACCGGGGCAATACCGCAGGCGAACTTCCTGGCGCCGGCTGCAATCATTTCGCGGTTGAGCGCGTGGATCTCTTCCATCATCGCCTCAGTTACGGTGGACGGGTCGAAGTTATCGGGAAGGTAGTTGCAAACCATATATTGCGGCATGACTTTTTTCTCCTTGGTCTCTGTGGCTCGTTTCCCATTCACTCAGGAAACCGCAGCGCATCGTTCTTTTGCCCTATAGTCGTTGGGGAGACGGAAATTCGACAGCCGTTCCGATTTTTATTTCAGTTTTTTATTTCAACTGCCGAATCCGCTCCTGCAGGAACTGCCGCTCCGGTTCCTGTTGAGTCAGCGCCAACGCCTTCTCATACGAAGCCCGGGCTTCAGCTGTCTGGCCCAGTCTGCGGTACATCTCGGCACGGGCGGAGTGCGCCAGGTAGTAATTCGCCAATTCGCCCTGCTTTAACACCGCTTCGACCTGCGTCAGACCAGCCTCCGGACCATCGCACTCGGCAATGGCCACGGCGCGGTTGAGATACACAACCGGTGAAGGCTGAATCCGCACCAATTGGTTGTAAAGCGCGACAATCTGCCGCCAGTCGGTCGCAGCGATCGATTCCGCCTCCGCATGAACGGCCGCAATCGCAGCCTGTAGTGTGTAAACGCCGAAGCGGCGGGAGCTCAGGGCGCGCTCCACCAGTGCCACTCCCCCGGCGATCTGCTCCCGGTTCCAGAGCGAGCGGTCCTGATGTTCCAGCAGGATCAGCTCTCCGGTCGGCGAGGTCCTTGCGGCGCGGCGGGATTCCTGCAGCAACATCAGGGCAAGCAGCCCCATACTCTCCGGCTCTGGCTGAAGCTCCATCAGCAGCCGTCCCAATCGAATGGCTTCGCCGGTGAGTTGGGCCCGCGTGACCTCGGCTCCCGCCGCAGCCGAATAGCCCTCATTAAAGACGAGATAGATGACCTGAAGCACGGCGTTCAGCCGCTCCGGCAACTCCTGCGGCGCCGGCACCTCGTAGGGAATCCGCGCTTCGCGAATCTTTGTCTTGGCACGCACGATGCGTTGGGCCAGCGTTGCCGGCGTCACCAGAAATGCCCGGGCAATCTCCTCCGTGGTCAGGCCGCAGATCTCCCGCAGAGTGAGCGCAAGCTGTCCTTCCGGAGCCAGAGCGGGATGGCAGCAGGTGAAGATCAGACGCAGTCGATCGTCCTCTATCTCTTCATCCGCCGCCTCGCCACTTCCGCCCGGTTCGTCATTGACGCGCGACTCCATGTGGACAACTAGATCTCGCTGCGCTCCATCGAAGCGCGCGCGACGGCGTATGGCGTCAATGGCCTTGAAGCGTGCCGTTGAAATCAGCCAGGGACGCGGGTTGTCCGGAATGCCGCTCTTCGGCCATGTGTCCAATGCGGCAGCGAAGGCCTCATGCATCGACTCCTCGGCCAGGTCCAGGTCTCCGAGCAGGCGCACCAGTGTCGCCAGAACCCGGCCCGATTCGGAGCGGTAAAGAGTTTCAATGGTCCTGCTGAGTTGTTCGGGCACAGATGACGGCATGTACGCCAACTTAACAAACGGAGGCGCCGGAGGCAACTGCCCTGGAATTCATCGCTTACACCTTGTGAATAAGTGCATAATCGCCGACGTTCAGACTCGTGTTGACATTCTACCCAAGCAAGCGGATACTTGGGCAGAATGTCGACCCGAGAGAATAACGACGAACGAATTGCCCTGTTGCAGGGCACCCTGGACCTGCTGATCCTCAAGAGCCTTGTCTTCGGTTCGTGCCACGGTCAGGGGATTGCGCGATCGATTCAACGGCAATCGGAAGATGTCTTCCTTGTCGAACATGGGTCGCTTTATGTCGCTTTGCAACGGCTGGAAGACAGGAAGTGGATTCGCGCCAAGTGGGGCGTAAGCGAAAACAATCGCAAAGCGCGGTTCTACTCGCTTACCGAGAAGGGGCGCGACCAGCTGACGGAAAAAACGAGTGAATGGCGGCGGCTGACGCGAGCAGTTGGGCTGATTCTGGATGCAAATCAGCCGCGGTCCGAGGAGGGATGAGTATGTTCAGGCGCAAGCGCACTGCGAAGGATTTTGCAGAAGAGATTCAGGCTCACATCGAATTGGAAGCCGAGGAGTTACAGCGTGAGGGCCTGAGCAAGGACGCTGCGCACTGGAAGGCAAGGCGGAATTTCGGCAGCGTGCGTGCGGCACAGGAGAAGTTTTACATGCATGGGCGCTGGATATGGCTGGATAAATTGCTGCGCGACCTCAGGCATGGCGTCCGCTCCCTGTTGGAAAGCCCAGGGTTCACCATCACGGCCATCGTGACGCTTGCGTTGGGCATGGGTGCAAACACGGCCGTCTTCAGTGTGATGAATGCGGTGTTGCTGCAGTCGCTGCCGGTAGCCGATGCCGATCGACTCGTCTATCTGCATACCTCGAATGCCCCGCGCGGGACCGGCACGATCGATAGCACGCAGACCTTCTCCTACCCGGTCTACGACGCCCTGCGCAAACAGGCTGGCGGAATGTCCGCAGTGATCGCATACGTCCCGCTATCGGGAAACAAAGTGGCAGTTCGCTACGGATCGGAACCGGAAGAGGCCGAGGGCGATATGGTGAGCGGCGCCTTCTTCTCTGGCCTGGGTGTCAAGTTGCAACGCGGCCACGGGTTTACGGAACAGGACGAGAAGGACCACGCGCCGATAGCCGTCATCAGCAACGAGTATTGGACCCGGCGTTTTACGCGCAATCCGGATGTGCTGGGTACGACGCTATACGTAAACGGCATTGGCTTCACCATCGTTGGTATTGCTGCGAACGGCTTTGAAGGTCTGGAGGCCGGGAAGTCGACTGATTTCTGGGTGCCCTTACAGAATCGGCCCGAGCTGAATGCATGGGGAAATCCGCCCGAAGATGGCAAGGCATATATGGCCAACCCGACGTGGTGGTGTCTGCGGCTGATTGGGCGGCTCAGCCCGGACGTCACAAAGACACAGGCCGTGGCGCAGTTGCAGCCCGTGTTTCAGACAGCAGCTTACATCGGTCTTGGCTCACCGATGGCCGGCGAGCAGAGGCCAACCTTAAGTCTCGTTGAGGCAAAAGGATTCCCTGGATATGCCGAGCAGTACGGCAAGCCTCTGCGGCTGTTGATGGGCATGGTTGCGCTGGTATTGCTGATCGCGCTTACGAACGTTGTGATGCTTCTGACGGCGCGCAATACAGGCCGGCAGCGGGAGTTCAGCATGAAGCTGGCCCTGGGCGCAGGTCGCGGTGACTTGCTGCGGCAACTGCTGACGGAAAGCCTGCTGCTCGTGGTGGCGGGAGGAGTCGTGGCCTGGACCTTCGCTGTTTTCGCGACCAGGGCACTTGGCGCCTGGGCCCAGATCGAATCGAGCCTTGCTCCGGACGGAACGGTTCTGCGTTTCACTGTGGCTGTTCTGACATTGGCGATCATTCTGTTTGGACTGGCCCCTCTTCGCATCGCTCTCGCAGCAGCGCCATCGCTCGCTCTCAAGACCTCCGCAGCGACCTCTGCGACCGATACAGGAAAGTCGCGTGCTGGCAGGATCATCGTCACGCTTCAGATGACCTTTTGCGTTGTTCTGCTCGTCGGTGCTGGACTTCTGTTTCGCACGCTGCGCAATCTCGAAAACACTTCGCTTGGGATGAAGGTCGATGGTCTTGTCGTCTTCGGGGTGAGTCCGCATATTAAGTCGCTTCCCCAGGGCAGAGAGTTCTACCGCGAGCTGATCGGAAAATTACGGGGACTTCCCGGCGTCGAATCCGTAACCATCATGGAAGAGCGCCTTGGGGCATGGTGGTCCGATAACAGCGACATGATGGTTGACGGCAAACTGCCGGAGGTTGCAAATGGAAGTTCGAGAACGGTTCGCAGTAACGTAGCCGGCCCAGGCTTCTTTACGACCCTCGGAGTTCCCGTGCTTGAAGGCCGTGACTTTGCCGATTCCGACACACCGGCTTCGCCTCACGTCGGCATCATCAACGAGGAGTTCGCAAAGCGCTTCCTTCCCGATCAAAACCCACTGGGACATATCATCGGTCCTGATAACGGGATGTATCAGATGACTATTGTCGGCGTGGTGAAGAATCATAAGTACCGCAGTATTGATGAAGAGCCGATTCCCATGGCCTGGTATATGTATGCGCAGATTCCCATCATTGGCAAGATGGAAGTGGAGATGCGTGTGCAGGGAGAGCCGCTTGCCATTCTGCCTTCGGCCCGCAGAATGGTACAGCAGTTGGATCCGAATCTTCCCTTGATTCAGCCGATAACCCAGCGCGCCCAGTATGATTTGACGATCTCGAATCAAATGCTCTTCGCTCGGCTCGCCGGGTTCTTCGGACTATTGGCGGTCGCATTGGTAGCGACTGGGCTCTACGGCACGCTTGCGTATCGAGTGAACAGGCGAACGGCAGAGATCGGAATACGCATGGCGATGGGAGCCGGACGAGGCCAGGTGGTTTGGATGATTATTCGGGACTCTCTGGCCCTCACCGCAATCGGGGTCAGCCTGGGCATTCCGCTAGCAATGCTCGTGGGGCGAGCTCTGGACTCATCCCTGTACGGAGTGAAGCCGTTGGACGGGGCAAGCTATTTCCTCGCGATTACCGCGGTTGTGTGCGTTGCGCTTGCAGCGAGTGCGGTGCCCGCGCGGCGCGCCGCCAGTATCGAACCGTTGACTGCCCTGCGAACAGAATAGTTTTGCGCCGCCGGCTGACGACTTTGGCGCAATAGGCCCACCCATCAGGTTTCAATGGTTGATAGGCTATCTGCCATTCGTTTGGCGTTTAGCGATTGCCCAGCGCTTCCTGAGCCGCGGCCCATAGGAAGTGGAGATTGTTGATCGTATAACCCATGGTTAAACCATTATCCCTTCCATGGCATCGCACTCGACAGAGCGCTGTTCATGTCTCACGATGACATAGCGAGCATAGACCAAGGTGCATCCCCACAAAAACACGCTGCCAAATTGATCAGGAACGCGGGCCACATGCTCCGATCGAGTGAGCCGTCGCCGCTTAAGACGGGTGAAGGATGCTGGGTACGCCACCAGCGAATGCTCATGAAAACAATTGGGATATCAACACCCGCGAAGATGCTCAGCACTGCTGCGATCACCGGGAAGGGGAATACAACATCCTGGATGCAGCTCGGGGGACGCGATCCCCTAAACCAATCGCTCTATCTTCGGTCGAAGACGGTGATGGCCGGCTATATTTCAGCCTCCAAATCTGTAACCGTTGCGCGGCGGCGCAACCATTTCGCACCGAAGGTGCGAATGCCTTGCTTAAGGGGACGGCTTCAGCCGTCCCGTCCCCGCACTGAAATGCATGCGGCTTTAGCCGCTGAGGTACCGAGGCTATGCCCTCAGCGGCTAAAGCCGCGTCCCAGTAGAGATCTGTGCAGCCTGGGAGATAGGTAACAGTTTAGACCGGGCAGATGGGTAACACTTTTTGCTCGGTAGGTTTATGTATCTGAGTTTTTTTGATCTCAGGTAGTGGTGGAGGCGGTGGGAATC
>NZ_JBFRFJ010000023.1:0-41393 GCF_052114765.1 Terriglobus sp. 2YAB30_2
ACGCTGAAAGGTTCCGGCCGAAACCAGTTGATCGCATAACCGGTCGTACTCTTCCTGCGAGCCGTCTACCCAGTGAATCGCCGACGGCTGGCATAGATCCGCCATCTTCTCTACCCAACGGATAAGGTGACGGTTCGTCGTCGGAAGCTTTGCTTGTATTTGTTGCGGTATGGTCTCCACTGGCATCTGTCCATTCTTCCGTTTGAGAAGACCGAGCGAGCGAAGAAAACAGTATCGCTACTGTTCTTGAGCTGTAAGAGCATTCATATCCCATTACGCTTTTAGGGGTGAACCCTTTCCTTGAAGGTGCGTCATGAAACGGTTGGCGCTTTTTGTATTAATGATGGGCGTCCTTCTTTCCGCGGTTGGACAACAAAGCCAGAACCGTCAGGGGACGGCAGACCTGGGAATGCAGGATGGTGTTCGCCGTGGCCCAGGCATGAACGCGGCAAGTGCAGGTGATGCGAGTTACCACAACAATGCTGTGCCGCATCGCAAACGTGTTCTGGCCTGGATCGATGTCAGTAATGGCTATCAGCATGACTCCATCTCACATGCAGTCGCGACAATTGAACGATTGGGCTACGAGACTGGAGCGTATGACACCTTCATTCGTTCCGACTCGAAGATGATCACCAAAGGCACGGTGCGTGGCGGCGATGGCCTGCCGCTGTTGTATTCCAAGAATCTGAATGACTATGACGCTATCTTCTTCTTCGGCGTTCGTGAGATTGACCTGACACCCGGACAGAAGGCCGATCTGCTTTCGTTTGTGCATGACGATGGCAAAGGTTTCGTCGCAGCTCACTCCGGAGCAACCGCTTTCTTCTCATGGCCGGAGTTTAGCGAGATGCTGGGCGGCCGATTCGATGAGCATCCATGGGGCATCACCGAGGCTCCAGTAATTGTGGAGGATTCGAAGTTTCCCGGGATGACCAACCTTCCCGGCTCGTTCGGGCACATCGATGAGTACTACCAGATCAAGGATTTCTCACGCAGTAAGGCGCGAGTCCTCCTGCGTCTGGATGTATCGGCACTCGATAAGAATGCACCGCTGGTCCATCACAAGGATGACGACTTCCCGTTGGCGTGGGCGAAGATGTATGGGAAAGGACGCGTCTACTATTCAGCGTTAGGGCACGACCCCAGCAACTGGGATGAGCGGACCGTGCAGGAGATGTATTACCAGGCGATTCTGTGGGCATTGAAGCTTACGGATGCAGATCTGGCTCCTCGGCCAATTCCGGGAGCTCGATAGACGCAATCCCTATGCCAGACCGAGTTGGCGGTAGAGTGACCTGAAGCGGTGGTCTTCGCGAACGTTATCGAAACGCGGGTCGATACTGATGGTTGCCAGCTCGAAGCAGCGGTCCTGAAATGCCTGTGTCAGGCGCTCGAAACCTTCATCCATATGATTCAGCGCAAAGTAGATCAGCGCCAGCTCAAAGGGTGAGATGTAGCGTCGCGTGGAAAGATCGTTCAGATCGCGCAGCAGACGCAGCGCCTCCTGCTTGCGGCCTGAGATCGCATACGTCCGCGCCAGCGCACCGACCACACGTGGATTTGGCGGCGTGAGCTCAATAGCACGCTGGAAGGCCGCAATGGCCTCTTCACTCTCGTCGCGCTGCTCCTGTACCAGGCCGAGCGTCCAGTAGGCGGCGGCGAAATGCGGGTTCTGTTCGATGGTGTAGTCGCACTGCTCGAGCGCCAGATCGTATTCACGGCGGAAGTGATAGATCTGCGCCAGGTCGCGAGAGACGATCGATGATATGGGATCAAGACTCTGCGCCATCGTGATCTCCTGCAAAGCCTCGTCCAGCCTTCCCAGAGGAACCATGCAGGACATGGCGTACCAGTGGTGGGCCATGGAGTTACGAGGATTCAAGCGAATAGCACGACGGAACTCCTGCTCGGAGCCTTCCCAGTCCCAATCCTGTACCGCCTTCACGTGTGCCAATGAGGTATGCGCATCACTGGAATCGTCGTCGAGCAGTACCGCATGGGCGGCATTGGAGGCGGTCTTGGTCCACAGCTCCATTGGAGCGGAGACACCATAGTTCGCCATCAGCAGTTGCGCATCAGCCATGCCGGCATATGCCTGGGCAAAACCGGGATCTTCGTCGATAGCCTTCTGGAAGTACTCCATTGCCTTGCGCAAACCACCTTCGGTGCGCTGGCTCATCTGATAACGGCCCTGCAGATACATGTTGTTGGCGGCAAGGTTGCCGACCTTCGGATGCAAGGTATGGCGTCCTTCCCCGTCAACCAGTTCAGAACGCAGTGTCTCCGCAACGATGGATGCGACTTCTTCCTGCACCTGAAACGGGTTCCCACGCTTGCGATCCATGGAATCGGACCACAGGATCGAGCCGCGCATCGCATCGCCGATCTGGGTCGTAATGCGCCAGGTATCGTTCGCCTTGCGGACGCTGCCACTCACAACCAGAGCAGCTACCGGTGTTCCTGCAGGTTGCGGTGCATTGTTATCGATGACGACGATGGAGCCAACCTTCGAGAGTGCATGCACGATCTCACTGGCCAAACCACGGCAGAAGTAACCTTCGTCGCCGGCCTGGCTGCAATCTTCAAAGACCTGCACCGCCACGGTATTGCGGCTGACAAGCGCCGGCGCCAGCGAACGCTTCTTAGGAGCGTGCTCTACCATACGGAAGGTAGGAGCATAACCACCTTTGGGCAGCTCGATCACAAGCTCATCGGCCTGCCCTTCTTCCTGATAGTAGGTGAAAAGGCGCATACGCAGGCGGCGGGCCTGAACACGCACAATGGGATCCATCCGCGGATCGAAGCTGGACTCTTTGCTGAAGACATCAACGCCGACGGGATACTCCTTGAGCTGATCGCCGCGACCAGCGAGCGTCTCGTCCACGATGTAGCTCAGAAAGCGCTGTAGACGATCTCCCTGGCGGAAGGACTTGCTGGCAATGATCTTCTGCAACTCGCGGCGGACGGCGTCGTCGAAGCTGACGGATTCGGCGATATTTTGCGGTTTCACTGGCACCGCACGATAGTACACAACCTTCGCGAAACGGTGCCAGAAGATTCAGCCGCCGAAACAAGGCCGACCGTTCCAACACCGTAACAATGTTGAAGACAGTAGTAACCCGCTCCTAAAATCCATGCTCTATGGTTCTGAAAATCGACGACGCCCCGATCGCACCCGCCAAACCTTACGGGCATGTTTTGACCAAGACTCCGCCACCGCCGAAAGAGGGTCACCGGATCGCCGCCTATCAGCTCGTCGATTATCTGGAGGTACTGGGGGTCGAGGTTGTATTCGGACTCTGCGGCCATACAGTAATCGCAATGCTCGACGCCCTGGGGAAGAACCAGAAGGTACGATTCATCACCACGCGGCATGAGCAGACGGCAGCTCACGCCGCCGACGGCTATGCGCGCGCTTCGGGCAAGGTCGGCGTGGTGCTCAGTCACCTTGGCCCGGGCCTCACCAATGCGGCGACCGGCGTCGCGAATGCTGCATTGGACTCCGTGCCTATGGTGGTAATTGCAGGGGATGTGCCCTCCTATTACTACGGCCGGCATCCACACCAGGAGGTAAACCTGCATGCGGACGCAGACCAGAGCCAGATCTACCGCCCGTTCTGTAAACGTGTGTATCGTGTCGATCGCGTCGAAGATCTGCCGCGCGCCGTCGAACGTGCGTTTTACCTGGCACAGTCTGGAAGGCCAGGGCCGGTGCTGGTAGACGTGCCGATGGACATCTTCTCTGCCGATCTGAAAGAAGGATCGTTCTCGAAGACACCGCCGAAGCTAAGTAAACAGGCGATAGATCCCGAGTCGGTGGAATATATCGTCGATGCGCTTGCCAACGCGGAGCGGCCGGTACTTTATGCCGGTGGAGGTGTGATCTCTTCCAAGTCCACCAAAGAGTTGCAGCGACTGGCGGAGGCGCTGGAGATCCCTGTCGCCCACACCTTGATGGGTAAGGGGTGCATGCCGGAAGAGCATCCACTGGTGATGGGCCAGACCGGCTTCTGGGGAATTCCAGTCTCGAATGAGATGTGCCGCACCGCCGACCTGATTCTTGCGGTGGGAACACGCTTGGCTGAAGCGAATTCCAGTTCCTGGGAGAAAGAGTTCACCTTTGACATTCCGCCGACACGGCTGATCCATATTGATATCGACTACGCCGAGATCGGCCGCAACTATCAGACAGAGCTGGGTGTCATCGCAGACGCGAAAGTGGCACTCACGGCTCTGGCCGATGCAGCCGAGGGACGATCGCATAAAGCGCGGCCGGGCATGAGAGAGAAGATCGCCGCGGGCCGCAGAGAGTTCAGCGATCTATGGGCCGATGAGTGGGCGTCGGATCAGTACCCGTTGCGCCCTGAACGCATCCTCTCAGAGCTGCGCAAAGCCGTTCCGGAAGACGGCTTCATTGTGACCGATGTCGGCTGGAATAAGAACGGAGTTGCGCAGCAGTTCAAGTTCCCTGTTCCGGGCACCTTTATTACGCCCAGCGGATTGGCGACGATGGGCTTTGGTCCAGCGGCGGTTCTGGGAGTAAAGTGTGCGCAGCCAGATCGCGTTGCGGTTGCGCTGATCGGAGACGGAGCATTCAGCAGCAATCCAGGTGTTGTGGCGACGGCGATGGAAGCAGGACTTCCCTGCATCTGGCTGGTAATGGATAACTCAGCCTTCGGAACAATCGCCGGCCTGGAGAAGATGCACTACGGCTGGAGTTTCGGATGCCTGTTCGAGTGTAACGGCGAGACCTACAACGTGGACTACGCCAACATCGCGCGGTCCTATGGCGCCAGGGGTATCTATATTAAGTCGGCCGCGGAGCTGGGGCCGGCATTGTGTGAAGCGATTGCGTCGAATATGCCGACGGTGATCCAGGTGCCCATGGAGAATGCACCGACGCCGACGCCGGGACACTGGAATATCAACGACATCTATCGCAACGGCGAATAACGAGAAACATCTCCTAACAATTACTTGCGGAAGACCATAATGGTCTTCCGCACTTTTTTGCGTGGAGGAGGAAGTAAAAGCAGATCCCTTCGCTACGCTACGGGATGACAAAAGGGAGATTTACATGCTCTCTCATGCTGACTGGCGGCATCGGGTTTCGCGAGTGAGGCTCAACAGAAGGACGGAGACGCATAGCCAGCCGACCATCAGTGCGAAGGCCAGCTGGTACGCATGCACGTTATAGACGTGAACACCCTTATTGAGCTGCCCTGTCCAGTGACGATCCAATACCCGACCAATGGCGGGTTGCAGCAGCGTGGGACCAACCATGTTGCCGATGTTCACCGTTCCGGAGATTGATCCGAGGAACTGCGGAGGGACTGACTCCTTCGCATATGCAAAGCCGATGACAACCGCTCCGCTGGCGAAGGCGGTTACCGCCGAGATCGCGACGAAGGCCGCCAGAGGCAGGCTCGCGAGATAGAACATTGATGTCCAGCCGAGCGCAGCCACGATGCATCCCCCGACGTAAATCGGTTTGCGGCGGCCGATCCTATCCGATAGCGCTCCACAGATCGGACTGGCGACTGCCCAGCAGACGATCATCACGGAGCAAACCTCAGCCGCGGTCGTGGCTTGCAATCCGAACCGCGCTCGCAGGAACGGCGCTCCCCACAAGCCGGTGAAGGACAGAATGGAGCCGACGATCCCGCCCTGCGCCAGGAAGATGAGCCAGGTATTGCGATATTCGAAGATGCGGCCAAACCCTTTCAGGCGCTCCACTACCGAGGCATCGCTGCGATGTACCTCCGGTGGCGCATAACTGCAGTGGCCACAGTCGATAGGGTCGTTTTTGACGAAGAAGAAGGAGAGAGCGCCAATACCGAGAACCACACTGGCCGAAGCAAAAACAACTGGCCGCCAGCCGAAATGCTGAATCGCAATCCGCAGAGGCACCTGCGCAAAGAGAGCTCCAAGGTTTCCGAAAAACAAGCCTAGCCCTGAGAGCATGGCGAAATGTCTGGCTGGGAACCAGTGGGTCGTCAAGCTAAGCAGCGTTACCCAACCCACGGCAGTGGACGCCCCGATAATGGCCCGACCGAGGCATGCCAGGGCAAAGCTATCCGTCGATGCAAAAAGAATCGTGCCAATGCCGGCAGCGATGGAACCGGTGATCAGCAACTTGCGGGCTCCCCAGGAGTCGATGAGGATGCCGGTTGGAATCTGCATCGCAAGGTAGCAGTAGTAGTAAAACGCCGAAAGGTTCCCCAGGCTGGCCGCGCCGATGGAAAAGGCGCGCATCAGCTCGTCCGTCATTACCGCCGGCGAGACCCGCTGGTAGAAGCCGGTGAGATAGAACAACGCAGCCAAAGCCCAGATAGACCAGCAGAGCCAGGCCGTCGGATAGCCCGTCTTCTGCGCTTCGGAAGATACAACCACAACTCGCTCTGACTTCGACATTTCCTGGATAATCACGCGTCCATCGCCTGGTTCAAGGGCCCCCGTTGCACGCCCGCGGAACAACCCGCAAACGCAGCACTTCCAAAGTGGCACCTACCGTAACACCACCTTCTCTCGCCCAGCAATGACGCAACCGTATCGCCACGGTAAGGACGGTTTTCGGGGAAATCCGGTGCTAGGCTCTGAATCTGTAATCACGTGCCTGATCGATCCGCTTTCGCCGTGTGGGACCCGTTGTCGCCCGGTTTAGGCTGTCTTTGAAGTCGGAATCGCGGCGAACACGAACGGGAGACGAGCACATGGTAGAGCCCTGGCGCACAGGCATTACAACTTACGACGAAACGAACATCTGGATCCGAGGGTACGAAGTCGGCTCACTGATGCAGCGGGCAAGCTTCGCCGAGACCATTTTTTTGCTGCATGCCGGGCGCATGCCCGGCAGGGAGGAAGGAAAGCTGCTGGACGCCATCCTGATCTCTTCCGCAGACCACGGTCCAGGATCGCCCTCAGCCGCAACGGCCCGGCTCGCCTGCTCAGGCAATCGCGGCTCTGTCTCCTCGGCGATTGCCGCAGGTGTTCTGGCCATCGGCGATCAGCACGGCGGCGCGGGCATGGCCTGTATGGAGCTCATCGCCGAGGGCACCGCTCTGGCGAAGGCCGAAGGCATCCCCCTGGAAGCTGCAGCCGAAAAGCTGGTTGAGCTGTACCGCTCCCGGGGAGAACGGCTCGCCGGCATGGGGCATCGTAAGCACAGCACTGACCCGCGCAAGGATGTGCTCTTCGGAATGGCCGATGAGTTCGGCTTGGCCGGCGACGGCGTGCGCTTCATGCTGGCGCTCGAAGACGCAGTAGCGAAGAAGATCAAACCGCTGCCCATCAACATCGACGGCGTGCTGGCGGCTGTGCTCTTCGACCTTGGATTTCCGCCCATCATGGGCAGGCTGATCTTCATTGTGGGACGCGTTGCCGGACTTAGTGCCGAGGTAGCAGAAGAGCTGGCGCGAGAGAAGGCGATGCGTATCCATGTCCCAGTTGTCTACGACGGACCTCCGCCAAGAGATCTGTCGTAACACGCAAATGCTTCAGGAGAACGTATGGCGCCAAAGGTAATTACCGAAGAACAGAAGCAGGAGATCCAGGAGATGGTGGCCCGAGCCCGCGCGGCGATGGACGCCATCAAGGACTACGACCAGGCAAAGGTGGATCGCCTATGCCAGGCTCTCGGCTGGGCAATCGCGAACGAGAACACCTTCACCCGCCTCTCGAACAAGAGCATCGACGAGAGCGGTCTGGGCGATCGGGAGACCCGTCCTGGCAAGCGATTCAAGATCCACGGAATTCTGCGCGATGTGCTGCGGCAGAAGAGCATGGGCATCATCGAAGAGGTTCCCGAGAAGGGGCTGGTGAAGTACGCCAAGCCCGTTGGCGTGATCGCTTCCCTGGTGCCGGTGACCAACGCCGCGCTGACCGAAGCCGGTAACGGCATCTTTGCTATCAAGGCAAAGAATGCTGCCATCTTCTCACCACATCCGGCGAGCAAGAACACCACCATCGAGACCGTAAACATTATGCGCGAGGTGCTGCGGCGCGAAGGCGTACCGGAAGATGTCTTCCAGGTGGTGGAGCGACCCAGCATTCCTGTCGCACACGAGCTGATGGCGCAGTGCGACATGACCATCGCGACCGGCGGCCCGGCGATGGTGAAGGCTGCATACAGCTCCGGCAAACCGGCCTACGGCGTCGGTGCGGGCAACGCCACGATGCTCTTTGATGAGACCACCAATGTGGAAGAAGCGGCGCGCAACACCCGCCTCAGCAAAGTTTCCGACAACGGATCGGGCTGCTCCTCTGATGGAAACCTGATCGTCGAGGCCACCGTCTACGATGCATTGCTGGAGCAGCTACAGAAAGAGGGCGGCTACCTGGTCTCTCCGGACGAGAAGGTGAAGCTGCAGGCGGTGATGTGGGATGCCGAGAACCATCGCACCGCACCGACGATTGCGCGGCCGGCAGCCACGATCGCCGAACTGGCCGGGTTTTCCATCCCCGCAGGCAAGCGCTTCCTGATCGTTCCGGAGGAACATATCGGCAAACAGTATCCCTTCTCGAGCGAGAAGCTTTCACCGGTGCTCTCCATCTTCAAATACAGCGGATGGGAGAACGCGTTGAAGATGGTGACCGAGATCTACAAAGTCGGCGGGCGCGGACACTCCTGCGGCATCTACTCATTCAACGACGAACACATTGATCAGCTTGCACGTCTGGCCCCCGTAAGCCGCATGATGGTGCGGCAGGCTCAGTCGAAGGCCAACTCAGGCTCCTTCACCAACGGCATGGCCATGACCTCCAGCATGGGCTGCGGGATCTGGGGTGGCAATATCACCAATGAGAACGTCACCCTGAAGCATTACATGCAGACCACCTGGGTGAGCCGTCCCATTCCGGAAGACCGCCCATCCGATCAGGAGCTGTTCGGCGAGTTTTACAACACGCAGACTTACTAAGACGTCCAATCAGTCCCTACTGGCCCTGTGCGATACGCACAGGGGCCAATCTTTTGAGTGCAAAGATGCCGTGCTATCCCTGGATTAAATAGCCAAGGCCTGTGCGACATCTGCACAGGCCTTGAGACGTAGTGCTTCGTTAGCGTCTAAAAGATGTACTTGCCGGCGAACTGCATGATGCGCGGATCACCCGCAGTGGTGATGTATCCGAACTGCGAGTTGCTCAGTGCGCTGGTTGGGTTATTGAAGTTTGCTTTATTGGGAACGTTGAAGGTCTCCCAGCGGAACTGGAACTTCTGCGACTCGGTTACCCTGAACTCGCGCGACAGGGACATATCGAGCTGGAAGGCGCCCGGCCCATGCAGCGTGAGCGGACGATCCAGGGCGTAGGTTCCATTCGCAGGAGACGTGAATCCAGACTTCACGAGGACGTTGGTGATGTATCCGTTGGCTACGCTGAATTTCGTCATCGCACCGTATGGATTACCTGACTTGATGGCGAGCTGCCCTCCCACGCCGGTCAGGGCGTTGTCGACGCCGGTCGTCACGGTGTAATACCCACCGCTGCGAGCCGTAAGGATGGTGGAAAGCCCCCACCCGCCAAAGATTAGATTGGCATAGCGCTCCGCGAAATGTGGCCCAGTCAGAATCAGCGAGACATTAGCCACGTGACGACGGTCCGAGTCGCAGTTGGAGTAGCTGGCGGCACGATTCCCAGGGATGACGTACGACGGTCCAGTTAGCTCCGTCGTCTCTGCCTCGCTCAGACAGTGAGACCAGGTGTAGTTGGCCACCATATTCACAGTCTTGGCTCGGCGGTTTACTGAGACCAGCGTACCGTTGTAGTTGGCTGTGCCACCATCATCCAACTGACCGGTCGTGGAGTAGTACTGGCCATTCGCCAGGTTCGAGGTGATCAACCGACGCCGGTTATTCGTATTGCCGGTGGTGGAGCATGCCCCGGACGTCGGACGTAACGATGACTGCATCCCGGCGCAGTCCGTGGAGGCACCCGTCATGGTCCCTGGGATATAGGTAGCCGGGTTCAGCTCATAGCTCGTCATCAAGTGCGTCGTCTTGTTCCCCAGATAGGTTGCGCCAAAGAGCCAGCGTCCTACCTGCTTCTGAACGGAAAGGTTCCACTGCTGCAGATACATCTGCTTCAGGTCCAGCGGCGCATTGACGTAGATGCCCTGCGTGACGAACGGTGTGGTCGGAGTCAGATGGGCAAGCGCCGGGAACGGGTTTCCGCCCGCATACGTGGCCCAGGGATTTGCCAGGTCAACGTTGTTGACGCTGACCGTCTGGCCCCACGGCGGCGAGTTGGAGTAGCGGGTGAAGAAGAACATCTGTGGAGAGTCGTAGAACATGCCATACCCGGCGCGGATCGACAGGGTTCCGTCCTTCGATGGATCCCAGATCAGGCCGACGCGGGGCTGGAAGCCGCTCATGACGTTGCCACGGTTGTAGGAGCGTCCCGGATATCCTGCATCTCCCGGAAAAGTCAGACCGGCAGGAGCAAGGGCGTACTGTGTACTCTTCGCGCCGGCGTTGAAACGATTGATGTCAAAGTTCTGTGCATGGCTGTCTACGTTGTAGAACGGAATGTATGGTTCCCAGCGCAGACCGTAGTTCACAGTCAGATGATTATTGGCGCGCCATGAGTCCTGCGCATAGAGCGCGACATAGTTCCAGCGGTCGTTCTCGTAGTCGGCGTTGCCCTGATTGAAGCTCGCGACCTTGCCCACCATGAAGTCTGCAAAGCCCGCGGTATTGGCGCCGTAGACTGTGCCGTTGAACGTATAAGCCCCATTCGTTGGCCGATTGTTGACGGTGTTCATATAGGCAAACAGATACTGCGCACCAAACGCGAGCGAGTGCGTACCCCGCGTCAGGCTGACGTCATCCCCCACCTGGTACTTCACAGTGTTGAAGTAGCCCGGATTATTACCACCCTGGCCAAGAGCGAACCCATTGGTGATACTGATGCCGATGAAGCCTTCAAGACCGGGCTTCGTATAARCATTGACCCCCACCGACTGCGGATCGAAGAATGGCGCCAGAAAACGAAGACCGAGCGTCCGGCTTGCCGTAATCCGTAGTGAGTTCACCAACGCCGGGCTGATGATGTACGTGTGTCCCAAGGTGAGCGCGTGCACCTGGTTCAACTGGCCAACCTGGTTTGCAGTAAGCAGGTTCTTCGGATCAACCGTAACCGGTGAGTTGAAGCGAGCGAACAGGTAACGCCCAAAGAAAGATTGCTTGTCGTTGATGGTGTAATCCGTACGTGCAATCACATCATGCCTGGTTGAGTTCTGCGAGTAGCGCACATTCAGGCTTCCGCAAGAGCTGTTAGCAACAATGGGGATTCCCTTGTTGATGATCGCCAGCGCCTGAGGGCTGAGGTTCGATGCACTGGTTTTATTAGTGCCCGCATACGGTCCGGTCAGCTTGGTTGAACCTGTGATCGGATAGCAGCCGGTGAAATCACCCGCCAGCATCGCCGGTGTCGGACCAAAAGTCGAAGCCGGATTGCTGAGTTGGCGGACAATCGTTCCCTGGTAACCTCCGAAGAAGAAGAGCTTGTTCTTCCTGATCGGTCCGCCCAGTACTCCGCCAAACTGGTTGCGCTTCAGGTTGTCCTGCGTCTTCACACCATTGACGTAGTTGAAGTAGTTCGCCGCATTGAACATGAAGTTGCGAACAAACCAGAAGACATCGCCGTGGAACTGGTTGGTTCCCCCTTTCGTCACAGCGTTGATCGCGGCCGAGGCATGATTGCCATACTGCGCGGGCAGAGAGCTTGTCTCCGACTTGAACTCCTGCAATGCGTCCGGGAACGGCAGCGGAAGGTTCAGGTTGTTGAAGACATCGTTGTGGTTGCCACCATCCAGGACGTACGCTACGCCGTTCGGCAAACCGCCCGCGACCGCGATCGTAATCGTTGGAAAGTTTTTATTTGTATTCAGATCACCTGCCGGTGCGGTCGTAGTAGCGCCGGCCAAGGCGATGAGCTGTGTTGGATCACGCCCGTTCAGCGGAAGCTCTACTACCTGCGTCCGGTCGATAACCTGACCGACGCCATTGCTTACTGTTTCCACGGAAACACCAGAGGTTGACTCGACCGTGATGACATCCGTGACACTACCAAGCGAGAGCTTCACATCCACGTCGGCATTACTGCCGACCTGCAGCAGAATGCCGGTGATCGTCGATGTCTGGAAGCCCTGCACGGTGACCTGGATCTTGTAAGGGCCGAGCGGCAGGTCGGGTGCGCTGTACGCCCCGTCGCTGGCCGTTTGTACCGTGCGTGTAAAGCCTGTCTCGGTCTGGGTCAGCACTACCGTGACGCCCGGCACGCCGGCGCCCGTAGGGTCCTGCACAATGCCACCGATTCGAGAGGTGTTCAACGACTGCGCCCCCGCAAACGCGCAGCACAAAAGTACTGCGACGAGTAAAACGTAGATTCTTTTTTTGGTCTGCATCACATCCTCACACTGGCTGAAAACCTGACCCGATTGGCCATTTGCACAATCAGTCCTGTTTCTCAATCGGAAGCGGATGCTAGGCGGCGCGTTTTTAAGGTGTCAACACAATTACCGTGCCAATACCGTTCACAAAAGGTATCAGCTTTGCCGTGCGTGCTAGCATCACGACCGGCACACGAAGACGCGCGCGAAGGTAAGGAGAGGTGGAATGGGTAAGAGCAGTTATCTGCGGTTCGCGGTGATCGCAGCCGTACTCGCGGCACCGGTCATCGGCTATGCACAACCGGCTGCAGCGGACTCAGGATGTCCAGCACCAGGTGTGCGTGGGCTGCGTCCTGGCGGACCGAATGGAGGGACAGGCGTACGTCCTGCCGGGCCACCTCCCGAGGCCGTCCCCGCAGGCCCACCGAAGAAGCGCCTGCTGATCTGGGCTGACACACGCAACGGCATCGCACAGCACGATATCGCCCATGCCATCGCGGTGATTGAAGAGATCGGCTACAAGTCCGGAGCCTATGACTCCTGGATTCGGACAGACTCCAACATCATCTCGCGAAATCCGAAGATGACAACCGGCGAACCTGCAAGCGGAGGCCCCAGCCTATGCAACGTCGATGCAATCTTCTTCCTCGGCCACCGCGAGATCGCACTTGACGAACCGCAGAAGACAGACCTGCTGTGGTTCGTCCACGATGCCGGAAAGGGCTTCGTCGCAGCGCACACGGGAACGACTGCGTTTCTCTCATGGCCTGAATTTGGTGAACTGCTCGGCGGACGCTTCGATCAACACCCATGGGGAACCATCGAAGCTCCTGTAATCGTCACCGACCCGAAGTTCCCGGGTATGGCGCAGTTTGGACCAACCTTCACGATGCGCGATGAGTTCTATCAAAGCAACGGCTTCTCTCCGGAGAAGAGCCGTGTGCTGATGCGCCTGGATACAACGCATCTGAACAACGACCCCAAGCGCGGCGTGAAGGCGGAAGACTATCCTTACGCGCTGACCTGGGCAAAGAGCTACGGCAAGGGACGAGTCTTCTACTCCACCTTTGGACATGCGCCTTCCATCTGGGATAACCCGAAGATCCAGGAGATGTATCTCCAGGCTATCAAGTGGGCACTCGGGGAGCTTGATGCGGATGCATCACCGATAGCCATGCCGCCACCCGCACCAGGAGCATTGCCGGAGAAGGCATCCGAGTAGGTAGCGCAATACTTCTGAGTGGGATTCCTTCTGTTGAGGGAATCCCACTTTGCCTTATCTCCTTTTCTTGCCCGAACGCTACGCTTGACGCTACTTTCCTGCCGTATGTTTCGCGGCCGGCTTGGCAGCGCTCTTCGGCAGAGCAAATGCGATAACAGCATCAGCCACTGGGTCCCGTAGAAAACCACCTCCGGCGGCAGACACAATCACGTACTGGCGGCCGTCCTTACCGAGATAAGTTGCGGGAATTGAGTGCGCAGGCGCATCAATCTTTGTAGACCAAAGCTCTTTGCCGGTTTTCGAATCGAAGGCACGGAACTTTGAGTCAACGGTGGCTCCGATAAAGATGAGGCCGCCGGCAGTGTTAATGCCTCCGCCAAGATTCGGTGTTCCGGTCTTGAGTCCCTTCTCTTCAAGCTCTGGAAACGCTCCGAGAGTCGATCTCCACGCGATCTCACCGTTATTGATGTTGACCGCCACCAGCTCCCCCCAGGGAGTCGGGGCGCAGGAGTAGCGCGTATCAGGCTGCCAGAAGCGCTGACCTTCTGGCGTGATCTTGCTGTAGCGCGGACCGGTGGGCGCAGTAGCAGGACGGTCTGCAAATTCCTGGTCGGGCGGGCCGGAAGGCTGCTGCCCTCCAGTTCCCGGCGGCGGACCTGACGGGCGGCCGCCACCCTGGGCGCCTGGGCGAGGTCCACCGAAACGTGGCCCACCGGTGCCGATATGCCCCCACTGGCCTGCGTTCATCACGTTAGTGAAGACGAGTCCAAGGGCCGGGTTGTACGAGACACCATTCCAGTTGCCGCCACCGACGGCGCCGGGAAATTCAACAACGTCCTGGTTGAGTTTCCACGCATTGAAGGGAACCGCATCCTCGAGCTTGTATTTCTTCCAGAGCCCCTCGCAATAGTCGGTCAAACTCTGGGTAATGTTCTTCGGCAGCTCCTCGTGCTTCATGCTGATGCGCGCGATCGGCTCCGGTTTGATCGGAAACGGCTGAGTCGGAGAGGACTTCTCGCCGGGGACTGTGCTCGGTGGCACAGGCCGCTCTTCTTCACCGAAGATCGGTTTACCGTTGCGGCGATCGTAGATGTACATCAGGCCGGTCTTTCCCATGTGAACAACGGCTGGAATCACCTTACCCTTTTGCCTAATCTCTACCAGGGTGGGCGCCGCTGCGGAATCGAAGTCCCAAAGATCATGATGGACAAGCTGGTGATACCACTTCAGCTTGCCGGTATTGGCATCGAGCGCCAGCAGCGAGGTTCCATACAAAGTGTCGCCTGGACGGCTGATACCGACATAGTCCGGCGATGGTGGCGCCGTCGGGATGAAAGCGATGCCAAGTTTTTCGTCAACCGTAATATGCCCCCATACATTGACGCCGCCTGTAGTCTTCCAGGCATCGTTGTCCCAACTCTCGTGCCCGGGCTCTCCGGGTTGCGGTACCAGGTTGAAGTTCCACACCATCTTGCCGGTCTTGGCATCCCAGGCGCGGACATGCGTATCCGTCGTCGGCAGAATGAGCATGTCCTTGTAGACGGCTGGAGGTGAGGTCATCTTGGACTTGATATCGAGGTAACCGTTTTCGCCAAACTCGGGTACGGGCTTACCGGTCTTTGCGTCCAGTGCCACGATGCGGCCCTTCTCGACGGAGCCGATAATCCGTGCGGGCGAGGTCTTATTGCCGGGCCAATAAGCAACGCCGCGTAACGTAGTCTCCTGGGCAGAGAATTTCCAGATCTGTTCGCCAGTGACACCATCAATGGCGAAGTACCCGTTCGGTGACGACATGTAAACAACCGAATCCACAATGACCGGCGTACCTTCGTTCTGAGTATCCCCGCCAGTGTGAAAGGTCCAGGCGCGCTCAAGTCTTGCAACGTTGGCCGGGTTGATCTGAGTCAACTTTGAAAATCGCGAGGCGCTCTGGTCTTGCCCATAAGAAGCCCAGTTTGACTGTGACCACAACGGGGTGACGCCGGCCAACGTAGTTAGCACCGCAAGACTGCGTAGATATGGATTTGTCATTTGCTCTTTCACATTGCACACGCCTCAGGAGCGCGTGGCCATTCAGCATAAATGGCTATCATGGAAAAACACGAGGTTGTTACCGTATCTACACCGAAGCCTGACCGGTGGAATGTCTCCGGCCGCCGAACGCGGCAAAATCGTCGGTTCACTGATGGCCGGTCTACTCTCCGGCGTTCTGCTTGCGCCGACCTTGGGGCTTTATCGATGATCGATGTCGCTACCTCGGATCCATTTCACATCGATTTCGTCCGCTATCCCCTACTGCAAGACCTTCTTATAAGCTCCAAGTACCAGTGCGCCGTCTTTTGTCACGACAACATCGTCTTCAATCCGAATACCGCCATGTGCGGTCGTATAAATGCCGGGCTCCACTGACGTAAACATACCTTCTTCCAGTACATCCTCCGAACGCGGCCCAAGAATGGGCGCCGGCTCGTGATATCCAAAGCCAAGACCGTGACCTGTGATGTGTGGGAAGCTGGAGCCGTACCCAGCTTCTTCAATCACGGCTCTGGCCGCGGCATCCACGTCTCTGGCGCGTACGCCGGCACGCACAGAAGCAACCGCCGCCTCCTGTGCCTCGCGTACCGTTTCGAAGATCCTCATCTGCTTATCGCTCGCGCGCCCCGCGACGCGAACACGCGTCCGGTCTGCCCAGTAGCCATCGACTACGACTCCAAGTTCCAGTACCGCAATATCTCCATCGGCCATCGGTCTCGTGGTGGAGATGACGTTCGGCCGATGCGCATAGGCTGTCTCTGTCGCCCCTGTCGTCACTTGAGCAAAAGCTCTCACGCGCACACTGTCGCGATACCCGGTACCGTGCACCATCACCGCCTGTTCCACCAGGGCAGCAAGCTGCACTCCAGAGATGCCAATATTGACAGCCTGCTCAAAGGCCTCCAGGCCGAAACACGAGACCTCACTCGCAATCGCGAGCCGCACGATCTCATACGCTGTCTTGCGCACCCGCCCTTCGAGCATCAACCGTGTCACATCGACGAGCGTCTTTCCCTCGCACGCCTCAGCGAGTAGGCATTGAAAGGAGGTTGTGGGCACCAGGCCTTCGGCCGCATTCCATGAAGGGGCAACCGTCTCGAAGTCTCCCTCATACCCAATGGTGCGCCACCCTGGCTTCATCTGCTGCGCCAGCAGATCCTTCACGACCAGGGCCGCCGGCGGATCCAGTGCGCCGCCCAATGGATAGTAGATCGCCTCACACTCAACGAGAGAGGCGCACACCTCCGCCTGGTAACACTCCGGAACAATGCAAACTGATTTTCCTTCACGGGGAAAAACCAGATACGCAGCGCCAATCATCGGCCAGTGCCCACTCAGCAACAACACATTCTCCGGCAGACGAAGAATCAGTACATCCAACTGTTGCGCTTCCATGGCGTGACGCATGCGGAGCCTGCGTTCCTGATTCACCATTCTCTGTTCACCATCCGTCTTCTTCCCTTGCATTGACAATCCCTGTTCTGCTTAACCCGCACCGATAAGCCCGGATACAGCAACATGCCGCCGTCAGAATAAATGGTTGCCCGTGAATGTAATCCGACTGATCTGAAACAAGCCACACCGCAAGTTGCGTGATGCCATCGGGCTCCCCAATCGTTTGGAGGGAATCAACTTCAGCAGCAATTGATCGAATAGTTAGGGAGTTTGCTTCTCATCTTCAGCGCTCATGATTCCGTGCGCTGGATAGAACTTCACGAAGACGAACCAGCATCGAGCGAATGGTATCGCTGTTCTTATGGGGCCGACTAACTCAACCTGATCTCTGCCGCGCGTGAGCTTACCCAACGCAGCTAAGAAAATGCACTATTGGTTGCCCCCAGGGAATCGAACCGATTGAAAACAAGGAAGATAGCAAAGATTTCCACTGGGTACCCGGAATCGTACCCCAGAAAACTCAGCCGGACGCGATCCTGCTTGGCGTGGTTTCGCAATCCAAATCTGCACGGTGGAAATGACGAGGAGTGGACTCTCCCTGCCGTGGCTGCATTCAATCGGCAAAAACGCTTTGCCTTTACAAAAAGACACCCCTCCCCAAGGGTAGGAAGAGGTGTGAAAAACCATATGCCTTAGTTCGGATGGAGCCTAACACGCTTGAGTCGGGTCAAGAGCCTCGATCCCATCCCGCGAAGCAGGCCCGATCATCGTTTCAGAACGATCAGCTTCTCGCGAGTCATCTCGCGCATACTATGGCCAATCCCGCCTACGCCAAGACCTGATTGGGCCCACCCCGAAAAGGGCATCCAGTCCGTTCGAAAAACCGTCATGTCATTGATCATCACCGCAGAGGCGTTCAATGAAGAGGCGGCACACAGCGCAGCGGAGATATCGCGTGCAAAGACTGACGCTTGGAACGCATAGGGCAAATTCCCGGCCTCCTTAACTGCGGATGGAAGATTGGAGAACCGGTAGACAGCGGTTACGGGGCCAAAAACCTCCTGTCTGGAGAGAAGCGCCTCCGGCGAGGGTTCAAGGACGACCGTCGGCTGAAACAATCGATCGCCGAGGCGCGTTCCACCGACAGCTACGGTTCCTCCCGAAGCGACTGCTTCTTGTACCCATGATTCGACGCGCACAACTTCTCGGGGGAGAATCAGCGGGCCAACCTCGGTATCAGGCAAGAGTGGATCGCCTGTACGCAGCATCTGTACGCGTTCTGAAAATAGCGTCACAAAATCATCGAACAGATTTTCGTGAACGAAGACCCGTTGCGTGGACACGCAGATCTGGCCAGCATGATAGTACCCTCCCTTGACCATCGGCTCTATCAAGTCAGGCAAGCAGGCCGATTCATCTACCAGCACCGGCGCCGCGCCGCCGTGTTCCAAGGCGCATCGAGTTCCAGGTGGAAGTTTCGACCGAAGGGACCAGCCAACCTTTGCCGATCCGACGAAGCTTAGAAAAGCCACTCGTGAATCAGTCGCCAATCGCTCCGCGAGTGCATTGTCTTCGAGGACAACCGCCTGACACCAGGCTTCGGGAATTCCTGCGGCGTGAGCAAAATCGACCAAACACAGACAACAGAGCGGAGTGATCGGTGAAGGCTTCACGATCACAGGACAACCGGCAGCGATAGCCGGAATCATTTGATGGACGATGAGATTGAGAGGATGGTTGAATGCGGAGATGGCGACCACCACCCCAATCGGCTCACGCGTCGTGAATGCCCAACGATCCTGCGACGATGGAGTCAGCCCCATCGGCACCTCGCTCCCTGCGAGGTGCTCGGGACCTGCACTCGCAGAGAGAATGCCAAGGACCGCGCGAGCGACCTCAACCCGCGCGTCTGTGATCGGCTTTCCACCTTCGCGTGCAATAAGAGCGGCGAACATCTCGGTTTCGTTCTCTACGAGGCGAGCGAGACGGCGGAGACATTCCATCCGCTTATACGTCGGGAACCAGTTGGCTCGATCTGCAAATGCCTGTACGGCCCGATGCAATTTGGATTCGATGCTCGCGGCATCGTCCGGAGACATCTCGGTTATGATCTCGCCATCAAATGCCTGTGTAATCAACATGGGCCCTCTTCTGCATCCCTGGGACAAAGAACGTCAAGCGGGGGTACTGCTGGTCATCGTTTTCTTGCAGTTGAGTTCGTCGACCAGCACCCGATGGTTCTCTGAATAGTCGATCTCCGCAACCACAAGGTGAACACCCCCTGCTTGAAAAGCCATTTCGAGGGCAGGGATGAGTTCGTCGGCGGAAGCAATGCGAGCTCCGGTAGCGCCGTATGCGCATGCATATCGAACGAAGTCTGGATTATTGAAGGTCAGACCGAAATCAGGGAACCCGTCGATTCTCTGCTTCCAGCGGATCATGCCATAGGCGTTGTCTTCAATAATCAGCACCACTAAATTGAGCCCGAGACGCACTGCCGTCTCCATGTCCTGCGAGTTCATCATGAATCCGCCATCGCCGCACACGGCCATGACCCGGCGCGTGGGGTGAAGCATCGCCGCCGTCATCGCAGAAGCAAGCCCTGCACCCATCGTGGCGAGCGCGTTATCGAGCAAGAGTGTGTTACTCCTATCGGTACGGTAGTTACGCGCAAACCATATCTTGTACATCCCGTTGTCGAGGCAGAGGATGCCGTCTTTAGGCATAACTTTGCGTACATCAGCAACCAGTCGCTGCGGGGCAAGCGGATAGCGTGGATCGTCGCTTCCCTCGGAGGTGCGCTTGAGAACAAGGTCCCGGACCGGGAACATTAAAGTGTCCTTCGCATGCTGACTGCCCAGTTCTTGTCCCAGCCGACACATGCTGTCGGCAATCTCTCCGATTACTTCAATTTGAGGAAAGTAAATCCGATCGACTTCTGCAGGGGAAAAGTCCACATGGATAACAATTGGGCCGCCAGGTCGCATGAGAAATGGGGGTTTCTCCGCGGTATCGTGACCGACTGCGATGATGAGATCGGCACGTTCTATGGCAAGGTGCACATAGTCGCCGGTCGAGAGAGCCGCGGTTCCGAGATAGAGCTCGGAGTTCCCATTGATCGCTCCTTTGCCCATCTGCGTATTGAAGAACGGGATTCCAAGCAGTCGGATCGCAGCAGAAAGACCTGCCGTCTGCCCTGGGCGGTTCGCTCCACCGCCAATCACAATCAATGGGTGACACGCCCGCGAGATCGCAGCCGCGGCCTGCGCGATGGAGACTGCGGAGGCGACCGAGAGATAAAGGGGACTCGGTGAGACAAAGTGAGGCACGGGAACGACCGTGGCAGCAATGTCTTCCGGCAGCTCAAGGTGAACGGGGCCCGGCCTCTCCGACTGCGCAGTACGAAACGCGTCTCGGACAAGGGTCGGTATGTTGCTGGCATCGATAATTTGAGATGCCGATTTCGCTAAAGGCCGCATCATGGCAACCGTATCCACGATTTGAAAGCGCGCTTGCCTACGGTGAAAGATCGACTTCTGACCCGTGATCATAAGCATCGGCATTCCGCCAAGCGACGCATAGGCGGCGGCCGTGACAAGATTTGTGGCTCCGGGGCCAAGAGTGCTTAAGCAGACTCCAGGTTTCCCAGTCAGCCGACCATAGGTGGATGCCATGAATCCCGCGACTTGCTCATGGCGGGTCACGATGAATTTTATGGACGAAGTGCGAATCGCCTCCAACAGAGCCAGATTCTCTTCCCCAGGAACACCGAAGACATACTCAACTCCTTCAAGTTCCAAAGCTCGCACAAGCAGCTCTGCACCGGTCTGCGGCTTTACTGGTGGCACAATTGCTTCAATTGCCGCCACTGTTGACCTCCTGTCCTTCACACTCGCTCCAGGAAAGCCTCAGCCCTCTCTTGCTCGGTACAAAGAGTTGGGGGACTGAGGCAGATATGCTCACGGATCTCTGCGCCAGGGTTCTCTGCTATTCACACTCGCGGTTAGCTCGCCGGGCCAAAGAGTTTGCTCTTCGAAGGCAGTTGCTCCTTCATCTCGTCGCGGACTTGATCGGCGATCTTGGCAAGCGCGGCTTTATCGTCACCAGGTTTGTAGTTGAAGACGACACCGAGCGCCCCTATGGTTTTACCGGATGCATCCAGCAAGATCAGTTCGTCTTCAAAATGTTTGCCTGTGGAGTTGAGCTCGAGGTTGCTCTTGCCGGTCCGGATGCAGCGAAGATCATCGTCGTCGCCGATTTTACCGATGCGTCCAAAATTCGATGCGACGATGAGGTTCTTGTGGCCAGGAGGCTGCGCATGGATGGCGATCAGGATGACTTCGGGATGCTTAGCGAGAGCCTCCTCAACAAGCTTTTGAGCAAAGGGCGCTGGCTTTGTATAGGAGGCGTCCATCTCCTTAGGATCTACTTTGCGCATACCGGCAATCGCTTGCTCCCGTGTGTCCTGCGCGAAAGCTGAACTGGCGGTTAGAGCGGCAAGAGCCAGGCAAAGAATGGTGGCGATACGTTTCATTGTTCCTCCCGGGTGTATTTGCTACAAGAATTGAGATACCTGCTGTCCATGGCTTTCTCCAAGATGGCTGTGGCAGATGAGTGATGGCTGAAGAGCGAATGAAATTGCATTCAGCCGTCGGGACGGGTTCGGCATCGCACAGTGAGCCTCCGCAAACCTAAAACAGCACCTTCAGTGCGAACTGAGCCTGTCGCGAGCTGGTAGCGGCAGGACCAACAATGACGCCGGCGCTCGCGGGGGAGAGTGCGACGCCGTTAGCACCGAACAATTGCGTTCCCGCCTTTGGCGGGGGGCCATAGTTGCCATGATTGAGCACATTGAAGAGCTCGGCTCGAAACTGAAGGTTGAAGCTTTCAGAGATGGCGCGAATCCTAGTGTTCTTTATCAGTGAGGTATCGAACTCGGAGAGCCTCGGGCCAATGATGGAGTTACGACCAGCGTTCCCAAGATGGGTGTAGCCCGTGGCTGGATCGACTGCGGGAAAGGCAAAGCATTGGGTCTTCACGAAGGCCCGGTTGATGGCGGTGAAGGATTGCGTGGGATTGCCCGAGCATCCCGGACTGGTGAGACGGTCTGGGAAGGCGAAGACATCGGCGCTCTTGAGATTGAGGGGATCGCCGCTGATCAGAGGTGTAAAGGGTTCGCCCGTGCTGAACTGGAAGATACCGCCCCACTGCCAGCCATTGAGAAGAGCCGAACCCAGCATCGTCTCACGCACGTTGGGCAGTTCATAGAGATAGTTCAGGACGAGATTGTGCGCAACGACGAAGTCCGAGATGGCGCGACGGCGGTCCGGCGCCCAAAGAGGAAGGCTGGAGACCGAGTTGGCAAAGGTGTCTCCGAAGGTGGAAGAAGAACCATCGTCGATCGATTTGGCCCAGGTGTAGGAGATCCCGAGTTGTGTGCTGTGCGAGAGCCGTTTATTCAGGCTGGCCTGGAGGGAATTGTAATGTGAGTAGCCGGTCATAAAGACGGCGCTTATTTGACCGATGTTGGAATTGAGCTTCGTGGCATTAAGTTGCGCCGCGGTCTTGCAGTTTGCCGCAACAGTGCAGTTTGGACCGAAGAACCCATAGCCCTGAGCGTCGCGGATCGGCTGGACGGTGTTGACGTCATCGACGCGATAGGGGAGATGGATGCCTCGTGAACCGGCATACCCTACCTGCAGCGTGAAACCGTACGATAGAGATTGTTGGACATTCAGGCTGTACTGTTCGACATAGCCGCGCTTAGGGTTCTGGTCCGCATACGCATAACGAAGCCCTGAGGCTCCAGCAGCATTCATCTTGCTATAGGCATTTTTCGGGAAATCACCCGCCCCAAGGGTGGTGATGTTCCCAAGAAGAAGATAGGGTGCCGTAAAGATGGAGAGACCCTCATACAAGTAGTTCAAGGTCTGAGTGTCATAGAGGCCAAAGCCTCCGCGAACAGAGGTTACATCCTTGCCAAACGGGTCCCAGGCGAAACCAACGCGAGGCGCAATATTCGTGTAGCTGGCGTTCTGGAAATATGGGCTGCCGAGCCGCGGCGCTACGGATGTCAGAGTTGGTAGAACAGCAATGCGATTGGCAGTCTCGGTGGGAACCGTGACGGGTTCATAGCGGATGCCTAGATTCAGGGTTAGGTTAGGAGAGATCCGGTAGTTATCGGTAATGTAACCGCCAAAGACAGATTGGCGGAGATCGCGAGGCGACGTACCCTGGGCAATCGGACTATTGAAGCTCGTAGGAGTAGCGCTGAGAAAAGTGGCGATGCTGGAGAAGATGTACTGGCCGTTGGGATTTGAGGTACCCAGCTGGTTATTCTGGAGACGCTCGAAGGCAAAGCCCATCTTGATGGCGTGCTTGCCCCGGGTTAGATAGACGTCGTCGTAGACCTGATAAGAGTTCAGATGAAAATCGAACTCGCCGGTCGCCTTGAGACCTCCCTGGAAGTTGGAGACCCCTCCTATGTTGATCAGGCCGACAGGAAGAGTGGGAACAAAACCGAGATTGACGTCTCCCGCCGCCGGATTGATTGCCGATAGCGTGGTCGGAGCGATCGAAACAACGCGGCTATAACCAAACTTGATGGAGTTCAGCAGCGACGCGCTGAAGGTATGCGATACGCCGATCGTTGCGAGCTGCCGTTTAGCGATGTTGCCGGTAACGCGAACGCCAAAGGGGTCCGGTGACTCGAGGTCACCGCTGTCGTAGAAATACGTGCCGGCCAATGAATCCTTGTCCGACAGTTTATGGTCGGCGCGTGTTGTGAAGTAATTCTCGTGGCTGATCTGGGGGGTGTTATAGGCAAATGTTCCTATGTCGCTGGTTGGACTATTGACAGTACCGGCGTTTGGCAAAGGGTAAAACGTGAGATACGGAACAACGGTTGGGCTGACAGGATTCTTCACTTTGCTCGCGCATGCACTATTGACACAAAGCAGGCCGCTGCGGGCGTCCGCGTTCGGAACATTGCTCGTTACATTGATGCCTTTGTACTGGCGAAGCCCCTCATAGTCTCCGAAGACAAACGTGCGTTCGCGAACAATAGGGCCACTCGCAGAAGCACCAAATTGATTGCGGCGGAATTGGGCGATCTGTCCAGGTAGGTCGAACTCATCGCGAGCATCAAGGGCGCTGTTGCGAAGAAACTCATAAACACTTCCGTGCAATTTGTTAGCGCCCGTCTTCGTGACGGCATTGATAATGCCGCCTGCACTCTTCCCATAGTCGGCAGTGGCGTTACTTGTGACGACCGAGAACTCCTGAATGGCGTCCACCCCTAGATTTGAGCCGATGACGCCGCCAGGACCGCCGTTCGAGTAATCATTAATGCTTATGCCATCGACACGGTAGTTGTTTTGCTGTGGTCGTGCGCCTCCGACCGTAAGCTGGCTTCCTACGCCACGATTCGCCCGCTGATTGCTGACGGCAACTGCCGGTTGGGTGCGAACTCCAGCGACACCAGGCTGAAGGTTAGCGAGCGACGTCCAATCACGACCGTTGAGAGGAAGATCTACGATCGTGCGCTCGCCAACGACAGGCATCGTCGTTGAGCTCACAAGATCGATATCGGGTGCCCCGGTCATGACAACAATCTTCTCGGTAACTTCACCGAGCCTGAGCGTGAAATTGACCTCTTGTTCGGCGCCCACACGCACCTGAATATCGTTGACGAGCTGCTCGGAGAAACCGGCAGCAGAGACCGAGATGTTATAAGACCCCGGCTGCAGATTCGGCACGGAATAGAGACCGCTGGAGCTGGTTCTGGTCTCTGACACAATGCCGGTGGCGCTATTCGTCACCCGTACCGAAGCTCCAGGGGTGACACTGCCGCTTACGTCAATCACGGTACCTGCAATGGTGCCCGTGGAAACCTGGCCAAATGCTTGCGATGCGATAGACATCACGATGAGCAAAGCTACTTTGCTTAAGTTACGGATGAAACCGTTCATGGAAGACCTCTTGGCTCGGCCGTGAAGAGTGTTATCGAGGGTTGGCTCGTCTAGCGCTCTTCCCTGGCCCCAAATTGGAACTCTGCCATTTAGGAGCCGCAAAATGAAGATCGACTAAAGCAAACATAAAAAAGCGTTCACACGATTTCGAATGCATCAATGCACCATCTCAGCCGCCCGAAAGCATAGGCCTTCCTCCAGTTGCAGGCAACCAAAAGTTGCACCGCACCGGGGGGCGTTTGCGTGCCTTTATGAACGGCTATTGGCTGATGACGAGAACTACAAAGCTGTCAGGGACTACCGCGGGCTTCGGTTTTGGAACCGCTGCCGTAGCTGCCGGCTTTGGTCCGAGATCCGCCGACACGGTATACAGTCTTCCGGACGCCGAGTCGACGGCCAGGGTCCTCGCCCCCAGTTTCGTTCGAAGGGTCTGAATCGTGACATAACGATTCGGGGTCACCTGCTGGACGACCGTAAGATTTCCGCTTTCGCCATTGGAGCTAAAAATCATTGACCGGACTGGATCATAGACAACTGCGTCCGGCCCTTCGCCAATCGCCACAGTGGCAACCAGCTTTCCAGAGATACTGTCAATCACAGCCATCTTTCTGTTGTCGCAGACCGAAAACAGTCGATGGTGAATGGCATCCATCGAAAGCCCGGAAGGCCCCTCGCAAGGCGCCAGGGGCCATGAACTCGTGATCTTTAGCGACGACGCATCGATGCGAAGGATCTGGCTGCTTCCTTCGATGTTGACGAAGACGTTTCCCCCCTCGCCGGCAACGGAAAACTCCGGTTTTCCAGGCAATGGGATAGTTGCCAGCACACTGTTTGTATCGTTATCGATAACCGTTGCGCTTTTGCTCGCCCCATTGAATACGAAGAGGCGGTGCGATACCGGCTCTATCAAAAGCGAGTCCGGGTTTTTCCCGGTTGGGATGGTAGCGATGGTTTTGTAGCTGGAACGATCGAACACGACTACCTGTGCGGCGCCCCCATCGCTGATATAGCCCGTCCTGCCGTTGTCATTGAGTACAACGCCATGCGCGTGTTCGAGACCGCCGATCTCCCCCAAGAGCTCTCCGTTTGATATGTTCACCACCATCACCCGGTTGAGGCGAGCTACGTAAAGCAGATGATTTGGGCTGTCGAGTGTCAGATAGTCCCAACTGCCGTCGCCGCCAAGCTTCCAGGTCTCAACGGGCTTGTAGCTTGGACCGGGTGCGCCCTGTGGAGGAGCCGCGTAGAAAAGGCTGGAGAACACCAGGGTTGAGCTGAGCAGAGATAAGCATTTCATGAGTTGTCCTTTGCCAGGCATGGCTAAGAGGTAGGCACCAGAAAGAGAAGCGAGAGGCCAAATACGATTGCGGAGACCGCGAATGTGACGACCATGAAGCCCATCATGCGGTTCATTTTGATGCCGGCGATCGCCAGGATGGGCAGCGCCCAGAATGGCTGCAGCATATTGGCCACGGACTCTCCCATCGCAACGGCCATCGTGGTGCCAGACAATGAGGCATGCAGCGCCTGCGCGGCAGGAACAGCAAAGGGGCCCTGCACGGCCCAATGACCGCCACCGCTCGGAACAAAGAGCGTAATGATCATCGAGGTCAGATAGGTAAAGAATGGTAGCGTATGCGCTGTAGAGAACCGGATAAATGCCTTTGAGAGCACGCCTGCAAGCCCGGTCGTGGTGATAATCCCCATGAGGCCGCCGTAGAGCGGATACTGCAGGATAAGAGAGCCGCTGATGCGAGCGGCATGTTTGACCGCCGCAATATAGGCCGAGGGCCGCCAGTGCAGCAGGAGACCTCCGAGCAGCAGCAAAACGATGACTGAGTTCAGATCGAGGGAGAACCCGCTGTGACGCCATACGGTGATCAGAGCGAAGATGCCCAAGGCCACCAGGAGCAGGTTAAAAAGCCAGGCATTGTCCAGCGTTGCGCCCAGGTTTTTCCCACGCTCTTTCGTGTCGCGCTGGCTGTCCTCCTGACGCAGACGATCCGGGTCTGCAACTACAACCTCCTGCGCCGCAGGCCCTAGCGACCGGAAGAGAATGGGCAAGATCACTAAAAGCACGAGGCAAGGTATCAGATTGAAGCCCGTAAAGACGGTCTGCGTAAGCGGAAGCCCGTGCCCCGTCACCTTCTCGACGATATTGAGTGCAGAGCCGTGCGTTGCTTGAGAGAGCGCGATCGAACCGGAAAGTCCTTCGGTAGAAACCACAAAACCGGTGTAAGCGGCGGCGACAAGCCAGCCGAAGTCCACGGGGATGCGCTTTGCCATCTCGCGCGCCAACAGCGCCGCGGTGACGAGCCCAAGGCCCCAGTTCACCCACGAAGCAATCATGCTGGCGACGACAGTGACGGAAATCGCCGAGAGCGGTGTGGAGGCGAAGCCTGCAATGCGCGCAAGGAAACGCTGAACGGGAGGAGCAACCGCCAGAGCGTAACCGGCAACCAGCATGATGACCATCTGGAAGGCGAAAGCAAAAATGGCAAAGACGCCTCCGTACCATGCTGAAGCGATGCTTGGGGCCGTGGCGCCAGGAGCAAGGACACGGGCAAGTATGGCTCCAGCAAAAGTAAGCAGAACCGCGAAGACAAACGGATCAGGCATGATCCGCTCAAAGAGATACACGAAGAAGCTGGTTACCCGCCCCAGAAGAGATTGCCTGGCCTCGTAGACCGCGGTTACCGGCAATGACTGTGACATAATCTCGTCTCCATTCCAAAGCTCATCTCAGAACCAGTCCATACTGGACAAGATGCAGTGAAGCCTACATAAAAGCTACATAAACAAGCGTTCATGATAGGCCAACTATCGATGCTCGACCAGCGACTCAACAGGAACCCGATGGCTGCGACGAGTCAGCTGGTAATAAACAACGGGAGTGACCACAAGCGACAGAACCATTGAGACCAGCAGACCACCGATGACTGCGATCGCAAGTGGCTGCAGCATCTGAGACCCGGCGCCCAGAGCAAAGGCCAGTGGGAGCATTCCCGTAATTGCTGCGAGTGCCGTCATAAGAATGGGACGAAGGCGCCGTCGAACGGCCTGAAGCATCGCTTCTTCAGGCTCGAAGCCCGCAGACCGGAAGCGGGACTCCGCGTCGAGCAAGAGGATGCCGTTCTTCGCCACGATTCCAATCACCATAATCAATCCCATAAAGGAAGCGACGCTGAAGGTTGTTCGCGTGATAAGAAGTGCGAACACCACCCCAAAGGCCGACAACACTGACGAGGCGAGAATGGCGAAGGGAGCGGATAGATTGCGAAACTCAGCCAACAGCACACCAAAGACCAGAACGAGTGCAAGTATCAGGACGCGAGTCAGTTCACTGAAGGACTTTTGCTGCTCCTCATAGGTCCCGCCATAGGAGACACGAACACTCTGCGGCAGGTGAAGAGCCTTGACCGCAACCTGTACTCGTCCCACGGCGGAGCCCAGATCGGAGCCTTCGAGACGCCCGGTGACGACCACATCGCGTCGAAGGTTTTCTCTGCGAATCTCTTGTTGGCCGGGCAACTGTTGCACTTCTGCCAAGGCATGTAGGGTTGAAAGCTTCCCCGAACTGCTATTGAAGATCGTATTCTCAATGGCACTCAGCGAAGCGCGATTCGCTTCAGGAAAGCGAACGCGGATCGTATAGGGATGACCGTTGGAGATCATGGGGACCGTTGCAGGCACGCCTTCGACAACCGCCGTGGTGTCGACGGAGACCTCCTCCGCGGTGAAGCCAAGACGTGACGCAATCGATGGGTTGACCTGAAAGGAGACCGCAGGCCCGCTCACCGTGTTCTCAAGCCCGTCCAGGACATCGACGACACCGTTCTCTTTCTTGATCGTATCGGCAACCCGGGTCGCAACCTCATCCAACGTCTCTGGATTTTCATTGAAGAGCTTTATTTGAATCGGCTCCGGCGCGTTGGAAAGGTCGCCGATCATATCCTGCAACACTTGTGTGAATTCGATATCGAGCTGTGGCTCGCTTTTCTTGATCTCGGCCCTGAGGTCTGCGATGACCTCATCGATCCCACGATCCCGTTTCTTTTTCAGCTTGACGGTGATGTCACCGGTATTCGCCTCGGTCACCGCGGCCAGGCCCATCTGGAGACCTGTGCGCCGGGAGATGCTCTCCACCTCGTCTGTCTTTTGCAGAATATGCTCAATGCGCTGAAGCACACGATTTGTCTCCGCAAGCGAGCTGCCCGGAGGCATGATGTAGTCGAGGATAAAACCGCCTTCGTCCATCTCGGGAAGCAGATCGGAGCCAAGCGCGGTATAACCTGCGCATACTCCTACCAGAAGAACGACGCAGCCGGCAAAGAGCAGCATGGGACGCTCCAGTGCCCGCCGAAGCAACTTGCCATGCGCGTCAAGAATGCGGAGCATAAAGCCGCTCTCCTGATGATGAACCGCGGGACGGCCATGTTCATGTCTCGCTTCAGAAGTTGCCCTGGAGCGCAACAGCAGCCCGCTCAACGCGGGGGTCCATGTGAGCGCCAACATCAGCGATGCCAGCAATGCAACCGTCATCGTAACCGCAAGCGCCCGAAAGAAGCTGCCCGTCACGCCCTGGACCGAGATAAGCGGCAGAAAAACAACGATCGGCGTAATCGTCGATCCGATGAGCGGAACGGTGATCTCATGCAGTGCCTTGCGGATCGCCTCGACTCTTCCCTCCCCTGCCTGTCGGTGAAGCACGATGTTCTCCACGACCACGATCGCATCGTCGATCACAAGTCCCACTGCCGCCGCAAGGCCGCCAAGCGTCATCAGGTTGAAGCTCTCGCCAAGCACATAAAGCAACACGAAGGTAATCGCGATGGTCGTAGGAATAACCAGACCGGCGACCAGAGACGATCTCCAATCACGGAGAAAGACAATGATGATAATTGTGGCGAGCACGAGACCGATCAGGATCGCATCGCGCACACTACCAATGCTCTCGCGAACAAGCTCCGACTGGTCGTAGTACGGCTGCAACGTCACGCCTGGAGGTAGCAACTGGCGTAGGCGCTCGACCTCGGCAGTCACTTCATCGGCGACCTGAGCCGTATTGCTGGACGGTTGCCGGGCAATATTGATGAGCACCGCGGGCTTACCGTTTGCGCGGACCATCGTGTAGTGCGGCTCGATCGACGGCTTCACGATGGCGACATCAGAGATCCGGATAGGGATGCCGGCGGCCGTATTCTTGATCACCACCTGCGAAAGCTGAGCCGCGTCGTGAACCTGCGCCCCAACGAGTCCCAAGACAAGTTCATGCTCCGTCTGAAAGAGTCCTGGGGAGTCGATCAGATTCGTGAGCTGAATGGAGTTGAGAATATCGCTGATGGTCACACCCGAAGCGACAAGCTTCGCAGGCTCAGGAGCAACCTCCAGGTTCGGGATCTGCTCCCCCTGGATGACGACCGTGCTTACGCCGGGCAGCCGATTCAATGAGGGCTTGAGTTCATAGGTCGCCAACTCCCAGAGCTTTGTGAGTGGAACCGTATCAGAGGTGAGGCTATAGCCCAGGATCGGAAAGGTAGCGAACGTCAGCCGGTTCGTCGTGATGACCGCGGTTGCAGGTAGAGTCTGGCGAACCTTGGATAACGCGGCGTCGACAAGTTGAAGCGTGTGAAACATGTCCACGTTCCAATCGAAGAAGAGGCTGACTTCAGCTGAGCCGCGACTGGTGTTCGAGCGCACCGTCTGAAGGCCCGGCACCGAGTTCATGGCGTCTTCGATGGGCTTGGTGATCGTAACCTGCATCTGCTCAACCGGCATGACACCGTTATCGATTCCAATAACGACCCGTGGAAAATTTGTTTCCGGGAATACAGAGATCGGGATGCGGGCGGAGAGATAAATTCCCGCCGCACTAAGCACGATGATGAAGAAAAGAATCGTGGTCGCATGGCGCGTCACCCAAAAATCTGATGGGCTCTCCGCATGAGTATGGATGGATTCTCTCACTTCTGGTCGCCTTTCTGAGGCGCTGTCGCAGAAGGCTTCTCGTCATCCGCCGCTCCCTGTTCTGCCTCTTCCCCATCGGCGGCCACCACTTTCACTTTGGTACCGTCGTCCATGCCATAGGCGCCCTTCGTGATCACCTGGCTGCCTGCTTTCACCCCGTGGAGAATCTGCGTATCGTGTCCGTCGGTGATCCCGGTCGTTACCTCCTTCTGCCGGGCGATACCATCCGATCCAATCACCATGATGGCCTGTTTGCCTGCCTTGGTTGAGATCAAAGCCTCATTCGGTATGGCAATCGCATCCGGTTCTGTGCGTGTCGCGATGGAAACGTGAACCGGCATACCGGCCTTATAGGCTGCATCCTTGTTTTTAACGAGCACCCACACTTCCAGCGTCGTCGAACCTTGATCCAATGCAGGGCTCACCAACATGACCGTGCCCGATATGGGGTCGGACTTACCTGTGACGTTGAGCGTTGCCGTCGCTCCCTTCTGAATGCCGCTCGCTTGCTCCTGGGAGAGATGTACCTTGGCAATCAAGGAAGAGACATCCATCACCGTGACAATGGCTTGCCCCGCATTGGCCATCTCCCCGGCAAACAAAGGACGATCGGTAACGACGCCATCGATCGGGGAGCGGATCTCGGAGTAGGTGAGACCAGCCTGAGCCGCCTCATACTTTCCCTGGGCAGAATCGAGAACGCCTGCCGCATTTTTGATCGTTGCCTTCTGACTGACGGAGTTCAGCGATCGAAGGTGTTGTTCCGCAATGTCCATCGCCGCTTTCGACTGCACGAGAGCGGCACGCGCCGTCTCCAGGTCTCGACGTGGTATCGCTCCCTGTTGCAGGAGCGCTTCGCGTGAATCGAAGACGCTCTGCTGCACGTCGAGGTTTGCTTTAGCTTGCTCGACATCGAGTTTTGCCTTCTGCATGTCCTCCAAAACGGCAGCCTGTGTAGTCGCAGTGTAAGTCGCGTCGGCCTGGCTAAGAGCTCCGCGGGTGTCATGTACCGCTGCGATCAGGTCGCGGTTTTCAAGTTCCGCAAGAAGCTGACCGCTATGGACATGCGCGCCGCGCTGCACTAAAAATCGTCGCACCGGAGCCGAGATCTTCGGCACAATAGCCGCCTGCGCCAGTGGCGTCAGCACCGTATCGCCCGAAACATATTCCGTAAGCGCCTTCTTCTCAGCCTTCTCCGCCTGTACTGACACCTCTGCCGCAGCGTCCGCCTCTTTGCTCTTACAGCCTGCAACTGCAAGAGCAAACCCCAGCACGGCGGTAGTGGTAACCGATGAGAGAACAGAAACGGAGCTGGTCTTGCATAGTCTTCGCATCATGGCATCTTTCCTGTCAGTGTTTGTAGATTGGCCAATGCGGTGTGGTAGCGGACGAGGCCATCCGTCCTGCCCGATTCGGCAAGGACAAGAGAGCTTTGGGCATCGACGATCTCAAGTACCGTCCCTTCACCCGCTGTATACCGCAAATTTGTCAGACGCAACGTTTCGGTAGCCGTCGCAACGCTCTCGTCTAGAAGAGCAAGCTGCTTCTGGGAGACTGCCGCCTCATCATAGAGCTCATGGAGAGAGGCCAGCAGGCGTCGCTGCGTGACGGTTAGGTCAACGCGCGCTTGAGCCTGGCGGGCCTGACTTTGTCGCACGCGCTGATGCGTCGCCAGCCAATCCCAGAGAGGAATGTCGAGAGTCGCGGAAGCCGAATAGCCGAGGTTGCGCACGCCACCGGGTCCATGCACCGCAAACTGTGGTGCATCGATACCGTAGGTCACATTGAGCACAAGATCTGGCGTGTAGCCAAAACGCGATGCCGCCACATCAAGGTTCGCCGATCGCAGCTGCTCAAGTGCAGCTCGCAGATCAGGGTTGTTCGCCTTCGCGGCCGCCTCCACTTCGATCTGAGTCGGCAAGGACGGGAGTGCGTCCAGATTCGCAGCCAGTTGATATGGCGTCGAAGGGTCCGGAAAAAGCAGCGCGCCAAGATCGAGGCGCGCCTTATCCGCGGCGAGAACGGCGTCGTTCAAATCACGCTGTCGTTGCTGAACCTGCAAGTCAGCCCGCACTGCGTCCGCATGTGCAGCTTCCCCACCGCGTTCACGCTGTTGCGTCACCGTGCGAAAGCGCTCAGCTTCAGCCAGCGCACGCTGCGCGACGACCACTTTCGCCTGTGCGGCAAGCATCCCATAATAATTTCCAATGGTCGCTGCCACCAGGCCGCGTCTTGCTACTTCGAGGAGCGCGTGTGCTGCGGCGTAATCGGCTTTTGCCTTGCGATATGCCGTGATGCTTGCGCCGCCTATCGTTTGGGTTGCCGAACCTTGGCTGATGTATTCGTGAACGGCATTGTTCGCCACAAAGCGGACCGCAGAGGCCGATTGAGTCGAGTCCGAACTCTGCCCCTGCGTGTAGAGAAATTGATTGTGATAGGTGAGCCCAGGGAGAAGAGCCGATCGTGCAATTCCCTTCTGCGCCTGGGCTATGCCGGCAGCTGCCTGGGCTGCGGCATAGGCCGTATCTGCGCTTCGTGCCCGCGCAATGGCATCCTCAAGGGTGATCGGAGCCGAGGCAGCCGCCGTAGTTTGAGCCGGCATCCCCGAACTCAGGCAGCTACCGACACCGAACAATGCGAGAGCGAAATGTATAAGATGTTTCATCACGGTTGTCACTACATTCCTCATTCGCGAGTGCCCATAGTTCCGCTCTCACCCCACGGGAGGCGTAGCGGAAACAGGTGCAGAGCTTGCGAGATTCGTTATTTGGTCTCGTAGGCCAGGATCTTTGCCATTGCTTTCGTCTCTCCCGGCGAGACAGCCAGGAAGAGCCGATGCAGCGACGGAATCAGTACGCCTGTCTTTGCACCAGGTTCTGTCTTCACCTTTTCGACAAGCTTCAAGTGATCCGGATCGCTCGTATCGTAGATCCCCATGTACCCTTCACCTCCCGGAACATACAGCCGCCGTGCGGTCGCGTCATATTGCACTTCGTCGGAGCGAAGCGGCGCTGAGAGCGTGCTTACGACCGCGCCTGTGTCCGAGTTCATCACCACCACCATTCCAGGATCGCGGCAAACGACATAGAGCCGATGCTGCGCAGGATCGAAGGCGACCATGGCATTCTGTTTTGCCGGAGGCACAGGCCATACCTTGAGAACCTTCATGGCCTTACGGTCGACAACCGCAAGCGTGTTGGTTTGCGTGAGATTGATAAAGAGACGAGGGTCCCCGTCGGAAAACGACATCGCCTCAACATGGTTGTCTTGGAACGTAATCGATCCCAGCTTCGCCCCCGTATCCGGGTTGACCGCTTCCAGGTTCGCGGTCTTCATATCGACGTCCTTACCGCCTGTCACAACGTAGAGGGTATTCGCTGACGCATCGTACTTTGATGTATCCGAGCCCGGAGTCAATGACACGGACTGTTTTTTTGCATAGCTGTCTGCATCCCGGATCGTCGCTCCCTGTTTCTCGCTGTCCGTGATAAAGACTGTATTCGCGCCTTTCCGAACCAGAATGCTATGAGGGTTTCCGAACCCGCTCACTGTCTTCAGATGGGCAGACGTCTTAAGGTCGAAGACCTCCAGGGTGCCATGGTCCTCCGCAGCCAGGAGCAAGCGATTCCGGTCGAAATCGACGGCGAAATGATCAAAGTCGCCGGAATAACCGGGGAGGTCGACCGACTGGATCAGCTTCACGGAGGAAGCCCCTTGCGCGATGGCGAGCGCAGAGCCTAAAGTTGGTAGCGCAAAAGCGAGGAAGAGAGCGCGATTCGATGTGTTAAACATAGATTCTCCTGAACACAGGAGCTAGGTTCGAAGGGCAGCATGAGTTCCGCCTAAAGGCTGTATAAAAATGTATTCATTTACCCATCGCGCTCGAGTCCTCGAATCCAGAGCCTGCAGGATGAAAAGATTTTCATCAGTGGTTCAGCCGTCGTTCAGGTGAATTCCAGCTAATAAGGACGCGAGAAAATATGCGTATCTTAGTCGTTGAGGACGAGCAAAAGGTATCGGCGCTGGTACAGCGGGGTCTGACCGCTGAACGGTACGCGGTCGACATTGCGTCCGATGGCATCGAAGGCTTCGAACTTACGGAAGCCTATCCATACGATCTGATACTCGTTGACCTAATGTTGCCACGTCTTGCCGGAGGCGACCTGCTGCAGAGGATACGGCGAAAAAATACCTCTGTGCCCGTACTTGTACTCACGGCGCGAGACTCGATTGATGACAAGGTCAAACTCTTCGAGCTGGGCGCCGACGACTACCTTACTAAGCCATTTGCATTTGCGGAGCTCCTTGTAAGAGTCAAAGCTCTGCTCCGCCGGGGTCCCGTCAACCGTTCCAGCACATTGCATGTCGGCGACCTTGAGCTTGACAGGCTCACCCAGCAGGTAAGACGGGCTGGGCGCCGCATCGAGCTTACCGCGAAGGAATACTCGCTGCTTGAATACCTGATGCAGAACGAAGGGCGTGTCTTATCACGCAATATGATCATTGAACATGTGTGGGACCAGAGCTTCGATGGGATCACCAATATCGTCGATGTCTACGTAAGGCATCTCCGTAGCAAAGTGGACGACGGCAATCCGATGAAGATGATCCGTACGGTTCGTGGCACGGGCTATATGATTCGCTCCGGAAGTGAACTGTGAACCGGAACTCTCTCCGCCATCGCGTGACCTTCTTTTACGTCGCACTGCTCGCCGTCGCGCTTCTCACATTCAGTGTTGCCGTCTACCTGGGCGTACGGGCATTCATTACTCGATCGCTTGAGCATTCGCTCAGCATGAACGCATCGACGATCCTGACCGATTACATAAAGCCGTTGGACTCCAAAGGCTCAGCCTGGTTCCAAAATGAAATGAGCGAATCTTACCCCACCGGGGTCAGCGATACTTTTGTGCGCGTCTCGCGCGGGCAAGAGGTCCTCTACGAGACCGGCGAGATGCGCGGTCTTCCAATCAGCGCTTCAGCGCTGGCGTCGGCAGGAGACGCGGATACCTCTGGCGAAGTGAACCGTACATACACAAAAAGCGGCCAGGAGATCTTAACGTACACGTTGCTCTACCGCCAGCCTCAGGGCGATCCGATTGTGATCGAAACGGGCGCTACGACTGAGCCAATCCGCCACGTTCTCCGCTCTCTATTCCTCATATTGCTGACCGGAACGCCCATCATTCTCATTGCCGCCGCGCTGGGAGGTTATGTCCTTATGGCTCACGCGCTACGACCGGTCGAGACTCTTACCGAGCAGGCTGAGCGAGTCGGACGGGAAGATCTGGGGGAACGTTTGCCCGTCATCCCCTCGGGCGACGAACTGGAAAGGCTGTCGCTCGCCTTAAATCGTATGATCGAGCGCCTTGAGGAGACTGTCGCCCACAACCGCCGCTTCTCTGCGGATGCCTCCCACGAATTGAGGACACCTCTGACCATTATTCGAGGTGAGCTCGAGGTTGTGATGCAGACCCCGATGTTGTCGCCAGCTCTCATCGAAGGAATCGGAAGTGCTCTCGAAGAAAGCGATCGAATGTCTCATATCGTCGAAAGCCTCATGACGATCTCCCGCCTCGAAGGTGGAAGTGAGCAGATGGCGATGATGCCGGTTGACCTGATAGCTCTGGCCACAGAGACGCTGGATCATATGAGTTTGTTGGCCGAGGAAAAGGAGATCAAACTGACCTGCGCCACCTCGGGAAGCATTTATGTGATGGGCGATGCCATGCGCTTGAAACAGGTCGTCGCCAACCTGCTTGACAATGCCATCAAGTACACCCCAGCCAATGGCAGCGTCGCAATGTCTATCGCCGCAGAGGGATCCCTAGCCGCGCTGGAAGTATCGGATACTGGCATCGGTATTCCTGTGGATGCCCTCCCCCTTGTGTTCGAACGCTTCTTCAGGGCAGACAAGACGAGGTCGCGCGGGTCAGGCGGAATAGGGTTGGGCCTGGCCATCGTGAAATCGATATGTATAGCGCACCATGGTACGGTTACGGTCTCTAGCATCGAAGGACACGGCACAACACTACGCGTTGAGTTGCCGTTACTGCACGAATGGACCGCGTTGAAGACCGCCGAACAGGTATCTGTAGTAACCACACATCATGTGGAGTCATTGCCGGAAAGAAAGTCGTCGGTCAAAGAAAGGCATCCGGTCATCGGCACTCACTGAACTGCTTCAGGCTGCAGTCGACATATCAGCGTTACCCAGGTCAGGAGCGATGCCTGCATCCCCCCGACACGTCTTAAAACGCAACTTTGAGTGGAGGTTCCTAGACTTATGGCAACAGCGGCGGTCAGCACACCAACGACAAACAAGCATCTCGTGCGGTGGGTGGAAAAGATGGCCGATCTCATGCAGCCGTCTTCCATTCACTGGGTTGATGGCACCGAAGATGAGTATCGATACCTCTGCGACACACTCGTCGAGAACGGCACCTTCACCAGGCTCAACAATCAGCTATGGCCAGGGTGCTTTGCCGCGAGATCAGATGCAGTGGACGTAGCTCGCGTAGAAGAGCGAACCTTCATTTGCTCTCTCTCAAAAGACGACGCCGGCCCCACCAATAACTGGGAAGATCCATTCGTCATGCGCCGTACGCTGAAGAAAATCTTTCGTGGCTGCATGCGCGGCAGGACCATGTACGTGCTCCCATTCAGCATGGGACCGGTGGGATCGGCCTTCTCCCGAATCGGCGTGCAGCTCACCGATTCGGCATACGCAGTCGTCAACATGCGCATCATGACCCGCATCGGGCAGCCGGTGCTCGATGAAATCGAAAAGGGACAGCAACGTGTAGTGCCGTGCGTTCATAGCGTCGGCGCTCCACTCGCTCCGGGTGAAGCCGATGTACCATGGCCCTGCAACAAAGAGAAGTACATCGTCCACTTCCCTGAAACAAGGGAGATATGGAGTTACGGCTCGGGTTATGGCGGGAACGCCCTGCTCGGAAAAAAATGCTTCGCGCTCAGAATCGCCTCCAACATAGCCCGCGACGAGAATTGGATGGCGGAACACATGCTCATCCTGGGGTTAGAGGACCCGCATGGAGAAAAAACCTACGTGGCAGCAGCCTTCCCTTCTGCCTGCGGAAAAACGAACTTCGCTATGATGCTCACGCCGCCCGGCCTGGAGGGATGGAAGGTATCCACTGTCGGCGACGACATCGCCTGGATCCGGCCAGATGCAGACGGCAAGCTGAGAGCCATCAACCCCGAGGCCGGCTTCTTCGGCGTCGCGCCAGGGACATCAGAAAAAACCAATCCCAATGCGATGGCCACCTTGCGGCGGAACACGATCTTTACCAATGTCGCCGTAACTCCCGAAGGCGGCGTCTGGTGGGAGGGCATGACCGAAAGGCCCCCAGCCGAATGCATCGATTGGCGAGGTCAGCGCTGGACCCCGGAGATCGCTGCGAAGACAGGCGCGACAGCTGCTCATCCGAATGGAAGGTTTACTGCGCCCGCCTCGCAGTGTCCGACAATCGATCCAGCTTGGGAAGACCCAGACGGCGTACCTATTAGCGCGATCGTGTTCGGTGGACGGCGATCCTCAACCATTCCCTTGGTCTTTCAGGCATTCAACTGGAGCTCAGGTGTCTACCTCGGCGCCACGATGGGATCTGAAACCACCGCCGCCGCTACCGGTGTCCTTGGCAAGGTACGGCGGGACCCAATGGCGATGCTCCCGTTCTGTGGCTATCACATGGGTGACTACTTCCGGCACTGGATCCGAATGCAGCGCACCGTCTCCGCAATGCCCCGCGTCTTCCATGTCAACTGGTTCCGCAAAGATGAAAACGATAGGTTCCTATGGCCTGGCTTTAGTGAGAATATGCGCATCCTGAGATGGATCGTCGAACGTGTAAGAGGCCGTATCCATGCCAGCGAAACCCCCATAGGCTGGACACCCCAATTCGGGGACATCAACTGGGACGGGTTGGCATTCTCCGGGGCGAGCTTCGAGCACCTGCAGCGGGTCGACCGAGCCGCATGGCGTAGGGAAATCATGGGGCACGAAGAATTGTTCCTCACCTTGCACGATCACTTGCCACCAGAGATGATCTACGAACGTGAGCTATTAATATGTCGGCTCGGGTAACTCTCCATTGCAGCCTGTCCTAAACATTTGCAGAGCAGCGGCAGTCACCGTCAGCCCTGCTGCATCGATCATCTCCGTCCGCAAGCATCTCAGGAGGGCAGGAGATTCTTGACATACCTTCCGGCTTCTCTATTCCTCAACATACTCAGTTCAGCAGAAGACTGGACACACCGGGGATATCCCGTCGGTCTCGGATGTAGATTGCGTTGTCGGAGCAGGGAGTTTCCCGCCGCCTTCCGTCCTCCCCCTAACTTCTCACGGAGGCGGTCGCCTCTGCTGCGGGTGGGCGATTCGGGAACGCCAGCCAGGGCGGCGGCAAGTTCGATTGATGCGAACAGGCGACGATCATCGTCCGGGACCTGGTCGAGAAGCTCGGCTGCATCAGGGCCAAGGCGCTTGCCGGCGCCGAACAGTCCCGGTATCGCGTCTTGAAAGCGACCGCTCATCACGGATTCCGGCGAAGATCAAGCCTGGGTAGAGGTGATCCATTGGTGCGAAGTTGTCTGGCAGGAAGCAGGCGTAATTCTGTCGTAGACAAATCGAACCAAGACGGCTTTCTGTACCCAGGTTTTCGCTTTGATCGTACCCCAATTCATACCCCTTTTTTTTGACTGCTGGAAGTCCATAAGACGAGTTCTGCCACGTGCTAGAGACAGCGCAACCTATTGATAAAACTTGCCTTAGTGAGAAAAAGCTCAGATTTAGAGGGGGAGTTTCGGGGGCAGCTTAGGGTCAGTTCGAATCCCTGATTGGGATTTTATGTTACTGATTCTAAACGGTTTATTTTCATTGGTTGCCCCCCAGGGATTCGAACCCCGATTGATCGGTTCAGAGCCGACTGTCCTACCATTGAACGAGAGGGCAATACTTAGATTGGCCGGGAGAGTCGCGCTTTGCTGCCGCGCCACCACTCACCTAAGTCAGTGTATGACCCTTGCAGGCTTCAGGTCAAATCTCCCTCGTTTTCAGAGGGATAGTTGAGATTCCTGAAGGGCGCCGAAGCACGGCGCCCTTCCTGTTCCCTGCTTATTTCGTTGCAGCCTCAGCCGCAGTGCCAAGCAGTTTGATCGCATGCATCACGTCCTGATGCGGCAACGTACCGGAGGTGAGCTGGACGTTCACGCGGTCCACGCCGCCCAGCGCCTCGTCCACATACTTCAACTTGGCTGCAACCGTATCGGGACTGCCCACGAAGAACGCTCCCATGGGAGAGGCGTTACCGTCAAACTGAGCCCGTGTCGGCGGTGCTCCCCAGCCCCGCTCGGCGCCGATCTTGGCAAACTGGCGCTGCCAGACGGGAAACATGGTATCGCCTGCCTGCCTATCCGTATCCGCAAGGAATCCAAGCACATGCAGCCCAACCTTCATGTCTTGCTCCGGATGTCCCGCCTGAAGATAGATCTTGCGGTAGAGGTCGATCAACGGGCGGAACCGGTGTGGTTCCCCGCCGATGATTGCCACCATCAGCGGAAGTCCAAGAACACCCGCACGTGCGAACGACTGCGGCGTTCCACCAACTCCCAGCCATACCGGAAGCTTCTGCTGCACCGGGCGAGGATAGACACCTTCCCCGTTAAGCGACGAACGAAGCTTCCCTTCCCAGGTGATGTTGGCCTGCTCGCGCAGCTTAAGCAGCAGATCAAGCTTCTCGGAGAAGAGCTCGTCGTAGTGCTTAAGGTCGAAACCGAAGAGCGGGTAAGACTCAGTAAATGAGCCGCGGCCCACAACAATCTCGGCACGTCCGTTCGAGATGAGGTCCACGGTGGCGAACTGCTGAAAGACTCGCACGGGGTCGTCGGAGCTCAGCACGGTGACCGAACTCTGCAGACGGATCTGTTTCGTGATGGCGGCAGCCGCCGCAAGAATGGTCGACGGCGAACTGGCCAGATAGTCGGGCCGGTGATGCTCGCCAATTCCAAACGCGGCGAGACCGACCTTGTCAGCGAGCGCGATCTCTTCCATCAGATCTGCCATACGCTGCTGCGCAGGAACGAGATTGCCGGCGGCATCCGGCGTGCAGTCCACGAAGCTGTCAATTCCTATTTGCATACAGAGGAATAGATGCTTCGATATCGAAATAGTTTCAGGGGCTATTTCTGTAAAATCCCGCCCATCACCTTCTCACCCCAACGAATAAATTCGTCGGGGCCCCGATTTTGCGATGGGTGGGGCACCTGTGATGTTTCAAGAGGTTGTTGTCCATCCGTTTGTATCTGGAGATTCTGTTTGTGACGAGCAAATAGAAGTTTCCGGAGGAACGGATGGACTATCACTATCATGCCCGATTGACGGTGCATGGTCGAAGAG
>NZ_JBFRFJ010000024.1:0-40957 GCF_052114765.1 Terriglobus sp. 2YAB30_2
TCGCCGCCACCGCCTACAACCTCAAACGCATCTACATCCTCCAGAAATCCCACTAAAACAGCTCCCATCCACACTCAACAATGAAATCCTCCAACAACGGCTCACTCATCCAGAGAGATGATGCCTCTCTCACACAGACTCTTTAGCCCTGGGCCTTTTTTCTCCATCAGGGAAAAAGCCCAGGGCTTAAAGCCCGCACGTTTCTTGAATCGATAGACCGTGGGCTAAAAGCCCACGGCTCCCACCCTGGTTCGAGCTTCGCTCGAATGCCCATGTCCCCGAGGGACATTGGGCACCCGGTGTATTGGTTCGTTGAAATCCTTTAGCGTCCGAAGCGTCCCATGCTGCCCATCTGGCTCATCAGGCGGCGTTGCATCTTACCGCCGCCGGCGCCCATGCCCTTGAACATCTTCCGCATCTGCGCGTACTGGCGCAGCAGGTTATTGACCTCCTGCACGCTGGTGCCGCTGCCTGCGGCGATGCGCTTACGGCGACTGCCGGAGATGATCTCGTGGTTGAGCCGCTCCTTCGCCGTCATCGAGTTGATGATCGCCTCCACGCGGGTGAACTGGCTCTCGTCTACCTGTCCGGCAGCTGCCTGCAGGCCCTGGAACGGGCCGACCGAGGGCAGCATCTTCAGGATGGACTGCATGGAGCCCAGCTTTTTGATCTGCCGCAACTGATCGCGGAAGTCTTCCAGGGAGAAGCCGTCGCCGGCGAGGGCTTTCTTGGCGAAGGCCTCAGCCTTGCCCCGATCGAGCTTCTCTTCGGCGCGCTCCAGCAGGGTGGCGATATCGCCCATGCCCATGATGCGGCTGACGATACGGTCGGGGTGGAAGGGCTCGAAGGCGTCGGGTTTTTCGCCCGTACCGATGAACTTGACCGGAGCTCCGGTGACCTGACGAATCGAGAGCGCTGCGCCTCCGCGGGCATCGCCGTCCATCTTGGTCAGCACCACGCCGGTAACGCCGAGCCGGTCGTGGAAGGCCTTGGCCGAGTTCACGGCGTCCTGGCCGGTCATGGCGTCGGCGACGAAGAGGATCTCAGAGGGATTGAGGAGCTTCTTCAGCTCCGACATCTCGCCCATCAGCTCTTCGTCGATGCCCAGGCGTCCGGCGGTATCGACCAGCAGGATGTCGCAGCCGAAGTTGGCGGCGTCCCGCTTGGCTTCTTTGGCCAGGCGAAGCACCAGGGGCGTTCCGGCTTCGTCGGCGCCTACATTACCGGTGTAGAGCTGGGCGCCGATGGACTTGGCGACAACGGCGAGCTGTTCGCGGGCGGCGGGACGATAGACGTCGACCGAGACCAGCATCGGGCGGTGGCCGCCCTTTTTTAGCCATTGAGCCAGTTTGCCAGCGGTGGTGGTTTTACCGGAACCCTGCAGGCCGGCCATCAGGATGACCGAAGGCGGCTGCGAGGCGAACTTGAAGCGGGCGGTGTCGCGGCCCAGCAGCTCGACCAGCTCGCCGTGGATGATCTTGATGACCTGCTCTGTCGGCGACAGGGCCGTCGCTACCTGCTGGCCCATCGCCTTTTCGCGGATGTGCTCGATCAGGTCTTTGGTGACGTTCAGGTTGACGTCGGACTCGAGCAGGGCAAGGCGGATCTCGCGCAGCGCCTCGGTGATGTTCTCCTCGCTGATGGTCCCCTGACCACGGAGGTTCTTAAACGCGCGCTGCAGTTTTTCCTGGAGATTCTCAAACATAGTCGCTTTTCAGTTTATCGCGGAGCGGGGGATATCGCCGCCGGCGCCTCCAGTGCGAATTCTGTCGTCCAACGCTGGGTTTTACCCGGAGCGACGTGGATGGCGATATAGGCCTCCGGGCAGGTAGCCCGGCTGTGCCCCCAGAAGTAGAAGCGGACGATCGGGGAATCAGTCTTCTGGCGGACGCGGAGACCGGTCGAAGTGTCCGATATCTCAGAGGTGTTTGGCGTCTCAGGAGTGTAACCAGTCAGGTAGGAGCCGATCGCCCTGCCATTGGGTGGGGGACCGAGAAAACGGATCGTCCTGTCTTCGACGGAGACCGACTCAGGGAAGGGCGTCTCCACGGTCGGCGCAAAGCCGAGGGTGACGCTGGTCCCGGGCCCCGGACCTTTCCCATCCAGTTGCAGAAAGACGTGGTTATACAGCGCCGAATCGATAGGGCGTTTACCCAGGTTCGTGAGTGTATGGCGCAGCCGGACAATGTTGGACTTCTTGTCGATCTCCACCGTCTTGGTATAGCGGTAGTCGAAGCCGATGGTGGAGTGCACCACCTGGGTCGAGGTGACCGAATTGCGGTTCGAGGTCGTCTTCCAGACGCCGGTGTCGACGATGGGATACTTGCCGCCGAAGCTGTAGGGTTTTTCGTCAAGCCGGCGAAGGACACCAACGCCGAGTTTGACGAAGAGGCCGCCAGGCGCGGCTTCGTTATAGCCGGGTTCGGCCCCGTCGGGCGAGCGGAACTCTTCCGCTGGGCCGGTAATGGCGTCGTTGCCCAGCGGATCATAGTGGGAGAACCACTGCCCCCAGAAGGTATGGCCATTCAGCGTGGCGCAGGCGATGCTTCCGCTCCAGTCGAAACGGTTTGAGCGATAGTAGCCGCGCTGCGCATCCGGCAGATGCACGACGGCGGTCAATTTGCCGTTGGTGATGGTGACGCGAGGAGCATCTGGTGCGGCGTCGGCGGGGCACTGTGCAAAGGCAACGTGCGCGGCAAGAAGGGGGACGGCCAGGGCGAGCATCAGTGATTTCATCGTGCCCATGGTAGCGCGGCGAACGATTAGGATGACCTGATGAAGAGTCTTCTGGTTCGTTCGGTTGTGCTGATGGTGTGCCTTGGTGGAATTGCGGGAGCCCAATCCGTAGCCCAGACTGCAGCTTTCCGCTCCGTTGATCCGATGATCGGCACAGGCCCTGACGGACATACCTTTCCCGGCGCCGTTGTGCCCTTCGGCATGGTGCAGCTCAGCCCCGATACCGAGATCAAGCCCTTCAAGCAGAGCTACAAGTGGGCCGCGGGGTATCGCTATGAAGACAGTTCGATCCTCGGCTTCAGTCATACGCATTTCTCAGGTGCAGGCCACTCCGACCTCGGCGATGTGCTGATTACTCCGGAGACGGGCGAGGTGAAGCTCGAGCCTTCCGACTACCGATCGACCTTCCAGCACCAGAGCGAGACGGCCGAGCCTGGCTACTACGCTGTGACGCTCGATACCCCGCAGGTGCGCGCGGAGCTGACTGCAACAACCCGCGTCGGTGTCCATCGGTATACCTTTCCGTCAGACAAGCCGGCGCACCTGGTCGTCGATCTGCGATCCTCGATCTACAACTACGCGGGAAAGGTGATGTGGTCGCGGGTTCGCCTGCGCGAAGGCGGTCTGGTGACGGGGATGCGTGAGACGCGTGGCTGGGCTCCAGCGCGTCAGCTGTACTTTGCCATGCGGTTCTCCGCGCCGTTGAACGGGCATCTCTTCCGCAATGTGGAGCCTTTACCGCAGGAGTATCTCGGCTTCTCCGGCGTGCGCCGCGATGCGACCGACGTTCCATTCAAGGAGGGCCGCGGTCTGGTCGCTGCCTTCGACTTCGGACAGCTTGCCCGTCCCTTGGTCGTAGAAGTTGCGCTCTCAACCGTAAGCGAAGAGGGAGCGATCGCCAATCTGAATGCCGAGGTTAAGGGTTTCGACTTCGATGGCATGCGTGCACAGGCTCGCGCCATGTGGGAGAAGGAACTGGGCCGCGTGGAGTTCTCCGGTACGGAGGCAATGAAGAAGAACCTCTACACCGCGCTCTATCACGCACTGATGGCTCCGAGTACGGCGATGGATGTGGATGGCCGTTACCGTGGTCCGGATGAAGAGGTGCACCAGGCGAAGAACTGGGAGTTTGTCTCGACCTTCTCGCTATGGGATACCTATCGTGCCGAGCAGCCGTTGATGACATTGCTGCAGCCAGAGGAGCGCACCAACAATCTTGTCCGTTCTCTGATCGCGTCGCAGCAGCAGAGCCCCTATGGAATCCTGCCCGTCTGGCAGTTTGCAGGGCTGGAGACCTGGTGCATGATCGGCTACCACGCCGTGCCGATCCTCGCCGATGCTTACAGGAAGAGCATTCGCGGGTATGACGCTGAGGCTGCGCTGAACGCTATGGTCGTCAGCGCCCGTTATCGCCAGTATGAGGGAGTCGGCGAGTACATCGATCGCGGCTATGTGCCGGTCGATCACGATGATGAGTCTGCATCGGAGACCATGGAATATGCCTTCGATGACTGGACCATCGCACAGATGGCCCATGCGATGGGTAAGAAAGAGATCGAGCAGGAGTTCACCAAGCGTGCAGCGTACTGGCGCAATGTCTTCGATGCAAAGAGCGGTTTTGTCCGTCCCCGGCTTGCGGACGGCAGCTTCCGTGAACCCTTCGATCCGGCTAAGGCGGGCAACGGCAGCGGCTTCACTGAAGGCAATGCCTGGCAATATTCGTGGTATCAGCCTCAGGATGAGGCCGGCTTGATCCAGTTGCTCGGTGGCGATGACAAGCTGATCCAGAAGCTCGATGCCATGTTCGATGCCAAGGTCGATCCCAAACAGTATGCGGATGTTGAAGACATCGCAGGCATGATCGGACAGTACATCCATGGCAATGAGCCCAGTCATCACCTGGCGTATCTCTACGCCTACGCCGGCGCGCCATGGCGGACGCAGGAGCGGCTGAAGCAGATCGTCGAGTCGCAGTATCGTCCTGCTCCGGATGGCCTGGTAGGCAACGACGATCTCGGGCAGATGTCCGCGTGGCTCCTGTTTACGTCGATGGGCTTCTATCCGGTGGCTCCGGGAAGTAATGAATATGTATTGGGCCGGCCATTCGTTGACGAAACTAAGCTGCACTTGCCGAACGGAAAGACGCTGCGCATTGTGAAAGAGGGAAGCGGCGACTACGTCGGCGGCGTTTCGTTGAATCGTCAACCTCTGACTCGGGTCTTCCTCCGTCATGACGAGCTGCTCGCTGGCGGTGAGCTTCGCTTCACGATGCAGAGCACACCCAACAAGGAGTTTGGACGCGCGGCTTCGGCTCGTCCTTACTCCATGTCGACGATTACACATTGAGGATGGAATAATTCCTCCGCTGAAACTCAGGGAGATTCCATCGCGATGAAAAAGCTGTTGTGCGTTCTTGGTATGGCGGCCATGGTGGCCGTGGCTCATGCTGCCAGCCGACCTGCGGATATTGCCTTTCGTACAACGATGATCGATCCGGGATATGGCGAGACCGTCGCCGTCGCGGACCTGAATAAGGACGGCAAGCTCGACATCGTCGCTGGCGAGAGCTGGTACGAGGGGCCGCGCTGGGTGAAGCATCCGCTGCGCCAGATCGACTACGCCAGCGGCTACATTGACAACTTCAGCGACCAGATTATGGATGTGGACGGCGATGGCTGGCCCGACGTGATTCAGTGCAGCTACTTCGCGCACAACATCGTCTGGCTGAAGAATCCGGGCAAGGCGGGCGGTGCGTGGAAGGTGACGGAGATCGACAACAGCGGTCCTACCGAGTTTGCTTTCCTGGTCGATCTGAACAATGACGGCAAGGCTGAGGAGCTTCTGCCCGAGTTCGACCGTGAGAACGTTCCTGCCGCATGGTTCGAGCTCAAAGACCATAAGTGGGTGAAGCACACTGTCTCGCACCAGAGCTACGGTCACGGCATTGGCGCGGGCGATCTGAACGGCGATGGCCGCATCGATATCCTCACACCGCGTGGATGGCTGGAAGCGCCTGCGGACATCAATAGCTCCGCGGAGTGGACCTTCCATGCCAATGACTGGGGTGCGAAGCCGATTCTTCCCGCGGGCACGCGCCAGGATGCGTCTGTGGTCCCCGTCAACAACGGGCGAATCTCCATGAGTCAGCTTCACCTGATCGATATCAACAGTGATGGCCGCAAGGACATCGTTGCGGGTATGGCCCACGACTATGGCTTCGCCTGGTACGAACAGAATGCGGATGGCACCTGGACGCAGCACATCATTGACGCTTCCTGGTCGCAGGCGCACGAAGTTGTTCCTGTAGATCTCAACGGTGATGGTCAGATTGATTTCGTCGCAGGAAAGCGCTACTTCGCGCACAACGGCAACGACCCGGGCGAGCGCGACCCTATCGGTATCTACTGGTACGAGTGGCGTAAGCTGCCCGGGATGCAGGCGAACCCTCGGAACGGCGGAGTGGAATGGATTCGTCACATCGTCGACTACGGCGGTCGCATGGGTGCGGGTGTTCAGACAGTCGTTGTTGATATCGATGGCGATGGAGACCTCGATATTGTCAGTGCGGGAAAGTCCGGCCTCTTCCTGGCGGAGAACCTGACAAAGTCGTCGAAGTAGAGCATTTTCCCTGTTACTGGGTATCCCGGAAGGGTCGTGCAGTGGCGTTTTCATTGCGGGAACGCCCATAGGTGCGAAAGCCCCACACTACACCCACAGCGAAAATGCTCTAGCCGTTACCATAGAGCGATGTCCTCGCTCTTCGCCCTGCTCTTCAAACGGAGCTATTGGCAGGTCGTTCTGGGCAAACACAGTTGGGTGCAGGCCTATGCCGACCTGAAGCGTGCCCGTAAGGACCGCCGTGCGCGCAAACGGTTGCGGCAGTTTCTGGCGCTACTGATTTTGCCAACACTCTGTCTCGCCTACATCGCATGGCTTTTAGGCAGCCGCGCAATGTTTATGCTCCCGCTCGTGTTCTCCGTGATCTGGTGGCTTAACCGGCGCGAACAGCAGGGTGATTCACCACCGAGCATCGCCCCCTCGAAGCCAGAAAGGCCGCTGCCTTCGGCCGAGGAGATACAGGGTGTTTGCAAACACTTTGCGGAGCAGATGTTGCTGCTCGCGGTCATGGTCGACCGCGCTGGGAGCGAAGGCTTCCTAAAGGAGAAGACCATCCCGGAGGGGATGGAAGTGCTCTCCCGCCGTCTCCACATCGACCTGCTACGGAAGCACGATCTGTGGGATCGCATGCCTCCAGAGGACAGAGAGGCCGTTCTAATGGCGGACGGCCACTGGGATCGTACAACGATTCACTGCGTGGCTCTTGAAGCCGAACCATTGCGTCTGCTTCGCTGGATCCTGCGACTGGACTTCTATCTGCCGACCGTCGGGCAGTGTATGCGCACCGACTACACCATGGCCTCCGATTTGGTGAAGACCCCCGAGCGTGCTTTTCAAGGGGACAAGCTCATCGATCTGCAGACCCTCGACGATGGGTTCGATGCAGCGGAGCAGACCTTTGCCCGCTGCATCGCTGAAGGTATCCATCGCGGCTACTATGAGCCGCGCGATCAGGAGGCTGCTGCGTGGGCGACCGGAGTGGTGAAGCGCCTTGGAGGCGATCAGCATGAGGATGTTGTTCTGGGTTCAGTGCTGGTCAGCGAGGCAAGCGAGGAAGAGGTGCGCTGGGCAACGGAACTCGCCTCCAGGCGCAGAAGCTTTCTTGCCTGGGTACGCGCCCTCCTTCGCGGTGAACAGCCGCTGACGGAGGGTTTTATCGTGACCAGTGTTTATACAGCCCGGGCGGCGATACCTGAGCTGTCAGGGGACGAAGCGCAGGTAGACCAGATAGGCAATCAAAGCTCCGGCGGCGGCGACAATCATGCCGGAGACTCTGCGCTTATACACGAAGAACAGAAGCACCAGACCAGTCAGTGAGACCAGCGTCAGTAGCGCGGCACAGATGTCGATGAACATCGACCAGGCCGCGCCTGTGTCACGTCCCTTGTGCAGGTCGTTGATAACGGCGACGAAGCCATTGCGGGTCTCCGTCAGGTCGTACTTGTTGGTGTCGCGATCGATGAAGATATCTGCCGCGTATCCCGGTCCTTTGAAGGAAACCTCAAGCTGGTTGTCATCGACACGAAAGTCCGAGACTGCGCCATGCAGCTTGTGACGCGCGCGGAGATCTTCGGCAATCTTCAGCTTGTCGGGCTCTGCACCGTTCGCAGGACGCAGCCACTCGTGCGGAAGCTCACCTTTAGTGACCGTGGTCTTCTCTTTTCCTCCCAGTGCCTCAGCATGGTTCAGTGTGATGCCGGTGATCGAGAAGAAGAGAACGATGGCGAACGAGACCATCGAGAGATAGATATGCAACCAGCGCGAGATGATGGCAGTGCGCCTGCGTAGACGCACTGCCATCGTGATCGGCCGCTTGGGTGGTGTGACCATTGTTGCCATAGAGCATTTTCCCTGTGGGTTGTAGTCCAGCGCTTCCTCATCATAGGGCGTTTTCCGTAATGAAAACGCCGCTGCACGCCCCTTCCGGGATACCGAGCAACAGGGAAAACGCTCTAGATCATCTTCCCGTCTTCAGCTCAATGCTTTCCGTAGTCGACCGTTGCCGTGCCAACTTCGGCCTTGCCGTTGAGCGTGAACTTGGCTGGGGTCTTGCCGTCGAGGTTGATCTCCTGCCGCAGCAAATCATAGCCACCGTGTTCACGCGCAGCTTCGATCAGGACGGTGTACTTGCCAGGCTTCACCTGCTTGCCGCTGTTGTCTTTTCCATCCCAGCGCAGCGTATAGGCTCCCGGGACGCGGGTCGCGGAGCTTAGCGTGGCGGTCAGATCGGTACCCTCGGCCATATTGCGCATCTGGTCATCGCGGTACCACTGCTTCAGCTCATGCAGCCAGCGCGGCTTGGCGAACCAGAGAGCCAGGGTGCGGACGGGGAAGTGATCCTGGTCTTCCACCCACACCGCGACGTAGGGACGACGGTATCGTGGGCTGTCGATGCGCGCAATTTCGAAGTTGATCATTAGGTCCAGACCGGCGGTCTTGGTCGCGGGTGCAAACCCGGTGGTGACCAGGCGAGGAACCTCGCGGTTCTGCCAACCGGCGGATGCGATCGTTGAGCCGTCGCGCAGCACGAGCATGTAATCGACGCCGGAAAGCTTCGCGGCGAGCTTCTTCGACTCTTCGGGCTGCATCACGCTGAATGCGGTCGCCAGTGCGCCGGCCATTGCCGGGTCCTTCGCGATGACGGTCGACGAGATGACGTTCTCTGCCGTCTCGCCGGTGCGCGGATCGATCAGGTGCGAATAGTGCTGCCCGCCGATGTCGAAGCCACGGCGGTAGTCGCCGGAGGTAGCAATGGTGCGGTTGGTTACACGGACCATGTCGATGGGTTCGTCATTATCGGCAGCGGCCTTGGGATCGGTAATGGCAACACGTTCCGTCAGGTCGCCGCGAACGACGATATCGCCGCCGATGTTGAGCAGAACGCCACTCGCGCCCGCAGTCAGGGCCTTATCGGCCGCATGGCCGGCGATGTAGCTCTTCGCGAATGAGTTCAGCGCGACAGGAGCGTCATCCAGATGGGTTGCGGTGCCGTGAACCTTATCCAGAGTCCAGTGCGGCTGCTGCATCTTCTCGACTGCTTTGCTGAGTTCCGCCTGCGTCGGGACGCGATTCTCCACGGCTGCCCGCTTCCAGACGCGGGTGGCGGTCTCTGCGCTGGGGTCCAGGGCCCCGCCGGTTTGCTGACGGTATTCATCGAAGAGAGCAAGCACTTCGAGCAGCTCTGGAGAGACCTTCACCGGAGTGTTGTGGGTCTTCATCCAGCGTGAAAATTCTGAGTTCGACTGCCAGGCGGAGAGAATTTTGTTCTCACTCTCGATCTCGCTCAGGACGGCCTTTTCGGCACGGTTAGTCTCACCGGCGGAGGCCGTATGCAGCTTCAGCTCCATCGAGGTGCCAAGGACGTTGTCGTAGTGAAAGACGTGGGTAGCCGGCTTCTGTGCCAGGGCAGAAGCGGTAAGGCAGAGCAATAGCGCCGTGTTCTTGTGAAAGGACATGCAGACCTCTTTCTTCGTTATACGAACCAGTTGGGCTTCCGTACGCGGTTGGCGGCGAAGTTAGTTGCGAGGGGCGTCAGACCGTTGCCCCTCGGGCACGCCTTCCGGCCGAGGTCCGCGCTGCTGCTGCGGCATATTGGCGAAGTAGGTAGTTGCTTCCTGCAGATCGATACCGCCGTCATGGTTCGTGTCGATCAGGCTGAACTGCGGTCCCATGCGCTCCGGGGCCTCTTCGATGGTTACCTTGCCGTCCTTGTTGGTATCCCACTCTTCAAAGAAGTGCGCTGCGCGGTCGGCGGGTGTCTGCTGGCGCATGCGAATCTCGACGGCGGAGAGGCTTCGGTCTCCATCCTTATCGAGAGCCTTCAGTGCTGCCGGTGCGGCGGCGATCTCAGCTGCGGAGATGACGCCGTCATGGTCGGCATCGAGCGCCGAGAGGATCGGGTCCATGCGAGTGACATTGGTTCCGCGCTCGACCCGCCCGTTTGGTCCGGCTGTCTTTGAGGCGGTGGACTTCAGCTCATCGGCGTTGATCTTTCCGTCGCCGTTCTTGTCCGCACGGGCGAAGATGCCGGCCATACGTTCCGGAACTTCGTCCCTGGTCAGAACTCCGTCACCGTTCTTATCGAAGGCCATCAGGCGCTGGGCCATCTCGTCGGCATTGTTCGCTTTGGGATCGGCCTGATTCGGCAGATACTCCAGCGAGGTCAACTGACCGTCATGATTCACATCCAGAGAGAGCAGGCCGGCTGAAGCTGCGGCAATCTCTGCAAGCGAGAGCTGGCCGTCGTGATCGGTATCCAATGCCTGCAGCACAATGCGCGGCGGAGGTCCGCCGGGGCCTCCACCTGGGCTGCCCGGTCCTCCAGGACCCTGGGCCAGGAGAGTAAGAGGAAGAGCAAAAAGAGAGAGGGGCAGGGCAGGACGCATACGAGAAACCGCCTTCTATTTAGGACACATTCAGTCCTATTTTTATAGGACAGATTGGTCGTAGTTCAAGAGGCGGCATCTGCGGTGAGTTGTTTCGTTCTATACGGGAGGAAGTCCGGAGACGATCTCGACCCCGGCAGGGGGTGTGAAGACGAAGTCGGAGTCCTTGGTCGGGACGTTCTCTTTCAGGGAGCTGAAGCTGAACTCAGTAACGGAGCCATCCTGCTCCTCGATCTTCAGACCCACGATGGCGCCGGTCTCGGCTATAACCGTGACCGTGAACTCCTTCACACGGTCTTCCATGCCCTTTGGGATCCCAGTGAAGATGGCGCGGTCGCCGGAGGTGGTCATGCCGAGGTGGTCGAGCTCTTTTTCGAGGTTGGTGTGGCCCAGCAGAAACCGCAGCGGGCTGCGCATGTCGTCCAGTTGCTTGGCCGGAATCTTCTGTGCCTGGGCGTCGCCTGGCGTGTAGAAGTAAGCGTTCTTACCATCCAGGACGAAGAGCTTGCCCTCAGGAGCGGCGTAGCTCCAACGCATCTTGCCCGGTTTCCTCAGCAGCAGCGTGCCGCTCTCGGTCCGGTTCATCCCCATACCGGTATATCGCTCAGTGTACTTTGCCTCCAGCGAGCTAAGCCGGTTGTAGTGGTCATTCACGCGTTTAGCGACGTCATGCAGCGTCTGAGAGAAGGCCGGAACGGCAAAGAGAAGAACAAGACTTGCGAAGCGTCGAACCATGGTTTCTATGATGCTCGAAATTTCTGCTTGACATATAACAAAATAGTTATATAAATAAATTGCTATGGAAGCGGCTATGGACTCGATAAACCATCTCGACATCACGTTTCAGGCACTGGCGGACCCCACCCGCCGCGCGATTCTCGCGCGGCTGGCACAGGGCGAGGCATCCGTCAACGAGCTCTGCGAGCCATTTGCCATGAGCCAGCCCGCCATCTCGCGGCACCTGAAGGTGCTGGAGCAGGCCGGGCTCATCTCGCGTGGCCGTGATGCGCAGCGGCGTCTGAGCCGCATTGAAGGAGGTCCCATGGCGGAGGCAAATGCATGGCTGGAAGGCTTCCGGCGTTTCTGGGAGCCAAGCTTCCAGCGACTGGACGGACTTCTGGAAGAGATGAAAGCGGAAGAGGCAAAGAGAAGGAAGGAGAAATAGGAATGCAATTGGGAAAGCTCACACAGGAACGGCTCGGAGCGAAACAACTGGTCATCACACGCTCCTTCAATGCTCCACGGGATTTGGTGGTCAAGGCGAATACGCAACCTGAGTACGTCCGCCGCTGGCTTCTTGGGTCTCCGGGATGGGAGATGCCGGTCTGCGAGATGGATCTCCGTGTCGGTGGACGGTACCGCTGGGAGTGGTTTCACGCGGAGAAAAACATGCGGATGGGGCTCGGTGGTGAATACCTTGAGTTGGATCTTCCGCAGCGCATGCGAGTCACCCAGGCGTTCGACGATTCCTGGGATGGGAAACAGGGAATTATCGAGACCGAGTTCCTGGAGCAGGGTGCACAGACGGTAATGAAACTGACGATCACCTACGAGTCCGAGGAGATTCTGGAGCGGGTGATGCAGAGCCCCATGGCCAGCGGTATGGAGATGGGCTACGAGCGTCTTGAGACGCTCCTTAACGAGATGGAGGTCAAGTAGATGGCAATCACCAAAGGGAAGTCCACAGTCGAGATTCATGGCGAGACAGGCATCGTCGTAACCCGTACCTTCGCTGCACCACAGATTATGGTCTTTGAGGCGCTCACCAAGCCGGAGCTGCTGCAACGCTGGCTGCTGGGTCCCGAGGGCTGGACCATGCCGGCCTGCGAGGTCGATCTTCGGGTTGGCGGCCGAATCCGCTTCCTCTGGAAGAGCGCCGACGGCAAGGAGTTACAGCTAAGCGGTGTCTTCATGGCGATTGACGCCCCTAAGGGATTCTCCGCAAATCAGCGTTTCGACCTCGGTTTTATTGGGCCGGAAGAAAAGCTCACTTACATTCTTGAAGCCCAGGGTGACGAGACTCTGATGCGCGCCGAGATCGTGTACCCCACCCGGGAGATTCGCGATGGCAGTCTGCAGGGCGGTATGACGGACGGCATGGAGACCAGCTATGCGCGGATGGATGAGGTGCTGAAGTCCCGTTAAGCTACCAATGCAGAAAAGCCCGCCGGATGGCGGGCTTTTCTTGTTCGATAAAGCTGTCGCTACTGGACAGGAGCGGTGCAGGCGGTGCCGCCGGCAGCGTCGTACTTCACCTGCTGTGACTCGTCGGAGCAGAAGCCGCGGTCGCCGGTCTTGCCGACCTGCTGCGGAACTGCGGTGATCTCGTACGAGGTGTACTGATCTGTATTGTTTACGGTCACCTTGGTGCAGTTGGTGATAGCGAAGGTATAACCCGCCTTCACGCCACTGGTCAGATCGGGCGGCAGCAGATGTGCCGATGTCGGACTCGCAGCACCAGAAGAGTCCTCGCCGCCGAGAGCGGAGAGGGAGCAGGCAAATCCGTTCGCCGGATAGTTTGACGAGTACATCTGCTGTGCCTGGGCGATGGCGCGGACCGACTGAATGGCCGAGGTTTCGTTGGCCTTGCGGCGAATCTTCGTGAGCTGCGGAATGGCCAAGGTCATCAGGATCAGGATGACGGACATCACGATCAAGAGCTCGACCAGGGAGAAACCATGCTCCTTGGAGCGCTCATAACGTTGGGAAAGAGACTTCGTGTTCATGATTCCTCTGCGAAATGGAGTTTAGCAGGCGAGATCGCTGCGTTGGATGTCGATGCCGTCGAGGTTGCCAAGCAGTGCCAGGGCGAGAGCGTCAGGATGGAAGAGTTCCTGCGCCAGCACCTGCAGGTCCTCGCGGGTAACAGCCTCCACCTGATCGATGATCTCGTCCACGGTAAAGAAGCGGTCGAAGTACATCTGCTGGCGCGCCAGGTTAGCCATGCGGCTGGACGACGACTCCAGGCCGAGCACGATGTTGCCCTTCAACTGATTTTTGGCGCGTTCCAGTTCGTCCTCGGTAACCAACTCCTGCTTCAGACGGCTTAGTTCGGAGACCGTGAGCAGGATGGCCTCCTTCGCCTTCTCGGGAGCAGTGCCGGCATAGACGCAAAGGGAACCGGTATCGCGGAAGGGGTTCATCTCGGAATAAATGCTGTAGGCCAGGCCGCGGTCTTCGCGGATGGTCTGGAAGAGGCGGGAGCTCATGCCTCCGCCTAAAATCGTATTGAGCAGATAGACGGGGTAGCGCAGTTGTGAGGCGACGGCAGGCGCGGTCGCACCAAGGCAGATCTGCACCTGTTCGAGCGATTTCTTATTGCGCAGAGTCAGGTGATGCTGCGACTCTGGACGAGCACGTCCAGGCAGGGCGCTGGAGGTCGCCGAAAGCGTCGAGAAGTGCTGCTCTACCAGCGCTACGAAGGTATCGTGATCCAGATTGCCGGCAGCGGAGAAGACCATATTGGCCGCGCTAAAGTGCCCAGCATAGAAGTCGAAGACCATCTGCTGGCGGAAGGAAGAGACGGTCTTCTTGGTTCCGAGGATCGGGCGTCCCAGGGCGTCGTTTTTCCAGAAGTTCTGGGTGAAGAGTTCGTGGACCAGGTAGTCCGGGCTATCCTCATCCATCTTGATCTCCTCCAGGATGACGGATTGCTCACGGACGATATCGTCCGGGGTGAACGTTGGATGCAGCACGAGATCGGCGAGCACATCCATGGCGACAGCTACGTTGCTGTCCAGCACCTTGATGTTGAAACAGATGGTCTCTTTCCCGGTGAAGGCGTCCAGGTTGCCGCCGATGGCATCGACCTCGCGGGCGATCTGCTGAGCGCTGCGCGACGTGGTGCCCTTGAAGACCATGTGCTCAACAAAGTGCGAGATCCCGTTCAGCTCCGGCGCCTCATCGCGTGAGCCCGTACCCACCCAGACACCCATGGAGACGGAGCGGAGATGTGGCATGCGTTCGGTCAGGACCAGGAGGCCGTTGGGAAGGCGGGTTTTACGGATGTTGCGGGCCGGATGGCCGGAGGTCGCGGTCGTTGAGTTTTCGGCCAGGGTAATGTCCAGGGACAAATGTTGCTCCTTCATGGCAAACGCCTCGAAAGCGTGCGGAAACGGCTATTGTTTCATAAGACGAACCGGAAGGCGTTAGAGTGAGAACAGGGGAAACGCACCAAATGGCCGGCAGTTCACAGACCACGCAGAATGAACAGCTTACCGCTCCGGGCAAGGCTCTGGTGCAGCGCGCTCTCTTCGGCATGACGCTGAAGCAGTTGACGGCTCTGGTCGATAGCCTGCGCCAACCCCTCTTCCGCGCCAAGCAACTGCATGATGCTCTCTACCGGCAACGGGTGGAGTCGATTGAGGATATCTCTACGCTCCCGGTGGCGGTACGCGAGAAGTTGAAGGCGGATGGTTGGAGCGTCGGCCTGCCCCAGGTAGCCCTGGTGGCGAAGTCTGTTGATGGCACGGAGCGCTACCTGGTCAAGCTGGGCGACGGCGAGACGGTGGAGACCGTCTGGATGCCTGGAGGCGATGGTGGCGAGCAGGGAGATGGAACACCTGCTGCGGAAGAGGAAGAAGCCGTCGCCGCTCCCGTTGATGAGTACAAGCGTGGGACTATTTGTATCTCCAGCCAGGTGGGCTGTGCGGTCAATTGCCAGTTCTGTCTCACTGGAAAATTGGGATTGCGCCGCAACCTGACCGCCGGTGAGATCGCCGGACAGGTGGCTGTGGTGCTGAACCGTCAGGGGATGCAGGTCGGCAAAGACCGCATCAATCTCGTTTTCATGGGGCAGGGAGAGCCCTTCCATAACTTCGACAACTTCATGGATTCGGTTCGTTTGATGGTCGGGCCGATGGGAATCCCCGAGTCGCGCATGACAGTCTCGACCTCCGGCATTCTGCATGGCATTGACCGCTATATGCAGGAACCGGTTCGGCCGAAGCTGGCGATCAGCCTGAATGGCTCCAATGACAAGGTGCGCACCGCCGTGATGCCGATCAATAAGAAGTGGCCGATCGGCGTGCTGCTGAATGTCGTCCGGCAGATCCCGCTGCGTCCGCGGGAGCGACTGACCTTTGAATACGTCCTTCTGGGCGGCGTGAACGACAGCGTGGAGAATGCGCGTGAAGTCGTGCTACTGCTAAGGGGATTGCGGGCGAAGGTGAACCTGATCGTCTGGAACCCCGGTCCCTATATGCCCTTCGAGCAGCCTGACGATGAGCATGTCGCGGCCTTCCAGCAGACCTTACGCGATGCCGGACTGCCGGCTTATATTCGTCGCCCACGGGGACGGGATATCTACGCGGCCTGCGGGCAGCTGAAGCGCACTATGGACGATGAACGGCTGGTCACGATCCACTAAACCCGGATTACGCGGATATCCTTCGCCGCATATGCGGCAGCAACCGACTCAGGCAGCCCGGTGTCAGTGATCAGGATGTCGATATCTTCGAGCGGAGAGACGAAGGCCGGCGAGACATTGCCGAACTTTGACGAGTCAGCAACGACAATCACTTGCTTGGCCTGTCGTGCCATGGCGCGGAAGACAAGAGCCTCTTCCTGTTCACGGGTAGTGGCGCCGCGTTCGAGGTCCACTCCGGTCACCCCCAGAAACACCTTGTCCATATAAACCGTGTTGAGAAAATCAAGCGTCGCCTGGCCAGAGAGAGAGAAGGCCCATGCCCATGCCAGCAGACCGCCGGTCAGCGATGTCTTGATGCCGGGTTGATTGCACAGCTCCATACCGATGTTGATGGCATTGGTCACGACCGAGATATTGCGGCGATGACGGAGTGCGCGACCTATCTGGGTCGTCGTGGTGCCGGCGTTTAGGCCAATGGTCTCGTTCTCCTGGATCAGGTCGGCTGCCGCAAGACCAATGCGCCGTTTTTCTTCGGCGAAGCGTCCCTCGCGCGATTGAAAGCTGATGTCATACCGAAAGGGCTCATACAGGAGCGGCTCCACCAGGGTGGCGCCGCCATGGGTACGGCGGATCAGGCCGCGTTTTTCCAGGCGGGTGAGATCGCGGCGGATCGAGGGTGCGGAGGTGCCGACGGTCGCAACAAGCTCCTCAACGGAGATATCCCCATTGCGCAGCAACAATTTCATGATTCGCTCGGCGCGCTCTTCGGTCTTCGTAGACATAATGGTCTCGAACAGCTTATACCCAGTTCTCATTCAAATGGGCAGAGTATTTGATCGTTTGGATACGAATAAACCGTAATTTCGCAGATGATTGAGCGTATTGTGGCGATATAATCACTTTTGAGGTGATGCAATGCAAGAGGGACTGAATGGCTTTCCGCACTGGATGCTGAAGGAGATCTTCGAGCAGCCCGATGCGCTGGATCGTACGTTGGCGGCCTATGGGGCGAGCGTCCTTGCACCGGTGCAGCAGTGGCTCAAGGGCGTGCAGGAGATCGTGATTGCGGCGAGTGGCTCCAGCCGTCATGCAGGTCTGGTGGCCGAGCTGATTCTGGAAGACCGTGCCGGTATCCACGTGGATGTGGAGTACGCCAGCGAGTACGTCTACCGCAGCGAAGCACGTCTCAAGCAGGCAGCGGTGATCGTCGTCTCGCAGTCGGGAGAGACGGCCGATACCCTGGCGGCTTTGCGCAAGGCCAAAGAGATGGGGCAGAAGACGCTCGCGATTACCAATGTCGCCACCTCGTCCATGGCGCGCGAGGCCGATGTGGCGCTGACCACGCAGGCGGGTGTAGAGAAGGCAATTCCGGCGACTAAGAGCTTTACCACGCAGCTTCTGCTGCTGGCAGTATTGGCGGAGCAGGCGGCTGCGCAGCGGGGTCTGCCGGCTATCGGGCTGGAGAAGGTTGTGCCGCAGATCATTACGCAGATGCGTGCATGGCTTCCGCGCTGGCAACAGGTGGTTGCCGTAGCGGCAGGCCGTCTGCAGGCAGCGGAGACGTTTCTCTTCCTTGGCCGCGGTGTTCACTATGCGATTGCCCGTGAAGGTGCTCTGAAGCTGAAAGAGAGCAGCTACATCCATGCCGAGGGATATCCCAGCGGAGAGTTGAAGCACGGCCCCAATGCCCTGGTAGGCAGCAAGACTCCGCTGGTGATGCTGGCGACCGTGGACCACAACGATGCCGAGAGCGTACTGCGTTACGAGAAGGTGATGCAGTTGATGCAGGACATGCGTGCGCAGGGAGCCCCGATCCTGGCGATTGCCAATGAGGGAGACGTGCAGGCGGCTGCGTTGGCCGATGCCATTGTGGAAGTGCCGGCGGCGCCCGAGCATCTTCTGCCGATTCTTGAGGTGGTGCCGCTGCAGCTCTTCGCCTACTTCATGGCCATTGGACGCGGAATTGACGTGGATAAACCGCGCAACCTCGTGAAGTCAGTGGTAGTTGAGTAGGTTCCTGCAGGCGTGGTTTGTGCTTGCAGGTGTAAGTACGGCTGTGCTCTTCTGGTCGCTCAGAAGCATATATGGGAGATGGTCCGCTGATGCAGTCTCGTCCTGTACGGCTTGAAGTTGCCGTGGACTCCACAACGTCGCTGAACGCCGCTCTTGAAGGAGGCGCCGATCGGATTGAGCTGTGCTCGGCTCTTGCCGACGGCGGACTCACGCCCAGTCTCGGCTTTATCGGCGCCGCTCTACAGGTCAGTGAAGTGCCTGTGCATGTCATGATCCGTCCGCGCGCCGGCGATTTTCTCTATACCGAGGAAGAGCTGACCGTAATGCGGATGGACATTGAAGGCTGCAAGGAGGTCGGCGCTCAGGGTGTCGTCTTCGGCGTCCTGATGAAGAACCATACGGTCGACGTAAAGCGCACACTGGAACTGGTGGAGCGAGCCCGGCCGATGAAGGTGGTCTTTCACCGTGCTTTCGATGTCACGGCAGATCTGGAAGAGGCTCTTGAAGACCTGATTCAGTGTGGTGTGGATGAGGTGTTGACCTCAGGCGGAGACGACTCCCTGGAGCATGGCCAGCAGATGGTGTCGTCACTGGTGCAGCAGGCCGCGGGGCGCATCCGGATTATGGGCGGAGCCGGCGTGACGGTACGCAACGCCAGGCAGCTTTGGGACGCAACTGGCGTCGACTGGTTGCATGGATCCTTCCGAGGTGAGGCCATAGCCGGCAGCAGGCTGGCCATGGGAGACGAAGAACGCGAGCTGGTGCGGATTACTTCGCGGGAAGATGTGGCGCGCGTCAAACATTTACTGACAATTGAGCGGCAGCCTGCCGTGTAAAATCTGTAATACACGCGAGCAACTGTGCCGAGTGATCTTCGTGGGGTACGTATGTTTCCACAATTCCTGACGTCAGGGAATTGTGAGACATGCCTGACCTGCGCTTTAAGAGAATCGACGCGGTGAAATGTTCGGGAAGCGCGGTGAGATTCCGCCACTGCCCCGCAACTGTAAGCGCACGTCACTCCTTGGAGCGTTACTCCAGGAGAGCGGCGATCAGCAGCCGGCTATTTCTCACTGTTCCTGAGGACGGGAAGGGAACGCCCAAGATATCTGCTGGAATGCGTAAAGTCAGGAGACCGGTTTCACTGTGACCAGCCAACGTTCCGAGGGGGAACGGAGGAGTCTTATGAGTATTCCTGCAGGCCGGCTGCGAGCGGCCATTCTAGCCATACTGTTATCTGCTTCCGCGGCACATGCTGTCGTTGTACGTGGTCGTGTGACCAATCAACTGGGCGCCGGCGTCAGTGGAGCGCGATTGCAGCTCTTGCTCGGCAATAGTGTCGTCGCTAACGGCGTGAGTGGACCTGAGGGCGAATATGAGCTGCGTACCTCAGAAGGCGGGCGCTTTCTGCTGCTGACCTCCAGCCAGGGTTTTGCAACGACACCATCACGCAGCTTTTACGGCGGACGGCTGGACCTCGTACAGCAGGATGTCACGCTGCGTCTCGATGAGCGCAAGGATGAGATCACGGTGACCGCCACCGGTCTGCCGACAACGCTTTCCCAGACCAGTTCTTCCGTAAGCCTGATTCAGCCGGACTCTCTGTGGCCTCGTTATGGTGTCAGTGAAGAGCTTCGTTTGATGCCCGGAGTGCAGATCGTTCAGAGCGGACAGATGGGCGGACAGACCTCGCAGTTCGTGCGAGGCGGCCAGTCGGATGGCAACCGTGTCACCATCGACGGTATTCCGGCTGAAGATATGGGAGGCCGTTTCGATTACGGCAACCTGGCGAGCTTTGTGCTAGATACCATCGAAGTCCATCGTGGTCCGGACAGCGTTACGGTCGGGTCTGGCGCGACGGCAAGCGCCGTGCGCCTGGTTACGCAGCAGGGAACATCGATTCATCCTGTCCTGCGATACACCGGAGATGCCGGAAATTTTCACACCTGGCGGAATGAGGGAGACCTCAGCGGCTCCGCACGTAAGCTCGATTACCTGCTCGGTTTTTCGCGCGTAGATTCTTCGAATGCTCTCCCCGGGAACCGCTATCACAATGCGACTTCCGCGGCGAACCTCGGCTTTGTGCTCAATGCGAAGACCTCGCTGCGCTTTACGCTGCGCAATACGGATGCCGCAGTGGGTGTGCCCAATGCGCATGATTTCTACGGCGTCTCCGACAACGCCAAGCAGGCCGATCAGATCCTAATCTCCGGCGCGTCTCTGGATTATCAGGCAACCAGCGCGTGGCACAACCTGGTCCGCTATGGTGTCACGCGTAAACGGGAACAGTTGTTCCAGTTCTCTCCTGTCGGCACTCCGATTACGAGCTTTGGCTTCACGACCTACTACGGTCGTCCGGTGACGATCACTGGAGCGAATGGATATTCGGTGAGCGGCCAGGCGGCGATGGATTTTGGTCTCGCCTATCCCACGCGTTCTGACCAGGTGAGTAACCGCGACCAGCTCTACTATCAGACCGACTATCGCTTCTCGCAGCACCTGGCGGTCCTGGGCGCCTTCCGCTACGAGGACGAGCGCGGCATCTACAAGAACTCAGCCTATGGCACGTTCAATAAGGCCGATCGTGGCAACTATGGCTATACCCTTCAGATGCAGGGTGACTTTGCCAGCCGTGTCTTCTACTCTCTCGGCGGAGAGCTCGAGAAGAACGCGCTCTTTGGTCTGGAAGGTGTGCCAAAGCTGGGCATCGCCTGGTACCCCATCGCTCCTGGAAACGGATTCGCGCGCGGCACGAAGCTGCGTTTCAACTTCTCCAAAGGTGTGCAGGAACCAACCCTGACCGAGCAGTTCTCTTCGCTCTATTCGTTGTTGCTCAGCTCCGGGAATTCGGCAGCGATCAACACCTATCACGTCACTCCGATGAATGCGTTGCGTTCGCGGAGTTATGAGGGAGGTTTGGAGCAGAGCCTGCTGAGCCAGCGCGGAATCGTGAAGCTCGGATACTTCCATACGCAGTTCGATCGGCAGATCGAGTATGTAGACGCGGGTACGCTGATCAATATCTTCGGCATCCCATCGGGCATTGCGTATTCCATCTTCGGTGCTGATCTAAACTCACTGGCCTATCGCGCACAGGGACTCGAAGCAGAGAGTGAATGGCGGCTGACGAAGCACTGGTTTGCACGCGGAGGATATACGTATCTCGATGCCAACGTGCAGCGTTCGCTTTCGGGGGATGCGGTCTCGGGTGGACTGGCGACGACGAATCCGAACTTCCCGGGAATCGCGATTGGAAGCACCTCGCCGCTGGTGGGGCAGCGACCATTCCGGCGTCCTACACACGCGGGCTTCTTCGCCGTGCAGTGGACGGCAAGCAAGTGGTCCGCAGCGCTGAAAGGTGGTCTGGTTGGCCGCAGCGATGATTCGACGTTTCTTTCATACTCCGACATCAACAGCGGAAATACCCTGTTGCTGCCGAATAAGAATCTCGACTATGCCTATCAACGTCTGGACGCGAATATCGCGTATCAGTGGAAGCCGAGCATGTCGATCTTTACGCAACTCGATAATCTGACAAGCCAGCAGCGTACGGGACCGATCGGTTATCCGGGACTTCCGTTTACGTTCCGTGCCGGCATCAAGCTGAGACTGGTGCGGGAGTAAGACGGCATAGATCAACAAAACGAACATAAAAAGCCCTTCCATCCGGAAGGGCTTTTATGTTGGGGAGGTAGAGGCCTTAGCGAATACGGTACACGACACCGACGCTGATAGAGTACGGGGTAAAAGTCAGATCCGGGCTTCTGCCGCCGCCTGAGATTCGGATGTGCTGATAGTCGAATTCTGCGCGGGCAGCGAACTTGTTGACGACGGGAACGTCAAAGCCGCCGCCAAGAATGTAAGAAGATCCTGAGTCATTGATACCAGAGGGTTTTTGCTTCACGCTGCCGATGCCCATATCGGCAACGGCATAGGGACGCAGGTGAAAGACAACAGGCAGGCGGACATCCAATCCGGCGCCAAAGAATGGCTCATTGACCACTGCACCGGTCGAAGCCCTATACCGGATGTTGACGCCCGGCTGAAACATTCCGAAATACCGGAACATGTAGTCTCCGCCAACCGTGTAGACGTTATTCCTGACGGGGCCGAAGTCTGTGCGTGCGCGCCCATAGGTGAAAAATGCATCGAGGTCACCACCGCGTTTTCTGCCGGCTGGGATGGCTTGTGCATTGGCGGGGAAAGAGGAAACAGCAAAAATCGAGATAACGGCTAGTACAGCTACAGCTAGCTTCGTTCGAACGTGCATTGAAGGACTCCGAAAAAAAGACGAATTTGGTCCAACGAACAGGGACAGCAGGTTAGAGATTCGTATGCAGTTGAAAATTCACTCCTGCGTACGATGCCCTAACAAGGCTGGGGGGCTGCTTTGGAGCTCAACGGTCGGATAGCAGGGGGCAGGCTGAAATCAGCCCGTAGGGACCTGCTGCGTCTATTGGAAGAGATTTTTCCTTGGAGCGCAAGAATAAAGTATTGAAAAATAGGGGTTCTCTTGCGCTGCATGAGACGGGAACGCAGGTGTTGAAGCGTACAACGGCTATTTTTTTAGCGGAACAGTTTGTTCATCGAACCGTAATACAGGTATGCTGAATGTACACAACAACAGCAACATAAGACGGAGACGACTTTGTACATGTCAGCCGCAATCATCGCATTCCGGGAATATCCCGGCGCTTGTCTGGCCCCTCAGGCCGGCATGACGGCGTGCTGTTGTTATTAGGGACCCCGTTCCTCTTCACACGCGAAAAAACGTAGCAAAAGTCAGTTAACGCATCAACAGACCCCAAACGTAGTCGTTTCACTACTTCAGGAGCCAGTCATGCGCATTACCCGCTTCTTCCGAAGCATCGTTGCATCTCTCTTTGTGTTGTTGACGGTGTCTCTGTCGGCACAGACCTTCCGCGGTGGTATCGCCGGAACGATTCTGGACAGCACCGGCGCAGTTGTTCCGCACGCCAAGATCACACTGCTCGGCCAGGACACCGGCATGAACCGTGAGACCGAGTCCACCGGCGACGGAACCTATTCTTTCCAGGACCTTCCGCTCGGCAAGTACACGGTGACGATCACCGCTGCCGGTTTCTCGGACACGAAGATCACAGACATCGCTACTCGCCCAGGCGAGGTGTACGCCCTGTCTCCCAAGCTCTCGGTAGCCACCAACAATCTGGTGGTCGAGGTAAATGCGGCGGATGTTGCGGTTGATACAGTCTCTTCGACCAATACCGCTGTGGTAAACGAGAAGGCCGTTGCCAACATTCCTCTTAACGGACGTGACTTTACCCAGTTGATCAAGATTACTCCTGGCGTCAACGGTGCCGGTTCCCTGAATGGCGCCCGTACGAACCAGAACAACTGGCAGATCGACGGCGTCGATAACAACGACATCTGGCACAACTCGCAGGGTGCGAACCAGGGTGGTGTTTCTGGTATCGCTGGTGTGACGCTTCCCATCGAAGCCATCGATCAGTTCTCCGTCCAGTCACAGGGCAACGCCGAAGTAGGGCGTAACGGCGGCGGCCTGGTTAACATGGTGGTCAAGAGCGGAACGAACAAGTTCCATGGCAGCGCCTACTACTATCTCCGCAATGAGTTTTTCGCAGCGAAGAGTCAGATGCTTGCGACAACGGCTCGTAAGCCGAAGATTCGTAACAATCAGTGGGGCGGGTCACTAGGAGGTCCGGTCCTTCATGACAAGCTCTTCTTCTTCGTCGACTATGAGCGCCAGAAATATGTGATCGGCGCCAGCGGTTCGGCAACCGAACCCACAGACCAATGGGTCGCGAAAGCAACCACGTTGCTCAACAATCACAGTGTTGCTGTAAGCCAGACCTCTCTCAATTTGTTGAGCGCACTTTGGCCTCTTGGTAATAAACCAGGTGCGGCGACCACCAACAACTTTACCGATGCTCGTCCGCAGAGCGGCTACAGCGACAATGCAGTCGGCAAAGTGGATTGGAACATCAACTCGAAACAGACACTCTCGGTACGTGCTTTTATCGGTTCGGGCCGTCAGTTGGGTAACGCCGGTGTCAATATCTGGGAGTATTATCAGGTCGCTCCGGATCACGTTCACAACTACGCCATCACGCACAACTGGATGCTGTCGAATCATCTCTCGAATCAGGCTCTGGTCGGTATCAACTACTTCGGACAGACCTTCAACGACAATGTTCACAACCAGAACATTCCTGCCCTGGGCCTGAACACTGGCGTTACCAATTCATCCCTTTTCGGCGCTCCCAGCATCACTATCACTAACTTCGATCAGGTCGGTGTTACACCCCCATTGGGCCGTCAGGACTACACGGGGCATATCACTGACACGGCGACGTTGGTCTGGGGTAAGCACCAGTTCCGTTTCGGTGGTGAGTTCCGCCGGAACTATATGAACCTGCTCTATCAGCGCAACGTTCGTGGTGTCTTCTCCTACAATGGAACCGCTTCGGGTACGCTGAATGCCAACACGAAGGGTGATTACTCTACAGATAGCTCCCTTGAGTCCGCTGCATCGGACTTCTCGGTTCGCTCGCTCGCTGACTTCCTGGCCGGTTATGCCGCCAGCGGCAGCATCGTTCGCGGCGTTTTGCAGCGTGATGTTTTCGTCAATCAGTGGGATATCTTCGCCCAGGATCAGTATCAGATCAGCCCAGCCCTGACGCTGAATTATGGCGTCCGTTGGGATTACTCCGGACCGGTCTATTCAACGAACGGCACCTTCTCTAACTTCAATCCGAACGCCACCAACGGTTACTCGATCGTCGGTCAGGACATCTCCACGTTGTATCCGCGCCGCTATACCAATGTTTCGCCTCGCTTTGGCTTCAGCTCGAAGCTGACGGACAAGCTGGTAGTTCGTGGAACATACGGCCTGTTTTTCGATCTGCCTAACCTGAACGGTTTCTTCGACAACCGTCCCGGCAATGGCGCTTCGGTTGGTGTCCAGGCAAATAACGCTGGTCCGAATCCTGTGTTTACCGTCTCGAATTCGTCTCCATTCCGCATCGTTACCAACACGGATCCATTGCCGAGCTCCCCGAGCGCTGGTGCAGTCTTCGGCGTCTCTACGGTCTCGCAGAACTTCAAAAACGCTTACCTGCAGAACTTCAACCTGAACACCGAGTACCAGTTGAGCCGCAACACTGTCTTGCAGGTCGGCTACGTTGGTTCGGTGGGCCGTCACCTGTTCAACCTGCGCGACATCAACCAGGCGGCGCAGAATACGGGCAAGAGCACGGTCCAGAGCACCCGTCCGTACTACTCGAAGTTCCCAACGTTTGCTGCTATCAACCAGTATGAATCGAGCGCCGGGTCGAACTACAACTCGCTTCAGGGATCGATCCGTACCAGCGGATTCCATGGCATCACGGCGCAGGGGTCGTATACCTACGGTCACAGCTTCGACAATGTCTCCGGAACCCGCGGTTTTGCTCCGCAGGATTCACGTAACCTCGCCGCCGAATACAGCAGCGCGGACTTCGATGTGCGCCACACGTTCAATGGCTACATCGTTTACGAGATTCCCACATTCAGCAATAACCTGAAGGCTCTTACGTCGGGATGGGAGGTCAACAGCTTCATGACCTTCTTCACGGGCAAGCCGTTGAATCCGAAGACCAGCGTCAATAACAGCGGTACTGGCGAGTTCCAGGATCGTGTGGACAAGGTTGCCGACCCCTACACCAGCGATCGTACGGTGACGCGTGCCAGCGCCTCCGCCGGTGCCTATGTGCAGTGGTTCTCCAAGTCCGCTTATGCAGCTCCGGCTGCCGGGACCTATAGCGCCACGCAGAGAAACTCGGTACGTGGCCCGGGTCTTGGAACGGTCGATGCCTCGTTGGTGAAGAACACCGCGCTGTACGAGGGTGTCAAGCTTCAGCTCCGTGCGGAGATGTTCAACATCTTCAATCGTCTGAACCTCGCGGCTCCGAGCGGTAGCTTCACCTCGGGCAACTTCGGCCGCTCGACCACAACCGTCGGCGACGCTGCCGGTGCACCTGGCATCGGTTCGGGCGAGCCCTTCAACGTGCAGTTCGCTGCGAAGATCATCTTCTAACACTGCAATTATCAACAAGTTGCGAAGGGCCGGAGGATTCTCCGGCCCTTCGTACGTTTGTATCTTTTTCTCTATCTCACGCGTCTTATAACCCGCAGGAGGTTCGCTATGCGTTGGTTACGATTCGCGCTGATGGGTGTATTGACCGCTACCGCGGTCGCACAGGTGGAAGGTCCGGTCTCAACCTCGGCCCTGGTGCGCGTTGAGGATAAGCGTGGGCCGGAAGCTCCGCATATCGACATCTCTCAGGTCAAGGTGAAGTTCGGTGATGATGATCGCCGTGTCACGGCGTGGAATCCTGTTCTTAGCGGGTCGGGGCATGGGCAGGGAACAGGTGTGGAGCTGGCAATTCTGATCGATGATGGTCTGCAGAGCAGCTTCGGGCGCATGCTCGGCGATATCCAGAGCTTTATTCAAGCTCTGCCTCAGGATGTCGCGGTGACGGTCGGCTACATGCAGAACGGCCGTGTCGTTACGCCGCAGGGATTTACTACCGAACATGATATGGCTGCCAAAGCGATTCGTCTGACACAGGGACTTCCTGGAGCAAGTGCAAGCCCCTACTTCTGTCTCTCGGACTTCGTAAAGAACTGGCAGCCCAATGGCAAGGCGCATGTCGTTCTGATGATCACCAGCGGCGTCGATCCCTATAACGGCAGCACGAGCCCACTGAACCAGAGCAGTCCGTATGTGGATGCAGCCAAGAGCGATGCGCAACGTGCGGGTGTCGCGGTTTATTCCATCTACTTCACCGGAGCGGCAATGCGCGGCATGCAGGCGTCTTTCAGCGGCCAGAACTACCTAACGGACGTCGCGGCTGCCACTGGCGGAACGGCCTACTATCTCGGGACAGGAGACCCGCCCAGCTTCAGCCCGTTCCTTAAGCGGTTTAGTGATGCGCTTTACGATACCTATCGCGTGGAGTTCGAAGGCGGAGGAAAGGGTCTACAACGGTTCAAGGTGTCGGTTGAGGGAACCAAGGTCGCCGGCCCAATGATGGTGGAGGCTTCACCGCGATAGAGTATTTCCCCTGTAGGTGTTGTGTAGGGATTCCCTATCTATGGGCGTTTTCCGCAATGAAAACGCCGCCGCACACCTCTTCCGGGATACCCAGCAACAGGGAAAATACTCTAAGACAACGATGAGGGCAACAAATGGTCTTTGCCACCAAACGGTGGTTCATTCTCCCGGACACAGTAGTCTAAGGAGACTGGAGTTCTCCTTTTTGACCGCAGATATGACCATGAAAGCCCTTGTTGTCGACAGCTTTGAAACCGGAGCATTCCGGATCGCCGAAGTCCCTCAACCCCAGATTGGTGACCATGACGTACTGGTACGTGTTCATGCCAGCGGCGTAAACCCAATCGACAGCAAGATCCGTACCGGCAAGGCTCCGCACGGCGGGATGACCGCTCCGTGCATCCTGGGCACAGATATGGCCGGTGTGGTGGAGGCTGTAGGTATCGGTGTCTCTGAGTTCGAAGTTGGCGACGAGGTGTACGGTCTTGCCGGCGGAGCCGGTGGCATCCAGGGATCGCTGGCGGAGTACATGGCCGTCGATGCCGACCTGATTGCTCCGAAGCCGAAAAGCCTGAGCATGCGCGAGGCTGGGACTCTACCTCTGGTCTCGCTTACCGCGTATGAAGGTCTCGCAGACCGCGCGCAGGTGCAGGCTGGTGATCGTGTCCTCGTCACCGGCGGCGCAGGTGGCGTCGGTCATATCGTTGTGCAGATGGCAGTCTCCGCGGGCGCGGAGGTCTTTGCGACCGTCTCAGAGTCCAAGGCTGAGATTGTTCGAGGCTATGGCGCAACGCCCATCGATCGCGATGAGCCGGTGGATCAGTATGTGCAGCGCCACACAGGCGGTGTGGGATTCGATGTCGGCTATGACACGGTCGGTGGCAAACCCCTGGACGACTGTATGGCAGCGATTCGTAATTATGGCCGAGTGGCCAGTTGCTATGGATGGGGAGCACACGATCTAAAAGCACTCTCGCGTCACGGCGCCAGCTACTCAGGCGTCTTTGTCCTGTTGCCTCTGATTACTGGAGAGCGTCGGAGCCACCATGGATGGATATTGCGCGAAGTAGCTCGCATGGTAGAGCGGGGGAAACTCCGCCCCATCGTCGATGAGCGTCGCTTTACTTTCGAGACCGCGCTCGAAGCGCATGAACTTGTCGAGAGCGGTCAGGCGAACGGAAAGATTGTGATTGATGTCGTTTAGAAGGTTTTGCTCGACCCAAAGATATGCGGCCGAAATGAGTGGAAGAAAGTCGATTGATTACTAAACGCAGCTTTTGAGTGGCACATGGTTGTGCTTATTTCGGGTGCCCCACCCCTCGCAACGCTAGGGTGGGTTCGATGGCACGGGACTCTAAACGACGAGAGGAATGTTGTAACTCGACCACTGCCACATTTCGGGCAAAGGAACGAGCCCTCGTACGACAGGGTTGTTATGCATGTAGTCGAGCTTTTCTCGAATCTTCGCCGTAGTGAGAACGTTGAAGTCGTAATAGCGGGGTAAGCAGAATGGTTTCTGCGGAGAGCGCTTTGCGACTGAGACTTTAAGGGCTTGAATGAAGGTCCAGAGAGCTACTTCTTCTTTTTCTTTGGGAATGGCAATCAGCAGGTGGACATGCTCTGGCATGATGACATAGCCGATGACCTCAACCTGGTACTTCTGACTGGCAGACCGCAGGGTCTCCAAAAATAGATCCTTTGCCGCAACGGTTCCTAAATACGGACGCCGACCATCGCAACTAAAGGTCACGAAATGAACCTCAGCTGTATGACGGGCAAGTCCTAATGGCATGAGGAGATTGTAGGTTAACCGCGCTGATTGCCATCGAACCCACCCTAGCGTTGCGAGGGTGGGGCACCCGGTATAGAGAGGCTTTCTCGTTGGTTTTCCTCCGAGATGGTGATGTCGATGACAGATAAAAGCAGAAAGGCCCCGGAAACCGGGGCCTTTCTGTGCCTTTGCGCCAAAGGCGCGATTCGCCGTCCGCGCAGGACCTAGTACATGCCGTCCATGCCGCCGCCGTGGCTGTGGCCACCGGCAGCCGCAGCAGCCTTCTCGGGGATCTCGGAGATCAGAGCCTCGGTGGTCAGCAGCAGGCCGCTGATGGAAGCAGCGTTCTGCAGGGCGGTGCGGGTTACCTTGGTCGGATCGATGACGCCGGCAGCAACCAGGTCCTCGAAGACGCCTGTGGCTGCGTTGTAACCCTGGTTGTCCTTGCCTTCCAGGATCTTGCCGACAACCACTGCACCCTCTTCGCCGGCGTTGCCGACGATCTGGCGCAGGGGCTCTTCGATGGCGCGACGGATGATGGTGGCGCCGATCTTCTCATCGCCTTCGAGGGTCTTGATCAGAGCGTCGACATCTTTGGCGCAGCGAACCAGAGCGACGCCGCCGCCCGGAACGATGCCTTCTTCAACGGCAGCGCGGGTTGCATGCATTGCGTCCTCAACGCGAGCCTTCTTCTCCTTCATCTCGGTCTCGGTAGCAGCACCGACCTTGATGACGGCAACGCCGCCAACTAGCTTGGCAAGGCGCTCCTGCAGCTTCTCGCGGTCGTAATCGGAGGTGGTCTTCTCGACCTGCGCACGGATCTCACGTACACGGCCTTCGATCTCGGTGTCCTTACCAGCGCCGTCGACGATGGTGGTGTTGTCCTTGTCGATGGTCACGCGCTTGGCGGTGCCCAGATCCTCGAGCTTCACGCTCTCGAGCTTGATGCCGAGGTCTTCGGTGATGGCGCGGCCACCGGTCAGGATGGCGATGTCGCCCAGCATGGCCTTGCGGCGGTCACCGAAGCCAGGCGCCTTGACGGCGGCGACGTTCAGCGTGCCACGCAGCTTGTTGACGACCAGGGTCGCCAGGGCCTCACCGTCGACGTCCTCTGCGATGATGAGCAGCGGCTTGCCGGTACGGGCAATCTGCTCCAGCAGGGGCAGCAGGTCCTTCATTGTGGAGATCTTCTTCTCGTAGATCAGGATGTAGGGGTTCTCGAGAACGGCTTCCATGCGCTCCGCATCGGTGACGAAGTAGGGCGACAGGTAACCGCGGTCGAACTGCATGCCCTCAACGACGTCGAGCTGTGTCTCCATGGTCTTGGACTCTTCCACGGTGATCACGCCATCCTTGCCAACCTTCTGCATGGCGGCAGCGATGATGGAGCCGATCTGCGAGTCGGAGTTGGCCGAGATGGTGCCGACCTGGGCGATCATGTCGCCGGAGACCGGCTTGGAGAGCTTGGCTAGAGCGCCGCCCTCAACCGAGCCGTCTTCCTTGCGCTTGCCCACGATGGTCTCGACAGCCTTGTCGATGCCGCGCTTCAGAGCAGTAGGATTCGCGCCGGCGGCAACGGTCTTCACGCCCTCGCGATAGATAGCCTGCGCCAGAACCGTGGCGGTGGTGGTGCCGTCACCGGCAACGTCCGAGGTCTTCGAGGCCACTTCCTTCACGAGCTGGGCGCCGACGTTCTCGATCGGATCCTTGAGCTCGATCTCCTTGGCAACTGTCACGCCGTCCTTGGTGATGGTCGGAGAGCCGAACTTCTTCTCGATAACAACGTTGCGGCCCTTGGGGCCCAGGGTGACCTTCACTGCGTCGGCCAGCGTGTTCACGCCGCGCAGAATGGCCTGGCGGGAGTCTTCACCGTGCAGGATTTGCTTTGCCATATTTCTTTTCCTCTAGTTCGTTAGCCCGCAGAACGGGCGAGATAGGATTTCGTCCATGCCCGACGATGGGGCAGGGGATACGAATCGGTTGTGAGGATTTACTTGACGATGCCGAGGACTTCTTCCTCGCGCATAATCAGGAACTCTTCTCCGTCGAGCTTGATCTCGGTGCCGGAGTACTTGCCGAAGAGGATCTTGTTACCCACCTTCACATCGAGCGGGAAGACCTTGCCCTCATCGTTCGACTTGCCCTTGCCCACTGCGATAACCTCGCCCTGCGAGGGCTTTTCCTTCGCTGAATCGGGGATGATGATGCCGCCGCGCAGAGTCTCACCCTCTTCTACGCGCTTGACCAGAATGCGGTCATGCAGCGGAGTAAACGTCGTCGATGCCATGTGTTGACTTCTCCTTGGAATGGTTGGTCCGGCGGAATTAGCACTCACGCCTTCCGATTGCTAACGATATGCAAATGGGAAAGCGAAGTCAAGTTGTGGAGATTAAATATGAGTGAAACGCGCTCATATTACTTCAGCATTCTTGCTGGGAGCTATCGAACGATATCCTCCCCCGTCTTATGGGGGCGGAAGTACAATAACGTCAGCTTTTTGAGGGGCTCCAGGATGCGGTTTGCAGGTGTTGTAGTGTTGGCGGCGGTAATGGCGGTTACGGGCGTGAGCGGAGCCCAGGACAACCATGATGATCGACATGGGCGTAAGTACAAGGCGCCGCCGGAGACCTCGCGTATTGAAGTTCTGGTGGTGAAGGACTTCAACGGCAAGCCGATTCAGAATGCGGCCGTGATCTTCCGTCCCATGGAAGACGGTCAGCCGAACGGAAGCTATGAGGTGAAGACCGGACCCGACGGTAAGGCGACGATCGATGTTATTCCGCGCGGAGCGACCGTAGTGCTGCAGGTGCTAGCGACCGGGTTTGCCAGCTATGCCAAGGAGTACCAGGTAGCAGAGGCGAATAAGGCGATCGAGGTACGCGTTATTCGGCCGCGGGAGCAGGTCTCTGCGTATCAGGACCACGGCGACAAGGAGTCGCAGCGTAAGGCTGGCGTACAGGAAGCGAACCGGCCGAAGGACAGTAAGACGAACAATACTCCGGACAACAAGACGAACAATACCTCGTCGCCGAAGTAATCATGATGTTCTCGAACGGGCCGCCTGTGGGCGGCCCATTTGCTTTGTTGCGAAGTTTCGGGGTCCCCAGCGAACTTGTTCGCAGGGGTGAAGTTTTGGCTGTTTGCGCCGTTTTCCGCGAAGAAACGGCATTCGCAGATTTTCCAAACCTACAGTTTTAGGAGAAATGCTCTAATTCCGGCATGGGTCTGCTTTCAGGGAAGCGAGCGCTGGTCACCGGGGGCGCCAGAAGAATCGGTCGTGCGATCGCGTTGGAGCTGGCGCGTGCGGGTGCGGATGTAACCATCACCTACCGGGAGTCTGCTGCCGAGGCCGAGCGTGTGGTCTCGGAGATCAAGGCGTTGAGTGTTGCGGCCTATGCCATCTCCTGCGAATTACGTCTGCCGCAGAGCGTGCGGGAGGCGGTGCATCGGGCGGCGGAGACGATGGGCGGGTTGGACCTACTGGTAAATAATGCGGGCCGCTTTGAAACGGCAGCCCTTGAGCACCTTACAGTCGAGCAATGGGACGCCATGGCAGAGACCAATACGCGTGGACCATTTCTGGTAGCCCAGGCGGCGTTTCCATATCTGAAAGCCAGTCGTGGACGCATCGTGAACATCGGCTCCATGGGAGGTCTGCATCCCTGGGCGACGCACGCGCATTACTGCACCTCCAAGGCGGCGCTGCACATGCTGAGTCAGACGATGGCCAAGGCCTGGGCTCCGGAGATCAGTGTGAATTGTGTCGCGCCGGGAATGATTGTCTTCGGCGAGGTGGAGGCTGAGTATCAGCATTTCGCCGAACGTACCCCGATGAAGCGCAACGGGAGCGCTGAAGAGGTAGCCGCCGCGGTGCTCTTCTTCGCGACTGGACCGCATTTCATTACCGGGCAGCTAATCAGCGTCGACGGGGGACTGTCGCTGTAAAGACGAGTTGCTAGAGCAATTCTCCTAATACTGTGGTGTTGGAGAAATCTGCGAATGCCGTTTTCTTCGAAGGAAAACGGCGCAAACTGCAAACGCTTCGCTCTACACCTTTAGGAGAACTGCTCTAGTTGCTGGTTCCTGGTTGCTAGTTGGATCGAAAAATTCGGTCGAGCCGATACTCTCGTTGCCCCATTCTTCGCAGCTTTATCGCGAAGGGTGGGGTTCCCGGCGAACTTGTTCGCTGGGGTGGTCACCCGAAGCGTGAGTGGAAAATTCGAGCTATGCTCGGACCGCCTTTCGTCCGTCATGTCGAAGCGGACCCGGAGATCAAACCAATTCGATCTGCGCTCGAACATCCCACCCATTGCTATTCACCCCAGCGAACAGGTTCGCCGGGGACCCCGGTACGCAATGGATGGGGCACCCAGTTTGGTGACCAAATCAGCGTTCTAGCGGCGGAGCAGTTTATCGAACCAGGACTTCTTCGGCTGCAGATCCCCATAGATGCCGATTGGTTCCGGCTGCTCTCCCAACGGCTTTCCGTAGAAGATGCGCCTTGGGTTCTCGATGCAGAGGCGGCGGGCAGTCTCAGCGCCGTACATCTCCTCAATGGCATCAGTTGCCTGACGCATCTTTGGCGGGCGGCTGGAGACGTTATGTGCGTCCGTCGCGATGATATGAACCCAGTGATCCGCAAGCATGCGGGAGGCCAGGGCCTGCGCCAGGCGGCCGAAGCGGCCGATCACGGAACCTGCCGTGACCTGGACCAGAAGGCCCCCGCGGATCCAGTTCTTCATCCGGTCCGGGTTGCGCTGTAGCGTGGCGTTGCGCTCCGGGTGTGTAAGGATCGGCGTCAGGCCGGCGAGCTGGAGCTGGTAGAAGGTCTCGGTCAGACCGACGGGAATGCCTTCATCGGGAAGCTCCACCAGGAGATATCCGTTGCCATTGATGCTGTATTTGGCAGGATTCACCTTGGCGTCTTCGATGTTGTCGTACGTCATGTGGAAGTCGCAGCCGAGTCCGAAGGTGATCTTGTCGCCATCGCCGCTGCGATTCAGCTCCTGCTTGATATCGTTCAGGCGCGCGTTGTTGATCTCCGGATCGAAACGATACCGGTGATTGGCATGTGGCGTACACACAATGTGAGTAATGCCATCTTCGATGGCCATGCGCGTCATGTTGAGCGAATCTTCCAGCGTTCGCGCACCATCGTCGAGACCATAGAGCAGATGATGATGAAGATCGATCATTCTGAAGTGCTTAGCCTATCATCTGGCGGCAAGCGCCGACACCATGTTCTGGAACAGTTTCAAGCCATCGGCAGAGCCGAGCATCGCCTCGCTGGAGCGATCCGGATGCGGCATCAGACCGAGTACATTGCGGCCTTCCGAGAGGATGCCGGCAATGTTCTTCAGGGAGCCGTTGGGATTTGCTTCAGGTATGACCTGGCCTTCGGGAGTGGCGTAACGGAAGGCGATGCGATTCTGCTTTTCAAGCTGAGCCAGCGTGGCCTCATCGCAAAAGTAATTGCCTTCCATGTGGCCGACCGGCATCTGTAACACCTCTCCCTGGGAGAGGGAAGCGGTAAACGGGGAGTCGGTCGTCTCTGTCCGCAGGTGAACCTGTTTGCAGATGTACTTCAGGCCGGCGTTGCGCATCAGTGCGCCTGGCAGCAGACCGCTCTCGGTCAGAATCTGGAAGCCGTTGCAGATGCCCATCACCAGCCCGCCGTTCGCCGCGAACTTCTTCACGGCGCCCATCACTGGGGCGAAGTGGGCGATGGCTCCGGTGCGGAGGTAGTCGCCATAAGCGAAGCCCCCCGGCACAAGGATGGCATCGCAGCCCTGCAGATCGGTCGACTCATGCCACAGGAAGGTGACCGGCTGATGCGCGACGGTGTCGAGCACGTTGTAGGTATCGTGGTCGCAGTTGGATCCGGGGAAGACGAGGACACCAAACTTCATGGCTTGATTGTAGCCGTTTCGGAGAATTTCTTTGCAGAAGAGGAAGGTGTGCGGCTATAAGTTGTATATACAACTTCATGTCACAGGAGTCATCATGCGCAAATTTCTTCTCGTCGTCCTGCTTCTTGCCGGTTGGGGAAGCGTGCATTCCCAGACACCCATGAAACCCACCTGCGTTCTGGTGAGCCTCACCGTTAAGCCGGAGATGCGGTCGAAGGTGGCGCCCGTCATGCAGCAGGAGGTGATGGATACCGTCCAGGCTTATCTCGACGGCAAGATCCTGCAGTGGTATTCGCGTGCCGATGGCACCGGCGTCGTCTTTCTGCTGAATGCCACCAGTGTGGACGATGCCAAGGGCATCATGGGCGCGCTGCCCCTGGATAAGGCCGGCCTTGTCGATCTCCAGTTCACACCCCTGGCGCCGCTGCAGCCACTCAAGCGGCTGCTAGGGGCAAAGCAGTGACAACTCTTCCAGAGCTTCCATGTGCCTGCATGTCTGCCCGTCGTCTGGCGAGAATGTTGACGCGCCTGTATGCCGAGGAGATGGCGGGACACATGGAGCCGGCACAGTTCGGTCTGCTGCAAATGATGGAGCATATGCCGCTTTGCACCCAGGCCGGTCTTGCCCATGCTCTGTGCATGGATAAAACCACCGTCTCCCGCGACATCGCTGTGATGAAGAAACGCAACTGGGTAGAGGGGGGACGCGGCGGACTGCGCGTCACCCCCCTTGGCCGCCGGCTTTTGGCCGACGCGATGCCGCATTGGCAGCGGGCGCAAAAACGTCTCCGCAAGGCTTTAGGTGACGAGGGTTGGCAGGCACTGTTTGCCGCAATGCGCGCCGCCGGAGCATTTTCCCTGTAGGTGCAGGTGTAGGGCTTCCGCATCTATGGGCGTTTTTCCCCAATGAAAACGCCGCTGCACGTCTCTTCCGGAATGCCCGGCAACAGGGAAAATGCTCTAATTACGAGGCTTCAGCATAGGCTGCCCGAATAGCCCCGGCCAGACGATTGCTATCGGCATACTTCGGCTTGAGTTCGGCAGTTAGCGTGGATGTCACTTCTTCCAGAGATTTTCCTTGCCGCTTGAGCGCCGCGGTGCGATCACGCACGGTGGTCAGCAGCGACTGATATCCGGTGATGTAGCCGGCATCTCCAATCGGTCCATGACTGGGAACAACGATGGCCGGTTTCAGGGAAGCAAAGGTCTGCAGGCTGGCCAGCCACTGCTTCACGCTGGAGTCGGGGCCGGCAAATGACGGCATCCCCTTCATGGCAACATCGCCGGAAAACAGGACCCGATCGGCAGGTACCCAGACTGCGGTGTCGCCACGGGTATGGTTTGGCCCCATCGCCAGAATGCGGACAGCAACACCGCCCAGGTCGAGGTCGTACGATTTGTCGAAATGAATGTCGGCAGTGCGGAAATTTGCTCCGGTTAGCAGCTCGGCATTGACGGTGCTGCGGGCGATGAAGGTGTTGGCCATGCTCAGGCCATACTGGGCGATGTCCTTCTCCTGGTCGGCTGAGCGGATCATCTTCGTCTGCGGCGGGAAGGCTTCGGCGCCGAGATCGTGTTCGGGATGCACATGCGTGGTGACGAGATAGATCTGGTGTCCGGGCGCCAGCTTCTGGGCTTCGGCAACGACGACCTTGCCGTTTCGCGGCCCCATCCCGGTGTCGATCACCAGGACTCCACGGGAACCTACGACGAAGCCGATGTTCGGCACGCCCGGAGTCGTGTCTTTGTCTTCAATCGCATAGGTATGAGCGGTCAGCTTCCGCGTCTCGCCGCTGGGGATCATCGGCGGCTTGGGTGCGGCCTGCTGTGCTGCGGCTAAGGAACCGGCGACGGACAGGACGATGTGCAGGGAAAGGGAAAAGGGCTTCACGGTGGCACACTCCTGGAACCAAGCGATGCCTGCCATGATAGCCCTTGCTATCGACTAGCTGTCCTTGCGGTAGAGCAGGTTCTTCATGGAAGAACGCCGGGCCTCGTTGACCTCGGCCTCGTACCGGACTTGATCGGCGTCCTTCGGGGCCTGTTTGGCGGCAGCTTCTTCCAGCTCGAATGCAGTACAGGTTGGGCAGTGGTTCGCGAAGCCGGGCTTGTCAGGCTTCAGTTCGAATTCTTCCTCACAGAGGGCACAGATTTTTTTCGGCAAGGCCATAACGACATCCATGCTAGAGCATTTTTCCTGTTGATGGGTATCCCGGGAGGAGCGTGCAGCGGCGTTTTCATTGCGGAAAACGCCCATAGATGCACAAGCCCTGCTCTACACCTACAGGAAAAATGCTAATGGACGTTTGAGCGGTGGAAAGGTTGACCCCGTTATTTTGTGGTCCTAATCCTCTACCGGAACGTAGACACAGTATCCCCGCGGAGGCGCGGGAAACTCCGCCTGGCCCTCCTCGTCCGTATAGCGTTCGTCCGGGTGGGCGATGTCGTGCCCGTCCCAGGCAAGGGGGCGGAACTTCTGGTTCGGCCAGCGAGTCTTAACCTGTGTTCCGGACCATTTGTCTCCGAGATTGTTCAGGACGTAGACCAGCCCCTGCTGTTGTTCGAAGCCCCCGCGCTGCAGGATGTAAAGATCCGGATCCGCGTGCAGAATGGAGGCATCACCGCCGGCGTACCGGTGATGCACGTCGATCAGAGCATCGATTCCATTGGGGGTCTGTGGTCTTGCCAGGCCGTGGTTGAAGTAGTCGTACCAGAAGATGCAGGGGTAGCCCTCATTGACCAGGATGAATGAGTAGGCCAGCATCTTGTCGTTGATGATCTCGCCGCCACCCATGTCGTGGTTGTCAACGAAGGTCACAGCATTGAATGGGCGTTTGGTAACGACGGCTCCGTCGTCAGTCAGGTTCCGAAGATCGTACTGCAGCGTGTCACACAGATCCTTGAGCTTGTACCGCAAAGGGAAGTCAAATGCGGCAATCTGTGAGTCAGTGTGGCGGTTTACCCGTTCCAGCCACCCGCCGATTTCTTCCTTCGACGACCAGTGTTCGCCTACGACAAACGGGACGAAGTCTTTGCCATCGCGCTCATAGCGATACTTCGCCAGCAGCCCGATCATCCACGGCTCATAGCCCTTGACGAAGTCGAAGCGAAAGCCGTCAAACTTCAACTCTTCAATGAGCAGGCGGGAGTACTCGTACATGGCCTCATAGACCCGCGGATTGCGATGACACAGGTGAGGGAAGCCGGCGAAGTTCTCGCCCTCCATCATTACCTGCTCATAACGGGAGGGATGAAAGCAGTTCCAGTCTCGAGGAAATTTACCCGACTTCGGGGTGAACTTCGTCCATCGCTTCTGTCCATCCAGCGGATTTAGCTCCTCTCCGTCGGCGCCGGAGTTGTGATTGATCACCATATCGGCATAGGCTCCGATCTTGTGGTCATGGATGGTCTTGATCAAAGCCTCCAGTTCGGCGCGGTTGCCGTACAGTGTCTTGACGCCGCCCTTCTGGTCGAAGTCTCCAAGGTCAAAGTAGTCATAGGGGTCATAACCGTTCGACTTGATGTCCGCGGCTTTTGAGATCGGAGGAAGCCAAAGCGCATTGATGCCCGAGTCCGCAAGCTGCGGTGTAAGTTCTCTGAGGTGATTCCACCATTCGCCGGCCTTGTTTTCATGGATCGGGGCGTCCCAGTAAAAAGCCTGCATCATGACGGCCATATCGCGTTCTCCAGGGGAAGATGGTGCATGCGCTGTGCTGTAGTCTTATGTGCTTGATGGCGCATCCAAAGTGTTTGGATGCCGATTTCTTCGGAGGGCTGCTTTGACCGGCTTTGATCGCGAGAATGCACTAAAGACGGCCGGCGGAGCCTTGGTGGCGTGGTGGCGCGCCACGACACTCGATGCACTGATCGTGGGTGCGTTGTGGTGGCTTGGACTTACCCTCATCGGTGTCCCACTGGCTCCGCTGTGGGGCATGCTCGGCGGGCTGCTGCAGTTCATTCCCAACTTCGGTCCTGTACTTGGCGTCTGCGGTCCTGCGCTGGCGCTCCTGTTTACCGATAAGGACTGGTACAGCTACTGCTGGCTGCTGGGCCTCTATGGCGCGATCGCGGCCATAGACGGTCTGCTGATTCAACCCTATCTGCTGAAGCGGACGGCGCGTGTTCCCTGGTGGGCAGCCTTCTTCGGGCCGATTGTGCTGGGCATCATCATCCCCTTCTGGGGAGTCTTGCTGGCCCCGCCACTGCTGGCCATTATCTATGCGTTTCGGAAGCCCAAGGTAAATTAGTGTGGCTAGAGCGATCAGCCGTTTGCATGCCTTCGTTGACTCATTCTTCGCGGTTTTATCGCGAAGGGTGGGGGATCAGCGGAGCGAGACCGGTTTCTTTTTTAGAAAGTACAAATCCTTCAAGTGTTTCGAAGAAACGGTCGCGCATAGCGCGATACCCTGTTCTTTCGCTTACCAGCGAAGGAACGGGGCAACGAGAAAGTCGACTCTCCTATTATTTGCTGCCTAGCTGGCTAACCTTTGCGTTTCGATTCGCGAATGCGCCGGATCTCCTCCATGCGCTGCGCGAGTAGCTTTTCACGGCCATCCTGCGTGGGATGGTAGTAGCGGCGGTTCGCGAGAGACGGAGGCAGGCAATCCATATCGGCCACCTTGCCTTCGATGTCGTGGGCGTACTGATAATCCTTCCCATAATCGAGTGACTTCAGCAGCGAGGTGGGAGCATTGCGAAGGTGCAGCGGCACAGGCTCCGCGGCCGTGCGCTGGATATCCTGCTGGATCGCACCCCATGCGGTGTAGACCGCATTCGACTTCGGCGCCAGGGCGAGGTAGGTCACGGCCTGGGCGAGCGCGAGCTCTCCTTCCGGAGAACCGAGGAAGTGCATGGCATCGCGCGCCGAAAGGCAGAGATTGAGCGCCTCCGGCGCCGCCAGGCCGATATCTTCTACGGCCATCCGAACCACTCTGCGAGCCACATACATGGGGTCTTCGCCGGCGGCGAGCATCCGGCCAAGCCAGTACAGAGAGGCATCGGCGTCGGAGTTCCGCACCGACTTGTGCAGCGCCGAGATCAGATCGTAGTGCTGTTCGCCGCTCTTGTCATAGAGCAGCACGCGCTGCTGCAGAGCATCGGTGACCAGCGATTCTGTCAGCGCGTTCTGTTTACGCGAGACCGCCAGCTTGGCGGCGACCTCCAGCGCATTCAGCGCATACCGTGCGTCTCCGCTGGAGTAGCTGGCAAGTGTGGCCATGGCAGCTTCGTCCGCGGTCAAACCCAGCTTGCCGAGGCCCCGCTCTTCATCGCGCAACGCACGGTGCAGCAGGCTGATAATTTGCGGCTGCGTGAGCTGCTGCAGGGTGTAGACGCGGCAACGGGAGAGCAGCGCGGCATTAATTTCAAAGGAGGGGTTCTCGGTCGTCGCTCCGATCAGGCGAATAGAGCCGCGCTCGACATAGGGCAGAAAGGCGTCCTGCTGTGCCTTGTTGAAGCGATGAATCTCGTCGATGAACAGGATGGTGCGCGAACCCATCTGCGCGGCTTTCTCCGCGTCGGCCATCACCTGCTTGATCTCCTTGATGCCGGAGAGCACTGCCGAAAACTCGATAAAGGTGGCCTGCGTTACGCGCGCGATGATCTTTGCCAGGGTCGTCTTACCGACTCCCGGCGGCCCCCACAGAATGATGGAGGCGGCATCGTCCTGTTCGATCTGGGTGCGCAGCGGCTTGCCGGGGGCAAGCAGGTGTTCCTGCCCGGTGAATTCATCCAGCGTGCGCGGCCGCATCCGTTCAGCCAGCGGAGCACGTGACGTGCCGGTATCCCGCACCATCGGCGATACATCAAAGAGTCCCATCGTTGGAGTATTTTCCCTGTAGGTGTAGTGTAGGGCTTCCGCATCTATGGGCGTTTTCCGCAATGAAAACGCCGCGGTACTCTTTTTCCGGGACACCTGTGATGTTTCAAGAGGTTGTTGTCCATCCGTTTGTATCTGGAGATTCTGTTTGTGACGAGCAAATAGAAGTTTCCGGAGGAACGGATGGACTATCACTATCATGCCCGATTGACGGTGCATGGTCGAAGAGCGATGTGTGTAGC
>NZ_JBFRFJ010000025.1:0-40090 GCF_052114765.1 Terriglobus sp. 2YAB30_2
TGAACGAAAAAACACAGATGATCCGCACTCAGAACTTCATCCACTCGAGGCGGCACCAGGTACCCTTGCTCCGGCGAATAGGGCAAATACCGTGACATACTCTCTTCTCGTATAAATAACCCCGAAAAGCAAGTACTCACACAGACTCTTTAGCCCTGGGCCTTCTCTGTCCCTTAGGAAAAAGGCCCAGGGCTAAAGCCCATTTACTTTTTATGCCTTTATCAGCGGGCTGAAGCCCGCTGCTCCCACCCGGTTTATTTATTCTCTGGAACGACCTTAGGGGATACCTATACGTCGCAATTACAAAGCAAACGGGACCGGCATCTGCCGGTCCCGTTTGTTCCCGATGGCACAGCTACTTCGTTCCGGAGTCGGTAAAGATGTTTTTAGGGCACATTGCGTGGACACCAACGTTTCCGTCGACCAGTTCGGTGATATCGAGATCGACAGCGACGCTGGAGAGCATGTAGGCATCGTCACGCTTCATGTGTTTTTCCTCGACCAGAAAGTCGATCATGTCGCGCAGGGCGTGCTCCGTGGCTTCTTTCAGATCGGGGCTGAACCCCATCGTGATGTAGTGGGTTGGCGTCTCCGCGCGCGGCCAGTTCATCTGCTTCTTCTTATGAACGACGAACCGGAAGGTTCCGGTCAGGAAGGTCTCCATTGCGGTGATATCGACTTCGCCGTTTCCCTGGCCTGCGTGCCCGTCCCCAGCTTCGAACATGGCGCCCTTGGCCGCAACGGGAATGTAAAGCGTGGTTCCGGCAACGAGTTCCTTGTTATCCATGTTGCCCGCATGGGCGAACGGCTCAGTACTGCCGACCTTCCCGCCTGCTCCGGCGACGCCCATGCTTCCGAAGAACGGATGAAGCGGGATGTCGATGCCCGGTGCGAAGTGACCGATCATCTTCTCGCGGTCCAGCGGAATGATCCGGTTGCGACTGAAGGGGAACTCCATCGGCAGAAAGCCACGATGCAGCCCAAAGCCATTGCAGGCGAAGTTCGCATCGATATCCACCTTGAGGATCTGTACTTCGAGCACATCGCCCGGCTCCGCTTCGGCAATCTCTACGGGCCCGGTAAGAATGTGGCCACCCGGTCCTTTCTCGGCCGCCGGATAGTTCTGATAGACCTCATCGTTGTATGCAGGAATGTCTTCGCGCTTGACGCCGCGCGCAATCAGCCTGTCGGCCGGACCACAGGTGGAAAGAGTCTGCATCACGACCGTGTCTCCGCTATGGACGGTTGCGGCCGGATGCATGCTGCCGTAGTAACCCCACGAGACGGTCTTTGAGGTTGCTTTGACGGTCACGGTCTGCTGACCGAATGCCGGAAGAAAAGCCAAAGGAACGATTGCCGCCAACAACGTACACCTGCGCATTGCATCTCCTGACCTGCGTTAGAAAATACCCCTTCCCTTCCAGGAAGGGGTATTGGTTAGAACTGATACTTCAGTGCGAACTGGATCAGACGCGGCGCCACTGCGGAGGCCGTGATCTGAGAGTAGCTCGCGGCGCCCACCGTCGTGGACGGGTTGGCGTACTGCGGATGGTTCCAGACATTGAAGAACTCTGTGCGGAAGACCAGCGTGCCGTCCTCATGCAAGCCGCCTACTCTGGTTTCCTTCGATAGAGTCATATCCCAGTTGTCATTCCCGGGACCGCGAACAATGCCGATTCCGCTGTTGCCGTACTCGGTGGCATCCACGCCGCCGACCTTCACGCTATAAGGAACTGCCGGAGAGACGGTCCACGGTTGTGCCGCGCTGCCATTCAGGCCCGTGTTCAGATAAGTGTTGGTCTTTACCCGATTCAGCATAGTGCCTCCCTGGGTGTTGAGAACATCGTCATTTCCCTTTCCGGCGATGAACTGAGCGCGGCTCGCGGTGCGATACGCCGTTCCGTTACGCGTGTCGGTAAAGGTGAGCGGCTTGCCGGACTGAAAAGTGGAGACTCCAGAGAACTTCCATCCGCTGGTCGCTACACGAGCAAAGCTGCCGCCGTTCTTCCATCCCGGGATCAGCCACGAGTAGGTCACCACCAGGCGATGGGTGCGGTCATAGCCCGCAAGACCATAACGCGCGTAGCGATTGTTAGGATCGTTACTGTTGCCGCTGCCGCCCGAAAAGACTCCGTTATCGCCGTCGCCGCCGGTCACAGTCGTCATGACCTTGCTCCAGGTATAGGCTGCCTGCACATACACACCTTTGCTGACCTGACGCCGGAGCGTGGTCTGCAGGCTGTGATACATCGAGGTGCCATAGGTCTCGATCCGGTTCAAGCCTCCAGGAGCGACGCCCTGATACGGAACGCGGGCAGCGATGTTCGCCGAGTCGAGCGAGTTGGTTGTGACTCCGTTGATCGGGTTACTGGGGCTGGCAAGATAGGCACGGTTGATCGCGCGCGATTCGGCAAGGCGGGTGCCACGTGTACCGACATATCCGACTTCGGCCACCAGGTTTTTCGGAAGCTCCTTCTGTACGTCGAGGTTGTACTGCTGCACGAAGGGTGAGTCGATGTTCTGGGCGACCGCCGTTACCGGCATGCCACTGGTGTTGGTAGACGAGTATGGCATGAGGGGACGCCAGGCTCCAGGCGTCAGCTTTGTCGTGAACGGTGTCTGGAAGGTAGCAATAGCATTCGCCGTTCCGCTGATGGTTCCGGAGGAGCTAACGAAAGGCTGATTGCCCAGTGTCTGCAGGACCGAATTTGCATTCGGCAGCGTGTAGAAGACTCCGTAGCCGCCGCGAACTACGGTAGACGAGCTGGCGCCCAGCGGCTGCCAGGCAAAGCCGACACGCGGACCGAAGTTATGCAGCGGCAGGTCGTTCTCTCCCAGGCTCATACTTCCAAGACGCTTTACTCCCGCTGGAGGATTGGCAGAAGAATTTGCCGGGACGACAAAGCCCTGGTAGGTTCCACTCACAGGAACCGGCTGGAAGGGTGTCACCAGAGACGGCCAGAAGCTGGTCAACACACCTTTGTTGGTGCTGATACCACTGTTGATCTCCCAGCGAACGCCGGCGTTGACAGTGAGGTTCGATGCCAGCTTGATATCGTCCTGCAGGAACATCGCCAGGCTAGTGCCGCGGTAGCCCTTGTAGTAGCTGCCCTGCTGGCTGCTGCTGGAGTTCACATTGCTGTAAGAGCTGTGATTCTGTGCCGCACTGAGACCGAGCGCGAAGTCCTGAAAGGTCTGGAAACTCAGAGAGCCACGCTTGTTGTTCGGATCGTCAAAGTTGAACTGGTTCTTCTCTCCCAGGAAACCGGCGCGAATGCTCTGCTTCCCATGCGTCCAGTTGATCTGGTCGCTGATCTCAAAGGTGTTGACTGCCGACATGGAGACGTCGTTGTTGACGCCACCGAGGCTGAAGTATCCCGTCACGGACATGATCGGCGTCAGCGGATATGCTGGATCGCTGGGAGCCGTCATGCCGATCTGGTCGAAGTGCAGGTTCGCCTGCGTCTGCAGATTGCCAGTGTTGCGGACATAACCGACGAGCCCCTCGTTGAGCAGGTGCGCATTCAACGCCGAGGTCAGTTTAAGGACTGCGACCTGGCTGTTGAACTTCGGCGTCACACCGTTGCCAGGAGTATTCGAGGTGCTACTGAAGGGCTTGTCCTGGGGCTGGTTCGAGTAGAAGTAGCGTTCTGCAAGGGTGTGCTTTTCCGACAGGACATAGTCGGTGTTCACCATGAACTGATCTTCGCTGTAGTGGGATGGCAGGCTGAAGGTGGAAAAGCCTACCGGGTTTCCGTTGGCATCGGTCGACATGCGCTGCGGCGTCGGAATCAGATAGGTACCGTTTGCGATCTTCTGATTCAGCAGATTCAGGGCCACTGGGTTGATGTTGCTGCCATCGCAGGCAACTTCCGTCTGCGAACCCGTATTGCTGTAGTTGCCGCCATTGAACGGATGCCACCGCGCATTTCCATTGGGACACGCGGCACGACCGATGGCTCCGGCAGTACGATCGTTGGTCAGCGGAAAGAGTGTATTGGTAACCAGCGAGCCCGCGCTGAGGCCGTTCACCTGCCGTGTTCCCTGGTAGGAACCGAAGAGAAAGAGCTTGTCCTTCAGGATGGGCCCGCCCAGCGTGCCACCGAACTGGTTCTGCTTCATGACGGCGCGCTTCTGGCCATTCATCTTCAGGAAGGTGTCGTTCGCGTTCAACACATCGTTACGGAGAAACTCCCATGCCGATCCATGCAGGGTGTTGCTACCCGACTTGGTAATGACATCGACGTTCGCGCCGGCATCGCGGCCGAAACCAGCATCGTAGTTCGTCGTCTGGATCTTGAACTCCTGCAGCGAATCAGGGTTCGGAACGGCGATGCCGGCCTGCTGCACGAAGTCACCGGCGCGGCCGGAGCCGAAGTTGTTGATATCGGCGCCGTCCATATGGAAGTTGTTGCTGATGCTGCTGGCGCCGTTCACGTAGACATCCTGCGTGCCCTTGCCCAGGGTCGCGGCATTGTTGACATCTCCAGCCACTCCAGCGGACATCGTCAACACCTGCGTGTAGTTCCGATTGGTAAGAGGGACTTCGCGAATGGTGGCGCCATCAACGACGGTTCCCAGGGTGGCATTCTCTACCTGCAGCGGGGCGGGAGTTGTGCTGACCTCTACCGTCTCCCCTTCACTGCCGGCAACCATCTGAGCGTCGGCGCGAGCAGTCTCCGTCACAATTACGGTAATGGGCGGAACGACTTGTGTCTTAAACCCGGGCGCAGTGATGCTGACCCTATAGGTCTCCGGCGGCAGCAGGCCGACAGCAAACTGTCCACCGCCGTCGGTCTTTACCGCGCGAACCTGCGAGGTCGCGTTCGACGTTACGGTCACGGCGGCATTCGGAATCACCGCACCTGTCGGATCAGTCACCGTACCACGGATCGCTCCGGTAGTTGACGTTTGCGACACAATAGCCTGGGTAAGCAACAGTCCTGCAGCGACACTAAGGAGAGCACCCCTGAGGGAGTTTTTCCAGTTCATCGAAGAACCTCTTTTTTCGTTGGGTACTTTGATTGTGCGGAAACAATTGCTTTTTGGAAATTCGGTTAATTACGGAAAAACATCGTGTTAACGCTACGTAGTTCTACGTAACACTGAAAAACAATCGAATGTTCCCTTGGATGCGTTCCTAGATGCGTTCCTGGATGCGGAACGGATGACAGCGCCATTTTTTGTTAGAGTGTGGCAACACCTATACAGCACGGAGCTATTCCCTCATGCGTACGTTCGTAGCATCCGCATCGTTTGTCTTTCTGATTCTGCCCGCGTTATCACAGCGCCCAGCCACGACGGTGGATGCATCGAGGTACCTCTACGGGAAGAACTCCGCGACCAAGGTGCTGCAGCACGTACGCGTGATCGATGGCACCGGCGCAGCCGTGAAAGACGACCAGACCGTTGTGATCGAAGGGACGAAGATCACGACCATCGGAACATCGGTGAGTGTTCCGGCGAATGCAGAGGTCTTTGATCTGGCTGGCTACACCGTGCTTCCGGGCCTGGTGGGGATGCACGACCATATCTATTACCTGCAGCGTCCGAACACCGATGCACAGGGATCGGAGGGGCCTACACTGCTGCCGCAGATGACCTTCTCCGCGCCGCGCATGTACCTGGCAAATGGTGTTACGACCATCCGGACAGCGGGCTCCGTGGAACCGTTTGCGGATATCAATCTTCGCAAGCTGGTCGACAGCGGACGCATGATCGGCCCTCATGTGGAACCGACGGCACCGTACCTGCAGGGAGTGAGCGATATCTTCATGCAGATGCACACACTCACAGGCCCCGAAGATGCCAGAGAGTTTGTGAAGTTCTGGGCGAGTCAGGGCGCAAATAACTTCAAGGCGTATATGCACATCACGCGCGCCGAGCTGCAGGCGGCCATTGAAACAGCACACGCGCTGCACCTGAAGGTTACGGGACACCTCTGCTCAGTCAGCTACCCGGAGGCCGCGGAGCTCGGCATCGACAACCTGGAGCATGGTTTCTTTGTAAATACCCAGCTCGATCCGGAGAAAAAGCTCGACACATGTTCGCGGGAGACAGGTGCAGCCACGCTTGCGAAGATGACTCCTGAAAGCCCAGAGGCGGCGGAGCTGATCAAGCTACTCGTCGCCCACCACGTAGCGATCACAAGCACGCTGCCGGTCTTCGAAGCCGGACTTCCTGGAAAGCCCGCGCTGCGGCCAAAGGCACTGGCAACACTCACGCCGCAGGCGCTCGAAGCCTATCTGTATGGCCGCGATCGGCGCAGCACCGCGCCTGAGACCGAGCTCACACGGCGCCAGGTGAAGAACTATAAGAACGCGACAGCGCTGGAGCATAAGTTTGTCGAAGCAGGCGGATTTCTGATGGCCGGCCTTGATCCGACCGGGAACGGAGCCACACTTCCCGGCTTTGGAGATCAGCATGAGGTGGAGTTGCTGGTGAACGACGACCACTTCACTCCCATCGAAGCCATCAGAATCGCGACGCTGAATGGCGCGATCTATCTGGGGGAGAGTGAACACATTGGGTCTATCGAGACTGGGAAGGATGCGGACCTGATGATCGTCAAGGGAGATCCCTCGAAGAACATCACCGATATCGAGAACGTCGAAATCGTATTGAAAGACGGTACGGCGTACGACTCCGGGAAACTTCTCGATTCAGTCAAAGGCCGTTACGGGCAGTACTGATGTGCCGTCTGTGTTGGAGTTTTCAGTGGGCAGTCGCGCTCGCGCGACCTTAGAACACTTGTCCCCATCGGGTGCCCCACCCTCGCAACGCTAGGGTGGGCAAGGAGCCACGAACTTCGAAAATAACAGCGAGTTACCCAGGCATTCCTTGTCGTCTTAGGGAGTATCGACATATTGGGTTTGTGTGTTGTTAGGAATTTGGGGTAATCCTCGCCCACCCTAGCGTTGCGAGGGTGGGGCACCCCGGCGGGGACAAATGCAACAAAGCAGGTCCTTCACTTTGTTCAGGATGACAGCCCAGATAGCTGCGCTCTAAGAAGCATACCCATGCCGGATAGCGTAACGCACCAGGTCGGCGATGGAGTCCAGCCCCAGCTTCCGGTTGATGCGGATGCGGTGTGATTCCACCGTACGCACACTGATGCCGAGCCTGGCGGCGGCCTCTTTACTCGTCGTACCTTCGGCAAGTAGACATAGCACCTGCTCTTCACGCGCGGAGAGAGAAGGCTCTGTTTTTGCGGATGTCTTCTCCGTTCCGTTCTTGCTCAGAAAGCCGCGCATCAGAAGATTAGTAGCCGTCTTGGTGAAGAAGTGCTCGCTTCTTGATACGGCGCTGACGGCTTCGATCAGATTGTGGTCTGCATCGGATTTCAGAACAAAGCCCTTCGCTCCCGATTTCAACACCTGATATGCGATGCGCTCAGAATCGTGCATCGTCAGAACGATAACGGAGGTCTTCGGAGAACACTGCGCCGATCGTGACGCCACCGCGGAGCCATCCAGCAGCGGCATGGAGAAATCCACAATCGCAATGTCGGGCCGTAGTTGCTCGATCTTCTCTGCTGCCTCAAGCCCATTGGCGGCTTCCGCGATTACGTTCCACCCCTCCCGAGCTGCCAGAAGATTCCGCACACCGCGACGGATGAGTTCATGATCGTCTGCAATCAGGATCCGCAGGTTATCCATTGGTTCGTGCCTCCGCAGGTAAGGATGCAATCAAGGTCGTGCCATTCGCACTGCGCTCCAGACGCAGCGAGCCGCCGAGTTGTTCCAGCCGCTCGCTCATGCTGCTCAACCCTACGCCGGCGGGAAGGGCTCCATTGACTTCACAGTGGTACCGCTTGCCTTCGTCGAAGACGGTGAGGATGAGAGATTCGCCGATTCTTGCGAGAGTGACGTGCACGATGGGACTGCCGGAGTGGCGAAGGACGTTCGCCAATGCCTCCTGCACCACGCGGAAGACGGTGATCTCTACCGCATCGGAGAATCGGCCCAGATCGAACTGAAGGTTGAGGTCGACTACGATTCCACTTCGCACCTCAAACTCTTTCGAAAGTCGTTCGATCACCGGGTAGAGTCCCTCTTCGCCGAGGAGAGGAGGATGCAGCAGGTACGATGCCGTGCGGATGCGCGACGAACATTGCAATGCAATCTCCTTCGTCTGTGCGACCATGTCGCGGAGAACAGGATCGGCGTTTGCTGTCATCCCCTTGAGCAGCGTCAGATTCCAGTTCAGAACCGCCAGCTCCTGGGACATGGAGTCATGCAAATCGCGCGCGATTCTGCGGCGCTCTTCCAGCTGCAGCGTGTCGATGGTATTTGCCATCCGCCGCACCGCATTCTCGGCGCGGTTTCGCTCTGTGATGTCCTGATACAGGCCATAGACACCTTCGAGCACTCCATCGACGATCAACGGAATCCCATAGATCTCGACGTCGACCATCATGCCGTCCTTGCGGCGCCGATGCGCAACCGTATGGACCTTTTCCCCGCGCAGAACGGCCATGCTCAAGGCCTGCGCATCCTCCGTCGTATCCGGCTCGGTGATGAGCTCATCCAGAGTGGTTGCGTGCAGTTCCTCGGTCGAGAACTGAAAGAGCGTTTGGAATGCACGGTTGCACATGACAAAGTCATGCCGTGCGTCGAGAGCAACGATCGCTACCGGGCTGTCTTCAAACAAAGCTCTCAGGTGTGCGCCCGTCGTCGTTGCCTCAAAGACTGGAGATACATGTTCCGCCAAATAAAGCCAATCACACTCACTCATGCTGCCCTCTCGAAAGTCAGGATCAGGGTGATGCGTGTTTTCAATCTGCTAAAGGACTCCAGTGAGTCCTCTTACGGTAGATCCACGATGGAGATTTGCTCCTCTGGCTCAGTGAGTGTTTCTGAGTCTCGCTGCCGGCAGAGCGGCCCGTAAGGAACAGGGATCAGGTTCTTTAGCATCTCGAAATAAAGTGCGATACGGATGTAGCTCTCCCTGGGCATCGATGATGTTTGCCCGGATCGTTCCTAACCGCAACGAGCGCCTAAAATTGTTCGAAATAGAAGCGAAAACTGCCGATACAACTGCCCAGGTGCGTGACGCTCAGCGGGCGCGTTCCTGGAGAAATTGACCGATTAACATCTGATATATCACATTCCTGTAATTCGAATCCAACTTGTTCTACCGATCTTTCACCGTTGCCCTGAGAGCAAACGGTACGCCATCTGCCGGGCGGATGGATCGTCGCTCTTTAATGCCAGCTCGAGCTGTTGCCTGGCCTCCCCCGGAGAGCCTCTGCGAAGCGCAAGGTCTGCGAGCGCCAGGTGGACCTCTCCGTTTTGCGGGCTGGCTGCCGCGGCAAGCCGATATTCGTCCTCCGCAGCGGTGGATTTGTTCTGGGCCATGAGGATGGATGCAAGTCCGAGATGCGCCTTCAGCTGGCGAGCGTCGAGAGCGATGGCTTGGCGATACGGCGCGGCTGCGGCATCGATCTTACCTGCAGCGACGAAGATGTCTCCAAGGTCGGCATATTGGATCGCGGAGCGCGGCTCGATGTGAATGGCCTGCTGCATCTGCTCCGCTGCCTTCGCCCACTGCTTGCTCGAAGCCAGCACCAGGGCGTAACGATGATGGAGATCCGCCGACTCCGGGTTCGTGCGCAAAAGCGATTGCATGGCTGCTTCCGCCTTTTCCATATCGCCCCGGTCGGCGAGCAGCACCGCGAGATTAATCTTTGCCTCGGTCAGACCAGGATCGATTTGTAATGCCTTCCGAAGACTGCGTGCCGCATCATCCGGTTTCGAAAGCCGCGTATAGGTTAACCCCATCAGGTTCTGTGCGTCGGCCATCTCGGGGTCCAGCGACAAGGCATGATCGAGAGCTTGCTGCGCCTGCTGCACGTTCCCCGCCTGAAGCTGGATGTTTCCCAACGTGGTGTAGGCGACAGCATCGTTCGGGGCTGCGTCGATGGCGTTTCCGGCAACCTGCAACGCTTGCGGTAGCTGGTGCAACCGGGCGAGCGCAGCCGCCTGCTCCCGCAGCATTGCCGGCGTATGATCGGGCTGTTTGATCGCCTCGTCATACCAGTGGATCGCTTCAGCGTCGTTCCCTGCCCTTGCCTGAGCTGCCGCCAACGCAAAATAGAAACCGGCGTATTGTGGCTTCTTTACTTCCAGGGCGTGCTGTAACAGAGGAATTCCCTGCTTGAGGTTGGAACCTGCGGCGACCTGCGCGACGGCATAGTACAGGTTGCCTTCGGGCATCTCCGAGAGTAGCCGCGGATCATACGCGGCAACCTCTCCCTGGTACGCAGGAATCGTCTCTTGAATTGGCGCCAGCAGATCGCCCTTCGGCTTATAACGCTGGATAAAGTGGTCGGTCATCACAACATGGACAGCATCTTCGGTCCGGCGCTTCCCCATGTGGCAACCAAGGCAATCGGAGTCTCGAGTCACCGTTGCTGTCGCGAGCCTCGGATGTTCGGCCTGATGGCAGCCCAGGCAGACGGCGCGATATTGCGCGGCTCCGGCTTCTCCGCGCTGCGGACGGTGGGGGTTATGACAGGTGATGCAGGTCATATCGCTCTTCAGATAGCACTTCGACTTCTGCAGCCGATATGCCTGATGGGCTACCTCGAATCGGTCCTTCAACTCTGAGCCCGGCGCGTGGTCGAAGGCGATCTCAAAGTCCTGCAGCGGCTCTCCAGGCTTGAAGGAGTATGCGGTGCGGTCATAGCGACGAATTCCATTCGGCAGAGGAAGGCTTGTCGTCTCCAGGTGGCACTGGCGGCACACATCCATCTGGCGCTCACGCGGCAGGTGGGCCGGATTCACGATAGTGGAGCGCACCTTCTCCTTATTCGCAAACCAGGCGCTGGCTGCTTTGACGTGCGCCGCTCCGGGACCATGGCAACGCTGGCAGTCGATCCCCTCTGGAAGCTGCTCCGCAAAGATGGCTCCATCAGACAGACTTCCGCTGCCGGGGTCTGACGAGGGATAGCCATTGTGGCAGAACATGCAATCTTTCCCGATGGCACGATGGACATCCATCTGTGCGGCCTGATCGTAACCGGGACTCATCGCCCAGTAGCCGCCCAGTTCGGTGTACCAGCTCACCGGCAGCTCGATGAGTTTTCCATCCGTTGTGCGATGAAGATAGGTGCGGGCATGGTTTCCGGAGCCGATCGCGTAGTCCATGCGCTGGGTATAGTTCTCAATTTCCTGCCCTGGATCCTGATTGAGTACGCTTCTTCGCAGGTAGAAAGCTCCATCCTGCTGCACCATCTCGTACCGCTTTCCGGAAGACTGGTGGATCACGTTGTTTCGAGCTTTGAAATCTGCAGCTTCAGTCTGCAGCGAGACCCGATGGAATGATCGTCCCATGCCGGTCTGACTGTATGTCTCTGCAATCTTGGCGTGGCAGCGGTTACAGCTCTGCGGGGCCACATAGCCGTTGGCATACTGCTGATGGTCGCGGGAAGAGGCTGCGCGGGACAGCAGGATTCCGGCTGCCCCCGCCAGGAGGGCGAGCCCTGCAGCGGCAATTCGCCACCGTGAGTGCTCAAACCGAAAGAAGGATCGCGGATTCACCAGATTTCACCGTATTGCGTATTATGCATTGTCGTTTGACTATTCTGCATGGAAATTTGTATGGTGGCTGCACACGTCAAGGGGGTATGCTTTCCCCGACGAATCGAGGTTCAGCAATGGCATCCACAGCGATCGCACCCGATCATACAGCCGTCCCAACTGGGCTGCGCGAGATTACACATTGGATTGGCGGAGCAGAGCGGGCAGGCACATCCGGCCGTTTCGGCGACGTGTATAACCCGGCGACAGGCCATGTACAGGCCAAAGTTCCGCTGGCGAACCGGCAGGAGCTGGAAGCAGCCGTTGCTGCAGCGCGGGAGGCCTTCCCGGGCTGGTCGGCACAGCCTCCGCTGCGGCGGGCACGCGTGCTCTTCCGCTTCCGCGAGCTCTTCGAGAAGAACATGGACCGGTTTGCCGAGATCATCACCTCGGAGCATGGGAAGGTGCTCTCGGACGCTAAGGGAGAAGCGACCCGCGGCATGGAGGTGATCGAATTTGCCACCGGCATTCCGCACCTGATCAAGGGCGAGTTCTCTGAGATGGTGGGCTCCGATGTGGATAGCTGGTCCATGCGGCAGCCGCTGGGCGTGGTCGCCGGCATTACTCCCTTCAACTTTCCTGCCATGGTTCCCATGTGGATGTTTCCGATCGCGCTGGCATGCGGAAATACGTTCATTCTGAAGCCAAGTGAACGCGATCCCAGTGCCTCTATCCGGATTGCCGAGCTGCTCAAAGAAGCCGGACTTCCGGACGGTGTCTTCAACGTGCTGCATGGGGATAAGGAATCCGTCGATGGATTGCTGGAGCATCCTGACGTCAAAGCAATCAGCTTTGTCGGATCGACACCGATCGCACAGTACGTCTACACCAAGGGAACCTCGCACGGAAAGCGCGTGCAGGCTCTGGGCGGAGCAAAGAACCACATGATCGTTATGCCAGATGCCGATATGGATCAGGCAGCCGATGCCCTGGTGGGCGCAGCCTATGGATCTGCCGGTGAGCGCTGCATGGCCATCTCGATTGCCGTAACTGTCGGTCATGAGACGGCCGACGTCCTGCGTGACAAGATCGTCGAACGCATCGAAAACCTCAAGGTGCTTCCCGGTACCGACCGCAACGCCGATATGGGGCCACTCGTCACCAAAGCTCATCTTGAGCGCGTCAGCGGATATCTCGATACGGGAGCCAAGGAAGGCGCCGAGTTAGTCGTGGACGGGCGGAAGAGCGCGCTGCCCAAGGGCGAAGGCTTCTTCATGGGAGCTACGATCTTCGACCACGTAAAGCCGGAGATGAACATCTACAAGGATGAGATCTTCGGACCGGTGCTTGGGCTGGTGCGCGCCAGCAACTTCAAGACAGCGCTGGAGCTGATCAATGAACACGAGTTCGGCAATGGCACCTCCATCTTCACGCGCGACGGCGACACGGCTCGCGAGTTTGCGCGTTCGGTGCAGGCGGGCATGGTGGGCATCAATATTCCGATCCCGGTGCCGATGGCATTCCACAGCTTCGGTGGATGGAAGCGGTCTCTATTCGGCGATCACTCTATCTATGGGATGGAAGGTGTTCGTTTTTATACGCGGCTGAAGACTGTCACCGCTCGCTGGCCAACGGGCATTCGTGAGGGTGTGGATACGAAGATGCCTACGTTGGGTTGAAGTGCAGCAACAATTCAGATGTATTCGAGCCCAGCTCGAATCGGTGGGAGCCGTGGGCAGCTTCGCTGGCTGGGGTGTTCCACGGTCTTTTGGGCAGGCGCTATAAGCGCTGAAGGCGCGCTCTATACCAGCCTGGGGCAACGCCCCAGGTCTCAGTGCCCACACGATGTTAAAGGGCTGAAGGCCCGCTATAACTCTGCAGTAAAGACAGATTCACGTTAGAGTATTTTTCCTGTAGGTCTAGTGCAGGGCTTGTGCATCTACGGGCGCTTTCCGCAATGAAAACGCCACTGCACACTTCTCCCGGGATACCAACAACAGGAGAAATGCTCTAATGCGAGAACAGATGGGAGCGGTGGACTTTAGTCCACCGCTTACCGTCCAAAGAAGTTGGGCTTTCCTCTCCAGAGGGGCTCCTTCAGCCATTTGGCATGAGGATTATAGATCGGGCCTTCAGCCCTCAGACCTCTTAACGATCCGAGACCTGGGGCGTTGCCCCAGGCTGGTATAGAACGCGCCTTCAGCGCTTTTATCAGCGGGCTTAAGCCCGCTGCTCCCACCCTTAAAGGCCGCTACACTCCCACCCAAACAAAAAATAGCCGTGCCGCTTCGCGGCACGGCTTTACCGGGGGCATACAACGTCTTAGAAATTGATACGGGCGGCGAGCTGCAGCAACCTGGGCTCGTTCACCTGGGTAGTGATCTGTCCCTGCTGCGCCGATCCGATGGAGGTATTGGGCGCGCCGAACTGAACACGGTTGAACAGGTTGAACGACTCGACACGAAGCTGCAGGATCACCTGCTCAGTCATGTGCGTGTCCTTGAACAAAGCGAGATCGAAGTTCGCTATGCCTGGAGCACGTAGCGTGTTATCGGTACGGGATTCGTTGCCGAACTTGAAGTTGCCCGGAGCAACGAAGCATGAGGTGTTGAAGTATCCGCTGTTGGAGAACTTATCTCCCAACCGCGACTGCACACTTCCTCCGACCGCCTTGGAACAACCCTGGACCACATTCGGACGTGTCGTACCGCCCAGCGAGTAAGTGCTGACGGTGTTTGAGGCCATGGAGAGTCCCAGCGGATAGCCCTTCTGGAAGGTGGTCACACCGTTGAATCCCCACCCGGAGACCAGTTTATCCATCACGCCGCTGACACCGGAGGCAAAGTGCTGTCCGCGGCCGAATGGCAGTGAGTAGACATAGCTGACGGTAAGACGCTGGCGCGAATCATAGCCGGAGAGCGCGTACTCTCCACCCAGATCGTTGTTGTTTTGATAGCCGGGAGCTCCGGTTGCCTCAAGCCAGGAGGTCAGCGACTCAGTGTTGGCCAGCAGCTTCGAGAAGGTATACGAGCCGAGCAGCACTCCACCCGAAGTGAAGCGCTTCTCCATCTTCATCTGCAGTGCGTTGTAGTTGCTGACGCCGACATAATTTCCAGTGTTGGAGATGCCGCCATACTGTGGGAACGGACGATAGAGCTGTGTGGAGCTGATGGTTGCATACTGCTGCGAGCCCTGATTGAACGCTGCTCTGTTGAACGGATTCGGAACCGTCTTGGTGAGGAAACACGCGCTCGACAGGTTTGCCGTTGAGCCCACGCAGTTGGGGTCACTCGCCGCCTGATTCAGATACGAGGCCGCAACCTGGTTGATGCTGTGGCTGTTCGGCAGGTGAGAGCCATGCAGACCGGCATAGGCAGCTTCGAGTGCAACTCCGAGAGGGAGTTGACGCTGGATGGCGAAGTTCCACTGGTAGGTGGCGCCGTTCTCTTCATCCTTCTGCAGCGCATTTGCGGAGCCGCCGAGCAGCAGGTTCTGGTAGTTGGCTCCGCGGCCGGGAGCGGGCGTAATGCCGCTAGGCAGAGGATTATCCAGCGTAGCGTTCGGAGTTTTGCCTGAGTCCAACGTGGTAACCGGATTGTTGGTGATGTAGGAGAGCGGTGACTGGACCGGGGACTCCGGGAACTGCAGGATTGCCGGGATCACGAACTTGCCCCATCCTGCGCGAACGACCGTCTTGTCATCGGGCCTCCATGCCAGGCCGAGACGCCCCGAGAAGTTCGCGAAGTGCTCGTTGCGGGTTCCCTGTCCTGGAGAGACAAGATCATAGGCTCCGGTAACTGCCCGGCCATTGATCGTAACGTTGCCCAGAACCGGATTCACCTCGTTGGGATTGAAGGTGGCGATCAGGTTGTTGGTCTCGCGGAACGTGCCCGGAATCTCATACCGCAGACCGACGTTCAGAGTCAGCCGCGGGGTCAGGTTCCAGTTGTCCTGCACGTAGTAGCCCTGGTAGTAGATGGTGCTGAAGGTCGGCGGAGCAATCTGCACAACGCTGGCCGAAGACGCTTGATCGACCATGTAGCCCATCAGGAATGAGGCGAAGGGATGTCCACCTGCCGCGTTGTTTCCAAACGAGGACATGAAGGTATTGAACTGGAACGATCCGCCGGGGCTGTTGTTCTGGAAGTACTTCATCTCCATGCGGCGCAGATCCACACCCGCCTTGATGGTGTGGGTTCTGATGGTCTTCGTAATGGTCGGTGCAATGACGTAGTTGTTGTTGACCGAGAAGATATAGCCGGTACCAATTCCGTTGACCGTCGGGTTCGACAACGCAATTGCGGGCACCGTGGTCGAGCTCGGCACATTGTTCAGGCCGGAGATAGTTCCCATGTACGACGGGAAACCGAGTTTGGTCTCGTCATACCCCAGGGTTCCAGGCGTACGAACGTAGTTCCAGCGGGTGAAGGAGAGCCGCAGATCGCCTACCAGAGTCGGGCTGAACATGTACGAGTCCCCGACAACGGTCTGGTAAGTCTTGAACGACTCGGGCGAAATGGGATCGCCGGAACGAAGACCATTCTTGTACGGATCCGATGCGGCGTTGTTTGAGTTCCACTGCGTATAACGGCCGAAGAGATTCTGCTTATCGCCGATCTTGAAATCGACGCGGCCGTTGTACTGATCGTTCGTGCCACCGGAACCAGCATAGGCTACGAAGTTATTGGTCACACCGGACCGTGTGGGCTGCGCATAGTACGGGAAGGCCAGCAGGTTGGTGGCTACCTTGCTCCAGCGAGCCTGCGGAATGATGTTGTTCGGATACGGCGTGCGCGGGCCGGTATAACCAGGGCATCCCTGGCCTGCCGATGCAGTGCCGCCGCATGGATCGTAGACTTGCCCCGCGGTGGCCACCGAAGCCGGGCTGCCTGACGCATTGGTGCAGAAGCCGGTCGATGAGTTAAGGGTACACAGTTCACTGAAGTCGCCTGTGCGCATCTTTACCGTCGGTACCGTGTAGTTATAGAGGCGCTTCTGCGCCTGCCGGTAGCCCTGGTAGTCGAAAAATCCGAAGACCTTATCCTTGAAGATCGGGAAGCCGATATTCCCACCGAACTGGTTCTGGTGGTACGGATTCTTGCCCAGAACGTTTGCCGGAACATCGGTATGCTTCGCGAAGTACGGGGTCGAGTTGAAGATCGTGTTGCGGACGTACTCGTATACCGTTCCGTGAACCTTATTCGAACCTGACTTGCTGGCGATGTTGACGACGCCGCCGGTGTACATGCCGTACTCGGCCGTGTTGTTGCTGGTCTGAACGCGGAACTCCTGCACAGCGTCCTGCGACGGCACGAGGATAGTGGCATTGCCATAGGAGACATTCACCGGCGCACCGTCATAGAGCGTGGAGCTCTGGTTGGCGCTGCCGCCACCGATCTGATAGTTACCGGCAGCGAATACATTTTGGCCGGTCAGGTTGCCTGACGAGCTGCCCTGCGGAACCACGCCGGGGACAAGGCCGACCAGCGCCAGCACGTTTCTTCCATTCAGCGGAATCTCGGTCACGGCTTTGCCCTGAACGACCTGGCCGAGAGATGCATTCTCCGACTGAATGATTGGCGCCTGCGAGGTAATGGTGACCTCTTCCGTCGTCTCGCCAATCGCGAGCTCTACATTTTCACGGGTTGCCAGAGCGACCTGCACCTCGACGGGGTTGTGGGTGTAGCGTTTGAAGCCGCTTCTCTCAACCGTAAGCGCGTATTCGCCGGGGAGAAGAGACAGGAACTGGAAGTCGCCGTTGTCAGCAGTGACAACGACCTTCTTGTCTCCGGTTGCATTGTTTGTCAGTGTCACCTGGGTACCCGGCATTACCGATCCACTTGTGTCAGTGACCGTCCCCACCACAGATCCGGCAGCGCTCTGTGCCCATGCGTGAGGAGTGATCCCCACCAGACACAGAAGGAGCATGCACAGGAGTGCTAATTTGATACCTTTCATTCCATTCCTCCCAAATGGCCGTATCCGTCGCGGCCCCGGTTTGTTCTTTTTTCAACTGCCTGCTGCAAGCGCCGGTTGCTCCATTGCTCTTGCGTTGTCGCACCAGAAAATGAATTCAATGCTTTCCGATCGCCGGATTACTGGCTGCCGGTCTTCTTCTGCTTTCTTGTTCCCCAGAAGATGTAAGTGCCGCTCCGCGTGGAAGTGACGAGATCGATGTTTCCATCACCTTTCAGGTCGACAGCAAGAACATCCGATCCACCACCGGAGAGGTTATGAACCAGCTCCGGCTCGAAGCGCGCTCCGCCGGGACTCTTCTTGTCGCGGACTGTGCGGTACACGTACAGCACCGGAGGACCGTAGGGATCGGGATCGTAGAAGTCATCGAGATGTGACCAGTAGCGCTTGGCCACGACGAAGTCGGGTATGCCGTCTCCATCCACATCCGCGATCGTGGAGGCATGCGGCTCGGTGAAGACCACACCGCCTGCGCTCTCGGATGGGAGATGCCCCATCACCTCGTGCGGGATAAAGCTGATCTCGCCGGAGGCAGACTTCTTTTGCTCGAACCAGCTGATGCCCCATCCATGCGCCTGCATGGAGGTGACAACATCGGGGAGTCCGTCACCGTTGATGTCGTAGACACCAATCTTCGCGCCGCCGGCAGAGGTGCGTCCCCACTTCCCGAAGGGAGCGGAATGATAGGTCCACTTCGTTTCGGCATCGTTCTGAGCAGGCTGTTCCCACCAGCCATAAGCGCCGACGATGTCGACGCGTCCATCGCCGTTCACATCACCGGCGCCGACGCCATGCGCGGGCCAGGGTCCATGCTCGCTGACCTTGTGAACGATCCACTTGCCGGTGGGGTTCGATGGATCCGGCTTGGCGTAGCACATATAGCCGCCGCCCATGTACACCAGCTCCGGCTTGCCATCCTTGTCGACATCCGCCAGTACTGTCTCTTCGCTGTCGATCGGGGCAACGACGGTGAACTTCTCCCAACGCCGCGACTCTCCCTTCGGATTGACGTAGAGCACGGCTCCCGTCTTGCCGCCGTCGGCGTGACTGGTTGTCACCACATCGGGCCAGCCATCGCCGGTGAAGTCCGCGGCGTGCTGCACCCAGTCCTCCATCGAGTAGGTGGTGGAGGCGTTCACGATCTGCGCGGGATAGATCTCGCGTGACTGCGTGAAGTCAGGTCCGAAGTAGATGAAAGGGCCAGAGACGATATCGAGCTTGCCGTCGTGATTGAAGTCGGCGGCCGCGGCCGACCAGCCGTAGTAGAACTCGTTGATCCGCTGCATGCGGAAGTTGGGACTGACCTGCTCTTTGGGCAGCGTCTTGACCGCAATGTCCTTGTACGCAATGGCGCGGAAGTGAACGGTTCCACCACCGACGTAAAGCGCGAACGGACCATAGCCATTCATGTTCTCAGTCGCAACGCTTACGGCGTCCCCGCCATCGTTGAAGAAAGCCCGCAGGATATCGGCATCCAGAAGCACTTCGACGTCATTCCATTCACCAGCGCGCAGGCCATGCACCGGACGCTGCAAAGGCGCCGTTGCGCCGGCAGGCATTGGCAGGGGCTCAGGGGGAGTTAAACGGCGAGCGGGCGCGCCGGCAGCAGGCGCAGGAGGCGCAAAACGGATCTGACCGCCTGCAAGGCGAAGCTGGGTGTGCTCTGCAAGCTTGCCGGACTCATCGAAGGTCGCGTGGTAGCCGGCCAGCTCCTGCGGCCGGATCGAGAGTAAATCTCCGCTCATACCGCTTGCGCCTTTCGTTGTGCGCATCACGATGCCCGCGTTGCATTCACCTTCACAGCGGAACTGTAGATAAACGGCACTGTCCTGTGCAGGCTTATTGAAGACCAGCAGGCCGGTGCCGGTACCGGTGATCTCGCCATTGGAGGCAGACCATTGCGCGCTGCCCATCTGCTGCCATCCAGACAGAGACGACCCCGCAAAGGCGCCGTCAGAAGCAAAGCTTGGGGACTGCGCGACAAGCGCGGCAGACACGCTCACGGACAATGCGGAAGCTGCTGCAAACAGGGACAACCGTCTCATTTATGTCGAGCCTCGAAAAATATGGCTGCCGTAGCACTAATCGCAATATAGATTGCGTATTATGCAAACACCATTTTAGAAACGGAGCCATCCTAGCACCCGGATGTGCCATTGTCGAGAGGTGAATTTATGCAATTTTTTGAGATTCGGAATTTCGTAAAAACACACGTCAGCGCGCTGTTCAGAGAGGCTCCGCCGGTTGCGCGCATATAACGAAACGTCCTTATTTAGCGGGCCTGGAAGGCCCTCAACGGCTCTAACTCTTGCCGGTAGCTGAGTGGGAGCAAGCCCGCTGATAAAGCACAAAACCAGGAATGGGCTTTTAGCCCTGGCCCTTTTCCTGATGGAGAAGAGAAACCCCAGGGCTAGAGCTCGACCTTTTATGGTTGGCCGGCAACCGTGGGCTGAAAGCCCACGGGCTCCCGCCGATTGGGGCTGCGCTCGAATAGTTCACCCAGCGAACAATTCGCAGTCTTCCCGTTACGCAGCAATTAAAGAGCAGGTTCAACCTGCATCTGGGAAGTCAACGTCTTCAAAGAAGGCGTAGTTTTTGAGGCTTGCCGGAGGAGCGAAGAAGCAAGCGACCTTCATCTCCACATCGGAGAGGTTCTGCAGCATATGGATCTCGCCCTGAGGAAAGAGAACCGCAGAGCCGGTCCGCACCTCCGCAACCTCTCCATTGACCAGCACGCGGCCGTGGCCGCTGAGGATGTAGATCACCTCTTCGCCGTCCGGGTGTGAGTGGGCCGGGCGCACCTTCTCTCCGGGAGCTACACGGATAACCGCCATCGAACAGTACTTCGCGTCGGCGTTCTTCGGCGTGACCACCCAGCGCAGGTTCCTGCCGGGGAGATCAAGCTCTTCGACCGCGCTCTCATGAATCACTTTGACTGCCATAGATCTCCTATCCAGATCCCGCTTTATGCGCGCGCAACGGCCAGCTGTACTGTCGCTGCGATCTTTGCGGGCGTCAGACCGAAGACCTCAACGAGTTCCTCGTAGGTGGCCGAGTGGATGAACTGTTTGTTGCCGTCCGCATCCAGCGTGTTCACCGTGAAGACCCGGTTGAGCGAATCGAGCCTGGCCGAGCCGCGATGGCGATACAGCACCTTAAGGAAGTTCTGCCAGAGATAGCCGTTGTTCTGTTCCGCGAAGAAGATGGGAAGGCCGGTCTCATACAACCGCAGCAAAAGGTCGTCATCAACCGATGGCATATCGACCACCATTACGTTCACGCCGGCCTTCTCGCACAGATCAGCAGCCCCAAGAGCTTCATGCACTCCTCTACCGGCGCTGATTACGATGGCGCGGTCACTTTCACTCTGCCGCAGGACGTTGCCCTTGCCATACTCAAATTCGTAGTCGCCGTCATAGAGCACCGCCGAGGGCGTACGCATTACCCGTACATACACCAGGCCCTTATTTCCTTCCATCACCCACTTCATGATGGAGAGCATCTGCTGCGGACACGAGACATCGATGATCTTCAGATGCGCAACCGCATCGAAGGTAGTGGCGTCGTCGTTGCCCATGTGGGTTGCGCCGTTGGTGCGGGTCTCAAAGTTCGCGGCCGTCGCCAGGAAGGTGATATCGAGGCCGTGCCCTTCGCTCAACCAGCCGTCCGCGGCCTCTATCGCCTCCAGACGCTCCTGATGCCCGACCGCAATGCGGCGAAGCACCTGCCAATTGAAGAATGGGCAGAAGGTGCTACACCAGGTGTTGTAGCCCAGCGCTGCAAATCCCTCTGACATCAGCATCATGTTCGCTTCGGCGACACCGGCGTTGAGGGCACGTGCCTGATCAACAGCGGCAATACCGCTCTCCAGACCACTGGTCGAGGCCAGGTCGGAGTCGATCGACACCACGCGTTGATCACGCGCGAAGACCTTCATGCCCGCTGTCACCACCTCAGCGGCGCTGTAGCTCTTGTTCCGGTCAAGTTTGAGAAGAGCCGCCGCATCGTAGCGAATCTGCTTGTCGCGCAGCGGAACGCGTCTGGTCTGGACCGGGCGGATGACCTGCCTGAGGAAGTCGCTGCTGTCGTCCACTGCCAGATTCATGCCGGCAGCGGCCTGCAACAGCAATTCATGGAGGGACTCATCGCCCGCGACTCTATTGAGCAGTTCCAGGAATTCCGTCACTCTTGCCGTGCGCTGCTTCTGCTGCATCTCCACTTCCTGCGCAAACAGGGCATCGGGTACTGTGACCTTGTGCTTATTCAGGAGGTCGGAGAACGCTCCAAAGCCTTTCTTGGAGTTGCAGACGATCACGGTCGGCCTGCCATTCCGCGGACCATAGCGGAAGGCGCTCAATGCATCGAAGACTCCGTCAAAGCCGGTGGCATCGACACTCAAGGCATTCCATCCGAATGACCGGAAGACATCGGCAAGCGGCGGCATGGGATAAAGCATGCGGTCGTGGATATCGAGCTGACCGTTGTTGCGATCGACCAGGACACACAGATTCTCGAGGTTATGCTGCGAGGCATACATGATGACCTCCCAGCAGGAGCCCTCCTGTAACTCTCCATCGCCCACCATGCAGTAGGAATCGAAGCGAGGGCTGCGTTTGCCGGCGACGGCGAAGCCCTCAGCAACGCCGATCCCCTGCCCCATGGGGCCGGTGGCGATGTGAACTCCGGGGAGAACCGGGCCCGGGTGACCGTTGAGCAGGCTGCTGTGCGAGCGGGAGTTCTTCAGAACGTCGGCTGAGAAGTAGCCCAGCTCCGCATAGATCGACGCCATCGCCGCGACCGCATGCCCCTTGCTGAGGGTGAAGATGTCCTGCCCGCGGCGTGTGGGGTCTTCAACGTCGAGGCGCAGAAACCCGCCATAGAAGAGAGTCACCATAGGCAGAATGGCCGAGAAGGCGCCGCCGGAGTGCAGCCCCTTATCCACCGCATCGCGGCTCTGTTCTAGCGTGAGGATGCGGATGTCGGAGTCCTTGATGGCAAGCAGCTTCAGCACACCCTCGCGATACACCGGCTCGCGGTGCAGAGAGAGATCTCCTGAGGCGGATCTGGAGACAGCGGTTGACAGTACGGGCATGCTCATTGCCTGGACCTTCCATGCAAGATTATTTGCATAATACGCAATATTGATTGCGTTATGTGAGGCAAAGTATATGGAGTGCTTCCTGCGATCGTCAAGCACACTGTAGTACCCGAAAAACGGAGACAATCGGTCTATGCGCGTTGTGATCATCGGCGGTTCCGGCCATATTGGCAGCTATCTGACACCCAGGCTCGTGAATGCGGGATACGAGGTTTTCTGTGTCACCCGCGGCGTGAAGTCCCCCTATCGCCCCGATCAGGCGTGGAAGTACGTTCAGCATGTCGTGCTGGACCGCGACGCGGAAGAGACCGCCGGCAACTTCGGCGAACGCATCGCGGAGCTGGACGGGCAGGGCGTCATCGACCTGACCTGCTACACCCCGGAGAGCGCCGCTCAGCTCGCCGAGGCGCTCCTTGGCCGCGTCGAGCATTTCCTGCACTGCGGCACCATCTGGATTCACGGTCATAGCTGCCAGGTGCCGACAACCGAAGACGCGCCGCGGTCGCCATTTGGTGAATACGGACTCCGGAAGACCGCCATCGAGGACTATCTACTGCGGCTCGCACGAACCAAAGGCTTCCCCGCAACGCTGTTGCATCCCGGTCACCTGGTCGGTACCGGCTGGAACCCCATCAACCCCCAGGGCAACTTCAACCCGGATGTCTTCACCACGCTTGCGCGGGGAGCTGCTCTGCCCCTTCCGAACCTGGGCCTTGAGACCGTACACCATGTGCATGCCGACGATGTGGCGCAGGCCTTTGTACAGGCCCTGACGCACCGGAGCGTCGCACTCGGAGAGAGCTTCCACGTTGTCTCTGCTGCGGCTCTGACGCTGCGAGGCTTTGCCGAAGGAATGTCTCGCTGGTTCGGCCAGGAGCCACAGCTGGAGTTCTACTCCTGGGAGACATGGACAACGATGGTCAGCGAGAAAGACGCGCGTGCGACATGGGATCACATCGCGCACTCGCCAAACTGCAGTATTGAGAAGGCAAAGTCACTGCTTGGCTATCGGCCGCGTTATACGTCATTCGAGGCAGTGCAGGAGGCAGTAACGGATATGCAGCGGCGTGGGGTGATTGAGGGAAATTGAAGGATTGAAGGATTGAATAAGGATTCGAGCTTCGCTCGAACGTCCCACCCATCGCTTTCGCGATGGATGGGGCACCCGCATCTTACATACAGCAACAGAAGTCTCCGCTTACGCGATGATTTGCCGACTTGCCCGAACTTTGCTCGAGCATCATTCAATCATTCACTTATTCCATCATTCGATTACTTCCAGTGCACCATCGGAAGTCCCGCAACCGGACTCTGGAAGTACGGGATATTGTGTGCCCGCAGTGAGCCGATGTAGACGGTCTTCAGGTCCGGGCCTCCGAAGGTGACGCTCGCCATCCATGGAGCGACGCCGCGACCCGTGGCAAAGAGAACATCTTCCGTCACAGCGCCGGCGCGGAACTGGTCTTCAAGAGCCTTCACCTTCACCGGGTCGCCCTCGTCCAGCAGGACACGCTGATCTCCTTGCGGCGTAAGGATGAAGAGCTTGTCCGAGTAGACACACGTGCCCCATAGGTTGCCGATACTGTCGAAGGCGATACCATCCGGCCAGGCGCCGGTTCCCAGGCTGCTGGGACCGAAGATCTCACGCTCGCCCAGCGTGCCGTCATCGTGGACGCGAAGCCGGCTGATGCAGCCGCCGGTCGTCTCGACGACGTACAGATACTCTTCTTTCGCATCCATGCGGATCTCGTTGGTGAAGTGAAAGCCCTCGGCCATGATGCGGAACTTGCCGTCGATATAGCGGGCGATGTAGCCATCGGGAAGATCGGGACGCAATGCGTGCATCCAGTTCTTGATCCTGGTGGAGACAGTGATCCAGATGCGGCCCTTCGAGTCGCGCAGGACAAAGTTGACCTTGCCGATGGCCTCTCCCTCGATACTGTCGGCGAGGACTTTGGATTCTCCCGTGCGCGTCATGATCTCCAGACGGTCAGTACCGAAGTTCGAGATCAGGATGTCGCCGTTCTCGGCGAAGGCAAGCCCGTTCGGCAGTGTTCCGGTTAGATAGCGGGTCGCTTCGCTGTCTGCCTGCGCAAAGTGCGCAGAGATCTTCTGGGTGATGATCTGCTGGCTGCCGTCATGCCGCAGGCGAACTACACCGCCGCGCGAGTCCGCGGACCACAGCGTCCCATCCTTCTCCGCCAGGATGCACTCCGGGCGTTGCAGGCCTTCCCCGATGTACTGCAGCTTCGACGTATCGATCCCGAAATCCAGGATTGGATTCATTCTTCCTCCATTGCTTATCACGCAATCAATCTTGCGATATACACAGTAACCTGCGCAAGGCCTGAGGCTATAGATTCCATGAAAACGCGCCCACTATAGGGGCGCGTTTCGTGAATCGAAGGTATGGAAGCTCTATCCCTCGTCGGGGGTCTCTTCGGTGATGCTGAGCCGTTCGCCGATCTTCTTGGCACACTGCACCACGCGCTTTGAATGGGCGGTATAGTGCTCTTTCAGGAAGCGGGTTGCAGGTGCGGAGATGCCGATGGAACCGACGATGGAGCCATCGTGCAGGCGGATAGGAGCGGCGATGCAGCGCATGCCCTCCATATACTCGGCCTCGTCTGTCGCATATCCCCGCTGCCGGATCGACTGGCATTCCTTAAGCAACACGGGAAAGGAGGTGATGGTTGTCTTCGTGAACTTCTGCAACGACGCGCCGAAGATATCCTTCAGCTCTTCGTCGTCGAAGTCGGCGAGAAGCGCTTTTCCGTGGGCGGTGGCATGCATCGGTACCAGCTCGCCGGTTTGCCCGGCGACGGCGATCACGCGCCGAGCGTGGACTGAATCGATAAAGAGCGCGTTCTTGCCTTCGCGCACGGCGAGGTGGGCGGTCTCATTCAGACCGCCGGCCAGGTCCTTGAGCTCCTGGTGGGCCACACGGACGAGCATCTTGCTCCAGTCATACTGGCGCGAGAGGGTCCAGATCGCGGAACCAAGGATATAGTCCTTTCGGCCCGCGGGTGTAGAGAGAAAGCCGCGGCGCCTGAGGGTCTGCGCCAACCGAAATGCACTGCTGCGGTCAACGTCGAGCAACTCTGCCAGCTCACCCAGGTTTACCGGGTGCTTTGACGTGGCGACGGCCTGCAGAATCGTCAGACCGCGGTCGAGACTTTGAATGAATGGGACCTGTGCAGCTTTTTTCGGCATGTACCTACTGTACTCAACCCCTAAATCCAACTCCTATCGACTTCAGGTAGTCCCTGCTTTGCTTTGCCAGGTCAGCGGAAGGGGTCGAGGATGGATTCTTGAAATCGTTATCTAACTCGACCATTACCATACCACTAATCTTTCGGCCGTCCATCAGCTTCAGAATGGCGGGTACATCGACCTTCCCCCGGCCGAGGGGGCAGTATCCCAGCAGGTGGTCGTCATTCCCGTCAAAGTCCTTCAGATGCATGTGCTGCACGATGGGGAGGAAGTCCTTGACGACCTTCACGGCGTCCTGGCCTCCCTTGGTCAACTGGCCCACGTCGGGACCGAATTTCAGGTGGCGGGTGTCCACCGCTTCCAGCACCGCGTAGGTCTCGTCCCGGGACTCGATGCAGGTCCCGGTGTGCTGGTGCAGGACCGGGGTGAGCCCCTCCTGTTCCACCGTCTTTGCCAGATCGTTGAGCATGCTGACGATACCGCTCTTGCTGGCGGCAAAGTCGTAGGTAACCCGCTTCACCGGATTGGGGCCGACGACAAAGATGCGGCCGCCGCACTCCTTAATAAGACCGCACCACTCCTTCGCTTTTGCGAGCTGCTCTTCTTTCCGCGATGCGTCCGTCAGGTTCACGGTGCAATAGCCGGAGATCAGCGGAAGGTTCTTTGCCTTCAACACCGGCGCCAGCCCGCCGCGGGCCTTCCACTTCGACAGCACGTCACCGAAGGTCTCAAAGCCGTAGAATCCTAGCGAGGAGACGGAATCAACAGCTTGCTCGATCTGGTCGTTCATCCAGGTGATGCCCGTGTACCCGATATGGATCTGCAGCTTTCTGGCTGGAGCGGCAAAGAGGGGTGGACACACGGCGGCAGCCGTCATGCCGGCTGCTCCAAACAACAGCTCACGGCGCGTAAAAGGGCGAGTCATGCAGGCCTCCCTGGCAAATCTTTCGATTGCACATCACGCAATTTTATTTGCGTCAAACGCAACTACTCTGCCCTGCCGGAGATATGCCTGTCAAGGATTCCCTGACCGGCGAGGACACGCCACAGGGGCTCCCTGAGAAGAAAATCGGTGCAAAATTTAGGCTTTGCGATATTGCACTATACGCAATATACTTCTCTCGTTACGCAATCAATCCTCCCTGATCGAAGACAGTTTTAAGGGATGAAGTGCTGTAACTCCGCGGAAGGAGCCGCCTTGCCAGATTATTCAAGCTTTCAACTGACGGACAAAATCGCCATTGTCACTGGCGCCTCTCAGGGAATCGGCCGTGCGATCGCTGTCGGCCTGGCCCAGGCCGGCGCACACCTGGTGCTGGCGAAGTATCCAGGCCCCCGCATGGAAGAGATCGAGGCGGTGAAGCGTGAGATCGAAGGCCTGGGGCGAAGGGCGGAGATCGTCATCACCGACGTCAACAAGGTCGCGGACTGCCGGGCACTCATTCAAAAAACGGTGGACCACTTTGGACGTGTCGACATCCTGGTGAACAATGCCAGTTGGACCGGAACGGGCGACGCCGTCGATGTCACCGAAGAAGAGTATGACAAGACCTTCGACGCCACGGTCAAGAGTGTCTTTTTTGCCTCGCAGGCCGCAGGAAAGATTATGCTGCAGCAGCCGGAGGGCGGCCGCATCATCCATATCGGTTCCAACTTCGGTGAAATTGCTTTCAAGAAACGCGCGATCTACGCCGCGGCGAAGGCGGCAGTGCATCACATGGCCAAGGCTCTCTCTCTGGAGTGGGCCGGCAAAGGAGTTCTGGTGAACACCGTCGCTCCCTGTATTACGGAGACGGAGTCACGGAAGAACATCCTCGAACGCCCTGGATATAGGGAGTGGGCGACGCAGGAGATGATTCCTCGCGGGCGCTGGAATCAGCCGGACGACCTCGTCGGTGCCGTACTCTTCCTTTCCAGCCCTTTTGCCGACATGATCGTAGGTCACACCTTGATGGTCGATGGCGGATGGACCATTCACTGAAACATAAACAGCAGATATCCCAGGCAATAGAGATTGGGAAGGGTCACTTATTATGAAACTTCAAAAGAAGATTGCGATCGTTACCGGAGCGGGCCAGGGTATTGGACGCGGTATCGCAGAAACATTTGCCCGGGAAGGCGCTGATGTCGTCATCAATGATCTGCACATTGATTCGCGGACCGAAGAGGTGAAGCAATATGTCGAGTCCCAGGGCGGCCGATGCCTCGCGGTTGCAGGCGATGTCTCGCAGCGTTGCCATGTGGAGCGTCTCTTCGACGAGACCTGGGCACAGCTCGGCCCCGCGGACATCCTGGTGAACAATGCAGGCATTGAGACTATCGTCCCCTTCACGGAACTGACCGACGAACAATGGGATGCGGTGACGCAGACCAACTTGAAGAGCGAGTGGATGTGCGCCCAGACCTTCTGCAAACGCCTGATCGCCGAAGGCCGCCAGGGCGCCATCATCAATATCGGTTCCATCCAGGCCGCGCGCGTGCTGCCTGGACGCACGCACTACGCTCCCAGCAAACTGGCAGTGGAGGCGCTGACTCGCAACATCTCCGCGGAGATGGGTGTTTACGGCATTCGGGTGAACTGTATCCATCCGGGATTAATCGATACACCGATGATTCGCTGGGTACTGGAAAGTCCGGATATTCTGCCGCACGTGGTCGCGCAGATCTCTCTCGGACGTCCGGGCAAACCGTGCGAGATCGGCTCCGTCGCTGCATTTCTCGCCTCGGATGAAGCAGCTTATGTCACCGGTCAGTCACTGTATGTCGACGGCGGCTGGGTAGGCAAGTAAAGCTGCAGTAAATATCCAGTGTGCTGTCTCGGAGTCCCCAGCGAACTTGTTCGCTGGGTGATTTCGTGAAGGACCTGCTTTTCAACGCTTCGGAGGGCAAAGCTCTTCATGATTTATGTCGTGAACTTTAGACTCACCACATCGACAAGTTCGCCTTTTGCTGAAGAACTATAGAGCGGGCCTTCAGCCCTTTAAATTTCAATGTGCCCCGAAACCTGGGGCGTTGCCCCAGGCTGGTATAGAGCGCGCCTTCAGCGCTTATATCCCTCTTCCACTTCTTCCCATAGAACTTCGAGTGGTGTACTATTTCCTTCCAATAGAAGTTCGAGGGGAGAAGAAGGTATGCCGGGAAAGAGCCAACCACAGGCTGAAATGCTGAAGGGCACGCTGGACATGATGGTTCTGCGGACACTTGTCAGCGGTGACGCGCACGGGCACACCATCGCGAAGGTCATTGAGCACACCTCGGAGAATCTTCTGGAAGTGGAGCAGGGCTCCCTGTATCCGGCGCTGCACCGCCTCGAAGACCGGAAATGGGTCTCCTCCTACTGGGGCGCGAGCGAGAACAATCGCAAGGCAAAGTTCTACCGGCTGACAGCGGAAGGCCGTAAGCAACTGGCTCGCGAGACCACCCGCTGGCGCCAGATGACACGGGCCATCGGCCTTGTAATGGGCGAAGAAGGAGGCGCGCAATGAGCTGGCTGAGATTCTTTCGCCGCAAACGCAAGGATGCCGAGTTGCAAGCTGAGCTCGATGCCTTTCTATCGGAAGAGATCGCTGACAACGTCGCGCGCGGTATGTCGCCGGAAGAGGCACGCCGGCGAGCGCGGGTGAAGCTCGGTAACTCGCAGCAGGTGCGCGAGTCGCTATGGGTGCAGAACTCTCCCATGCCATTGACTCATCTCTTCCGCGACCTGAAGTACGCTTTTCGCACGCTACGCCGCACGCCCGGATTCTCGGTCATCGCGGTTGTGGTCATGGCTCTTTGCATGGGAGCCGCCATATCCCTTTTCACGATTGTCCGCTCGGTGCTGCTGAGGCCACTTCCCTTCCGGGATCCGGCCCGGTTGGTGGTTGTCTATGAACACCGCCGAGCAAACGGGGCGGCGGCTGATAGCCGCACTCAGGTCGCCCCTGCAGACTTCTACGATTGGCGCTCCAAAACCCACGGCTTTGAAGATATGGCCATCATCCGTTATGCCGGGTACAACCTGACCGGCGAACGGAGCGAACTGCCGGAGTCAGTCCGCGCTGCCGCAGGTTCATGGAACCTGTTTCAACTTCTGGGAGTGAAGCCGGCGTTTGGCCGGGCCTTCAGTGAACCGGAAGACCGGCCCGGCAGCACTGCCGTCATGTTGAGCTGGAGCGTCTTCCAGCGGCGCTTTGCCGGTGATCCCGCGATTGTGGGCCGTCAGATTCATCTCGATGGCCGGCCGTTCACTGTCGTTGGAGTACTGCCTTCCTGGTTTGCCTATCCCGATGCCGGTATCCAGCTATGGCGTCCCTATCAAGCCGACGCCACGCCGGAGTTCCTGCAGCATCACGATTTCCACCAGAGCCAGGTCATCGCGCGGCTGCGACCCGATGTAAGCCTTGCCAGCGCCCTGGAAGAGGTGGGCGCGGTTCAGTACCAGCTCCATCTGCAGTATCCTCATGATCCCGTGGCGGAAGATGTCACTCCACGTTCGCTCAACGAAGACCTCGCCGGAAACGTGAAGAAGCCTCTGAATCTGATGATGAGCGCCGTCGGCTGCATGCTGCTGATCGGCTGCCTCAACGTCTCAAATCTTCTGGTAGCCCGAGGTGCGGCACGGCAGAAAGAAGTAGCCATTCGCAGCGCACTTGGAGCGCGGCGAGCCACCTTGATTCGCGAACAGCTGGCTGAGAGTGTGCTGATCTGCGCCGCCGGGTGCGTGGGCGGCGTTGCCCTGTCGGTAGTTGCCACACGGTCGCTCGCGCACGCATGGAAAGATCTGCCCACCGCGCAAGGTATCTATATCGACGGAACCGTGATCGCATTTGCAAGCGTCCTCATGATCACAGCGACGTTGATCGCCGGGCTGCTGCCTGCGCTCTCAACAACGGGCAAGGCGATGATGAACGCACTGCAGGCCTCCGCGCGGACCGGCGCCAGTAGCGTTTCCCGCACAGTACTACGCAAAACGCTGCTCACGGCCGAGATCGGAATCACGGTGGTCCTGCTGGTCTCCGCAGGTCTGCTTCTCAAGAGCTTTCTGCGGCTGCGTGCAGCCGATGTGGGCAGTATCACCCAGAACATGCTCACGCTGAACTACAGCCTTCCGGAGAAGAAATACGATACGCCGGAGAAGCGAAACGCATTCAATGAGGCGCTGCTCGAGCGCGTCAGAAACATTCCCGGAATACGGGCCGCTGGATTGGGCAATACGCTTCCGGGTGCGGGCTATTGGGGCGACTTCATTTTTACCGTGAAAGAGCACCCTCCAGTCAACGCCAGCGAAAACCTGCCGGAAGCACTGTCACGCTGGGCCGATCCTGGCTATTTCAGCGCGCTCGGAATTCCGCTCCTGAGTGGCCGGTTCTTTACGGATGATGAACGCGGTGCTCGGTCGTACAAAGTAATCGTGAACAATCAACTTGTACGGAAATACTTCCCCGGAGAGGATCCTATCGGGAGACACCTGCACGTTCCCGCACATCCTCATGACGGAGCACCTGGCATCGTCGACTACGAGATCGTAGGCGTTGTCGGCGATACCTTGTATCAGGTTGGAAAAGAGCCGAAGGCGGCCATGTACTTCCCGATGCTCGAAGGCACTGGCTCCCAGATGCTCGCAGTGCACACAACATCGGCGCCGCTACAGTTCTCGATTCCGGTGCAGCGGCAGATTGCAGCTCTCGACCCGGAACTTCCTGTTTCAGATGTGCGCACCATGGACGAGGTCATCGGCGCGTCGCTGGTGAACGCAAGCCTTAGCGCAAGGCTGGTGCTTGTCTTCGCCATTCTCTCGCTGCTGTTGGCCGCAGTCGGGCTGTATGGAGTGCTGTCGTACCTGGCTACGCAACGGACCACGGAACTGGGCATCCGCATGGCGCTCGGCGCGCAGCGCGATCAACTTTTGCGATTGATGCTCGGCGATGGCATGCGTCCGGCGCTGCTGGGGTTAGGGCTTGGCCTGGCGGTTAGCTTCGTGGCGACACGCCTCTTTGAATCGATGCTCTTCGGAACAAAACCTCTGGATCCTGTGGTTCTCGGCTGCGTGGTCGGCACGCTGTTTGCGGTGGCAGTTCTGGCCTGTCTCGCTCCCGCATGGCGCGCCTCCCGGTTAGATCCGATGCAGGCGCTCCGGACTGATTAGTCATCTATTTCCTGGTAACAGGCAGAGCGAAGACGTAGTAGCCCTGCGTCGTCTTTCCACCGGCAGGCTCAGCGGATCCCTGGTTGGGCTCTGGAGGCTGCTGATCGCCGACGGGGATACGCTCCGGGTTAGGACGAGCACTAATCGCGATGTATTCCCTGCCTGCAACTTCGTAGACCGTGGGAATACCCTCCGGGCCTGCAGGCACAGAGAGCTCGCCGACCTGCTTGCCGGTGTCCTTGTCATAGAAGTGCAACTTACTGTCGGACTTGGTCGGCACAACGATCAGGCCGCCTGCGGTGACCGTAGCGCCTCCGCGAGGCCAGAAGCTGCCGGTGCCGGTGATGCCTTTCTCGGCCAGCGCAGCGACGTCTCCGATAGGAATCTTCCATTTGATCTGGCCCTTGTTCATGTCATAGGCCGTCAACGATGACCAGGGCGGGCTGATCGCCGGCAAACCATCGGAAGAGTTCATATAGCCGTAGCCGGTCCAGTAACGTATTCCCCCGGGGCCAAGCTTGCTTGTTGTCGCGGGCGGCGGAGCCATGAGCCGGGTCAGCACATCTGGCTCGATCTTCGCCTTTTCCGGCGACTTCAAATAGGCGATGAGACGATCGATGTCGTTGTCGTCGAGATCGGGGAAAGCAGGCATGGGCGCCAGCCCCGTCTTAACCGCATTACGCACGCGATCCGCGCCCGCACGTTGGATCACGCCATCGAGCGAAGGAATCGCCGGCGGCTGCCCTTTACGGTCGGCGCCATGACAAGCGCGGCAGTTTTGCAGGTAGGTCACCATTCCGGCATTTTCCGGCGGACCGGTGACGACACGCTTCGGCGGCTTGGCCTCAAGATGCAGGAGCGACGGCGCATCCTTCGACATGACATAGAAGGTTACGGTTGAGGCATCGACCGCTCCCGATCCCCAGTTAGCGCCGCCGTTGTTTCCCGGCGTCTCCATCGTGGTGCCCAGGGTAGGTGGAGTATAGATTCCCTCCTGGCGCGCCTCTGCGACCTGTTTGCGGATCGCCTCCCGCTCCTTCGGGTCGGCAATATAGGGGTTCACCATCTCCGGAGTGAACGCCTGCCGGGCGAACGGTGGAACATGTGTGGGAATAGGCTGAGTCGGCCAGGACTCTTCTCCGGGCACATCAGACTTAGGCACCGGACGCTCTTCGATCGGCCAGATCGGTTTACCGCTGGTTCGATCGAGCACATAGACGAAGCCGTTTTTTCCCGCCTGTACAACCACATCCACATTCTTGCCGCCGTGTTGGATGGTCAAGAGCTTCGGCCCCGTCATCAGGTCGTAGTCCCAGAGATCGTGATGCGTCGTCTGAAAGTGCCAGAGATATTTACCGGTGCGTACATCGAGCGCCAGGATGCAGTCGGAAAAGAGGTTTGCTCCCTTGCGGTCGGCGCCGTAGAAGTCATACGTCGGCGATCCCAGCGGAAAGTAGGCGATCCCCCGCTTCTCGTCGATGGAGAACTCGCCCCAGTTATTCACGCCGCCAACGTACTTGTACGCATCCTTCGGCCAGGTGTCATAGCCCATCTCGCCGGGATGGGGAACGGTATGGAACTGCCATACAAGCTTTCCGGTGATAACGTCGAAGGCACGAAGATCGCCCGGCGGCGATTCATACTCTTCCCCCGTCGCCGATCCGGTAATGTAGAGATTCTCAAAGACGCGCCCGGGCGTTCCGGACTCGATCTGGCGGATCGACTTTGGATCGCGTCCCAGACCTTCGCGCAGATCCACGGCTCCGTTCTTCCCGAAGGTCGCGATCTCCTTACCGGTACGCGGATCCAGCTCGTGGATCTCGTTGTTCATGTGGAAGATCAGGCGGCGGTCTGAGCGATCTTTGCTCTCCCAGTACGCCATGCCGCGATGGGAGATCAGCCGAGGATTGTAGGTGTGATGGCACCAGATCTCGTTACCGTTCGTGGCATCCAGCGCAACGATGTCGTTGTCTTTCCCGTAGACAAACATCACGCCATCCACCACCAGCGGGTTGGAGCCGTACCGGAAGCCGTTGTTCCCGGAGGGATAAAACCACACCTGCTGCAACTGGCCCACATTCGAACGGTTGACCTGCTTCAGGCTCGAGTACTGCGCATCCGCGTTAGAGCCGCCATAAGCGAGCCAGGAGCTGGAAGCCGCGGATTGAGCCGGCCCGGAGGCGGCGGCTGCCTCAACCACCGGCGTAGAGTGGCGCCCGTACAAGAGACCAACGCCTGCAGCCAATACTCCGAGAACTGCGACGGACTTTACCTTCGAACGGAATTGCATCGATCTGCCCTTTTGTTACAGCCACAAGCACCTGAGAGGTGCGGATACCGCCGAAACGGCAGCCGCACTTGCGGGACGATTACAGAGCCGGAAATATTGCGTATTATGCAATTTATTTTGCTTATTACGACGACGAATACTAGCAACGCGTCGTCAGCATCGTCAAGGAAGAATCTGCCGTCGCGGCTTGCTTTCGCCCCGAACGACATTGCACCATGAGTGATCGAGCGGCAATGACGCTCATGGAGAACAGCTTGACCGGGAAGCCACTGCACGGAAGAACGGCGCTCATCACTGGAGGATCACGAGGAATCGGCCGGGCCATCGCCCTGCGATTTGCGGAGGCCGGATGCGTTGTCGCGATTAACTACCTGCACGCAAAGGACGACGCCGAAGAAGCAGTAAGCCTGATTACAGAACAGGGCGGAACCGCTGTTGCCGTGCAGGCCGACGTTTCCCGGGAAGGCGATGTGCAGCACCTGGTCTCAGCCAGTGAAGAAGCTCTGGGACCGATCGATATCCTGGTCAACAACGCAGGCATCCTGCATCGCGTACCGCTCCAGGAGCTGGATCTTGCGGAATGGAATTACACCATCCAGGTAAACCTCACCTCTTCGTTCTTGATGTCGCAGGCGGTGATCCCAGGCATGCGAAGGCGGAAATGGGGACGCCTGATCTTTCTGTCGTCCATTGCAGCGCAGACCGGAGGCGTTGTCGGACCGCACTATGCAGCCAGTAAAGCAGGAATGCTCGGCCTGATGCACAGCTATGCCAGCTTGCTGGTGAAGGAGGGCATTACCTCCAACGCTATTGCACCGGCCCTGATCGATACCGACATGATCCGCAAAGGGACTGCCGTCCAGCCGGACCTGATACCTATGGGCCGCTTCGGTACATCGGATGAGATTGCACAGGCAGCCCTCTTCCTCGCCACGACTGAGTACGTGACCGGCCAGACCATCAACCTGAATGGCGGGTGGTATCACAGTTAGGCATGTCATCCAACTGTGCCAGTTAACGCCGGGAGCAGATTTTTCTGAGCTCTAGGAGTGAGGAGAGAACTGTAGCTGGCCTACTGGAACGACGAGCGACAACGAGATCGGGAAAATCTGCCCCGGCGTTGCTACCATGGCCTATGAGCGAGACCCTAGTTCACTATCAGGGCGGCCTGCGCTGCCGGGCGGAACATGCGGAGTCCGGCACCGTTGTCATCACCGATGCGCCGAAGGACAACCATGGCAAGGGTGAGAGCTTCTCTCCCAGCGAGATGCTGGCCGTGTCCCTGGGAAGCTGCATCCTGAGCATTATGGCGATCGCCGCACAATCGATGGATATCGACATCACTGGCGCGACAGCAACGGTCGAAAAGGAGATGGCGAACGCGCCGCGACGGTTCTCGAAGCTCGCGGTGACGGTGCATGTCCCCTATGCTCTGAGCGAAGAGCAGGCCAGAAGGCTGGAGCGCGCCGCGCATGCCTGCCCGGTCCACAACATCCTGAAGCCCGAGATCGACGCCACGATCACCTTCCGCTGGGGATAGGAGCATTTCCCTGTAGGTGTGATGTAGGGCTTCCGCATGTATTGGGCGTTTTCCGCAATGAAAACGCCGCTGCACGCCCCTTCGGGATACCCAGCAACAGAGAAAAAGCTCTAGCCACCTCCTCGGAAGATGGCAAGGATTAAAGCTTGAGCCCGAACAAAGTGATGTTCAGGTCATCATGCTGGACCACATTGATCACGTAACCGATAACTGAAACTTTTTGCGTGAGATGTGATCTCTCCCGGCGGTGAAAATACGTTTTGACAGCGAAGAAGGCTATTGGAATTTCTGATCGAAATGGAGTAGCATCTTCGGTCTAAGAAAAGCTGTTAGCTTTCAGGTGACCACGGTCACTGCGTCCTCAACCCAAGTAATCCACACTATGGAAAGACGGGTGCAGCCATGATTCAACCATCGCTTTCTGCCGATAACCGCGTTTCTTCGGAGACGACGGTTCTCCTCGAAGAACCACCTTCCCAACTGCCGCCAGTCTCGTGTCGGTTCGAACCTCGGAGAGTTCCGGTTGAGGAGTATGTGTTCTGGCACAGGAATCGCCTGGAAACCGCCCCGCCACCCCAAAAGCGGGTAGCGTAACGCTCTCGTAAGGCTTAGCCGAGATAAGGCCGCGTTTAGAGCATTTCCTTGTTGCTGGGTAGCCCGAAAAGGGTGTGCCGCAGCGTTTTCATTGAGGAAAACGCCCATAGATATACAAGCCCCGCACACCGACAGGGAAACTGCTCTAGTGGGTTCGAAACGGCGATGCAGGTAGGCCTGCGGCGTTATAGAGAGTGCATGTGGGATTATCCAGCCATGCATACCTTGCCTGCACTGGATGTGGCACATCGGGGGAACGAAGAATCAGCACATCGTTCTCGATCGATGCCGTAGCCTGATGAAAGACCTTGTCTGCGCCGGCGACCTCAAAGGGAGATGCGTTTGTGTCCTTGAGCAGGAGTCCCTCTCCATGCTCGAACCAGATTCTTACCTGATCGCCAACAACGATGGAGCTGCGATAGATCGGGCCTGAGGACTCGATCTTTTCTCCATACGCGACCCTACGGGCGGCGCGAGAGAGACGATCGGCAACATCCTGCTTGTTGCGCGGGTGAACGTTAGCAGCTTCACCGATGTCAGCGGTCACCGCCATTCCGGTGTTCTTCAGCGTCAGCGTCTGCATCTGCGCCTCGCGGATCTCGGCCCACTTGTTCGCCGGAGACGATGCCTTCACGTTCGCAATCTGGACAAAGAGGAACGGGAGATCTCCGAGCTTCCACTGCGTTCTCCAGTCTTCGATCATCGCTCGGAAGAGCGGAGCGTAGTAGGCGTAGTTCCACTCCGAGGTATTTGTTTCACCCTGGTACCAGAGCACGCCCTTGATCGGAAACGGCGTCAGCGGCGCGATCATGGCGTTGAAGAGGTAGGCAGGATGCCATGCGTTGAGATCGCGCGGAGCAGGCGCCGGCTTTTGCCCTGCCACTGGATTCTTTTGCGATTGCGTAAACCGGAGCTCCTCCTCGGTGCGGCCTTCCAGGATCTTCGCCCAGGCGGCAAAGGCCGGCGTCAGTTCAGGAGAGGCTGCGAGGACACGCATACTCGTCCAGGCCTCGGCGGGCGTTCCGCCCCAGGACGATTCGATGATCCCAACCGGGACGTGCTGGCTGTCTTCGATTCTGCGGGCAAAGAGATACGCCACCGCCGAGAAGTTCAGGAGATTGATCTCATCCGCCTTCGCCCAGGAGACGCCCGCCTTCAGATCCGCGAGCGGAAACTCGGAGTAGGCATGGCCAACATTGACGATGCGGATGTCGTATTCGCCGGCCTTTCTGAGCTCGGCCTCGGAGTTCGCCACAGTCTTCATGCCGAACTCCATGTTCGATTGACCGGAGGCTACCCAGACATCGCCGATCATCACATCCTGGAGTCGGACCTCATTCCTGCCGCGAACCACCACCTCAAAAGGGCCGCCGGCCTTTCTGGAGGGGAGATAGACGCTCCATCGCCCCAGATCGTCCGCTACTGCTTCGGCGGAAGCATCCTGCAGTTGCGCATGGATCTGCTCCCCCGGCTCCGCCATTCCCCAGAGATGGATCGGAAGGTCACGCTGCAGCACCATATGGTCGCTGAAGAGACGGGCAAGTTCAACCTCTGCACGGCATTGCGGGACAGCCGCGCAGGCGGCAAGAAAGGCCATCCCTGCGAACAGTGTCTTCCGTTTCGCGGAGGGAAAATACCTGCGCGCCGTTGGCTTCATGAGCATCGTCTCCTTGCAAATCTCCGGCAAATTAATCGGTTAACTGAAGCGATGTCAAGATGTATTACCTGTAAAACATATTTTTCGCATATACACGAATGCCTCGACAAAACCCGGGTGAATCCCCTAATGTTGTTCCGTCGAGCGGAGGCCATGTTTCTTGTTTCGAACGGCCGCCGGCATTATCTGACAAGGCTCAACCATGAGGATGATACCTATGAACTCTTTTGTCCTGCGCATGGCGCTTGGCGCGTGTGTTCTCTCTTCCGTATCCGCATACGGCCAACTGGAAGGGCACACGATCGAATCGTCCGCCACCGCTCACCCCGTCCCCGCTGTCCAGGACAAGGAGACCCCGGCACAGCATGATGCCCGTATGGCATGGTGGCGCGAGGCACGTTTCGGCATGTTCATCCACTGGGGCCTGTACGCCGTTCCGGCGGGTGAGTGGCATGGACAGCGCACCACGCATATTGGGGAATGGATCATGAACGATCTTTCCATTCCGGTCGCCGACTATAAACAGTTCGCAACCAACTTCAACCCCACCGGCTTCTCCGCCCACGACATCGTCGCGYTGGCGAAGGATGCGGGCATGAAGTACATCGTGATCACCTCGAAGCATCACGACGGATTTGCGATGTTCGACTCCAAGACCGATCCGTTCAACATCGTCGCCGCCACGCCATTCAAGAAGGATCCTCTTCGCGAGCTCGCAGAGGAGTGCCACAAAGCCGGCATCCACCTCGGCTTCTACTATTCGCAGGCACAGGACTGGACCGCTCCCGGTGGCGCGGCGGCAGTTCGCGGCAACCACAACAAAGAGACCGGCCACTGGGATCCGGCGCAGGATGGCAGCTTCGACGACTACCTGAAAACCAAAGCGATCCCTCAGATCAAAGAACTGCTCGCAAACTACAAGACCGCGCCCGACATCATCTGGTTCGATACACCGACCAGCAAGATGACTCCGGAGCGCGCCGCCGAAGTGGTGAAGGTGCTGAACCAGTATCCCAAGCTGATCTGGAACAATCGCCTGGGTGGCGGTTATAAGGGCGACACCGAGACTCCGGAGCAGTACATCCCGGCACAGGGATATCCAGGCCGTGACTGGGAGTCGTGCATGACCATCAACGACACCTGGGGTTACAAGTCGTTCGACACCAACTTCAAATCGACCGAGACGCTGCTGCGCAACCTGATCGACATCACCAGCAAGGGTGGCAACTACCTGCTGAACATTGGACCGGATGCCCAGGGCAAGGTTCCCGAGCCCGAGGTTGAGCGCCTGCATGCTGTGGGCAAGTGGCTGGCCGTCAATGGTGAGGCGATCTATGGAGCCAAGGCCACACTCTTCGGAGCGGAGGCGGGATCGTTTGCTCCAGCAGAAGGCAATGCCAAGCCGAAGTTTGTTCCCGCGTGGGAGTGGCGTTCGACGACCAAGGCCAACCGTATCTACATCCATCTCTTCGCCTGGCCGAAGGGCAGCTTCCATGTAGAGAAGGTTCCACACACCGTCACCAAGGCCTACCTGCTGGCGGACGCGTCTCACAAGGCGTTGAAGTTTACGCAGAAAGAGGGAGTGCTTGATGTCTCCCTGCCCGAGAAGGCGCTTGATCCGATTGCGACTGTGCTGGTTCTTGAATCGAAATAAGCGATACGAACGAAGGCGCCGGAGGATTACTCCGGCGCCTTTTTTGTTTTAAGAATCCCAAGAAGTACATACAAAGATTCGTTTATATGTTCTCCGAGAATTCTGGGGTTATTCCTAGCCCACCCTAACGTTGTGAGGGTGGGGCACCCGGACCTGATAAGCGCTGAAGGCCGGGGTCCCCAATGAACTCGTTCATTGGGGTGGAAAGGCGCGTTCTATACCAGCCTGGGGCAACGCCCCAGGTTTCGAACCCCCGAAACCTCGAAGGGGCTTCAGAGTCTGTGTGAGAGAGGCATCATCTCTCTGGATGAGTGAGCCGTTGTTGGAGGATTTCATTGTTGAGTGTGGATGGGAGCTGTTTTAGTGGGATTTCTGGAGGATGTAGATGCGTTTGAGGTTGTAGGCGGTGGCGGCGAGGG
>NZ_JBFRFJ010000026.1:0-39561 GCF_052114765.1 Terriglobus sp. 2YAB30_2
TCTGGAAATTTCATACAACCGAAATTCCCAGATTCCCACCGCCTCCACCACTACCTGAAATCAAAAAAACTCAGATACATAAACCTACCGAGCAAAAAGTGTTACCCATCTGCCCGGTCTAAACTGTTACCTATCTCCCAGGCTGCACAGAGTTAGAAGGAGATTGCGGCTTTAGCCGCTGAGGGCTTGCATCTAGTGTGGCGAGTCTAAAGTTCGCGACATAAATCATGAAAAGCCTGCCATCCGAAGCGTTGAAAAGCAGGTCCTTCACTAATCACCCTAGCGAACAAGTTCGCTGGGGACCCGAACGTTCAGGATGACAACATTATGACAAGAACTTCTGGGACACCACACTAGGTTGACGTCTACTCCGCGCGCAGCGCTTCTACAGCGTTGACTCGCGCAGCCCGAGCGGCAGGAATGGCAGATGCGATTACAGCTGCGGCCAGTATGACGAAGGCCGACAAAATGAATGCAAGAATTCCTGGCTGACGTACTTCCGTGATGTATATGGCAATCCCATGTGCGAAGGCGATGCCGGAGATAATGCCGGCGCCGACTCCGATGCCGGCGATCGCAAGCCCCTGCAACAGAACATCGGCGAGAATATTCTGGGGCTTCGCTCCCAACGCAATGCGGATTCCAAACTCGCGCGTACGCCCACTTACCGAGAAGGCAAGTACACCGGCAACGCCGACAATTGAAATCAGCAGGGCGACGGCCGCAAATCCACCGAAGACAAGGGCGTTGAGTTTGTCAGGTGTCATCACCTCGGCGCGAATGTCATCCAGTGTGCTGGCCTTCTCGATCGGTTGATCCGCTGAAATCTCATGAATCGTGCGGGTGATAGCAGGTGCAAGCGCGTAGGGATCATTGGTCCGGGTGCGCACGAAGAGCCGTCCCTGCCAGCCTTCCTGATCGGTCGGTTGGTAGACGGTCATGGCAGGCGATGGAATGATGTTCTCGTCGTCGATATCAGGCACGACGCCGACGATGCGGCGCGGCTCATAACCGATGCCAACGAACTTCATCACGCCATCGGTCCAGTGCAACTCGCGATTCAGCGCATCGCCATTGGGGAAGAGAGCTTTCGCAAGGCTCTGACTGACGATGACCACTCGCTCCGAGCCGGCTTTGTCTGTGTCTCTGAAATCGCGGCCTCCAAGGAACGGCACACCCAGCGTTTCGAAATAACCGGGCGAGACTGACCGGAACTTTGCGCGCCAGTCATCCACGCCGTTTTTGCGCGTTGAGCCTTGTGCTGCAAAGGTGAAGCTGATGTTGAGGCCCTGATCGTCACGCCAGGGAACGCTGAACCCTGTGGAGACATGATCCACGCCGGGCAGAGTGCTCACGCGGCGTGCAACATCGTGATAGAAGTTCTGGACCTGCTCAGGAGTCCTGCCGTACGTCAGCACCGGCAGATTCACGGCAAGAACGCGCGAGGTGTCAAAAGGCGGCCGCGTGTTCTCGAGCGTATAGAGCGTGCGCATCAATACGGCTGCGCCGGTCAGCAGAAGAAACGAAGCAGTAATCTGCATGACGGCGAAGATCCGCAGCCGCCGGCTGCTGCTTCCCGTGCTGCCGCGTGATCCGCTGCTGGTGAGGCTCGTACCAAGTTGGCCGCCCGCTGAAGGCAAACGAGGAACATACGCAAGGAAGACCGCTGCGACCAGCGCCAGTGCAATGCCGAACCACACCAGATTGAAGTCGAGCGTCAATCCGTCGGCGCGTACTGAAAAACGCGCGGCATAACGGCCCAGAACGGCAACCGTGGGCCATGCGAGAAGAAGTGCGGCCACCACTCCGCTGCCGCAAAGCACCAGGCTTTCGGCTAACAGCGAGCGGCGCAGCGATGCCGTGCTGGCTCCGAGCGCAGCGCGAACGGCGAGCTCAGATTCGCGGCGCACGGTGCGGGCTAATACGAGGTTGGCAACATTGGAGCACGCAATCAGAAAGAGCAGGCCCGCGGCGGCAAACAGCACCCACAAAACGGTGTTGGCGCGCGCATTGATCTGGTCGTGCATGCGCTTCACATCGATCTGGTAATGATTGTCAGGTTTGTATACGTCAGAATGCGCAGCCACAATGGCGGCATGGCGTGCGCGCAGCTCCGAGCGTGCAGCGTCCAGCGTGGCGCCCGGCGCCAGGCGGGCGAACACCTCGGTCATGCGATGCTCACGGCCCGCGACCATCGTGGCGGACAGATGGTGCGGGCTGGTGACGACGTTGGCGATGATCTCGGTGACAACGGGATAAGGAACCGAGGGTTCGAGCACCCCGACGATGGTTGCGTTGCGTGGCCCACCGAAACTTTCTAAATGGACCTGCTTGCCGAGCACGCCTGGATCGCCGTGGAGCGATTCCTTCCAGAAGCGATAGGTCAGCACTACGGCTCCCGCCGCGTTCGGGCCATCATCGGATGTCGTCAGCAGGCGGCCCAGCACCGGACGCAGCCCCATCACTTCGAAGTAGTGACCGTCCACAACACCCGCCGGTATCTGGCGCGGCGTACCCAGGCCGATGAGCGTGAAGTCCACCGGCGAGAAGGTGCCAAGCTCCGTAACGGTCTTGAGGTCTTTGCTAAGATCGTCGATTTCAGGAATCGAAAAGTTGGTGTTCTGTTCGCCAAGGCCGGGCGCGCTCTGCCGAACATAGAGCAGGCGATCTTCGTCACGATTCGCCAGCGGACGCAGCAGCACCGCACGCACCACGCTGAAGATGGCTGCATTGGCGCCGATTCCGAGTGCCAGCGTGATGGCGACGGTAAACCACAGCGTGCGGACGCGCCAAAGCGAGCGCATAGCAATTTTCAGATCGCGGAAGAATGACATGCATGTCCTCGATTTCCAGACTTCGCCCACCGGTTCACCGCTTTTACGGGAGTACCGGAAATTTGGAGACGTCAATGGTAATTGTCTCGACAATTTATGTTGATATCAACATATTGGAGCCGATGTCAAGAGGACTCTGCGTGTCTTAACCATCAAACTGCGTTCACCGGTTTACACTAGCGAACCAGTGAACGGGCTCCAGTACGAAATGGATGGGGCACCCAGCGCACGGGTGCCCCATCCATTTCGTTACGAATTAATAACTCGGGGCATCAGGAAAGAGCCCAACCGGAACGGTCTTGCCGCCGTATAAACTGCGCCGCCTCAGGACAATTTTTCGCAACCATCTTCGGTCCATCCCATTCGATCTTGTGGCCGGCACGCAACGACACGCAGCCCAGCAGCATGATCTCCGTCAGACGCGCGGCGACGTCAAAACGCGAGTAGCACATCTCGGGCTTGTTTTCCTTGATGGCAGTGAGCCATTCCTGGGCATGAGCAACAACGCTGTTTCCGGCGTGATGGTTGCGAGGAATCCGCTCCGGATATTGCGCCATGGCCGGGTGTTTGAGGTGGTGGACGAATTTCTCTTCACCTTTCAGCTTCACGAAGAAATTGGTCCCATAGTCGTCGGGCGAAAAGACCGTGCCACCGTCGCCAATCAGCAGACAACCGCTGTCGGGAACTTTGCCCTGCAGCGCCACGATGTCGGCAGTCAGTTCGATCGGCGGCTTGTTGGTCAGGTCATGGCCGCCACGGGCTCCCGGGTCGGGTTGGCCGCCGTCGTACCACCATAGTGTCACCGCATCGTGCTCAATCTTTTTGTAATGGTGGAAGAGATGCGGATGCTCGACGGGGATGCGGCCGTCGCGCTTGGGAAAGTCAAAGCGGATTTTGGAACCGAGGGGATACGATTCCTTGTTCATCTGCCCGAGAGGCATCGCTTCAATCTCAGTCGGGTAATCGAGGTCTAAAGCACGAAACGGCATATTGACCGTGTGGCAGGCCATGTCACCCAGCGCACCGGTGCCGAAGTCCTGCCAGCCGCGCCAGTTAAACGGTGCGTAGATTCCTTCCCGATCGTTTGGTTTACGGCGATCCTTATAGGGCCGCACCGCAGCCGGACCAATCCAGGTATCCCAATCTAAGGTCGCAGGAACCGGGTCTTCTCCGTCCGGGCGCTCCATTCCCTGGGGCCAGATCGGGCGGTTCGTCCAAACGTGCACCTCATGTACTTGTCCGATGAGTCCGTCCTGGATCGTCTCCACTGCGCGGCGCAGACCGTCCGTGGCGCTGCCCTGATTGCCCATCTGCGTCACGAGCTTTTTGTCGTGCGCCATCTCCCGCAAATAACGCGCCTCATAGATCGTTTGCGTCAGCGGTTTCTGGCAGAACACCGCCTTGTTCTTTTTCATTGCCATCGACGCCACAATCGCATGCATATGGTCCGGTGTCGAAACCGTTACCGCATCAATCTGATTGCCCATCTGATCCAGCATCTGCCGGAAATCTTTGTAAAACTTCGCGCTCGGATATTTCCTGGTCTGCGTCTCATACGCCGCGGAACCGGTATCCACGTCGCACAACGCGACGATGTTCTCACCGGCGCAGGCATCGGTATCGCTGCGGCCTTTCCCGCCGATTCCGATGCAGGCGATGTTCAACTTACTGTTGAGATTCTGTCCGCGCACAAATGCAGGCGCACCAAACGCGAGCGCACCAGCGGCCAGAGAGCTCGTCTTGATAAAGTTACGGCGGTCGACACGCAGGGGTACGGCGGCCTCAGGAGTTCTCAGAGAGGGAAATTTTTCAGTTGTTTTCGACACGCGCACAGAATACACCGCCGCGTTTGCTGGCGTAAGCCTTCAAGGGCCTCTCTCACATAGACTTCACATATGCCGGTGAATCGCCTGAAGAACGATCAGAGCCGGCTCCTGCTATGGGGACTGCTGCTTCTGTACCTGATAGGCAGGACTCTCCAGCCTTTTGCAGGGAGGGTACCGAATCTCATCATTGTTATCTTCCATGTGGTTCCTCCTGTACTTTTTGCTGTGCTACACGGAGCACGCGTCTACCGTTTGCGTGGCGTACTTGTCTTCACGGGCCTATCTCTCGGGGTTGGAGCACTTTTGGAAAGCGTGAGCTTACGGACGGGCTTTCCGTTTGGCCATTACCGATTCACTGACCTGATGGGACCGAAGATCCTTGACCTTCCCATACTGCTTGCTCTGGCCTATGTCGGGATGGGTTATTTGTCGTGGGTCGTCAGCGTTGCACTTGTGGGCGGCGAAAACAGGCCGCTGTCGGGCGGAAGAATCGTCTGGACGCCTATGATCGCCAGTTTCGTCATGACCGCATGGGACCTCTCGATGGAAGCAGTCTGGGCGGATGTCGATCACGGCTGGGTTTGGCGGGATGGCGGCTCGTATTACGGAGTGCCGACCAGCAACTTCCTGGGCTGGCTTCTGACCGCATACGTCTTCTATCAGCTATTCGCGTTCTATCTCCAAAACCAAGAGACCCTGCCAGCGCGCAAGAGCCATTACCTTCCAGCCATTTTGTTTTACGCTCTCTCTGCACTGGGAAATCTTCTGGTGATCGCGCCTTCTTCCTTGGGGAGCGTTTTCGTAGACGCGACAGGCAAAGAATGGATGATTTCGAGCATTCTTCGTACATCTCGTCTCGTTTCCATTTTCCTGATGGCGCCTTTGAGCCTGGTGGCCTGCGTCTCTCTGTACATCTCGGGACATGCTCGCAACGCAGACTCTTCTTGAACAGATGATTGGTGTAAACGGGAGGTACTTGCATGGCAAAGCTGATCTACATGATGAACACGTCACTCGATGGCTACACCGAAGACGAGCAGGGTGGCTTTGGCTGGGGCGCTCCCAAAGACGAAGAGGTGCACACCTGGATCTTCAAGCATGTCTCGTCATTTCGCACCTGCCTCTATGGACGGAAAGTCTACGAGACGATGCTGTACTGGGAGACCGCGCATACGATTCCCGATCAGCCGCAGTTCGTGCTCGATTTTGCCAGGCAGTGGCAGGCGGCCGAGAAAGTCGTTTACTCGAGAACTCTCACTGAGCCGCGCAGCACACACACAAGAATCGAGCGATCTTTCGATCCCGATGCAATCCGCAAGTTGAAGGCGGATACCGGGCACGACATCGCCGTGGCAGGCCCTGAACTAGCCGCATGGGCGATACAGGCAGGGCTCGTCGACGAGTTTCAGATGCGTATCTGTCCCGTGGTCATCGGCGGCGGAAAACGGTACTTCCCGAGCGGTGTCCGGCTGGATCTGGAGCTGATCGAGGAGCGTCGGTTCCGCAACGGCGAGATCTTCCTGCGGTATGCGGTCCGCGGCCAACCGGGGTGAAGATTTGGTCGTTGCGCGCCGGGTAGTTGCCGCCGCTGATTTTTCTATCGCGGGCATGGAAAACCGCACTAGAGCATTTTTCCTGTAGGTGTAGTGCAGGGCTTCGGCATCTATGGGCGTTTTCCGCAATGAAAACGCCGCTGCACGCCCCTTCCGGGATACCCAGCAACAGGAAAAATGCTCTATACTGGCGCGCACAAAAGGAGGTTCCCATGGCAACGTCAACAGTAACGGCTGCCGACCCAATCACCTGCGATCCCGAGCATTACACCGTGGAATTCGAGAACGAAAAGGTCAGAGTGCTCCGGATTCGATATGGACCCCACGAGAAGTCACCCATGCACAGCCACCCGCCTCTCGTAGGTATCTTTCTAACTCCTCATCACAGCCGGCATATCTTGCCGAATGGCGAGGTTCTTAACATGCAGGGCAACGCGGGAGATGTCCAATACCTGGACAGCATCCAACACGCTCCAGAAAATATGAGCGATGAACCCTTTGAGGTGATTGCAGTCGAGTTGAAATCCTGAACGGCAACGTCTTTGCTACCGGCAGGCAGACCGATCCCGGATGACGTCTGGCGGAAACATCCAGAGTTCCTCTCCGCCAGCGCTTCCTGACAACAAAGTCTACATTTTGTCGATATCGATCGATATGGAACGGAGACTGTGCCAGATGTTTACGACGATACTGAGGAAGCCAAGCGCATTTCTTCCCATTGCGATGTCTCTTCTTGCGCTGGCGGATGTTCTGATTACGCTCGCAATTTTCGGTGTTCCGCATGACAAAGACGAAGGGACAGCCGCCCACATTTGGCAACTGCTGATGGCGGGGCAGGTGCCTCTGCTCCTCTTCTTCGCCGTTACATGGTTGCCCCGCGCGCCCAGAGAGTCCCTGAAGGTCATTGCCGTGCAGATGGCAGCTGCGCTTGCCGCGCTGGCCCCGGTGTACCTGCTTCACTTGTGAGAGTTCGTGACAAATCGCCAATTCTCCTATCGACGAGAGGCGCTTCTTTATCCGCTGCGAGAGCTGCCTCGATGAGTGCGTTGTCCTGTTCTCGCCATTTGAGCTTTAGCTGTCCAGAAGTTAAAGGACGACGTGTTCTTCATATCGACCACCTGTTTGCGCGCATGCAGCGTCTTAATACATACGAAGCAAAGACGAACGCCATGACGAGAATCGGATCAAATTTATCCCAAGTACTGCCACCGCCATTCAGTTGTGAATAGAACGCCAGTGCAAGGTCGATCACGAGACCGGCATAAATCCACTCAGTCAATCGAGGCACATTAGGAATCAGAAGGCCCACGCCACCAAGGATGTGGGTCACGCCAATCAGAGGGATGATATAGAGCGGGTATCCGAGCTGCTGATTGGCGATCCTCCATTCGTCGGGATCATGAATTAGATATAACCTCCCGAAGTACACCCAGGTGAAGGCGACAAGGCCGGTTATTACAGTCGCGGCTATTTGAGTCGCTCGACCTGCCCGCGCGGGTTTATCTATCGTGTGTTCAGCTTTCATATTGAAGCGACCTTCTTCCTGCGGTTTAAATGGTTTGAATCGTTCTGCAATAGATCGGTTCTTGTACGCGACTAAATTCAACGCACTGCATGAGTGGGAAGGCCTCCGGTGCGCGCATTAATCGAGGGCTTTCTGCATCCTTCACCACAACAGAACAGGTGAGGGTGCCCTTGCCACGAGCAGCGCCCTCGATCATGTCTACTCGCGACGGATCGGCGCTCGCCTTCGACGGAACCGGCCGATCAGCCGTCCGGTTCCGCCGGTCGCACTCAAAACAAGAACATTCCTCGATTTTTCTTGAAGCTAGCGCCGCAGTTCCCAAGGAACCGGGGCTGATTCACCTTGCCCCGGACTTACGCCTTGACAGCGTTCTGCGCAGCCGCAAACACATCGCGTGCGGACGTCGTACCCGCTACGTGCTCCGTACCCGTGATTCCGAGGTCCATCCATCCCGCATTAACACTCTCAAACATTTCTTCGGCAGGCCCGGTGTGGCCCTTCGGGATGCCGAACTGCTCGAACGCTTCCGCCCATCCCGCACGCGGCACCGCAAAGGCTTTTACGTCGAGTGTCAGGACTTCACCCAATTGTTCGGCCACTTCATCCGCGCTTACCATCGAACCCAGCTCGATGACGCGATGCCCTGACCACGCCGGCCCGGTCAGAAGCGTTGCCACCTCTGCGCCGATGTCGTCTGACGCAACCATTGTCGATTTTCGGTTTGTAGGATTGTAGAAGACCGGTAGTGTTCCGCCCTGGGCGACCTGTAAGCCGAAAAGAAAGTTTTCGAAAAAGCCGCCTGCGCGTACAAATGCGACCGGAGATGGCAGGGTGCGAAGACCTTGCTCCAAGAGTGATAAGGCCGTGATCATCCCCACACCGGTTGTTCTATTCGCGCCCATCGACGAGAGCGCTACCACCCGCGGAGGCACCACCTTGGTCAGCACCTCGACATAGTTCGCAATCACGCCCTTTGCTTCTCTGTAATCAGGCGAGGGTGCCCATACAGCCGGCAACATAACAAATGCGCCCTCAACACCTTTGAGCGCCGCCGCTATGGCTGTCGCATCGTTCCAGTCTCCATCCACCAACTCCACGCCTTGGTCTGCCCACTTCGCTGCTTTCTCGCGATTGCGCACAAGTGCCCGCACCTGTTTGCCTTGCTTCAGCAGATGCCGCGCGGTGGCGCCACCGACTTTTCCCGTAATGCCCATGACTAAATACATGCTCGTGTTCTCCTTTTGCCTCGTATTTGGCAGCCCATCCAAATGAGCGACCTGAGCATTAGAGACCTGAAAAAACCATTGGTTACAAATTAATCAGTGGTTATGTAACCAATGGATATAAATTAACAATCGGTCGAAAAAGTCATCAAAAGGGACTAAGGTATTGAAGTGACATCCACATCACCAAGTCGCCGGGTAGAGCGCAAGGAGAGGTTGCGGGGCGAAATCCTTGCGGCTGCCAGCAAAATGTTTGCCGATCGCGGCTACGAAGCCGTGACGCTTCGCGAGATCGCTAAAGAGATCGGCTATACCCACGCGGTGATTTATCAACATTTCCCCGACAAATGGCACATTCTTGCCGAGTTGAGCAGCGAGACGATCGGGCTGCTGATTCAGAACTTCGACGCGATTGCCGCTGAACATCTTGTGCCGAAGGAGCGCCTTTTCGCGACTTCACGCGGCTTGATTCAGTTCTGCACTGCCCATCCACAGCAGTTCCGCAACGTCTTCTTCGGGCCGGAGAGCCGCAACGGCATTCGTGCTGGACAATATATCGACGACATTGGCAGGCCTTTGTTCCAACGTTTCGTACAGCTCTTTTTCGATGTTGCCAAGGATGAAGGATTACCAAGTAGGGATGACATCGTGGTAGCCCACACCTGGTGGTACACGATCTTCGGCCTCGCCACGCTCATGGTCATCCAGGGGGTTGTGCCAGACTTGCCTGACCAGACTCTCGTGATCGAGCAAACGATTGCCACGCTTTGGGCGGGCGTTCAGGCTGTTCCGCGATTGCCAAAGAGCGTAATCAGTAAGCGAACCGGCCGGTCCAATTCCTCAAAGCGATAACAGCTTCTGCCTGCTCAGGAGTTGTTGGAGGTATGCCCGTGGAGTGCTAGAGCAATTCTCCTAAAGGTGTAGAGCGGAGTGCTGGCTATTTGCGCCGTTTTCCGCAAAGAAAACGGCATTCGCGGATCTATCCAACACCACAGTATTAGGAGAATTGCTCTAACGCAGAGAATTGCAGGACACGATGAAAGTCATGGGATTCTTATCAGGGATTTGGTGTATTCGAGTCTCCAGACAAGATCGTCGACCAACGCTCACGGCGCTGGTTTTCCGTTGTCTGCTCAACGCGCGTTGCGATTGTCCACATATGCCCGGCCGGATCCTGAACCCATCCAATCCGGTCTCCCCAGAAATGCGTTTCTACCGGCACCACAAGCCTGCAACCGCGCTTGAGTGCCCGTTCCACAGTCGCGTCGACATCTTCCACGTAAAGATAGATGACAACAGGAGAGCTTCCGTCAGGATTTGGGGGGCGAGTTGGAACCTCCGGGTTCTCGCCCTCAATCATGAGCATCGCAGCACCGAATAGCAACATCGCATGCTGTGCCCGCCCGTCAGGGCCTGGCCGACGGACGCCTTCGACCGCGCCAAGCACGTCGCAACAGAACTCGATCTCTGCCTCAACGTCGCTACAGTAGAGCCTTGGGATAATGGCTGAGGCTCCCTCGGGAACACCTTTGTATTGACTTGCCATATACATTCCTCCTGGCGCATCAGCGTAGTGCCAGGAGAGCTCGATTGTCTTGTAGAAATGGAAAGTCCTGAGCGCTCGCCAGTGCTGAAAACCGTGCGACACCCGCGAGAAGATCGCTTACATTGTCTTGTCTTCGTTCTTGCCTTGCTTAAGGGCCGGCTTTAGCCGTGCCGTATAAAAAGCAGTAAGAGCGCGGCTTCAGCCGCTGAGGTACATTTTCAACTTCTAGTGCGTGTCTTCCGTTTCTAACGGAATGACTCTGGTACCTCAGCGGCTAAAGCCGCGATTTCGCGGAGCCTGTGCGGGACGGCTAAAGCCGTCCCCTTAAGCAAGGCATTCGCACCTGTGGTGCGAAACGGTCGCGCCAGGCGCGACGAATGGTTGAGCAATGCGAGAAAGCCATTTAACGCGAACGCCGCCTGCGCCGAGTCGATGTACTGCACGCCTGCGCCGGATAACGCGTGCCATTAACGAGGACCCATCCATCATCCAGATGGGAGTTGGTCGCGCAGTGCGTGTCGTGCACACCGGCTAGCGGATGAATGCGTTTGCGGATATCGCGGGAGGACGTGATGTATCCCTGTCCATAGGCATAAACTGCGTCGCCCCTGGATGCGGTCACGACACCGTCAAGGCTGTCGTTGGAGACGATCTCGACCGTAACCTTCGATCCGTCACTGGTGGGGACGTTCAGAAGAATCACCTGATGCGCCCCGGTACCAGTGGAGCTGGCGCGCTGCTCGAAGGAGTCGGCAATGGCCGTGCCGCAGACCATCACGTTGTCGAGCTGGGCGTGCGAGTCTCCGCTGTTGTCATGCAGGAACTGCAGCAGCGTGGCATTCACCTCCGGCGTGCACGACGTAGGAACCGGCTTAGTCGCGGCGAGAGCGGATGTGGAGACGAAGATAAGAGCAGCCAGAACAAGAGAAGGCTTCATTGGGGAGTGCCTTTCGAATTGGTTGTAACCGCCTCACAGATAACAGGGCAGACGGTCACGTAGAAAGTATCAAACCACGCCTCTGTTGCTCGCAGGTAATTTTGTGCCGCTGCCGAATCACCGTTGTGTGTCAACAAATCCGAGACAACCCATACACCGGGTGCCCCATGTCCCGGGGGCATGCTCAAAGTCGCGGGCGGCAACCGTTAAAACCTTTTTCGAGATGGATGTGAGATGGTAGCGAGCTTTCGCCACCCCATCTTTTTCGTAGTGTGCATACTTCCGAACCGGTTCGTGGCGAATGGGATTAGTCCTAATAAACGCTCATCTCGTGAGTGATTCGGAGGTTACTGACGAGAAGCCGACTTGTCGTTATTTATATTTTCCTCGCCTCACGCTGATTCGTACCGGAAACCACAACGCACCTAGCCACTAGACCTTCGCGGGTTCTTTCAAAGCGGAAGGTCGCAACTCCCGTCTGCAAGGTGAAGTACTCGTCCCGCGTCTCAGGCAGCAGCTCAACTGACCCCGCGAATCCGAAATGATACGTCGATCCCACGCTATAGGATCCCGAGATGTAGGGTTTCCCGTCTCGTATGGTGACGGTAAGTTTGTCCTGCCCATCCTTGTCGGCCTGATCATAAGTTCCCTCCAAGCCTTTCAGCGAAGCTGGATCAAGTTTGATCAAAGTGTGCTCGGCAGGCTGAAAGTCTGGCCAGGCATGCTCATGGGCGATAGCACGAAGAATTTCGGTGATGAGCTTTTCGCCCTGTTGTCCATTGGTCATTATCACGACGCCTGGTCCGTTGTCGCGATACGCTTGCAGCACGGAAACGAAGCCTGTATTCACGCCGAAATGATCAAAGCGAGGCGTTGCACCCGGCTTCTCCACCTCGAAACCTAAACCCCAATTGTCTTTCTGGCGGGTCAGCATCTCTTTCGCCAAAGCTTGAGTAAGAACCTTATCCGATGTTCCGGCGTACTCCTTCTGCACTTCGATTGCGGCGCGCGCGAGGTCGGTGGGCGTTGACCATAAACCTCCAGCAGCCATCTCGGGAACGGTATGGAAGCCGCCCGGGATAGGTGTGCCATGTGATCCGTATCCCAGTGCTGCCCTACTGACGAGATTGGATGGCAGCGGTTGTTCATACGTGCTGCGAGTCATGCCCATGGGGCTGAGTACCTGATCGTGCATGAGTGTTGAGAAACTTTTCCCCGTTGCGTCCATCATCATCAACTGCACGATCATCATGCCGCCGCCTGAATAGCTATACACCGACCCCGGCACGGTTTCGACACGTACCGGCGGTGAGCTTGCCGGTTTCAGCCCATCGAGGATTTGAATCACTGTTGGGAGGGGTTGACCCGCTTCGTAGCCGCTGAATCCGTGGACATTCACGCCTCCACTGTGGCTGAGTAATCGACGGAGCGTCACCTTCTGGCTCGTCGTGAACTCATTATCGGGAACGTGCCATGAATGGAGTTCGTTGTTTACATTCTCATCCAGCTTCAGTTTGCCGCTTCGTACTAGACTGAGCGCTCCAAGCGCAGCAATCGGTTTGCTGATTGACCCTGCCTGAAAGAGTGTCTCGGGGGTAACCGGACTACCTGCTTGTACGTCTGAGACCCCGTAAGCCTTTGTCCATTGGATCTTTCCGTGGTCGAAGTACGCAATGCTGACACCTGGTACATGGTAGTAGAGCATTCTGTCGGTCAGATTCATCGCTGCAGCGGGTTGCCCTTTGATGACGACGGACGGTAGTAAACCATTCTCGATATGAGATATCTGCGCCTGCGTGTCCGCGTTGGATATGGGTTGCTGTGCATGAGCCTCGTAAAATGCTAGGGTTGTCACGACCACGATGGCGAACAAAGGGGTGCGTCCATACCGCCTAATCCTGTGCATGGAACCTCGCAAGAGCAACGGATCTACTGTCTATAGCGTGTACGTACCTTCATGGGCTTCAGTTCCCCACCACATCAGATTTCGGCAGCTTCGTCCTGGAAAAACGCGGTTGTCGGCAGCGATCATTACTGGCGATATGCGACATATCGGTACTAATCCGAACCTCGACGTTGACGAGTCTGTGATGGCGGGCCTGGACCGAGAACGGTAGATGTACATCTATTGCCAGTATTGCAGTCCGTTGACCCAAGTTGCATCAATGTTGAATGCTTGTCTGCCCAATCCCATACTGTATTGCCGCTTTCAGAACATCGACTTTTATGTCTGCTAACGTTTTGAATTTGATGCAGTACCCTGTCACGCTTGCTTTGCCGAGATCCCGCCCAAATGTCTGGGCAAGATACTTCTTGTCCTCTACTCCCATAATGTAGGCGGAAATGCCTGTTGTATTAGCACTGACACCGATTTGATAGAACTCCTTGGTTTTTCCATTGGCATATTCGATCGTTTGGGATCCATACCCAATATTTGGGTTGGAGACGATTTTTCCCTTCTCGTCTTTCCCATCTAAGAACCACAACTTACAAGCCGGCATCAACGCCAAAATCATGCCATGTAGCTCTTGCATTTCGCTACGTTTGGGCTCCGGTTGAGCAGCAATGTACTCCTGGATTTGTTTCTGCACCGTCATGTTGATCTCCTTGGCCTGGCGGTAATCCAATCTCGAACAGGGAACAAACGAATTTGCCGATACAAGGCCCACTAAAACGCATATCGAACACCGAACTCGAGCCGACGTCCGGGATCAGCAAGCACGGCGCGATCGAAAGAAGGCGAGTCGAGAATACTCCCCATCGTCGTGACGTTGGTGTGATTCAACAGATTGGCTGACCGCAGGTTGAGACTCAATGTCTGTCTGCGATCGTTGGCTGCTTTGGGATTCAGCACAAAGCGCCTGGTGAGATTGGTATCGAGGTAGATGTTCCAGGGCATCAGGCCAACGTTGCGTGCGATGGTTCCGTTGCCGCCGTTGCTGACCAGCCATCCGTAGCGTGTAGCGATGGCTCCCGGTGTCGATGCGGTAGCTAACTCCGGGCGGTCGTTGAAATTGCCATCGCCATTACGGTCGGTTCCAGTCACCAGGTTGTAGGGTGTGCCCCCGAGCACGCGGAAGACATGGGCGATCGTCAACCCGAAGGGAAGCTGTGCCTGCCCGGAGGTGACGATATTGTGCCGGCTGCGGCCGCTGATCTGTGCCCATTCGCCCGCATCGGTATTAGAGGACTGCGGTGCAAAGGTTGGTTCTTTGTCGATGGTGCCCTGCAGATCGACATAGACATAAAGCGCGTAGAACTGGATACGCTTCGATGCGGAGCTGGCGAACGAGACCGTCTCGAGGTCGCCGATAACGGAGCCGGTCTGCTGGAACTGAAGAATGTTTTCGTAGCGCGGACCGGGACGCAGGCCCTGGGGATCGTTGTTCAGCGGCGAGTTGATATTGCGTGTGCGCAGCCCGCTCCACTGCCGGATATGGACCCAGCTTGTGCTGACGTTCCATCCCTTGGCCCAGCTGTAGCCCGCGGCCAACTGGCTCTGGATCGAGGGCGGCTGGGTGAGGGAAGGCGCGTTGCTGCGGATGGTTTTGATGATGGTGCCGGCGGGCATACCGGAGACGTAGAGCGGTGTGTAGATCGTCTGGCCTTTGCGTTGCGTTCCATCCAGCCGCCGCGCCTCGGCGATGGTGGTGGTGGCGACCGGTGTCAGAAAGAGCCCTAAGCGGCCGCTGAGTGACCATTTCCGTTTCTTGTCGGGCACCCAGGATGCGCCGAGTCTTGGAGTGATGTTGCTGACAGAGAGCGGCTCCGTCTGCACGGCATAGCGCAGACCTCCGGTCATCTGCAGCCGGTCGGAGAACTTCCACTGGTCCTGGACATAGAGCGATGCGCGGAACTGGTTGAAGTTGTTCCCCGGCTGACCTGCCACGTTGGAGAAGGTCGTTGCCGTACCGCCCGCCAGGTTGCGCTGTGCCCGGCGATACTGCTCCAGTCCGTCGAAGACGATGCTGGTGCCGGCGATGGGATTTCCCTGGGCATCCAGCTCCGGTCCGGTTCCACCGCCGAAGAGATAGGTTCCGTTGAAGCCCTGGAGAGTCTTGATCCGCTCAAAGTAATCCTCGACCTGCACGCCGAGCTTCAGCGAATGTTGCTTCCGGGTAACGACGACATCATCCAGCGCCTGGATTACGGTCTCGCGATTCCGCGAAGTCTGAATGTCAGCTCCACCCGAGGTGAAAGCGCCGGCGACCTGTGCCTGTGTCGCGGTGGAGTTAGGCGTGTCCTGCTCATCGCGATAGCGCACGCTGATGCGGAACTCCTGCATCAGGCGAGGCGAGACCGTCGTGACGTCACTCAGGCGCAGTGTATGTTCCGCCTGGCTACGGCCATAGCCTGCCTCCTGCAGCGTGATGCCGCCGGTGCTTACGTTTTCGAACTGATTCACGTTGGCGGTATAGCCGGCGATGAGGACGTTCCGTGGGCTGGTAAGAAAGCTGACCCGGGCATTGCCCTCCCACAGATGCTGTGGTGTCGGCACATTCTGCACCAGCAGCGCGCGGTTTCCGGCGGTGTCGAGCACCGTGGCGTTTACAACTGCAAAGTCGTTGATCTCGCGGTGTTCCAGGCTGAGCGAGAAGTCGCGATCGTGATGGAAGAGAGGGCCGCTGAGGTCGAAGCCGGTACGCCGCCGCGTCAGTGCTGCGCGCCTGGTCGAGAGCGGGTCTTTCGCATTGAACCCCGCCTCGCTGTCATTGAAGAACAGATCGCCGTGCAGCCGGCTCTGGCCGGGCTTGGTGTAGATCTCGATGCGTCCGCCGTCATAGGGGGCTTCTGTAAACTCCGCGGAAAAGAGATCGGGATTGATGCGGATGAACGCAATCGCGTTCTTCGGCGGCATGCGGCTTTCCAGTCGAAAGCCATCCACCGTAATCAGGGGGACACCGCCAAGACCGCCCGCAGCCGCGGTGTAGGACTGCAGCTGCCGCTGCAGATCATCCGGATCGTCGGCCAGGTCGGTAACCTCGCTGCCTGCCAGGGTGCGTTCTCCAGTGGCGGTATTGACCTGGGCCGAGGAGACGCTGATCTCCTCCTGAACGGACTCGATCTGCAGCACGACACGCAGACGGCCGGCGCGTGAGGGCGAGATGCTGACAGAGCGTTCCGCGAATCCATCGGCCGAGACCTGCAACGTATGCGTCTGTGCGCTGACGCAGTTGTAGGTGAATTCGCCCCGCTGGTTCGACCGCTCCGGGGGCAACTGATCGAGCGTCAGAACGGCGCCGACGATAGCGGCTCCGGTCGAGTCGACGACCTGGCCGTTAACAGCAATGCCCTTGGGGCAGGTCTCTTGTCCTGCAGCTCCGAGAGGAAGAAGGACCGTCAGCGAACAGAGCGTGACACGCTGCCGAAGATGGAGAAAGGCCAGCCTCATGCAATGTTCCGGGTGGGGTATCGGGCGGGAACAGCAGAACGGCCTGTTGCGTCGGGATTCGATGGGTACTTCTCAACCATGGAATAGGCGCCCTCGAAAATGCCGGATCAAAGTCACTGTACGGAGAAACAGCCAGGCTTTCAACGAAATATTCACCGGGCTCCGTAGCGGGAGACGAGCTATCGCATGCTCTGATCCAGTTCGTTCTGGCTGCGCAGCAATGCATCGCGCACAAAACGGATGTGGTCTCGTGTTGCGGTGGCGGCGCCCTCACGATCGCCCACCTGCAGCGCGCGGGCAATGGCATGGTGGGCCGCCGGTGTATCCGGCGAAGTGAGCTGGTAGGTCTGGCAGCGGCAGAGCCAGAGCTTGTCCTGGATATTGCTATGCGTACTTGAGAGCTGTTCGTTACCGGTAGAGACCACAATCAACCGGTGAAAGACGATGTCTTCTTCGATATATGCGGTCTTGTTGTCCAGCGCCAGCAGGTCGGTTGTGCGTTCCAGGCTCTGGTCCAGGGCCTCCATGAACTCCGCTGTGATGGGCACAATCTGCGTGGCATAGACCTCCAGAGCCTCACGCAGCTCGTACAGGTCAGAGATCTCTTTGGCGGTGAAGCGGCGAAGGTAGATGCCTTTGCGCGGTTCAATCCGCAGAAGGCCCTCGTTCTGCAAAGCATTCAAGGCTTCACGCACCGGCGATTTGCTGATGCCCAGGTGTTCGGCAAAGAAGCTTTCGGTCAGTCGCTCGTCGATCGAGAAGTTGCCGCCGAGGATGTACTGCTTGATGCTGCGGTGAGCCTGATCTGTCAGTGTTTCGAGGGGTGCAATCCGTTCCATTACCGGCATGTGTCAAAAGCCTTTCGCGCCGTGGGCGCACGGTCTTAGTTTATCGTTCAGAGGCCGGATTCCACTCTCTTGCCAGAGCGGTGACGATGGAAGCCAGCGCGTCCAGATCGCGCAGGTCCATCACTTCACCCGGGGAGTGAGAGTTCCGCAGCGGCCAGCTCAGCGCAACATCAGTCGAGCCATACCGCTGGAAGGCAGCACCATCGTTGCCTCCTCCGGTTACGCCGTACTGTACCGGAATATGGTGAGCCGTGGCGATGGCCTGCACCTGCCGTACATCAGCCCAGGGAACAATATTCGAGTTATCGACGGCGCGGACCAGGAAACCCTGCCCCAAAATGCCATCGGCATAGCGTTTTGACTCGAGCGGCGAGTCGGACGAGACGAACGTATCGATCGCGAAGACCGTCGCCGGAGTGGTTCCAGCTTTGGCGGAGGACTCAGCGTAAGCCACCGCACCCAGCAGGCCAAGCTCTTCGCGGGTCGACCAGACGAAGGTCAGATTGCGGGAGGGTTTCTCGCCCAGCTCCCACACGGCGCGGACCAGGGCGGCGCAGCCGACCCGGTCATCCAGGCTGCGGATGGAGACACGCCGGTTCAGCAGTGTGTGGAAGGTCTTGGGAATAGTGACGAAGTCCCCGGCCTTGATCCCCATTGCGGCGACCTCCTCGGCGGAGCCGGCGCCGACGTTCAGCGTGGCCGGCGACCGGAAGTCCGTAGGGAAGTGGAACTGCGCGGTGTCGAAGTTTTGAGGCAGACCGACAACGGCGGAGCGCATACCCGCAGAGGTGTGCACCACCGCAGGATGTCCCCAGTAGAACGAGGTAGTGCCTCCGCCTTTATTGTCGAGCTGGATCGTGCCGTCCGCATCAATCGCGCGGATGCGGAAACCAAGCTCGTCTGTATGCGCCATGAAGACGGTATTGGGTCCGGTGGTGGGACCGAGGTGGAGCACGAGATTGCCGGCAGCGTCCGTGGTTGGATGCGCCCAGGCGGGCAGCATCTTCTCCACGGCCTCACGCGGCATTGTCTCTACTTCACTGACGCCGTAGGCCAGGGTGAGTGTCTTGAGCAGGGCATCGTTTGCGGGAGCCGCGTTTGGCCGCGAGATCGCGGTATAGGTTGCCGGTGCAGGCGTGGCGGGAGTGAAGGTCGGAATAGAGACGCCGAGGTACTTGCCGACGATCGCGGCGAGAGCATCGAGATCGTGCGCATCAATCATCTCGCCCGCGGTCAGCGGATAGAGGATAGGCACGCTCAGGTGAGCGGTCTTCTCCGGCAGTGTGGGGGCGGGGCCATAGCCGCGTGTGACAAAAGACGCGCCCTGCGCCTGTTGTAGCGATGCGGCGTTAAGCCAGTCGCCGGACTTCGAGGAGCCGGAGAGCGTCAGCACAGCTCCCGTGCCTGGTTTCGGGAACGTCGGTAGAGGCTCATTGCGCTCGGCGGCTGTACGCACCGGCCGTAGCGTTCGGCCGAGATAGAGCAGCTCATCCGGATGCGTCTGCTGCAGCACCCGCGCCAGGCCGCGTGAACCGGCCCACTGCTGGGTCACGAAGGCGAGGGTGACAGTGCCATTGGGGGTACCGTGGCCAAGCGCTTCGGCCGTAGCCAGCAGGAGGGCGGCGCCGAAGCGGTCGCCGACAGCCGTGCCGGAGTAGGTATGAGTTCCTACGACAGAGAGGGAACGCTCGGCGGCGAGCGGGCTCAGCAGATCGACTCCGCTGGCCAGCACCTCCGCGCGCGAGCTCGCACCCAGATCGACGTAGAAGTTGTCGATATCGTCAGGGTCAGGCACGGCGGCGCGTCCGGGCGTGAGGTGAATGGAAAGTCCGGCGACGATGGCAGGGCGCTGCTCACCCTTGCGTGTGGTGATCACCATCGGCTGGGCGTTGTGCATCTCGTTGTAGTGCGGCGGAAGCCCAGTCTGCGGAAGGCGGGTAACGCGCAGATAGCCGTCGTCCTCGATATGGCTGACGACGTATCCCGGCTCATCGATCGGAGCGACTAGAAGTCGATGCGGGGCTCCGGAACCAAAGGTGACGAGGACGTTCCCCATGTTGTCCCGCTGCGGATGGAATGCGGCGAGACGCTGTTCGATGCGGTGGGAGAGCTCTGTCTCATAACCGCTGACGGCAAGGGTATCTGTCAGGGATTTGAGGGCGCCGGCGGGTCCGGCATTTTGAGCAGACATGGCAGCCGTACCGCCGAGGAGACAAACAAATGACAGGAATCTTAGACGCATACCGTCCTTAGGCATGGGGATTTCGTTTGGTATCTGATATATTACGTCGCTAAGCGGTCCCATTATTTACCCAAAATTTAAGACCCGGAGAGGACGCCTTGCGAGAGGCGCGAATCTCCGGAGACACGGTCTCTGGAAAGAAAGGCTGCAACGCATAGCCCTATCTGCCGGAGGTCCAGGTAGTTCGTTTGGAGGTCGTTTTATGAGAAAGCTATTGACCATGGTCATCGCCGTTACGCTGGCGGTAACTGCCGCAAAGGCGCAATCCACCGCAACACTTTCAGGTACTGTGAAGGACTCGTCCGGCGCCGTACTGAGAGATGCACAGATTTCCGTGCGCAATCTTGGCACGGGCATCGAACGTACCATCACCTCTGACAGCGCAGGACAGTTTGTTGTTCCTTCGTTGCCTCCAGGGGACTACACCGTCAAGGTAACCGCAAGCGGCTTTGGCTCCTACACCGTCGAGAAGCTGACGCTGCAGGTTGACGCGAAGACCAACATTGATGTGCCGATGTCAGTGGCATCGACCGGTGAGAGCGTCCAAGTGGACTCCAGCGCTCCGCTCATCGACTCAGAATCGATCACCGTCGGTCAGGTCATCGATCGCCAGACGGTGCAGGAGGTGCCGCTCAACGGCCGACACTTCCTCGACCTGACGGTACTGACACCCGGTGGTGTCACCGCCCCGGCGGCCGGCAGTCTTACGACGCCGAGCCGTGGCTTGGGCGCCAACTCGTTTGTTACCGCGGGCAACCGCGAAGACTCAGCCAACTTCCAGATCAACGGCGTCAACCTGAACGATATGGTGCAGAACCAGATCACGTTTCAGCCTTCGATCAACACCACCTCTGAGTTCAAGATCAATAACCAGACCTTTTCGGCGGAGTACGGCCGCTCGTCCGGTTCCGTCGTTAACGTCAGCACGCGCTCGGGAACGAATCAGTTCCACGGTGAAGCCTTCGAGTATCTGCGCAATGAGGCGCTGGATGCGCGCAACTATTTCAACCCCAAAGGACAGCACATCGCTCCACTGAAGCGACATAACTTCGGCGGCGCTCTCGGTGGTCCTATCTGGAAAGAGCATACTTTCTTCTTCGCCAGCTACGAAGGCCTGCGCCAGGCACAGGGTTTGACCATCAACAGTGGTGTGCTGACCGATGCGCAGCGTGCCGGTGTTACTGATCCTGTGGCGCAGAAGCTGCTGACTCTCATCCCGAGAGCGAACGACAGCACCGGCACCCGCTATCTCGGCATCGCCGCCGGGCCCGTCAGAACCGACCAGGGCACGCTGGATATCAGCCATGTCTTTAGCCCCTCCGACACGGTGCACGGTTTCTACGCAATTCAGAAGGACAACCGTACCGAACCCACGCTGCAAAACAACACGATCTCGGGCTTTGGCGACAATCGTGCAGCCACCCGTCAGATTCTCACGCTGAACGAGACACACATCTTCAGCCCGAGGCTGGTGAATGAATTCCGTCTGGGCTTCAACCGCATCTCGATCTCGTTCAACCCCAATGTGACCACCGATCCGACTACTCTGGGTCTGAGCACCGGCACCAGCGGTCCGGTTGGAATTCCGCAGATCACCATCACTGGCCCGAACCTTAACTTCGGTGGACCTTCGGGATTCCCGCAGGGACGCTTTGACACGCTGGGCATTCTCTCCGATGCGGCAACCTACACTGTAGGCAAACATTCGCTTAAGTTCGGTGGCGAGTTTCGCCGCTTCCTCAACGCAAACTTCTCAGGAGACACGGGCACCATCGGCTTCAATACTGTGGCGAACTTCCAGGCCGGCCGTGCAAACAGCTTCACTATCACGCCGACACAGACTACAAGTCGTATCTACGTCAATGCAGTGGGCGGATTCCTTCAGGACTCGTGGAAAATCACGCCTACCCTGACGGCTGAGCTCGGCCTGCGGTTTGAATGGAATGGTTCACCAGTGGACGGGGCTAACCGCTTGGTGCTCTTCGATCTGCCAAGCACTTCGCTTTACCAGGTGGGCACCAATGGCATCGGCAACAGTCCCTACACACAGAATTACAACTATGAGCCCCGTGTTGGTTTCTCGTATGACGTCTTCGGCAACAACAAGACCGTGCTGCGCGCGGCCTATGGTTACATGGCTGACCAGCCGGAGAGCAATGTCGTAAGCGGACTGAATGGAAATCCACCGTTCGCCAACCGTGTGACCTACAGCAACGCAACCACCACGATTCCACTGTCGAGTCTGTACGCTTCGGCCGGCGCCGCAGGTATCGGCATCAGCGGAGTCCAGCGCAACCTGCGTAATGCTTATACAGAGACCTTCAACTTTAACGTGCAACAGGAGCTCCCGTGGGGACTCGTCGGATCGATCGGCTACTACGGTTCCGTCGGTAAGCATCTGCGGACGCCGCTGAATGTGAATCAGCCGAATGCCTCGGGTGTGCGTCCGTTTCAGGCGATCTCCGCAAGCAGTCCGATCTCGCGGAACGCAAACATCAGCGGCGTCAACATCACGCAGGTATCGTCCATCGGCATGTCGAACTACAACGCCATGTGGTTGACCATGCGGAAGAACTTCCGCAATGGCCTGAACTTCAACTTCAACTACAACTACTCAAAGTCGCTGGACACCGGCTCTCTGAGCGGTACAGTCCTGCAGGATGCAACCCGGCCTTACCTGAACTACGGTCCGTCGGACTATGACACGGCGCACCGAATCTCGATGAACGCGATCTATGCGTTGCCGTTCAAGGGCAATCGTCTGGTGGAAGGCTGGCAGCTTTCGGGCATCTCGCAGTGGCAGACAGGCAATCCGTTGAACGTCACTACGACCTCAACCTTCACCGGAACCGCCAATGTTCTGCATCCAAACCTGTTGGCTCCGGTGCAGTACGGTCTTACCCGTCCCAGTGCGACGACCGTGCAGTGGTTCAATCCGGCAACCTGCGCCACGGCGACCGCTGGTTGCATCTTCCAGCTTCCTTCCACCGGATTCGGCAACCTGGCTCGCAATGCTCTCCGCGGACCCGGATTTGCAGACACCGATTTCTCGATTGAGAAGAACACGACCATCTATGAGGCGGTGAAGTTCCAGCTTCGCGTCGACGCGTTCGATATCTTCAACCACCCGAGCTTCGGAAATCCGACGACCTCGGCGAACTCCACCACCTTCGGCATCATTTCGTCCACACGTTTCCCGGTCGGCGATCTTGGCTCTTCGCGCCAGTTACAGATCGTCGGTAAGATCATCTTCTAAATACTGCTTCTTCCAGGTGCGGCGCTTCGCCTGGTGCGAGGCGCCGCTTTTCACGCCAACTCAACTTTCCTTGACGGAGTATTTTGATGATGAAGGTTCGCGGTATCTTTGCGGCGGTGACGATTTTCTCTCTTCCTTGCCTGCTCGTTGCACAACAGAAGCCGCACCCGGCAGCCGCTGTGAAGCTCGACTTTGAAGCGGTGGGCACGCCTATCAAGGCTGATCCCATTGATGCACAGATTACGGCGGCGCTGAAGCAGGTTTCTGCCGAGCGCATCAAAGCCAACATCACCCGTCTGGTCGAGTTCAACAACCGGTCTACGATCTCCTCTACCGAGACCGATCTGAAGCCCGGCACCGGTGTGCTGGCCGCTGCTGACTGGATCAAGTCGCAGTTCGAGAGCTACAGCAAGGAGTGCGGCGGATGCCTCGAAGTCTCCTTTGACGAGTCCGTCGAGCAGCCGCAGGCCGGCTTCAACAACAGCCGCCCACGCATCATCAAGCCCACGCCGCTGCACAACGTTGTCGCCATCCTGAAGGGAACTGATCCCGTCGCGTCAAAGCGCATGTACCTGGTGACCGGCCACTATGACACACGCGAGACCGACGTGATGAACACGCACGATTTCGCTCCGGGCGCGAATGATGACTCCAGCGGCACAGCCGTCTCCATGGAAGCAGCACGCGTACTCAGCAAGCTCAAGTTTCCGGCAACACTCGTCTTTGTCACGGTGGCCGGTGAAGAGCAGGGCCTTAACGGATCGCATCATCTCGCAGAACGGGCCCGCAAAGAAGGCTGGGAGCTTGAAGGCGTGTTGAACAACGACATTGTCGGGGGTGACACCACGCCCGGCGACAAGCTGCAGTCCAAGCAGCGGATCCGCGTCTTCTCGCAGGGCATTCTGCCGTCGGCGCCGATCGAGCAGATCCGGCAGACACTGAATATTGGGGCTGAAAACGAGACACCCTCGCGTCAGCTCGCGCGCCAGGTGCTCGCGGTCGGAAGAACTTACTTTCCTGGAACCTTTCATCCGGTGATGGAGCTCCGCCTGGACCGCTTCCTGCGCGGCGGCGATCATCGGTCGTTCAGTGAGGCAGGTTTTGCGTCAGTCCGCTTCACTGAATGGCGCGAAAACTTCGATCACCAGCACCAGCATGTGCGTGTAGACAACGGCAAGGAATATGGCGACCTGCTGAAGTATGACGACTTCGACTACATCGCCAGGGTGGCGAGGCTGAATATCGCGACATTGGCGACATTGGCCAATTCGCCCGGCATTCCGCAGAACGTTCGTGTGACCACATCGAACCTCGACAACGACACGATTCTGAAGTGGGATGCTCCGCAGAGCTACACGCAGCCGGTGACCTACCAGATCGTATGGCGTGAGACCACGGTGAACGACTGGCAGTATGTCGTGGATGCGACACAGTTCCCAGGGAAGGATGCGAACAGTACGCGTCTCCCGGTTTCAAAGGACAACGTCTTCTTCGGCGTGCGCGCCTGCACCACAGCGGGGATCTGCAGCCAGGCGGTCGGACCTGTTCCAAGTCGCGAGTAGAGCGTTTTCCCTGCGGGCGTGATGTAGAGCTTCCGCCTCTATGGGCGTTTTCATTCCGGAAAACGCCCATAGAGGCACAAGCCCGCGCTAACCCGGGAAATGCTCCAGCGATATCTGCGACTGAAGTCTGCCTTCCAACGTCAACTACGTGTACGTTGTACCTGAGTATGTGGAAGGAGATGCAAAGTCGGGTTGGCAAGAATGGGAACGATCTCGCGAAGAAGCTTTGTGCAGCAGGCCGGCCTGCTGGCTGGTGCGACGGCGCTCCGTGCGGCGGATGCGCCCGTGGACTACACTCTGGAAATCGCAACGACGAAGGTCGACCTCTCTCCAAAACACTCGATCCGGACAACAGCCTATAACGGACAGGTTCCGGGACCGTTGCTGCGGCTTCGCGAGGGCAGGCCCGCCCGTATCAAGGTGACCAACCGCAGCGCGAACCCTGAGATCGTCCACTGGCATGGGCTGTTTCTTCCATCGGCAATGGATGGAGCTATGGAAGAAGGCTCGCCGATGATTGCGCCCGGAGCTTCCCTGGTTTACGAATTCTCTCCCCGTCCGGCCGGTTTTCGCTGGTTCCATACGCACACCTTTGCCGGGGGTGACTTTAGCAAGGGGCAATATACCGGCCAGCACGGGTTGCTGTATGTCGATCCGGCAAATGAGCCTGGACAGTTCGATGCCGAGTTTTTCCTCACGCTGCACGATTGGCAGGGGCAACTGCTCGGTAGCGACGATGGCTCCATGAATCCGTCCTACGATATCTCCACCATCAATGGCCGCGTGCTGGGCTATGGAGAGCCGTTGCAGGTGCGTCAGAACCAGCGCATCAAACTGCAGATTCTGAACTCCAGCCCGACCGAAATACATTGGATTTCACTTGCCGGGCATCGTTTTGAAGTAGTAGCTCTGGATGGAAATCCGGTTCCGAAGCCACAACTCGTGTCGATGTTGCGCCTTGCTCCCGCGGAGCGGGTAACCGCGTTTGTGACGATGGACAATCCCGGCGTGTGGATACTGGGCGAGGTTCGCAAACATGTGCAGGCGGCGGGCATGGGCATTGTCGTGGCTTATGCCGGCGCAAATGGAAAGCCGGTATGGCAGCAACCGCAAACCTTGAGCTGGGACTACACGATATTCGGTGCGCCAGAAGCTAAACAGAACGAAGCAGTCGAGGTGATTCCCCTGGTGTTTTCAGCTAAGTTCAAGGGGCATGGAGCGATGGAAGAGTGGTGTATCAACGGAAAGTCATACCCCGACACCGACTCGCCCGTGTTGAAAACCGGGCAGCGCTATCGGCTGCTCTTGAAAAACCCGAGTCTCGACGATCATCCCATCCATCTGCATCGTCATGTCTTTGAGCTTCTCAGTCTCTCGGGAACCGGAGCGACGCGAGGCATTCTGAAAGACACTGTCCTGGTACCCGCCCGTGGCGAGGCGGCTGTGGAGTTTGTCGCAGACAATCCCGGATCGACACTCCTGCACTGTCACCAGCAGAACCATATGGACCTCGGCTTCATGATGGTGTTCCGCTATGCGTGATCTGATCGGACGTCGCGGGCATGTAGTGTTATGGGGCGTAATTTTCGGCCTGGCCGGATGGCTGGCGCCCAGGGCCTATGCCCAAGGGAACTACGAGATTCAGGTCTACGGATCGGATACGGTCTTGCCGAAGACCACCATGGTGGAATTGCATTCCAATTTCACAGCGAAGGGACAGCGGTACCTGATCGACGGCGTCTACCCGACCAATCACCAACAACACGAAACCATCGAGATCACGCAGGGCATCAATAACTGGTCCGAAGTTGGTTTCTATATCTTCACCAGCGAGCAGGATGGACATGGCTTGCAGTGGGTCGGTGATCATATTCGCCCACGTGTGCGTGTGCCCGATAGTTGGCATTGGCCTGTCGGAGTCAGCATCTCCACCGAGGTGGGATATCAACGGGCCGTGTATTCGCCGGACACCTGGACATGGGAGATTCGGCCCATCATTGATAAGTCATTTGGCCGCTGGTATTTCTCTGTAAACCCGGCACTGGAACGTACGTGGCATGGTCCGGACGTCAACCAGGGACTTGGCTTTGCCCCGGGGGTGAAAGCGAGTTACGACTTCACCCGCGCGATCAGCGCTGGTGTTGAGTACTATGCCGACTATGGGCGGGTTGGGGCTTTCGACATTCTGCACAATCAGCAACAACAGATCTTCGCCGTAAGTGACCTGAATATCTCTCCGCAATGGGAGATTAACTTTGGGGTCGGTCTGGGGGCAACTTCGGCCACAGATCACCTGATCATCAAAGGAATTATTGGCCGGCGTTTCTCCTGGGGCAAGCATCCCGAGATCGAATAGAGCCTGTGGTGTAAGGCTTCTACATCTATGGGCGTTTTCCGCAATGAAAACGCCGTTGCGCGGCTCTTCTGAGATACCTATGGTATTTCGACAAGTCGCCTTACTGAAGAACTATTGATCGGGCCTTCAGCCCTCTATGTTTCTCCCGCCCGAAACCTGGGGCGTTGCCCCAGGCTGGTATAGAGCGCGCCTTCAGCGCTTATATTGGCCGGGGGCCCCACCCTCGGGGTCCCCAACGAACTTGTTCGTTGGGGTGAACGCTCGCAACGCGAGGGTGGGTTAGGAATACTCCTAAATTCCTATCAAAAACTCAAATCGAATATGTCTATACACCACAACAACAGGGAAATGCTCTAGGCGCTGCAACGGTATTAAAACAACTCCAACAGCAGAGGAACTAAAACTCCAGCTACCAGCGCTCCACTGACTGCCACTTTGTTTCTTGCATACCGATACGACATGTACAACCCTGTCAGTGTCGAGATAAATAGACCGAGCGAGACCAGGACGAAGAAGATCTTTATCGGTAATGGGGACCGTTTCGTCTCTGTCTTCTTTGCTGTCCCGTCGTGCTCTTCCTCCGCACGTTTGTTCTCGCTCTTCTCATCTGATTTCTTCTTTGGTGGCGGCACCGCAAATGTTGCGTTCTTATGCAGTTGCGAAAACTGCTGGACCCAGCGCGGCGGAGTATAGGATCCATCTTTCGAGGGCGACTGCAGAGAGAATGTCTGCCATGCGCCGGTCAGCGCAAAGAAGAGGATCGCGGGTGTCAAGAACACTCCCATGTACAGATGTATCGCTCGTGCTGTTTTTACGATGAGGTGAGATCTTGTCATTGAATCTTCCGGTTTCAGGTAGAAACAGATAGAAGAGGCAGGGAACACTTTTCTTCCGGTTCGATAGCTCGATTGAAGCTATGTCGTCTTAAGGCAACCTTAGGAACACTGAGTTGTTACGAAGAATTCACCAGGCGTCAGTGGGATCTTCACAGCACGGTACCGCAGCGGCTAAAGCCGCACCTGTGCCAGCTTCAGTACGGCATGGCTGAAGCCATGCCCTTAAGCAAGACGGAGCGCCGATGGCGCTTTGCAAATGGACACCGCAAGACTTAGCCTCACCTATCGGTCCCTACGGTACGAGTTGATCGAGATGAAGCTCGCCACAGACTCAGCCAGCCGATGCGCGTAGCGCAACCAGTTCGCACCAAAGGTGCGAATGCCTTGCTTAAGGGGACGGCTTCACAGCTTGCGGAAAAACTCGACTTTTTCGGAACGAGCAAAAACGCCTCAAAAAAAATCGCGCCAGGATGCCCTATAAACGATCCGTAGCCATTGGGTGATTATTTTCTATCCTTCAATTTTTGCCGTTTTGCGCGCGAATCGAGTTTTTCCGCAAACTGTTCAGCCGTCCCGTGCAGGAGTCGCACAGGCGGCGGCTTTAGCCGCTGAGGTACCGCTCGAATCGGCCCGTAACTCTTCACTTCTGCCTCCGCTGTTACCATCTGGTGTGATGAAAAGACTGAGTGCGAGGGCGCTTGTTACTTGCTCTGGCGTAGTAGAGTATCCCGTCATCACCATCGACGATGGGCGAATTGTGCGCATCGCGAACCGCGACGAAGAGACAATCGATCGTGTCGATTATGAGTTCCCCGATTGCACGCTGACGGACGGATTTCTTGACATCCACTTTCACGGCATCGCCGGCCACGATGTGATGAACGCTTCGATGGAGGGACTGGGAGAGATCGCACGTCACCTTGCCCGCGCCGGCATCAGCCGCTTTCTGCCTACGACGGTGACGGCTGCTCTTGATGAGACGCTCACCGCGCTGGAGAACATGGCCACCTTCATCGAGGCCGGCACGGTTGAAGGAGGAGCGCAGGCCGCCGGAATCCATATCGAAGGTCCGTTTCTTTCGCACGGCAAGCGAGGCATGCACCCTGCCGAATTTCTGCTGCCCCCTTCTCCGGAGCTGCTGAAGCGCCTGTGGGAGGCATCGCGGGGAAACATCCGGCTGATGACCATCGCACCGGAGCTTCCAGGTGCGTTGGAGACGATCCACTATGCCGTCAGCCTGGGCATCCGCTGCTCCGTGGGGCACTCCATGGCGACGCGGTCCGAGACTCTGGCAGGCATTGAGGCCGGGGCAGTGTCGGCGACGCATACTTTCAATGCCATGCGCCCGCTCGATCATCGCGAGCCGGGCATCCTGGGTGTCGTCCTGGACCGCGACGATCTCTACGCGGAGCTGATCTGCGACGGTATGCATGTTGCCCCGGAGATGGTGCGGCTATGGCTCAAAGCCAAAGGGCGGGAGCGCGCCATTCTGATCACCGACTGTCTGGCAGCGGCAGGCATGCCGGACGGAACCTATAAAGCCGGCGGTACGGTCGTGCGCATCAAGGGCTCGGCTTGTATCACCGACGAAGGCACGCTGGCGGGAAGCATCATTACTCTCGATCGAGCGGTGGAGAACTTGCTGCAGATGACCGGAGCTCCGTTGCCAGTCGCTGCGAGGTTGGCAGCGAGCAATCCTGCACGGATGCTGGGGCTTCCTGAAGAACTCGCACAGGGAGCGTGGGCCGACTTCAACCTCTATGGGCCGCAGAGAGAGCGGCGAGGCACGATGCTTCGCGGGGAATTGCTGTAGCGGCTTTCATTTCCTTTGCATCGGCGTTGTCGGCAGCCTCATCCCATCCTTTGATGAGTGCCACGCGCCATGCCGTTCGCAGACCTGCCGCGCCGTTGCGCCCCTACATCAGGGAGATGCTCTGGGTTCGGTCTGAGGAAGACCGCGTCCAGACCCTTCTGCCGGAGTCAAGCATGACGTTGGCATTGCGTGTTGCAGGAGCCGTCACCCGCGGGACAGACCGGCTACCCGGCATGGTGATCTCAGGGGTACAGGTCCATGCCCGGAGTCTTACCCATGCGCGTGGGGCAGAGACCGTCATTGTGCGTTTTACTGAGGCCGGCGCTGCTGCATTTCTTCGTGAGAGCGCAGGGCAGTTCTCCAACAAGACCATCGATCTTCTGGATGTGCTGCCGAAGGAAATCCGATCCCGTTTCAAAGACCTGCCGGAGAGTCATGCCACACCGGAGGGATATTTCGATACGGTAGAGCGGCATCTTGCAGACCACCTCCGCGCGGCGGGGGAGATATCGCGTCCCATTGCAGAAGCCGCGGCGATGATCCGCAGGCATGGTGGCAAGCTGCGAAGCGAAAATCTGGCTCGTGCCGTCGGCATGAGCGAGCGAGCTCTGGAGCGCGCGTTCCTGCGTGAGGTCGGAGTCCGCCCGAAGATGCTGAGCCGGCTGGCTCGCCTGGAGCACGTATGCGAGTTGTGGGATCGCGGGCATTCCCTGACGGATGTGGCACAGCATGCCGGATACACGGACCAGCCGCACATGGTGCGCGATTTCCGCGATCTGACCGGGGCGAGTCCTCGCCGCGTCTTCAGCAGCGGCCAGCCGCGAAACCTGCCGGTTTTTTACAAGTAAGCAGCCTGTCCCGCCGGATAGCTTGAGGACATACGGCTGTTAGAGCATTTTCCCTGTTGCTGGGTCTCCCGAAAGAGGGCATGCAGGGCGCTTTCATTGCGGAAAAGGCCCATAGATGCAGAAGCCCTGCACTACACCTACAGGAAAAATGCTCTAGCCGGGGAGGGATGTAATGAATCGTTACATGATGTTGTTTCGTGGAACCAGAGCGTTAACCGAATCGGAGTTGGAGCAGAGGGCTATTGCGATTCAGAACTGGGTCGCAATGGTTCGCCAGAAAGGGATCAACCTCGACCCTCGCATCCTGGACCAGGTGGTGGGGACGTACAGTGAGAAGGGTGGCGCAGTGGCTTCCGAGGCTGCCTCGAAGGATCCTGCCCTTGCGGCCGTTGTGTCGTTCGAGGCAGCAGACGATAAAGCTGCCGAGGCTATAGCAGAGGCTCACCCTAGTCTGCACTACGGCGTGATTGTCGAACTGCGGCGCTGGCAGTCTCCGGCGCCTCGCAGTTGACATTTTGAAGGTGCAGCCGACACTGGCCTTATTCATGAGACGAAACGCAGGCCTCGGGAAATTAACTTCTGGGGCCTGCGTACTGTTCTTCCGTTGCATCTCTTTTGCTGACCACGGAGAATAGGAAGACTTCTTCTCCATTTCAACTCAGGATCTGCTTTCCAAGGATGCACTTTCTCCCGCAACCACCTTTCCCCTGCCTAGTTGGGGCTCCCCGTTCGGGAACGACACTCTTGCGGATGATGCTGGATGCGCATCCGGAGATGGCGATTCCACCGGAGACAGGCTTCCTTCCGCGTGCTGCGCACATCCATCTTCCTGGCCTGCGCAGGCAGCGCCTGTTTCGTATCGTGACCGGAACGCCCCGGCGCTCGCCGACGTGGCACGATTTTGGGATTGCTAAGGAGGATCTCCAACGTTCTCTTGCGGCCGTGGAACCTTTTACGGTCAGCGAAGGAGTACGCACATTTTATCGTCTATACGCGGCAAATCATGGCAAAGTCCGTTTCGGTGACAAGACGCCTTTGTATGCCCTTGAGATGCCGGCGATTCAGAGGCTTCTTCCCGAAGCGCGCTTTATTCATCTGATCCGCGACGGCCGTGATGTCGCTTTATCGCTGCGAAAGACCTGGTTTGCCCCATCGCAGGAGATAAATCATCTCGCCCAGTATTGGAAGCGCATTGTTACCAGGGCTCGTGAGGATGGAAACAAGGTGAACCATTACCTTGAAGTGCGCTTCGAAGATCTGGTTGCCGATTCGGAGAAGGTTCTCTCCCGGGTCTGTTCCTTTCTCGACCTGCCGTACGATCCGGCGATGCTGCTCTATTGGAAGGGCGCGCCTGAACGTTTGAAAGAGCATAAGGCAAGGCAGCGGAGAGACGGCACGGTTCTGGTGTCTCAGGACCAGCGGTTCCAGCAACAGCGGCTTACAACCAAACCGCCCCAGGCGGAACGAGTGGGCATCTGGGTTCAGGAGATGACGCCGGAAGAAAAGCAGGCGTTCGCGGATGAGGCAGGTGATCTGTTGCGAGTACTGGGATATGACTTCAGGTGACCTTTGTGCTTTGATCCCATGAGAATGGGCTTTTCAATTCGCGGCAAATGATTTATCAGTGGTTGTCCTCAATTTTCCAGTCGTCTCGATCACTGAGATTTCCACAGGTAGGCTCAATGAAATTTCTCACTTATGCAGCCGCCGCCGTTCTGTGCGGTGGCCTTGTTCTGTCTGCGCATGCACAAACTGACACCTACGTATCCGGTGTTGGTGATGATGTAAATCCCTGCAGTCGCACCGCCCCGTGTAAGACATTGGCAGGAGCTATTTCCAAGACTTCGGCCGGCGGTACCATTACCGCCATCGATCCTGGTGGTTACGGCACGGTTACCATTACGAAGGCGATCACCATCAATGGCGGCGGCTTCCTTGCAAGTTCGCTCCATAGCGGTGTGACCGGTATCGCCGTCAATGCAGGCGCTGCGGACACGGTTGTTTTGAAAGATATATCCCTTAACGGCGCAGGGACGACGACTGGGCCCATCGGCATTCGTTACCTTGCCGGCGGCCGCCTGGTTGTTGAAGGCGGAATCATTCAGGGATCGACAACCGGAATCAACGTGACCCCCAACGCCAACGCGATATTGAATCTTGTTGTGCGGGATACGATCTTTACCGGAACCGGAAGCGGTAGCGCCATCCTTGTGGCGGCTGCGACGGGCAGCACGCTGAGGGCTGTCGTCAGGAATGTCAACGTATCCAACTACGCAAATGGAATCTCAACATCGGTGGCCGGCAATATCGATGTGACGAAGAGCACCTTCACGCAGATTTCAGGATCTGCTCTACTCGCGAATGCAGGCACGATTACGAGTACATCCAATAATTTCACCCTCAACGGATACGCGATGCAGGCGGTGACGGGAGCAGCAATTTACGCGGATCGCAATGTCATCTCGTCGAATTCTGTTGCCATCTATGCCAATGGCGGTGCGATTAAAGGCAATGACAACACCCTCTTTGACAACGGCACAGGAGTTTCCTGCGGCAACAGTCAATCGGGCACATTCAACTCGACCGGGAATAACCGAAAGGCCAATAACGCAGGCGGTCCAGTTCTACCGTGCCAGTACACGGGTGGTATCAACCTTCAATAGTGCTTTATCTACGGCGATTACAAGATTTCAGGAGCTCCGCCATGTCGTTCTCTTATCGTACGTTTGTACTTCTTTTATGTGCCGCCGGCCTACCACTCTCCGCTGCCGCGCAAGCAACCAGGACCTGGGTGTCGGGCGTCGGTGACGACGCCAATCCCTGCAGCCGTACAGCGCCCTGCCTGACCTGGGCCGGAGCCATCTCGAAAACCGCTGCAGGTGGAGAGATTGATGCCCTGGATCCCGGTGACTTCGGCGCCGTAACCATCACAAAGGCGATTACGATCGCGGGATGGGGTGACCTCGCCACCATTATGCACACGTCCGGCAATGGCATCAACGTGGTTGCGGGAGCGGCAGATACTGTGGTTCTCAAAAACCTGCTGATTAATGGCAACAAGACCGGAACGTATGGCATTCAGTACACGTCCGCCAAGCAGGTCGTACTGGAGAACGTTCTGATCACCAATGAAGCAACGGCCGGTGTCCGACTCTCTCCCTCGTCAGCGGCCTTGAACCTTTCCGCAAGGAACGTCAGTATGAGCACCAGTGTCACCGCTCAGGCAGGTATCAACGTGGCCGCCGGTTTAGGCGCCAATGTTGAGCTGCGGAACGTTTCTATCGAAGGGTTCGCCAGCGGCGTAATTCTGAATGGGGGGGTGCTGGATGTGGCCGACTCGGCGATTACGCAGAACTCCGGCGATGCGATCAATATCGTCGACGGGAAGGGCCATGTCACGCTCTCGTCCCTGACCAACAACGGTACCGCCGCCGAGACGACAGGCGCAACCGCCTTTCTTTCAATTGAGCGCAGCACAATTGCGGCGAATAACCAGGCAATCGTGGCGACTGCCGGTACGATCCGTATCCACGATAACTCTATCTATGAAAACAAAACCGGTATCTCATGCGGTTTGAATGCTCCCTTTGGCACCGTCGCTTCGACCGGTACGAACCGGAAGGCGAACAACGTCGGCGGGGCTTATCCAGTTTGCGGCAGCGTAACCCCAATTACCTTTCAGTAGCGTTTGAAGGAAGAGGCGAGTTCCCTATAGGAACTCGCCTCTTTGCTTTCAGAGAGAACCTTTGCTGCTGAATCGCCATAGCAACCGATGTACGGTCCTGTGGACAAGACCACCAATCACTGGAATCTGTTTGAGCTTGGCGATTTGATCTTTTTCCCACTCTCTCCGCTGAAAGGCATGCCACTGCTTGATATACAGAGAGGCCGCACGGCCTTCTGCCTCGCGATCAATCACATCGGAGGTGAAATCTCGTAAGACATCGGTATAGATAGCAAGCCATTGGTTTGTGGCCTCCTCCAGGCCGGCCTCTGAACGGATCCTTTGACTCACGGCGGCCGCATCGGCAGGATCGTATCTCTGAATCTCGTGCAGCAGGGCCTCTGCTTTGAGCGGTTGTGTGAGCAGGGCACGCCCGAAGTTCTTGCGGCGCATCTCGTCGAAGCTCGTCGTTGTCACGTACGGTCCGGTTCCCGCAAAGTCGCAAAGGATAACGGCACATCCTGTTGCCATGGCTTCCAGTGCGCAGCGTGCTTTTGCGAAGACAAGGTCGTAGCCGGGAAGCTCTTTTTCGGGGGCACTGCTGGCGGTTCCGGTTCCCGCGCCCATTACATCCAGAGAGATGCCGGCGCGGGCGCATGCTTTTCGTACCTCTGGCAAATAAGTGTCGTTGCGGGCATAGTTGCTGAAAAGCAATGCGCGGCTCGGCTTTGCAGGTAGGGGCGAACGCGGGAGAAAACGATCGAGGTCTACTGCATTCGGCATTAGCGGAACCTCGCCGGCAGCGGAGCCTACCGTCTGCAGAACCCTGTTCCGGCAGCGATCGTCCACGGCGAAATACCGGCGTATCCGGGGGAAATAGATCGGTTCATCAATGATGCTGCTGCCGTCGTGGCTGAGATAGATGGCGGGTGTTTCAGGGTAATAAAGCAAGGCTTCCATCAACTGCTGATGATGGTGTCCGTGAATGATGTCCGGAGCCCCACCGATCTGCGCCAGGTTATTGGTCACCTGGATTCCGTTTGCATGCAGCTCCTCCGCAATAGCCCCAAGCTTCCCAGCAAAGACGATCGGCGTGTGTCCCGCACGTGCAAAGGCGCGGGCGAGATCCCGGACCACCACCTCCGTGCCGGTGTAGGTCTCGAAGATGGCGTTGGTGATAAGGATCTTCACCGGGAAGGCTTCAACTCCCTGACCTTTTAGTTCTGGTCAACATAGTCACGCAGGCCGCGGAAGATTGGAAGGATGTGGTCCTTGTATCGCAAAACATGCGTATATTTGCCATCTGACACACGCTGTTCTCCCCTTAGCTCATAACCCGGCTTATAGTCTTCCAGTGCGATCGTCCATCCTGTCGAAGGCACGAGCGTCTCATTGCGGAAGTACTCGATCCCCTTGCATGCAAGGGCCCTATCAACTTCATCCCGCAACTCGACGTAGCAACGGGCTGCCTCGACCTTGTCATAAAGACAGGCATCGTCCAGTTCGAGGTGGATTGCCTCGTCTGCCTTTTGGGAAGGGGCGCAGCCCTCCCACTCTGTCAGGCAAAATGAGTATCGCCGGATCGCGCGACGCGTCCGTTTCCGTACCAGTTCCACGGCCGCCTCTGTTAACTCAAAGCAGATATCGTGCGTTGGGTTATAGCCTTCGCTGGCATCGCTTACGACTACCTCGATCTGTGCGTCGGTTAATGCGGTAGCAATGGATTCAACAACCTCGCACAGCGGTTCCAGTGAACCAGAGAGCATCATCTCGTAGATGGCCTGGTCCGTAAACCGTCCATAGACCGTTCCGATCGGAGCCCTTAGCCCCTCCAGGATTTTGGTTGTTGCGTCCAGACGGCTTACTCCCGAAGTTCCCGAGCCATCTGTGATGACAAAGGTGAGAGGGCGAACGGAACGTGTCCATCCATAGACCCGAAGTTCATGGCCGGGATGGCCAAGGATCAAAGCAGCGGAGGCCTTCGGTTGAAAGCGGAGCGTATGCGGCATTTTTAAAACGTGAACCCTGAAAGCGTTGCCATGTGGGCAGCCGGATCCCGGCGGCGAGACCAGGCTGCAGACAATAAATGGAGCTGTGTGATTCGTTCGAACAGACCCCAAAAATAAATGGATGCTCTTTAAGCATATCGCGGGCATTTGTTAGAGCTTATTTCTCCTACTCCAAAGTGTGGCCTCCCTTCCTTTCCTAAGGGGCTTCCCCGGAACCTTCGGTGCGAGTAGTTTGGAAGGCGCTGGGCTCCTGTCTCTCATCCTGAATTGAACGAATCTGGAGGGTGTGCCGATGCTGATCGTCGTCCTATTTCTATTTGGTTTTGTCTCTGGCCTGCGTGCTTTAACGTCCCCGGCGGGCGCAAGCTGGGCAGCGCATCTGGGGCTGCTTACCGTAACCGGGACTTCGTTTGCCTTCATGGGATCGAAGTGGACGGTACTGATTTTCACGGTGCTGGCCATCGGCGAGCTGATTAACGACAAGCTGCCGAAGACGCCGAGCCGTAAGGTGCCGCCGCAGTTCATTGCCCGCATCGTGATGGGCGCCCTGGCCGGCGGAACCGCCGGTGCGGCCCACAGCGTGCTCGCTTACGGTGTGATTCTGGGTATCCTTGGAGCTGTTGCCGGAACCTATGGCGGCGCATGGCTGCGGGCAAAACTGACCGAAGTGACGAAGTCCGCGATCGGTGCGGCGTTGCTGGAAGACGCTCTCGCCATTGTGCTGGTGGTTACCGCAATCCGGGGGGGTGCATGACCGAACGCTATGACGCCATAATCATCGGGGCCGGCCAGGCCGGCCCGGCTCTCGCCGCACGCCTGAACGCCGCAGGACAGACCGTGGCGCTGATCGAGCGCAAGCTCGTCGGCGGAACCTGCGTGAATGTCGGCTGCACGCCCACCAAGGCGATGGTGGCATCGGCATACGCGGCCCATATCGCCCGCCGCGGAAACGACTATGGCGTCAGGCTGGATGGGGCGGTGCGGGTCGACCTGGAGACCGTAATGGCCAGGAAAAACGGCATCGTCGAAGCCTCGCGCAAGGGACTCCTCTCCTGGATCGGCAGCATGGAACGCTGCACGTTGATCCAGGGGCAGGCGGTCTTTGAATCACCGACGACTGTCCGTGTAGGGGACCGTCTCCTGGAAGGCGCCCGCATCTTTCTGAACGTAGGCGCACGGCCGATGTCGACGGTAGAGGGCCATGAAGGCGTGCCCGCGCTGACCAGCACGACTGTCCTGCAGCTGCGCGAACTGCCTCAGCACCTGGCGGTGGTCGGCGGCAGCTTTATCGGCCTGGAGTTCGCACAGATGTTCCGCCGCTTCGGCAGCGAGGTGACGGTTGTGGAACGGAATCCGCGCATCATCTCCCGGCAGGATGAAGATTCGAGCTCCGAGCTTCAAGCCATTATGGAGGCGGAGGGGGTCCGGTTCCGGACCCACGCCAACTGCATTCAGTTGCACAAGAGCGAGCGTGGCATCAAGGTATCGCTCGACTGTGAGCACGGAGAGCCGGAAGTGGAAGCATCGCACGTTCTGTTAGCTACCGGGCGCAGACCCAATACGGACGATCTCAATCTGCAGGCAGCCGGCGTGCAGATGGATGCTCACGGATTCGTGGTCACCGATGAGCATCTCCGCACCGCCAGCCCAACCGTATGGGCGATGGGAGACTGTAACGGACGCGGAGCTTTCACGCATACGTCCTGGAACGACTACGAGATTGTCGCCGATAACCTGCTCGACGGCGGTACTCGCTCCGCCGCGGACCGTATTCCGGCCTATGCGCTCTTCAGCGATCCCCCGCTGGCGCATATCGGAATGACGGAAACCGAAGTGCGGCAAAGCGGAAAACCCGCCTTGATCGGCAAACGCCCGATGTCCCGTGTGGGGCGCGCGGTGGAAAAGGGAGAGTCTGCCGGCTTCATGAAAGTGATGGTTGACGCGGAGTCGCGCCGCATTCTGGGAGCGACGATTCTCGGCGTCGGCGGCGATGAGGCAATTCATTGCCTGTTGACCTGCATGTACTCACGGCAGACCTACGATCTTGTCGCCAGGTCAGTGCATATCCATCCCACGGTCTCTGAACTGCTCCCCACCATGCTGCAGGAGCTCAAGCCTCTGGCGTAGCGGTCGCGATTTTCCATTCCACCAACCCTTTCGGGTGTGGCGCACCGCATTGCGGCGAGTGATATCGTTTCTCTACTGCTATATCCCCCCAGGGAGGGCTGCTTATGAACTCCCCGATCCGTGTACTCACTGTCGACGACCATCCTTTGATGAGGGATGGTATTGCCTTCATCATGCAGAAGGCGCCTGACATGGAGCTTGTGGCCGAAGCGACGAACGGAGCCGAGGCCGTAGTTGCGTACCGTAAGCACCGTCCGGATGTCACGCTGATGGATCTGCAGATGCCCGTAATGAACGGCATCGAGGCGATTCAGGCGATCCGGCAGGAGTTTCCCAAAGCGCGCATCGTCGTGCTGACAACTTATTCCGGCGATGTGCACGCAACCCGAGCCCTGCAGGCCGGCGCCATGGGCTTCATCCTGAAGGGCATGCTCGGCACCGAGCTGATCGACACCATCCGCGCGGCACATCAGGGACGCAAGCGCATCTCGGATGAGATCGCTCACGGCATGGCAGAGCATCTGGGCTCGGAGTCGCTCTCCACACGCGAGCTCCAGGTACTGCAGGCTGTCGCCTCCGGCTGCTCGAACAAGATCGTCGCCGACCGCCTCAGCATCTCTGAGGATACGGTGAAGGGCCACATGAAGAATGTGCTGGCGAAGCTGCAGGCCAACGACCGCACGCATGCCGTGCTCATCGCATTGAAACGCGGAATTCTGGAAGCTTAAACCGTCAGTCTGGCGAGGCTATACTCTCGTTGCCCCATTCTTTGTCGCAGACAAAGGGTGGGGTCCCCGGCGAACTTGTTCGCTGGGGTGACAAGGGTGGGGTATGCGTTGTGCGCGACCGTTTTCGTACCCCAACCCGGGTGCCTGTAGGAGGTCAAGAGGTTGTTGACATCTGGAGCCTGCTGATGGGCGGGCGTAGGTTGAGGCTAGCATGAGGTCTTTGTTGGTTGTAGAAGTCKGTCCAAGGGGCGAGTTGGGTGTCTCTTTGTTCTGAGTTTTCCCAGTGAGCCGCATAGGCCCATTCTCTGAGGGCGGTCTGGATGAAGCGTTCTGCTTTCCCATTGGTTCTTGGGGTGTAGGGTTTTGTTCTTCGATGTTTGATCTGCATCGCGGCACAGGCGGCGCGGAACTTGTGTGAGCGATAGGCGCTTCCGTT
>NZ_JBFRFJ010000027.1:0-34386 GCF_052114765.1 Terriglobus sp. 2YAB30_2
TGCGGCTCACTGGGAAAACTCAGAACAAAGAGACACCCAACTCGCCCCTTGGACAGACTTCTACAACCAACAAAGACCTCATGCTAGCCTCAACCTACGCCCGCCCATCAGCAGGCTCCAGATGTCAACAACCTCTTGACCTCCTACAGACACCCAGCAACAGGGAAAATGCTCTACTGCTCACCCGCGCGTTGCCGCGCTGCTTCATAGAGAAGGATGCTGCCTGCCACGGCGGCGTTCAGGCTTTCTGTCGGTCCCGGAGTGGGGATGGTAATGCGTTCATCGGCGAGGCCGAGTATCGAGGCTGAGAGCCCCGCGCCTTCATTTCCCAGAAGGATGGCACAGGGCTCCACGAGGCCGGCCTTGGTTGCCGGAATGCCATCTGCCGGGACGGCCGCAAGAATCCGGACTCCGTTACGGCGCAGCAGATCGATGGTTGCCGTATCCCCGGCAATGATCGGCAGCCGTAGCGCCGACCCGGCGGAGGCACGCAACGCTTTCTGATTCCAGGGCGAGACAGTCCCTGAAAGCGTTACCAGGCCGGTGGCTCCGAAGGCCTCCGCCGTACGGATCAGGGTGCCAAGGTTGCCCGGATCCTGAAGCGCCTCGGCAACGATGATCAGCGGTTTGCCGCGCAGCAGCGCTTCGGGGGAGTGCCGGGGAGGAGTAACCAAAGCGGCAACCCCCTGTGGGGCCTCCGTCGCCGAAATAAAGGCATCCTTTGCGACGGAGATGACCTCCAAGGTCGGAGGCAGAATAAGGGATGCCGGAAGAACCCGGTCCTCGCGCAAAAAGACGGACTTTACCTCGAGGCCACTGCGTAGGGCCTCTTCCAGCAGGTGCTCGCCTTCAATGCCGATATAGCCTTCGGAGAGCCGGGGCAGTCCGTCCAGCGCAGCTCGAAGCTGCTTTAAACGGGAATTCGTTCGGCTGGTGATCAGGAAAGGCATCAGATTTTTACCATTTTAAGGCTTTTCGGATGAGAGACTAGGGCAACTTTCGACGTGACATTCGACCGATTGCGCTCCTCTTACGAGAGATTTTTTAGTTGCGTTTGTAGTCCAAAGCAAAAAGAACACGTCCAAGAGGCTCATGAAGGAGCTACATGCAAGGAAACAAATTCGCCGGCTCTGGCACGGCGACATCCCCCGCGTCCTGCACCTCTGGTGAGGTGGCATGACGACAGTTTTCGCGACGCGCACGAAGCGTTCTTCGTGGTTCTCCCGCCTTCGGGACAGTTTCGATTCTCCGGTCCGGCTCCTACCCGCGATAGTCTTCTTCGCTCTGGCGATTCGGCTGGTCGTTGCTGTATTCGCCGCCGGTGATATTGCCAAACCAACGCTCGATCACGGCGATTTCGGCGCCGAGATGGGGTGGGTTGCCCGCAGCCTCTTCTTCGGCCATGGCTTCAGCGCGCCTTTCCTGCCGTTGACCGGACCCACGGCGTTGGTCCCACCCATCTATCCGTATCTGATGTCCGGGGTCTTTCGGCTGTTCGGGCTCTATACGTTGCAGGCTGCCTATGTATTGCTGGCAATCAACAGTCTCTTCTCGGCGCTGACCTGCATTCCGGTCTATTTCAGTGTTCGTAATGTCGCCGGTCAGCGAGCGGCGCGTTGGGCAGCATGGGGTTGGGCGCTCTATCCCTTCGCCATATACTTTTCCGCATCCCAGGTCTGGGACTACGCTCTGACTTCGCTGCTTTTTGCCTGCTGCTTCTGGGCAGCACAGGGGCTACACCGTGCCCACCGCTCCATCGGCTGGGCTGCCTTCGGTGTGCTCTTCGGGGTTACGCTGCTTTCAAACCCCTCGGTCCTGACTTCGCTTCCATTCCTGCTCCTGCTTGCCGGCTGGCGTGTACGCCGCGAGGGTGGACCGTGGATCCGCCGTATGGCTGTTGCAGTGCTGGCAACGATCGTCGTTGTCCTGCCATGGTCGATTCGCAACCAGCGTGTCCTGCATACGGCCGTCCCCCTGCGCGATGGTTTCTGGCTCGAGTTCTACGCCGGCAACCATGGAGACGCTTCGGTCACGAATCCTCCTTCGGCGCATCCGGCGAGCGATGCCTATGAGATGAAGAAGTGGACCGAGATGGGAGAGACGGGATACCTGGCGGAAAAGCATGACCTTTCCGTACGTTTCGTCCGTGAGCATCCTCGCTACTTCGCGGCTGTCACGTTGCGCAGGGCTCTGCGCTACTGGACCAGTTTCTGGAGCTTCGATCGTGCTTATCTGAAGCGTGAGCCCTTCGATGTTCCGAACTTGTTCTTCTGCACCGGTCTCACACTGCTGATGCTACGCGGTATCCGCCGTTGGCTGCAGAAGGACTGGCGTTCGGTGATGCCGTACCTAATACTCGTAGTGTTGTTTCCCATTCCGTACTATCTGACGCATGCATCGATGGATTATCGTCAGCCGATCGAGCCACAGATCCTGGCTCTTGTCATCGTAGGCCTGGTAGGAATGCAGCCACAGGAAAGCTATGTGGCCGAAGAAGAGGATGCATTCGCGGTCGACGCGGAGCTTCAACCCGCCAACTGAGTCGGCTGTAGGTGGCAGAGCGGGTGTCAGGAGAATTTTCTTCCTGCCACTCGCAGCCATCAGGTTCTTGCATGTCTCCGGGGTTTTGCTGCAAGAGTTTCCAGGTGGGCAGACAGGGCAGTACGCGCATCTTGCAGCGCATCCAGCGTGTGTTCCAGCCTGGTAATCATTACGGCCCCCTCCAGGGTAGAGATGATGACGTTTGCGGTGATCTTCGGAGAAGCGGCACCCACGATCTCCCCGGTGTGTATGCCATCATCCACAATCTTCATCAGGCGCTGCTGCCAGTTTTGCAGTGTCTTTTTAGCGAGGTCACGTAACGCCGGGTTGCCGTCGTCACAGTCCATGGCTGTATTCAGCAAGGGACACCCTCCTGAAACCGGGGATCGTACTTCGACGAAATTGTCGATGATGTGCCGCAGTTTGCCGAGGGCGGTCGGCACTTTCTCCAGCCCTTGCAGGCGAACCTCCAGCACCGCATTCCAGGCGAACTTGAACGACTCCATCGCGAGCTCTTCCTTGCTGCTGAAGTGGCGATAGATGCCGCCCTTTTCCAGGCCGGTGGCTTCCATCAGCTGTGACATGGTTGCGCCCTCGTAGCCATATGCATTGAATACGGGGGCCGCCTGGGCAATGATGCGTTCGCGCGTCTGCTGGCCTTTTTTCATTTGAATCGTTCTCCTGCCCGGCTCCATCTTATCTCCACCTGAGACCGAGCGGTCTCATATTTTGGATGTCAAAAGAGACCGATCGGTCGCATGAAAGGATGCAGTCGTGACAGAGAGCCGAAGGCAGGTGAATCCATGGGTGGTGGCGCTGACCGTAACCATCGCTACCTTCATGGAGCTTCTGGATACCTCTATTGCCAATGTGGCTCTGCCGCATATCGCTGGGGGATTAGGTCGCAGCTTTGATGAGGTGACCTGGATTCTGACGACCTACCTGGTGGCTAATGCTGTCGTTTTGCCGATGTCGGCATGGCTGAGCCGCGTCTTCGGCCGAAAGACCTACTACATGATCTGCGTAGCGCTCTTTACCGTCACCAGCTTCTTCTGCGGTATCGCGCCCAGTCTGAATGTGATTCTGATCGCTCGCGTGCTGCAGGGAATTGCAGGTGGGGGCCTTGCACCGGTAGAACAGGCGATTCTGGTCGATACCTTCCCGCCTGCAAAGCGGGCCAGTGCTTTTGCGCTTTATACCGTCGCCATCGTCACGGCGCCGGCGATCGGTCCTGTTCTTGGTGGCTGGATTACCGATAACTTCAACTGGCGCTGGGTCTTCTTCATCAACATCCCTATCGGCGCGCTGAGCCTGTTTCTGACTGAGCGTTTTGTGCACGACCCTCCGGCCTTTGAAGAAGAGCGCCGCAAGTTGAAGGCGCAGGGCGGCGGCAAGGTAGACGGCGTCGGTATTGCGCTGATCGGTATCGGCTCGGCTGCACTTGAGCTCGTGCTCGACCGCGGCCAGATTGACGACTGGTTTGGCAGCACGTCTATCAGCTGGCTGTTTGCAATCGCTGTAGTTTGCTGGGGAACCGCAATCTGGTGGGAGCTGCGCACACCCGATCCCATCGTGGAGTTCCGTATGCTTGCAAACCGGAACTTCGCGATTGCCTGCGCCTTTTATTTCATCTTCGGTTTAGGCCTCTTCGCGACGACAACGATGATTCCGCAGATCCTGCAGAGCCTGTACGGATATCGCGCGCTCGACGCCGGTCTGGTGCTTGGTCCGGGAGCACTGGTGATTACCTTCCTCGCTCCTGTCGCGGCGCAGCTGGTGCAGCGTGGAATTGTGCACCCGCGCATGATGATCGGCGCCAGCCTGACTGTCGTCGCCGCCTCGATGTTCTATTACAGCCGTCTGACGCTGCAGTCTGACTACTTCCATTACGCCTTTGCCCGCGCCTATCAGGGATTTGGATATGCCTTCCTCTTCGTTCCGCTCACGGTGCTGGCGTACTCGCAGCTTAGGCCTGACCAGAACAATAAGGCGTCGAGCCTGACGAATCTCTTTCGCAACTGGGGTGGGAGCTTCGGCGTGTCCTTTGTCACCACGATGAGCGAGCGGCGGCAGAATTTTCACGAAGATCGCTTGTCAGCGTACTTCTCTTCATCCAGCGATGCGCTGCAGCAGAATGTGAGGCAGATTTCAAGCTACCTCCAGATCCACGGCTACAGCGTAGCCGACGCCACGCGTGGAGCATATGCGCAGCTCTATGCTCAGTTTGAGGCGCAGACTCGCATGCTCGGTTTCATGGACTGCTTCCGCTTGATGGGCTGGATCACTCTTCTCGCTGCGCCATTAGTGCTTCTGGCAAAGCATTTCAGGGCGGGTGGAAAGGCGCCGGCAGGCCATTGAGACAGGATGAGGTTTTTAAAAAAGGAAGAGACTCCCAGCATGGGAGTCTCTTCCTTTTTCGGAGGAGTTGCGACTTACATGTGGGAGTCAGCCGTGGTTGTCGATGACGCAGACTCGCTGGCATGAATGTCAGTGTTGGCTTGTTTGGTGGCTTTCTTCGCCTCCGCCTTCGCATCGGTACCCGCTGCTGCAGTGGACTTGATGGCCTTGTCGAGGCTGACGGCGTTCGAGCCGGTCATCTGTGACTGCAGGCTGGCGAAGGGAATGTTGAGATTTCGTGCAACGTGCATCGCAGCAACGCAGTTGCCGAGATCTTTGAAGCCTGAGCAGGCGGTCTGAAGATTTCCGCCCGGGATCGAAACACCRCTGTTGCCTAGGGTAGAGGTGAGCGATGAGTCGAGATGCGTATTGGTCAGCACCTTGTCAGGGGACTGCCTGGATGCGCTGACGTTTGCGGAAGTCGCTCCGTTCACACCAACATTGGTGCGACCGGCGCCAGCGTTGGCGCCAAGCCCTGCACCCGTACCGGCACCCAAACTATCGGAGCCCAGGCTACCTGCGCCAACACTACTGGCACCCAAATTACCGCTACCCAGACCAGTGCCTGCTGAGCCGACGCCAGCACCCGCACCACCGCCGAGACCAACGCCCGAGCCAATGGGGTGAGCGCGCTGCGCAAAAGCGGCAACACTGAAGAAAAACATGAGGGAGAGAGCAAGAGAATGCGTCCGATATGACTTTTTCATTTTTTTATTCCTCCAACGGCTGAGATTGAAATGCCGAATCAGGGAAGGCCGGGCGACGCGCCGGGAAAGATTTTATCCAGACCGTATACCGGCCCTTTCTGTCGAGCTTGAACCGACGTGTTGGGGAACACACCGGAACGGGGATAGCCGACCTGACAGAACCAGACACAGTCCTGTGGGGATAGTTGCAGTCATTTTGAGAAGACAGGATTGCGAGAAACAATATGTGTTACGGAGGTAACAGGAAAGAGGGAAGGACTGTTCGTTGCAATGTCTGGCTACGCCGTTTTCGATGGCTCATAGGCAACCAAAAACAGTGCTTGTTGTACTCTGAATGAGTTTCAGAGGGACCGTATTGAGCGCTGACGTTGTTCGTATGCATCCGGATGAGCCGGAACCGGAGCTGGTGGCGTATGTTGCCCAACGCCTGAATCAGGGCGATGTGGTCGGTATGCCGACCGATACCTTTTACGGGCTTGCCGTGGATCCCGTTAACCTTCGCGCCGTTGAGCGTATCTACGAGATCAAAAAACGCGCAAAGTACAAACCGCTGAGCCTGCTTCTTTCTGAAGTATCGCAGTCGTATGAGCTGGCTCGTGATCTTGATACCGCCTTCGATCGTTTGACAGAGAAGTTCTGGCCGGGTCCCTTGACCATCATCGTGAAGGCCGGCGGCAAATTGCCTCTGCGCGTTACCGCCCAGACGGGCAACGTTGCGCTACGCGTACCGGAGGCAGCGATTCCGCGGGCAGTGGTTGCCAAGCTTGGACTGCCGATTACGGCAACGGCGGCAAACATGTCGGGACTGCCGGAGTGTACGCATGCCAACGGTGTCCGGGAGCAGATCGGCGATCAGATTCCGCTGATTGTTGACGGTGGACCCACGTCCCGGACCCAGCCGACGACCATTGTCGATCTCAGCGGCGGCGGCTCATCGTGGATGATTCTGCGTGAAGGTGCGATCCCGACTCATGAGATTGCGCTCGCACTGCAACGGGCCTGATCGTTAGAGCATTTCTCCTGTATGTGTAGTGTAGGGCTTCCGTATCTATGGGCGTTTTCCGCAATGAAAACGCCGCTGCACGCTCCTTTCAGGGTACCCAGGAACAGGAGAAATGCTCTGATACTTGCCATGCTTCGTATGATGAAAGCACATGCCTGAGCGAAAACGGCACTTCTGGCGATGGTTGCTGCTCCTGGTTTTATTGGCGGCCCTCTCGTGGTGCGCCTGGGTTTATGGCCAGATTGTGCAGGTCGCGCAGGAGGATCAGGCGCAACCGGCAGATGCGATTGCCGTGTTTGGCGCGGCCGAGTATGGCGGCCGCCCCTCCCCTGTATTGCACGCACGGTTGGATAAAGCTGTGGCGCTCTATCGCAGACAGGTCGCTCCCGTCATCGTGACACTCGGCGGAGGTACGGAGAAGGACTCCGGCCGGACCGAGGGTGGGGTCGGCCGGGATTACCTGTTGGCCGAGGGAGTTCCCTACGAACAGATCATTCCTGAGACCCGCTCCATCGACACAGAACAACAGGTGGAAGTGCTGGCAGAGCTGGCACGCACACAAAACTGGCGGCATGTGGTGGTCGTCAGTGACGGATCGCATCTCTTTCGCATCCGCGAACTGTGCCGACAGGCCGGTTTGAATGTCTGGACCTCGCCTCGCTCTGTCTATGGGCGCATCAGCCCCTGGGACTACCGGATGCGGATCGTGCATGAGATTGTCAGCTACACCGCCGTCCGGCTTCATATTCCCGCCAGCTTTGTTCATCGCTGGTGGATCGGGGCAGAGGACCTTTAGGGAGACAGATTCCGGGTGCCCCATGTCCCTCGGGAAAATGGGTTATTCGAGCTCGAACCCGTTTTACCGTGAGCGGCAGAATGGAGAAATCTATTTCGGGCTCTGATTCTTACCGCAGCAATCCAATCCCCACCGCAGCCACAATCGCCGCGACCAATGTCGATAAAAAGTTCACCAGGTCATTGCCCAGCCAGCCTGCCCGTTCCACGGTCGCTCCCAGGAGCGTATCGAAGAAGAGGCCAAGCACCGCGGCGAAGAAGGCGACTGCCGCTACCTTCGGAGTCAGCAGGAGGGCCCACCAGCCGATGCCGGTCACGATGGCCGCTCCGGTAACGCCCGCGAAGGTGCCCACCATCGAGATGGCGCCGTCCGTTCCTGGCGGGACGCGCCGAAATCCAAGCCACGGCTCTCCGCCGAAGACCTGTCCGATCTCGGAAGAGATGGTGTCCGCCGTCGCTTCGGCCAAGGCTGCCAGACATGCTGCCAGCGATGCGAAGTAGCTGAAGGGGTAGGGAAGTTTGAAAAATTTGCCAAACAGCCATGCACCAAGCCAGGTGACGATCAGCGCCGCCACAGCCAGGTTGGCGGCGACTTGCGACGCCGTTCTTCCGTGCTTCGGCTCGGCCAGACCTGCACGCTCTTTCTCCGCACGCCGGACCCGTGTTGCTGCCCAGGTCAGAAGGAAGAGCGCCAGTAATGGAGTCAGCGCGGAATGCAGCAGGTTGCTGTTGTAGTCACGGGTCCAGGCGATCAGGTCGAAGCAAACTAGCGCTCCCATCAGGCAGCCACCCAGCGTCGCCGAGCGCAGGGCGAAAACCACCATCGCGAAAGCCACGGCAATCGCAAGAGGCCCTGCAACGAAGGGAAATCCCGCGCGTCCATAACTGAAGGCAAAGATGGAATAGCAGGTCAGCAGCAGGGAGCAGGCGCAGGCGGCCGTCAGTAACTGTGACTGCAGCCGGTCACGGGACGCAGGGATGGTTTTTCCGGGGATAGAGAGTGTGGTCTGGCTCATGCACCTGTGATTTACAATCGGCTTTGAGCATATCGGACCTCGGTCTGTGTTTGGGAGATGGTTTGGCGTCAGAAGTGCGGTACGGAAAGAAAGTGCTGGCGAAGGCCGGTGCAGTGTTGGCGGCGGCGGCAGCGCTGGTTCCGTTGAGCGGTTGCGGCAATACGTATCGCGCCGTCGTGAGCTCCATCAACCCCGTTGGTCCGGCGACGCAGCCGCAGAAGCTGCTGGCTGTGGTCTCGGATCCCGGAAGCGGACAGCCCGGTCTGATCACGGTTGTCGATTTCTCCGGCGACACGGTTCTGGCGATTGCGAATATTGCTCCGAAGCCGACGTATTTCGATCTGGCTCCGGCGAGCAACGGCGGTACGGGATACTCGCTGCATACCAGCTCCAGCGGTACGGTGATGAATAACTTTGACGTCTCGCCTTCGTTGAAGACGAACATCGTGTATTCCACGACGTTGTTCTCCAATGCGAATGCGAACTCGCTGTTTGCGACCTCCTCGGGAGCGTTCGTCAGCGAGCTTGGACGGTCCGCTGTCGGCCAGATCATCGGTGGTTCACCGGCTTCGCTGCGCCAGGAGTATGACGTTGCGGCCAATCCGCAGTACGTTGTGGGTCTTAGCACCGGCACGCGCTACTACGCGATCAGCCAGGGTTCAGGCTCCACCGGTTCGGTGGCCGCGATTGATACCTCGACCAACACGATCTCCAGTTCCATCAATGTCGGTACTCAGCCGGTCTATGGTGTGATGACCTCCGATGCAAAACGCGTCTTTGTGATGAACAAGGGCAGCAATACGGTTTCGGTGATCAACTCACAGGCCAACACCGCTGACGCCGCGCATCCCTCCATCACCGTGGGTACCGCGCCTGTCTGGGCCGATGTTGTCAGCTCCATCAACGAGCTTCTGGTGCTGAACCAGGGTTCAACGACCAGCTCGCTTAGTGTGATCAACATCCCGCTGTGCAACGCCAATAGCGCAACCAGCAACCCGAACTGCGACACCAACAACCCGGTGGATGCGACAGACTTCGGCACGGTTGTGGCTACGGTGCCGCTGGGCATCAACTGCACTCAGGTATCGGCGCTCCAGGATGGAACCCGCGCTTATGTCATGTGCAACGACGATCCCACTGCATCTGATGCCAGCAACGGTCTGGTCTACGTTGTCAATCTGACCACGAACACCGTGACGGCGAAGGTGAAGGTTGTCGGTCATCCGAACTGGATCACCGCGGTCACCGGCACGCCGAAGGGCAAGGTCTACACCACTGCCGGCGATTCACACCTTCTCACTGTCATCGATACCAGCACCGATACGCGTTATACGACGATCGATATTCTGGGCAACGGTGTTTCAGTCCGGCGTAACGCGCAGTAACGGACAAGAAATCGAAGTTCAAGAAGAAGGGCGGCCGATGGCCGCCCTTCTTTCGTTTCTTCAATCATTCAATGATTGAATTCTTCAATTCCTTCCGGAACTACATTCCCACCATGATGATCGGTAGTGTCGGAACTTGCGAGCCGCCGCGGTTCTCAACGGTCACTCCGAACGCCTTTGCATTCACGCCCTTCGGCACGTCCGGCAGCACGATCGCGGCGTTGCCGCGATCGTCGGGCAGGAAGGTGCCGGCAGGGATCGGCGAACGGTCTGTTTCCGACGGGATGATCCATAGTTCATAGGTCTTGTCCGGCGTTACGGGAGCGATGTTGCTGGCCAGAAAGAGCAGCATGCCGCGGTCGGCGCGGTAGATCACGCGTCCGTTCGGCGATGGAGCAGTCTCCGCTCTTGTGAGGGTTACGCGCTGGGTCGTCTTGTCGGAAAGAGAATCCAGAATCTCGCGCGCTCTGGCCGCGTCTTCTGACAGGCTGGCCATCTGCGCCGTATTCATGCGCAGGCTGCGCTGCAGCTCTTCGCGCTGGCGATAGAGGTGGTAACCGCCAAAAGCCAGTCCGGCCGCCACAGCCCATCCTGCCCAACCAAAGATGATGGTACCGATGCCTGCCTTCCGCGGGGTCTCGTCATACTCGTCGAAGCCAGACGCTCCATAGCTGGCAAAGGGAACAGAGCCCTCAGCGCCTGCTGGACGCAGTGCCGTTTCAGGCTGGGGCACGACTCGTTTTTCGCGGTTGACCTGCGTCATCAGCCGCTGACGCGCCAGGACAGGAGGCGTCTGCATCTCTGCCGTATGGGCAAAGGCTGCAAGGTCACCCTGGATGGTCGCCAGCTCACGGCGGCATTCCGGACAGTGGCGTACGTGTGCTTCTACGAGAGCCGTTTCCTCGGGCGTGAGGAACTGCATGGCGTAGAGCGCCAGGTCATCGGCCGATATGTGCTTGGGCTCGATCATGCCTGGAAGCTCCTGCGCAGTGAGATCAACGCACTGCGGATGCGGGTTTTTACGGTGCCGAGAGGATCTCCGGTCATCTCGGAGATCTCCATGTGGGTCAGGCCATCGAAGAAGGCCATCTCGAGCGTTTTGCGCTGCTCGGCCGGCAGGTTCTGGATTACGGTGCGTGCCTTCTCCATCAACGCGCTGCGTTCCGCTTCGTCGGCCAGGTTGAATCCGGAGGAAAGAATGACGTCTTCAACGGAATCGGTCGGGCGACGCCGACGCAATGCGTCGATGGAACGATTGCGCGCCACTACAGCCAGCCACGCGCCGAGCGTGCCTCGTGTCTGCTGAAACCTGTCCGGATTGCGCCATATCTGCATGAACACGTCCTGCAACACATCCTCGGCGGCGCCGGGATCTCGCAGAACCCGCAATGCAACCGAGTAGACAACCCGGGAGTAGCGGTCATAGAGCGACGCCATCGCCTGTTCATCGCCTGACTGAACAAGGGCGAGCAGGGATGCATCATCGCGCATCTGGATTCCGGACTCGCTCTTCACTTCAGGGTCTCGATACATGAACGATTCAGCAGCTCTTGCAGATTTATGTGGGTCTAACCAAGGGTTTCATGCCATGAAAGCGCACCTTCAGGACGTCGTGCAAGCATGGCACATCCTGCTCATTCTACAGAGATTCCTGTACTACGCGCAGGGGTTGGCTTGAGTGTACCCTGCCAGAAGTGGCATCCATAGCAAAACTTCGTTTGGACAAACTGCTGATGGAGCGCTCGCTCGCTCCCAGCCGCGAACGCGCGCAGGCCATGATCATGGCAGGCCGCGTGCTCGTGAATGAACAGAAGCTTGATAAGCCGGGCGCGTCTATCGCGGTCGACTCAGCGATTCGTATTCTCGGCGATGATCTGCGCTATGTCAGCCGTGGCGGCTTGAAGCTCGAACACGCTCTGCAACAGTGGAAGATCGATCTAAACGATTTGTTCTGCCTGGATATCGGCGTCTCCACCGGCGGGTTTACTGATTGCATGCTGCAGCATGGAGCGTTGCGCATTCTTGGTGTCGATACCGGAGCCGGACAGATCGCCGAGAAGCTGCGCCAGGATACGCGCGTCGATCTCCGCGAGCGAACGAATGCGCGTTTATTGCAGCCGGGTGATCTGCCGGTGGGAATCCGCTTCTTTGCAATGGATGTCTCTTTTATCTCGGCGACGCTGGTGTTGCCGCCGGTGGTTGGTGCATTGCGGGCTGCGGGAGGCGGCGCGTGGAACGGGCGGGCTGTGATTCTGGTGAAACCGCAGTTTGAAGCGGGCAGGGAAGCTGTCGGAAAAGGTGGCATTGTTCGGGATGAGGCAGCGCAGCGCGGCGCTATCGAGAAAGTGCGACAATGTCTCGCCGAGCTTGGAGGACGGGACATGGAAGTGATCGATTCTCCCATCCTTGGTGGAGAAGGGAATCGGGAGTTCCTTCTACACGTCGTCTTCAGCGCGGCGGAAGGTACACTGAGCTAGCATGCGCAGGGTCGCCCTTATCTCGAAACCGCAGAAAGCTGAGTTGGAAACCATCATGCCGGAGCTCGCCTCCTGGCTGAAGTCACGGGGCTATGAACCCATCTTCGACGAGCAGTCTGCGATCTACGCTCATGCCGGGAATGGCATGCATCGTGACGAGCTGGCCGCCCTTCAGCCGGAGCTGGTGGTTGTGCTGGGTGGCGATGGAACGCTGCTGAGCGCGGCGCGCGCCTTTGCCAAGACGGCAACTCCGATTCTGAGCGTGAACCTGGGCTCCCTGGGATTTCTGACGGAGATTCCCATCCAGGATCTCTACAAGGCGCTCGAAGCCTGGTGCGTGAACTGTTGCGAGATCGATCAGCGCGGCATGATGCATGCCGAGCTGTGGAGAGGGGGGAAGCCCTTCCATGAGTTTGAGGCGCTGAACGATGTGGTGATCTCCAAGGGGGCGATTGCCCGCATGGGAGACTTCACCATTACGCTGAACGGAAAGCTGGTCGCGACCTTCCGTGCCGACGGAATGATCGTGTCCACTCCGACTGGTTCTACGGCATACTCACTCGCGGCCAATGGTCCTATCGTCATGCCGGATGTCAATGCCATGATCGTCAATGCGATCTGTCCGCATCTTCTGACCATCCGCCCGATCGTGGTGCATGGCGACTCCGAGATTCAGATCAAGGTGGAAGGCATGGCTGATCAGACGTTTCTGACCGTCGATGGACAGGAAGCTGTTGCGATGGAAGTTGGGGACGAACTCCACTGCCGCCGCTCGCAGCACGCCGTCCGGTTGATTCAGCAGTACGACACCGGTCTCTTCGATGTACTGCGCACGAAACTGAAATGGGGCGTACGTTAGGGCGATACATTCAGTTGCTGAATCTTTCCTTTCGATGAAAACATCTGACCATCTGAATTCGGACTAATGTAGACTGAATTAGGTGGAAAAGATGTGCCTGAGTGAGATGAAGGTGGGCCAGCACGGTCGTTTGGAGCGGGTCGATTTGCCGGAAGAGGTAGGCGATCACCTCGCGCATATGGGTTTTCTGCCTGGGGCCGGTGTCCACGTCCTGCGGCGTGCCCCCGGAGGCGACCCCACCGTCTATCGGGTTGATGGCATTGAAGTTGCATTACGTCGTGAGACTGCCAGCCATCTCTTCATGACCCCCATCGAGAACGTTCAATGAGCTCCTGCTGTACCCCCGCGGAATCGAACGCCGCCGTTCTGACGGCTCCACCCCTGCCTGCGTCGCAAAAGGGACACATCCGGACGATCGCTCTCATTGGCCCGCCGAACTGTGGAAAATCGACGCTGTTCAATCGCTTGACCGGACTTCGGCAGAAGGTCGGCAACTATCCGGGCGTCACGGTAGAACACCATTCCGGCAGGATGAAGGCCATAGGCCGCAGCGACCTCGCGCTGATCGATCTTCCCGGCATCTACTCGCTCGCCACTTTTTCCGAAGATGCCCGCGTCGCCGTCGATGTGCTGAAGGGTCAGATGCCCGGCGTTCCCGCGCCCGATGCCGTACTGCTGGTGCTCGATTCCACCCACATGAATCGCCAGCTAATGCTGGCAGCCCCAATTCTCGCGCTCGGTCTGCCCACCCTGGTCGTTTTGAATATGTCTGACGTGCTTGAGTCGCGTGGCGGCAAGGTGGATGTGCTTGCCATGGCACGGGAGCTCGGCCATCCCGTCGCACTGATCTCCGCTGCGAAGGGAGTCGGGCTGGATCGCATTGCGGACTTCCTCAGTCAGTACGGCAACTTCGAGGTGACCCGGCCTGGCGCCGTGAAGCTGCCTGTGATTCAAAGTGCTGACAGCTATCGGAACTGGGCCACCCAGGTTAGCTCCCGTACGCGCTATCAGCAGCCCAATGCCCCCAAGTGGACGCGTCGTCTTGACCATGTGCTTTTACATCGTGTCTGGGGTCCATTGATCTTTCTTGCGGTCGTCATCGCGGTCTTTCAGGTGGTCTTTGGTCTGGGACAACCGCTGAGCGATGGTCTTGGGAACCTGCTGACAGGCTTGGGCGTGAAGATTGCGGCGCTTCTGCCTGATGGCTGGATGCGTGCGCTTCTGCGTGACGGTCTCTGGAACGGCGTGCAGTCGGTCCTGGTCTTCCTCCCCCAGATCCTTCTGCTGTTCGCGTTTATTGGCATCCTGGAGGACTCGGGATATCTTGCCCGTGCCGCGCTGATCGCAGATCGCGTCATGCGTTCCATCGGTCTGAACGGTAAGGCCTTCATTCCGTTGCTCAGTGCCTACGCCTGCGCCGTTCCAGCCATCATGGCGACCCGCACCATTGAGAACAAGCGTGACCGCTTTGCCACGATTCTGATCGCGCCGTTCATGACCTGTTCGGCACGCCTGCCGGTCTATACCCTCATCATCGCGGCCTTCGTCCCGGATCGTAGGCTGCTGGGAAGTTTCGTCGGCCTGCGGGCCACCGTTATGCTGAGCCTCTATGTGCTCGGTTTCCTCGCGGCGTTGTTTACGGCCCGTGTACTCAAGTCCTCTTTGCTGAAGGCATCTTCGGCTCCGTTCATCCTGGAGCTGCCGCAGTACCGCTGGCCTACGCTGCAGGGCCTCGGCATCCGGCTCTACGATCGTGCGAAGCTCTTCCTGCGCAAGGCCGGAACCATCATCCTGGGAGTCACCTTCGCCGTATGGGTTCTCAGTGTTCTGCCGGTGCATACCGGCCAGTTCTCTGAGCTGACGGATTCCGTCATCGGTCATGTGGGCCACTGGATCGAGCCTGTCATTCGCCCGCTCGGCTTCAACTGGAAGATCGGCATCGGCCTGCTCAGTTCCATCGTTGCGCGCGAGGTGATTGTCGGTACGCTGGGCACTCTCTACGGTGTCGATCCGGAGACGCACGCACTTGGTCTGCAGCAGGCGCTGCGCGGTGACATGACGCTGGGCGGGGCGCTGGCGCTGGTGGTCTTCTTTGCCTTTGCACTGCAATGCACCTCTACCATCATCATGGTCCGCCGCGAGACCAATAGCTGGCGCTGGCCGGCGATCCAGTTCACGTATATGACCGTATTCGCATACACGGCGGCGCTGGTTACCAACCAGATCGTGAATCTCATCGCCCGTTAGAGCTTTTTCCTGCAGGTGTCGTGTGGGGATTCTGCACCTATGGGCGTTTTCCGCACTGAAAACGCCGCTGCCCCCTTTCCCGGGATAACAGGAAAAATGCTCTAGAATCTTCTGGCCGCGCGATGCCGTTTTGCAGCATCCAAGTTGGCAACATGAAGACGATCTTTCGCCCTGCACCGATTGTCCGTCGCGTTGAACTCGACGTAGCCCATCTGGATGAGAGCACTCGCAGCCGCCGAGGGCTGTTCACGGAATGGATTGTCACCAATGGCCTTGGCGGCTATCTTTCCGGTACCGTGGGCGGCCTGAATACCCGCCGCTATCATGGCTGGTTGATCGCCGCTTTACCTGCTCCGCACGGGCGCACCATGATGCTGAATCATTTKCGCGAGCGCCTGATTGTCGGTGAGCAATCCTATGTTCTGGCCTGTGACGATCTGGTCCATAAGGACGCTGTCGCCCCCATCAGCCCATACCTCACGGAGTTCCGGCTGGAGAATGGACTTCCGGTCTGGGTCTTCCGCTGCGGCGGGAATGTGATTGAAAAGCGCACCTGCATGGTTCATCTGCAGAACACGGCATACATCACCTACACACTGCTGGAGGGGGAGGGGGGACGCCTGGAGGTGCAGCCGGCGATGCACGTGCGGTCGCATGATGACTCGCTGGCGGGACCGCCGGAAGAACAGTATCGCTGGACCGGTGTGGAAGACGGTTTCGAGCTGTATGTCAGCGACGATCTTCCCGTACTCAAGCTGGTCTGGAATTGCGGCGAGTGCGGTTTCCAGATGAAGACCCAGCGGCTCGATAACCTGCGTTATCGCATTGAGCAGGCTCGTGGCTACGACTGGGAAGGCTCTCTCTGGTCTCCTGGAGGCTTTACGGGAGAGCTGCGGCCCGGAAAATCGGCTTCCCTTACGGCATCGACCGAAGATTGGGAGAAGGTTCGGGCCCTCTCCCCTGGTGCGGCCTTCGCTGCGGAATTGGAGCGGAAGCGCCGGCTGCTACGGACCGCGCCACCCGAGGCAAGGGAAGGATTTCCCGCAGAACTCGTGCTTGCGGCCGACCAATTTTTGATCACTCCAATAGGACGTACGGCAGACCAGGTCCGAGCTCATGCCGTGGGAGACGAGATTCGTACTGTGATCGCCGGCTATCACTGGTTCACGGATTGGGGCCGTGACACCATGATTTCGCTGGAGGGGCTTACTCTGTCCACCGGCCGCTATCGCGAGGCGGAATACATCCTTCGCAGCTTCGGCAATTACATCCACAACGGTCTGATCCCAAATATGTTTCCCGAAGGAAGAACGAGCGGTTTGTATCACACCGCCGACGCAACGCTCTGGTTCTTCCATGCCATTGACCGATATCTGCAGGCAACCAGCGACTGGGAGACGCTTGAGTTCCTGCTACCGAAGATGGTCGATGTTGCCGAGTGGCATCTGCGTGGCACCGACTTCGGCATCTATATCGACCAGAACGACGGTTTGATGGTTCAAGGGCAGGACGGGTATCAGCTTACGTGGATGGATGCCAAAGTCGGCGACTGGGTAGTAACACCTCGACGTGGCAAGGCAGTGGAACTGAGTGCGCTCTGGTACAACGCGCTTCGCCTGTTGGTGGAGTGGCTGGAGGCGCTTGAAGATACTCGTACGGATCGAGCTCGCTATCTGGAATGGGCAAATCGGTGTCGCGACAGCTTTAACCGCCGCTTCTGGAACAGCGAAAAGGGCTGTCTCTTCGACGTGGTCGATACCTTTGAAGGCGGAGACGATGCTCAGATCCGGCCAAATCAACTGATCGCAATCTCGCTGAAATATCCCGTGCTGGATGAATCGCGATGGAAACCGGTGGTTGAGCGGTGCATGCGCGAACTACTTACTCCAATTGGCCTGCGGAGCCTGGCGAGGGGAGAAAAGGACTATAAGGCTCGTTACGACGGCGACCTGCTGGCCCGGGATGCGGCGTACCACCAGGGAACGGTATGGGGATGGCTGATTGGACCCTTCGTGAATGCGTGGCTGAAGGCCTTTCCTGATCGAGAGGAGAAGGCGCCGGCTTTTCTTCACGGCTTCGATCAACACTTCTATGAAGATGGCGTGGGTACCATCAGCGAGATCTTCGATGCCGAAGAACCCTTCACGCCTCGCGGCTGCATGGCGCAGGCATGGAGCGTCGCCGAGGTGCTGCGGTGTGAGGTCATGCTGCGCCAAATGCGTTCGGAGAGAGGGCAGCGGAAAGAACTGGAGAGCGCTGTAAGCCGATGATATAGTTCGGCACACATGTTCCAGAATTGGTTGAGCTGTTGTGGCGCTTTCGTGTGCCTTGTCGTCCTTACTGCCTTTCGTGCCGGAGCACAGGATGTATGTCTGTTGCCTTCCGGGCTTGCCCGGCCTGCTTCCGGCAATATGTTTACCGACGAGCAGGAAAACATGCTCGGCGATGTAATGGCCGACTGGATTGAGCATCGCGAAGCTCTCGTCAAAGATGCTGCCGAAAGTGCTTATCTCGAAAAGATCGGGGCCCGGCTTCTCGCGGTCTTGCCGCCCACTGGAATCAAGTTTCGTTTTCTTCTCGTGGACTCAAGCGAGATCAATGGTTTCAGCCTGGCCGGAGGCCGGGTCTATCTCACCCGCAAACTTGTGGCGACCGCTCACAACGAAGATGAGGTCGCCGGGGTGCTGGCGCATGAGATCGGTCATATCGTTACCCATCAATCCGCGGCGGAGGTTTCCGAACGGTTCCGCCGTCTGCTGAAAATAAATACGGTGACAGACCGCGCGGATATCTATGAGAAGTTTGTCCGCGGCATGGACGTTCCGGATAGCAAGGCCCGTGATTCCGATTCCGATGCGGACCAGGCGGTCGCGGACTCGATCGCGCTTTATGCCATGGCAAAGGCCGGATATGCGCCGACTACTTATGCGGAGTTCTGGGATCGGAGTTTCTTCGTTGAGGGGAAAACGGGGAGCGGGTGGTCCGATTTCTTTCATATGACCAAGCCTTCGCAGAAGCGGTTGCGCAGTCTGCGTGCCATGGCCTCCTCGCTGCCCCCAGGGTGCGGAGCAAAGACTCCGTCTGTAACTGGGGCTTTCAAGGCCTGGCAGGCAATGGTCATCGCAAACCAGCGCACTGAGGGAACCGAGTCTGCCGGCACCAGCGTCACGCTGGAGCCTGCGCTACGAATGGATTTGGATAACATTCGCTACAGCCCTGACGGCAAGTATCTGCTGGCCCAGGATGAAAGCTCCATCTTTGTTCTGAATACCGCTACCCGTAAGTTGCTCTTCCGTTTTGACGCAGATGAGGCCTGGCCCGCAATGTGGAGCCCGGATTCGAAACGGATTGTCTTTCATACGCCTAAGTTGCATATCGAAGAGTGGGATGTTGAACAGCAGAAGCTGCGCGTGGCGCGTGAGTTGGTCACAAGAAATGATTGCGTGCAGACAGCTCTTTCGCCCGACGGGCGAACATTGATCTGTGTCGCCTTTGGGGAGCTAGCGGAACTTACGGTGCGGTTGCCCTTCGATCTCTATCTGCTTGATACGGAGAGTAGCCAACAGATCTTTGTGAAAAAAGATTTTGCCAGCATTGGTGGGTATACCGCTTATTTCTGGTCGTTCCTGCACGCACTTGGAGGAACAGTACAGCCGGTCTACCTGGCATTTTCTCAGGATGGAAATACCGTGGTGCTAGGCAATGGCGTCGGCAAGCTTGCGTTTGATCTGCGCAGCAGAAGTGAAATTCCACTAGGTGGAGACTTTAAGAACAAGGTAAGTGGTCCGTTTGCTTTTCAGGCCAGCGGCATTGCCGGAATCGATTTCTTTGAACCGAAGAACTCCGGGCTATTCAGCTTTCCCGACGGACACCGCATCTCGAAAGCAAGTCTCAACGTAAGGGATCTGGCAAGTGTTTCCTCCGGAGACCTTGTCAGCACATTAGGGAAGGATGACTCCCGGATCGTGCTGGATTTCAAAACGGAGCAGGGTGTTTTGCGAACAAAGGCCACCTTCGACATACACGGAGAAAATGTCGCTATACAAGGTGTGGATGGCGGTATTGAGCTGGGTACGATTCGTCCCGAGGTTAGACTTCAGGACAAGGTGGGGCTTCCGCTCAGTCCTCTTGCAAGCTTGAGAGTGATGGAACTCTCTCCGGATGGCAAATTCCTCGCGCTTTCGGGGAAGACCCGCGGTGGCGTCTGGAACGTTACAAGCGGCAAGCAAATCTATAATCTGCACGGCTATACCGGTGTTGCTTTTCATAAAGATGGCAGTCTGTATCTGGATCTTCCAAAGCGTGAAAAGTCCGAACGCTCAATCTTCAAGTTGCAGCTGGACCAGTCCAGCATCACTAAGTCTCAGATTCAACTCAAAGACGAGATGCGGGTTGTGGCCGGCAAGCTGTTGGAGTGGAAAACCGCCGAAAAGAATAAATCGATCCTGTCTGTGAAAGATGTCGCCAGCGGCGAGGAACTCTGGACGCGGACCTTCGGAAAGCAATCCCCTTATGCGAGAACCAATGTGGCGGATGGAAACTTTCTGCTGATATGGAATCTTGGCAGCAACGGCGGGAAGGCTGAATTGCAGGCTCATCCGGAACTTTCCATGCAGGCCGCAGCTCTTAAAGAACGTTCTAACGGATTAATTCTGGAACTTCTCAATGCCGATGATGGAAAGCTCAAGCAATCTGTCGTGCTGGAGAGACCACGTGCCTATGACGGTCCAGCCTGGGTCTATATGGTTGGCGATGCCGTACTGATCGAAACCTCAGACCATCGCACGCTGATCTACTCCGTAAAGACCGGAGCGATGGTGAAGCAGGTCTTCGGCTACATGGTTGCGGCAGATAGCGAATCGGGTCTGTTCTGTATCCGCAACCGCAGCAATGAAGCTTTGGTCTACGACCTCACCGGTATAGAGAAGGCGCATGTGAATGTCGGCTCTACCATCCGTTTCGCGCGCTTGAGGGACAACGGCCACAAATTGCTTCTTCTGGGTGCAGATCAGAAGCTGCGCAGCTTCGATCTCACGGCTGCTAAGAAGTAGTGCTCGGTAGGCGGCGAGCCATCTTCAGCAGGCGTTCGTCGAAGCCGCCGACACGGAACCAGCGGTAACCGTATGGTTCCATCTGGATGCAGTACCGCCCATCCGCATCTTCTTCAAGAAAGCTGTGATCCTTGGACAGGATATTGATAAGAGGGACACCTTCTTCCGCGCCATCTCCGATGGTGCCTGGAGCTAGCCGAAGCTCGATGGGATCAGCGCTGAAGTTGTGCAGTACGAGCGTGTGATTTCCGCGCCAGTCGTAACGGATACCGAGAATTTGGCTGCGTCCGGTATCGATGATCTGGAAGTCGCCCCATCCGATCTCGGGTGTTTCCTTACGTATGCGGATCATGCGCTCCATCCAGTCCATCAGCGAGTTCGGATCGCGGCGTTGGTCGGCGACGTTTACGTGTTGGTAGCCGTATGCTCCCGCACGAATCGTCGGTATCTTCGACCGTGTGGCCGAGGTGAAACCGCCATTACGATCATTGGTCCACTGCATGGAAGTGCGGCAGCTATAGCGCTCCGGTAGCGCCAGGTTGTCACCCATGCCGATCTCATCGCCGTAACGCAGCACGGGAGTGCCAGGCAGAGAAAAGAGCAGGGAGTAGGCATGTTCCAGCCGCCGTCGATCGCCATGCAGCATTGGCGCGAGGCGCCGGCGAATGCCACGGTTGTAGAGCTGCATTTCTTTGTCCGGGGCGAATACCTTGAAGACCTTGCGGCGCTGCGCTTCGGTCAAGCGGCCGAGGTCCAGTTCATCGTGATTCCGTAGAAACGTGGCCCATTGTGCGGTTGCAGGGCGTGGCTTTGTCTGCATCAGAGATCTCTGCAGCGGGCCTACATCTCCGGTTGCCAGCGAATAGAACAGGTGTTGGTTGACATTGAAGTTGAACATCATCGACAGGCGTTCACCGGCTTCGCCAAAGTACTGCATATCCGAAGAAGGCAGCACGTTCGCTTCGGCGAGGATGATGGCGTCTCCCTTGCGCCAGCTGAGAAACGCCGCAAAGGTGCGCAGCATGTCGTACTGTTCCACCGCGCGAGTAACGTCGGGGCCCTTGGTAGCGATGACAAAGGGAACGGCGTCCATGCGGAATCCGGATACACCAAGTTGAATCCAGAAACCCATGATCTTCAGGATCTCCGCCTGGACCTCGGGGTTTGAAGTATTCAGGTCTGGCTGAAAGTTATAGAAGCGATGGAAGTAGAACTCTTTGGCGGCTTCATCATAGGTCCATGTCGTTCGTTGCACCCCGGGAAAGACCATGCCGCTATTCGCATTCCTCGGCTTCTTCTTCGACCAGACGTACCAATCGCGATAAGGGGAGTCAGGGCTGCTGCGCGCAGCTTTGAACCAGGGATGCTGCGTTGAGGTATGGTTGATCACCAGATCGATCATGACCCGCATGCCGCGCTGTGCGCAGCCGTGGGCAAACTCTACAAAGTCGCCCAGAGTTCCATAACGCGGATCCACACTGTAGTAGTCCGTGATGTCGTAGCCGTCATCTTTTTGTGGAGATGGTTGAAAGGGCATCAGCCAGATGGCGGTGACGCCCAGCCCCTGAAGATAGTCCAGACATTGAATCAGGCCGCGGAAGTCGCCGATGCCGTCCCCATTGCCGTCCAGAAAACTCTCAACCGAAAGGCAGTAGACAACGGCGTTCTTATACCAGAGGTCGTTAATCATGCCTTCGGTTAGATGCTGATTATCCCGAAAAGCGAAACGGACACCGATCGGTGTCCGTTTTCTAATCTTGATGGTGCGCCCGGAAGGAGTCGAACCTCCGACCTAATGATTCGTAGTCATTCGCTCTATCCAGCTGAGCTACGGGCGCATCCCTGCACGCTGTTATGCAACCAGCGGCAACTTTTCTAAGATACCACACATCGTTGTCACCCGCGACCTGCGGTGTGGATTAGAGCTTTTCCGCTGTTGCGGGGTATCCCGGAAGTTGCGGGGTATCCCGGAAGAGGAGTGCAGCGGCGTTTTCATTGCGGAAAATGCCCATAGATGTGGAACCCCTGCACTGCACATGCAGTGAAAATGCTCTACGCCTTTGCCGGAGCAGCCGCCGGCTGTGCCGGGGGAGACGGAGGTGGCGCTGGAAGCACCAGCGTCTCCGGCTCTGCAATCTGCAGGCCGGCGCGGCGCAGCAACTGGCGGACAACCGGTTCGCCGAAGCGCGTCGCGTCATACTCCACGCGCACTGTTTTCGCGGCTTCATCGATGGCCAAGCGGCGAATGCCGTAGACCTCACGCAGGTTGTTCAGGGCCAGAACCGCGGCCTCCGCAGGAGGCACGCTGTAGCGGTAAAGAGCGTCGACCGTAGTCATATCTTCAGGGTACAGGTGCGGAGGGCGCGGTTCAAGCAGGATGCCAGGCGATCACAGTTTAGACAAGTAGTCGATCATCTCGGGATTGGTCCACTCCTGTGGTCCAATCAGCTTGCGGCGGATCACTCCCTTGCGGTCGATGATATAGGTCTCAGGAAAGCGATACGAGCCGTACAGAGCATTCGATTTTTGCTGTGCGTCGCGCACTGTCAGGAACAGGATGCGGTGTTTATCGAGAAAGCGTTTGTAGGCGTCTCCATCTTCATCCGTAGATACTGCAAGGACCTGGATATTCGGCATCTGTTCCTGCAACGCCTGCAACGACGGCATCTCTGCCACGCAAGGACCGCACCATGATGCCCAGAAGTTCAGGACGACCACCTTGCCACGGAAGTTCGATAACTTCGCGGCGTGGTCGCTATCGGTGACGGTGAAATCGGGAGCCACCCCACCGATCTGCCCGGGCTTCACGTTGCGCTCACAGGCGGTGAGCAGGAGCGACGAGGCGAGCAGGGCTGAGGTAAGAAGCTTCATAACGGGTCGCTTCCTATAATACGAGTGCTGGAGCATCTTCCCTGCAGGTGTAGTGTCGGGCTTCCATATCCTATGGGCGTTTTCCGCAATGAAAACGCCGCTGCACTCCTCTTCCGGGATACCTAGGGTGTGTCATCAAACTCGTGCCGTCAGCGCCGGGAGCAGATTTTTACGAGATCGAGGAATGAGGAGAGAACTGTAGCTGGCTTACTGGAACGACGAGCGACGAAGAGATCGGGAATCGGGGTCCCCAGTCAGCTTTGCTGGCTGGGGTGAAGAAAATCTGCCCCGGCCCTTCGGGTTGCGGCGCAAATTCGCCCATACTTCGTTGTCGGCCTCGACTGTGGACCCGCCACAGCCTTCGGCCTCCGCCTCGTCTGGACAAATTTGCGCTCGCAACGCTGACGACAGGAGTTGGATGACACACCCTAGCAACAGGGAAAATGCTCTAAGGGAGAGCTGATGGAACTTACCGTGATGGTGCCGGCCCGGAACGAAGAAGCCTGCCTGGAAGCCTGCCTGCGCTCGCTCACGGCACAAAGCGAGCCTGGTTTCGAGCTTGGCCGCCACTGGGAGCTGATTGTCGTTGACGATGGTTCCACAGACGCGACGCACAGCATCGCCGAGAGCGTCGCAGGTGTGACCGTCATGAACGCTCCGCCGCTTGAGACCAAACCGGGCCGCAAAGGGATGACCGGCAAGAACAATGCTCTGTGGGCCGCTGCACAGCAGGCAAAGGGGAAGTGGCTGTTGTTTACCGATGCCGATACCCGGCACGCCTCCGGCAGCCTGGGCCGCGCCATGCGCGAGGCAGAGAAGTATGAGGCGGCAATGCTCTCCTATTCGCCAAAGCAGATTGTTACCGGTTTCTGGCAGCGGGCACTTATGCCTTTGATCTTTTCTGAGCTGGCAATTGCATATCCGCCGAAGAAGGTCTCCGATCCTGCCAGCCGGATTGCGGCCGCCAATGGCCAGTTCCTTCTGATTGATCGGGAGACTTACTTTGCCGTGGGTGGACATCAGGCGGTCGGCGACAAGGTGCTGGAGGATGTAGAGCTGGCGTGGAAGGTCAAAGCCTCGCGGCGGCGCCTCCGTTTCCGCTACGGCGGCGATGCACTGGAGACCCAAATGTATCGCACGCTGCCGGCGATGATCGAGGGCTGGACGAAGAACCTGGCCATCTTATTCCTGCAGCCGCTGGCGCTGGCGGGTTTCCGCCTGATCGACTTTGGTCTGTTGCTTACCCTGCCGGTATTGATGGTAGTCCTGCCGCAGCACTTGTTATTGCTCTGGTGGCAGTGGGCGGCTCTTGGCCTGCTGTGGGTTCGCGTGCTGTGGCGCTATCTCGCCCGCGTCCGTAAAAGCGAGTTTCCGTGGATTGACTGCGTGCTCAGCATTGCGGCTCTGCCTATGTTCGGCTGGTTGCTATGGCGAAGCTGGATGCAGGTGAAGCTGAAGCATGAGGTCGCCTGGAAGGGCAGAGTGTACAAAGCATAGGGACCTAGCCATAAGAGCCCTGTCTCAAGATGTTGCACGAGCTTGGATTTGTCATTTCTCCCCTGTCGGTGGTCGCTGCGAAATGACAAACAAATGTGGGTGCGAACGACATTTTCCTGGCCTCAGATAAGCCCTCGCTACTCGCGGTAGACATATTTTCGACACCTGAACTATATTGGACGGCGCAGCTTTGGCTGCCCATCATCGCCACCTCAAATGTTCAGGAAAGCTCATCCGATGACGTTTATCGCTTCCCGCCGTCAGGTTCTCCGCGGTCTTGCCGCCAGCGCCTTTGTCGCCGCCATCCCTCGCGCTAATGGCCTTTACTTCGACTGGCAAAGACCGAACGGTCCTATCAAGATCAGCGATGTCGAGATCTTCGAGGTCCGCGGCTCGTACTCCGTTCCCGCGGGAGTGAACGGGCAGCAGCAGGTGAGCCCACTCGATGTCTACGACGATCTCCGGCCGCCGGTCTATGCCGACCACCCGGCCGGCAAAGACCGCGTTGCCAAGCCTTCGGCCATGTACATCCGCATCAAGACCGATCAGGGTCTCGAAGGCCTTTACGGTCCTATCGAAGAGGATGCCGCGGTCATCGTTCATCGCGATCTGCGGAAGTTCCTTATCGGCAAAGACCCGTTAGCCGGGGAACTGCTGTGGGACGAGATGTATCGCTCTAATCGTCAGTCGCGGGCCTCCATCTTCATGATGGCTATCAGCGCCTGCGACATCTGCTTGTGGGATCTTCGCGGCCGCTACTTCGGCGTTCCGGTCTACCGTCTGCTTGGCGGTCCCACTCGCAGCTCGGTTGAGTACTACGCCTCGTGCCTGGGGTTCTCGCTGGAGCCTGAAGCTGTTCGTACGCGTGCCACGGCTCTCAAGAAAGAGGGCTATCGCAACATGAAATGGTTCATGGCCTATGGTCCCGGCGCAGGCCCGGAAGGCATGCGCAAGAACGTCGAACTGGTGAAGGTCTTGCGTGAGACCGTTGGCGACGATGTCGAGATCATGTTCGATTGCTATAGCGGCTGGGACATGACCTATGCCCTCGAATGGGCTCGCCAGGTGGAGCAGTATCGCCCCCGGTGGGTGGAAGAGATCACCATGCCGAACAAGATTGAGACCTTCGCCCAGGTGCGCCGCAAGATCAACTTTCCGGTTGCGTCAGGGGAGCACTTTTACACCCGCTGGGATGTCGAGCGCTACCTGCAGGCCGAGGCAGTCGACGTGGTTCAAGCTGACCCTGAGTGGTGCGGTGGCGTGTCGGAGCTGGTAAAGATCGGAACCCTGGCGGCATTGCACGACGTTCCCGTTCTGCCGCATGGCCACTGCCTCCACGCCGCGCTTCATGTCATCGCCAGCCAGCCTCCCATGACCTTCCCGCTGGGCGAGTACCTGGTCAACAAGATGGCGCATTTCTATCACTTCGAGAAGAATCCGCTCTTCCCGCACAACGCCAGAATCGCTCTACCTGCCGGACCGGGTTTTAACATCGAGCTCGACCCTGCCAAAATTGAGTCGCAGAAGACCATGGAGTGGGAGTAGGTTTCTGTACCTCCGGGGCTTTCCACTCATCTAAACTGGGTGGATGGTTCAGTTAACCCGTAAAGCCGAGTTCTCCGCGTCCCACTTCTACTGGGTCGACTCCTGGTCACCGGAAGAGAATCAGCGTATGTTCGGCAAGTGCGCCAACCGTAACGGCCACGGGCATAACTACACGCTGGAGGTGACGGTTCAGGGAAAGGTCGATCCCGTCACTGGCTTTGTCGTGGACCTGAAGCAGCTGAAGGAGATCCTTGAGCGTGAGGTCGTCAGCGTTTATGACCATCGCCATCTGAACTATGAAGTCCCGGAGTTCGGGACAATGCAGCCTACCAGCGAGAACATCGCCATTGCCATCTGGCAGCGCCTGGAGGGGAAGATCGCCGGCGCCAATCTGGTGAAGGTCCGCGTCTACGAGATGGAAGACCTGTACGCCGACTATATGGGGGAAGCATGAAAGCCTACCTCGGTCGCCGCTATCGCTTCAGCGCCTCGCACCGTCTTCACGTTGACGGCTTCAGTGATGAGCGTAACCGGGAAGTCTTCGGGAAGTGCAACAATCCCTTTGGCCACGGCCATAATTATTGGTTGGAGATCGTACTCAGTGGAACGGTCGATCCGACCACGGGCATGGTTTGCAACCTCGTTGAAATCGATGAGTTCGCCCACGGGCGCCTGATTGCGAAGTTCGATCATCAGAATCTGAATACTTTGCCGGAGTTTGCTGCTCTGGTCCCTTCTACCGAGAATCTGGCCATGGTCATCTGGGAGATTCTGAAGGGCTTTACCGCGGCAAAGGTGGAGAAGATTCGTATTGAAGAAACGCCCAACAACTCCTTTGAGTACAGGGGCGAATAGGGAAGCACTATGAGCACATTGACAGACAGGCCGCTCAGCGAAGCCTCCACGGAAGAGATCTACCGTGAGCTTCTGCTGCGCTATGACGAAGACCCCACTCGCGACGGTCTGCTGAAGACGCCGGAACGCATGGAGAAGGCGATGGCTTTCCTGACGAAGGGGTACAAGCAGGATCCCACCGAGATTCTCCGCGGAGCGCTCTTCGATGTGGACTACGACGAGATGGTGATCGTCAAGGACATCGAGTTCTACTCGCTGTGCGAGCATCACCTGCTGCCGTTTTTCGGGAAGGCGCATATCGCCTATATACCCGACGGCAAGGTCATCGGTCTTAGCAAGATGCCTCGTCTGGTGGATGTTTTCTCGCGCCGTCTTCAGGTGCAGGAGCGTCTCACGCGGCAGATCGCCGATGCTATTGTCGATGCCATCCATCCGCAGGGCGTGGCCGTCATTATGGAAGCGCGCCACCTGTGCATGATGATGCGCGGTGTTGAGAAGCAGAATTCCGCGACCGTAACCTCTGCCATGTTGGGCGTATTCAAAGAACAGCAGCAGACGCGCAACGAGTTCCTCTCGCTGGTCCGCTCGGGTAAGTTGTAGAAACGTGAACGGACTTTTAGTACTGGATAAACCCGCCGGGATGACCTCGCATGACGTTGTCAACCGTGTTCGCCGGGCGACGGGCGAAAAATCCATTGGTCATCTTGGAACGCTGGATCCCATGGCCACCGGGGTTCTTCCTCTCCTTCTGGGAAAGTGGACCCGCCTGGCGCAGTTCTTCTCCAACGCCGAGAAAGCCTATACCGGTGCGATCCGGTTCGGTTTTGCGACCGATACGTACGACGTGGAGGGCGAGCCGGCAGCGTCACCGCAGCCGTTGACACAGACACTCGAAGAGCTCTGTGCCTTAACCTCGCGTTTCCGGGGAGAGATTGAGCAGATGCCGCCGCCTTTCTCCGCAAAGAAGATCAACGGCGTGCCTGCGCACAAGCTGGCGCGTGCCGGCAAAGAGGTCCCGGTGAAGGCGGCGCGCGTTACGGTCAATCGCTTTGAGCTCACCGAAATGGAAGCAGAGACGGCTCGGTTTGTCGCGGAGGTCTCTGCTGGTGGCTATATCCGCTCACTTGCGCACGATCTGGGGAAAGCGGCAGGTTGTGGTGCGCACCTGACAGAACTTCGCCGCACTCGCGCCGGCGTGTTCACTCTGGATCAGGCGATGCCTTTGGATATGATGGAAGCGCTCGCTGGGAGAGGCGAGCTGGAAGCAGCCCTCCCCCATCCGCGTACTGTTCTGTCGGAGATGCCCTCGGTGACAGCCGATCTGGCAACGGCGGGCCGCCTGCGCAATGGTATGGCCGTGAACCTGCCGGAGTTCTCCAACGCTCCCCTGGTGAAGATCTTCGAAGGCCAGCGCCACCTGATCGCCATCGGCAAACGCATCGCGGGGACATTGATGCAGCCGATCGTTGTGATTGGCTGAGACCGTTCCTACAGGTGGTGGACCACGGCGCTGGTCCACTGTTCCGCCGCATAATGCTTGGCAGCGACATCGTCTTCGGCGATACCGAGGCGATGGCATGACGCGATCATGCTGCCCCAGTCGCCGCGTTCATATGCAACGGCAAGCGAAAGCGCCTGGGCATGAGCTTCTTCGGTCGCCGGATCGGTAAGTGCCGCAATGACCTCTTCCCGCAAAGGAAGGTTGGCGGCCGCATCTTTGACGTCCATCTCCAGCATGGGCAGTACCGCTGAGAGCATACCCATCAGATAGAGCTCCTCACACGGGCTGTTCAGATCGGTGGCCAGCAGCTCACAGAAGCGTGCCCGCTGGACACAACGTTCCATTGCCTCAATTCCTGATCCGCCGGTCAGTTCGGCTGCCAGAGCCGTGCGAACGATGCGACGGCTCTCATCCTCGCCGATCAACATAACCGCATGCCGCAGATCTGTAATCGTACGGCGTGAACTAACCGCCGCCGAGTTAACGTAACGAAGCACGCGGTAGCAGATGGCCGGTTCAGAGCGCAGGATGCGGAGGAACGACTCCAGGTTCAGATCCTGCTTGCAGATCTCAGCCAGCAACTGCAGTTGATGGATGGACTTTCCCGGGCCGCGCCGTGCGGTCATAATGGGTTTCATGAAGAAATAGCCCTGGAAGAAATCAAACCCTTCGGCGACGGCTATCTTCAATTGCTCGGCGTCTTCAATTCTTTCGGCGACAAAGTGCATGCCGCGAGGCTTCAGCCTCTTGATAATTTCTTTTCGATCTTCCGGGGTGCTTTGGGAGAAATCGATTTTGACATACTGCACGATGTCGAGAAACGGTTCCCATTGCTCGCGGAAATCGTAGTCGTCGAGCGCCAACGCGAATCCCTGGCTACGGTAGTAGCGGCATGCTTCCAGAACTTCTTCGTCTACCTCGACGTTCTCCAGAATCTCAAGAACGGTTCCTTTGGGCAGCAGCGTGGCACACCGGCTTACCAGCAGTGCTCGGGTGCAATTAACAAACGGTTTGGTTTCACCCACTAACGATTCGAGTCCGTGGGTGACGGCCCAGTCCACGATGCTGTTTGAGGCAGATTCGCCATCACCGCTGAAGCGATTCTCCCATGTGGCGCGGAACAACAACTCATACCCAATCGTCTTGCGCGCCGCAGTCATGATCGGCTGCTTGGCGAGGAAACGCATTGAGCCTGCGCCGTCTGCCGCTGCGGCAGGAGCCTGCACGGTTGCTGCGGGGCCCTGAGGTGTGATGTTGCGAGCTGGTGCCGAGAGTTGCACAGTACCTTTCGTGACCATGACCGATGAGGTCTTACTGCAACCTTATCGGCCCCCTCATTGTGCGCTTTAGCGCACCCCGTGAAACGGGGGAAAAGGTAACGGGTCAGGCAGTTACGACGACGGATGTCGGCAGCAACGGATTTTTCTTTAGCGAAAAACTCATCGTTTTAGATTCGGTTCCACAAGGGGAAGAACATTCTTCACGATCAACTGGCTGCCAAGATCGGTTGGATGGATCCCATCGCGCTGAATCGCTCCCTGGACTCCGTATACGTCCTTATAAAGGAAGGGGAAGAGCGTCAGGCTGTACTTCGTCGCCATCAAGGCATAGGTCTCGTTGAACTGGTTGATGTACACCTTGCCGTACTGCGGCGGCAACGTAATCCCCAGCAGGATGACCTTGGCCCCGGTCGCTGTCAGCTTTGCCAGGATGCCGTCAAAGTTTGCTCGCGTACTGGCAATGGGGATACCCCGCAGGCCGTCGTTGCCGCCGAGTTCCACCAGGATCACGGCAGGGTGCAAGGCAACGGCGTCTGCCACGCGGGCAAGTGCGTCTTTTGTGGTGTCCCCGGAGATGCCCTGATTGACGACATGGTACCTGTATCCCTTTTCGTCCAGAGCTTTCTGCAGGTAATCCGGGTAACTTTGGCCGGCATCGAGGTTGTAGCCGGCAGTAATGGAGTCGCCGAAGCATAAAATCACAGGACGTTCGTCTTTGATAGTTGAGGTTGCCGCCGGAGATGGGTTTTGGGCCATTGGCCGGGCCGCGTGGGTGTCGCGCGAGTAGTCCTCGGCGCGCCTGGTACCATCGCTGGTCTTGCATCCGGTAAGGGTGAGTGACAGGGCGAGGGGCAGGGCAATCCGGGACAGTTTCACGCAAGCAGTGTAGCGAATTGGGGAGAGCGAATTGAACGAAGCCATGATCGAGGTAAGCAATCTGACGCGGTCTATCCGCAACGGCCGACGGACTGTCGAAATTCTGAAGGGCATCGACTTCAACGTCGCTCACGGCGAGTTTGTCGCCATCATGGGATCTTCCGGCTCCGGAAAAAGCACACTGCTCGGCCTGCTGGCCGGTCTGGATACGCCTACGACCGGCGATGTGAAGATCGCCGGAGAGAGCATCAGCTATCTGCCGGAAGATCGGCTCGCCCAGGTGCGGGGAAAAAAGATCGGCTTCGTCTTCCAGTCCTACCAGCTCATTCCGACCCTCACCGCACTGGAAAATGTGCTTCTTCCCTACGAGCTCAATCTCGGCTCCGACGGTCTTGCCCGTGCAAAGGAGCTTCTTTCCAGTGTTGGACTTGAAGCCCGCATGGATCACTATCCGGTTCAGCTTTCCGGAGGAGAACAGCAGCGTGTAGCCATTGCTCGCGCCTTCGTGCTGCGGCCGCCGGTGGTGCTGGCTGACGAACCGACCGGCAACCTGGACTCCGCGAACGGAACCCATGTGCTGGACCTCTTGCTGGAGATGAACCGCACCTCGAACACCACCCTGGTGATGGTGACACACGACCCCAATATTGCCGCTCTCGCCGGGCGGCGCATTCTTCTTAAGGATGGCCTTATCGTCGCCGACGAGCGAAAGGCGGTCGAGTAGATGCCGTCGCTCAGTTGGACCTCCGCTCGCCGTATCGCCTGGCGCGAGATGCGTTCGTCGAAGGGCAAGTTCGCCTTTGTCATCCTTTCGGTTGCCGTCGGCGTTGCCGCGCTTACCGGGGTTCGCGGCTTCAGTGGCGCCTTCCGCACGGAGCTACTCGTACGCGCGCGCTCCATCATGGCCGCCGATCTTGCCGCCCGCATGTTTGCCCAGCCGACTCCTAAAGAGCAGGAGGGGTTGGAGGCCATGGAGCACGAGGGCCTACGTCTGACCACTGTCACCGAGATGGTCGCCATGGCCTCTGCCGAGCACTCGCTTGACCCTCTCCTGGTCTCGCTCAAGGCTATTGACCCGGCCGTCTATCCCTTTTATGGAACGGTCGATATCGCGCCGAAGGCCGTACTCCGCAATGTACTGCATGACAACACGATCGTCGTCGCCGAGGATCTTCTGATCCGGCTGAATCTCAAGGTCGGGGATCGCGTGAAGATCGGCGACGGACTGTTCACGATTGCAGGTGTCGTGACCAATGAGCCAGACCGTCTCTCGGGATCGTTTGCGGCGGGTCCGCGCGTCATCATTACACGCAAAGGGTTGGAAGACGCAGGTCTGATCGCAGAAGGGAACCGGTCGAACGAACGCTTTCTCTTCGAGCTTCCGGCACGAAGCTCCGATCAACAGGTCGCGGCGTGGAAAGAGCGCCTGGTCGCGCTGCTCCCTGAAGCGCAGGTGACTGACTACCGTGAAACCAATCCCGCGCTGACGCAAGGGCTGGACCGAGCCACCGGCATTCTGAGCCTGATGAGCCTGGTTGCACTCGTTCTTGGAGCCATCGGTGTTGCGATGGCTATGCGTGCCCATCTGCAGCAGCGCATGGACACCATCGCCATCATGAAGTCGCTCGGCGCCGGGTCCTCGCAGATCATGCGCATCTATTTGCTGCAGACGATATTGCTCGGCACACTCGGCGGCCTTCTCGGTGTCGCTATGGGCACCGCCGTGCAGCGATTTCTGCCGGTACTATTGCGCAGGCTCATCAATGTCCAGCCGCCCTTCACGCTTGACTGGCATGCGGTTGGGACCGGACTGACAGCCGGTCTGCTGACGACCCTGTTGTTTACGTTGCCGCCTCTGCTGGATATCCGCAAGGTGCGCCCTATCCTGATCCTTCGCCGCGCGGTCGAGCAGACCGACGAACCGATTCATAAAGCCTTCTGGGCTCGTTTGCGCTCAAACTGGGCGCAGCTTTTAGCAACCGTTGTGATTCTGCTCGGTCTCTCGCTCATTGCTGCTACGCTGAGTGACTCTGCGCAGACAGGCTGGACCTTCGCCGCCGGTCTCGGAGGGGTTCTTATCGCTCTTCTTGCCGCAGCCGCGATCCTGCTTGCTGTCCTGCGCCGTTTCCTGCGCGGAGCCGGGCTGACTCTGCCCTCGGCCATTCGCCATGGCCTGGCGAATCTCTATCGTCCTGGAAATCCTTCGGCGGCGCTGCTTGCTGCTGTCGGCCTCGGCGTCATGCAGATTACGACTGTCTTCCTGATGCAGCAGGCGGTTGTCCGTGAGCTGCGTATCGTCTCCTCGCCGAAGATCCCGAATATCTTCCTGGTTGATATCGCCAACTCCGAGGTTGAAGGCGTGCGTAAGGTGCTTACCAGCCAGCCTGGAGTTATGGCTGAACCGGAGCTGATCCCGGTTATCAGCTCGCGCATCACCAATGTGAACGGCGTTGCAGCCAAAGATCTGCGGCTGACCAACTTTCCCAGGCGGATGCTCCAGTCGATCCAACTCACCTGGTCCGACGAACTTCCACCCGGCACGACGGTACTGCAGGGAGAATGGTGGAAACCCGGGAGCACGGTGCCCCAGGTAGCCATCGGGCAACGCATGAGTCAGCGTCTCGGTGTCTCTCTTGGCAGCCATATTGTCTTCTCGGCACAGGACAAGCCGATTGAGGCCGTAGTGGCTGCGATCATCAAGTCCGACGGCCAGCACGCCTACTCACGCGCGGAGTTCATTCTGCCCAAGGCTCCGCTGCAGGGCTTCCCGGTCGTCTGGTACGGAGGCGCGCACGTCGATCCGAAGAAGGTGGGTCAGCTTGAGCGCGCCATGTTCGCGGCTTATCCCACGGTTACGGTGATCGATGTGGCGCAGGCGCTCGAGACCATCCGCCAGGTCGTACTGCAGATCACGGTGGTGATTCAGTTCCTTTCGGCGTTTTCCATCTTCGCGGGCATGGTGATTCTGGCGTCTTCCATCGCAGGCACACGCTACCGCCGCATCCGCGAGGTCGTTGTACTCAAGACATTGGGAGCCACCCGCTCGCGCATCGCCACCGTCTTTTCGATTGAGTTCGCCGTTCTGGGACTGGTCGCCGGTTTCACGGGAGTCATCTTTGCCACGGTGGTCGCCCGGTTCCTGCAGCGCCAGATGGGTATCGAGTTCCAGCTTCCCTGGATGACCGATCTAACCATGATGGCGGGTACTGCCGTTATGGCCGTGGCCACCGGCTGGATCGCCAGCCACCGTGTGCTCGGCCAGAAACCGCTGGAGGTCCTGCGCGAGGAGTAGGCGGTGCACGGGAATCTCACCTCAGTTCAATAACCCCATACTCTGGGTGCCTGTAGGAGGTCAAGAGGTTGTTGACATCTGGAGCCTGCTGATGGGCGGGCGTAGGTTGAGGCTAGCATGAGGTCTTTGTTGGTTGTAGAAGTCTGTCCAAGGGGCGAGTTGGGTGTCTCTTTGTTCTGAGTTTTCCCAGT
>NZ_JBFRFJ010000028.1:0-32967 GCF_052114765.1 Terriglobus sp. 2YAB30_2
TCTTCGACCATGCACCGTCAATCGGGCCGTCAATCGGGCATGATAGTGATAGTCCATCCGTTCCTCCGGAAACTTCTATTTGCTCGTCACAAACAGAATCTCCAGATACAAACGGATGGACAACAACCTCTTGAAACATCACAGGTGCCCCATCCATCGCAACGCGATGGGTGGGAGATTCGAGCAAAGCTCGAACCAAGTGGGCACAATCGCACTCTGGAAACATGATCGCGCATAGCGCGATATCCCACCCATCGCGTTGGGATGGATGGGGCACCCAATGCATGGGCGGTCGACTTAGGCGACGGGCTCTGAGGCAGCCACCCCACGATTCCCCAGCGCGGCCGCGCCGTTCAGCATGCGGCGCCATGGCCAGTCCTTGTCGGCAAAGAAGATACGCCCGGTGCGGGACTTCTCCGGCCGGTAGTACCAGCGTTTTAAGAGGGCGAGATGGTCGCCCAGCAGTGCCATGTCGGTGGGTGTTTTAGCGCGCTCCTGAAGGCGCTGCAGCAGATCGCGCAGACGGTCTTCCGGTCCGGCGGCTTCGGACTCACCTTCCAGGGCAACGGGTTGCAGCATTAACGGCTGGGCAAAGAGGGAGCTTCCCGTCTCTTCCTGGGCGCGGGCGGCGCGGATGTCGCGCGTGGTGAAGATCTCGGGACCGGCGAGGCAGCCGCTGTGAACCAGAAAGACAGCGACCTCGCCTTCTCCGCAGGGCTGCAGCAGTACTGCGTGCAACCGGGGTAGCGCGGTGACCAGTTCGGGAGCGAGATCGGAGGCGGACTTCACCTTTTGCCAGCGGGTGTGAAGCTCGGCGGCGCGCTCGAACTCCATCGCGGCCGAGGCGTCGTCACGCTCCTGGGCAACGGCGGCCAGGAGGGACCGGCCACCGGTCTCCAGAAAGGCGCGGACGCGGGCGGACTCGTCGGAGTACTGCTCCGGTGTGCAGCGCTCCTGGCAGGGGGCGAGGCACTTCTTCATCTCGCCGTAGACGCAGCCTGGGTGCTCCGGATAGGGTTCAAGCTCTTCCCAGCAGCGGCGCAGCTTGAAGAGATCGAGCATGGCGTCGGTGTAACGCTCGGCTGCGGCGCGTGAGGGGAAGGGGCCATAGGTCTCGTTCAGGGCCTTTTTCGCAAGCCGGTTGGTGACATAGACCCGGGGAAAGGCGTTTTCGGCGGCGAAGCGGACGGTATAGGGAACGAAGAGCTTGAGGCGTTTGCGGGCCTCCGGGAGGGAGAAAAAGGCGGCGGTGGCCTGGTAGAGGCAGAGCAGGCTCTCAAAGTCGCTGCCGGCGGTGGTCCACTCGACGAAGGCGACGCGGTCACGCAGGTTCAGGCGGCGGGTCTGTCCTTCGGTTGGGGCGAGCAGGCGGGCGGCGCGGCGGCGAAGATTGGCGGCCTTGGTCAGGTAGGGCTGCGTGGTCTCATCGGCTCCGCGCAGGGCCAGGACGCCGGCTGATTCCGGCAACTGGCGCAGGGTCTCCTGAGCCGTCTCGGCCGAGAAGGTCACGCGGTGCCTTAGGTGGAACGCGTCCGGCATAAGCGCGATTGTACGGCGCGGAGATATCGGTCGGAGGGAGCACGGCGGGGAGGATTTAATCCGTCGTCGCTCGCTAAAGGACGGATCGAGCTTCGCTCGATATACCCACATCTGCTTCGCAGATATGGGGCACCCTTCGTTACCCGGGATAGTGGATGCCACCTGGATAATGGATCCACGTCGGCGTAATGCCCATCTTCTCTGGGACATCCAACGTCTTGTGCCCCAAAAGTAGTGCAATGACGCGGGTTTTCGAGACGTTTGCGCTTCCGCGAATGTTGACACCCCGGAAATTTTCCACCATACTCGTAAAAGTGCCCGGACCATAGGTCCGTGGCACATGTACCACGGCCGAACGACCGACCCCATCCAGCAGTTGTCGTACCAGCAATTTCAGGGGCGGTTCCGCGAGAAACAAGGTCGCGGCGGGTGAACCTAAGCCAGACGAGCAAAAAATCCTCTGGCTTCTAGCGGGCAGAAGCAACAGATCAGCCCGGTTCACCCAAGGGTTCGTGCGGTGGGAGACTCAAGAAGGATTACAGTCGATGGCTAAGAAGCTTTCCAAGAATGTCGCGAAGGCGCGCGCGGCCGTAGAGCCCCGCCCTTACAATCTCGCAGACGCCGTTTCCCTATTGCAGAAGGTCAAGTTTGCCAAGTTCGACGAGACCGTCGATCTGACCATGCGTCTGGGCGTTGATACCCGCCACGCTGACCAGATGGTCCGCAGCACCGTGGTTCTGCCGCATGGTCTGGGTAAGACCAAGCGTGTTGCCGTCATTACGAGCGGCGACCGTCTGCGCGATGCAGAGCAGGCCGGCGCTGACTTCTTCGGCGGCGAAGAGCTGGTGGAGAAGATTCAGAAAGAAAACTGGACCGATTTCGACGCCCTGATCGCGACGCCCGACATGATGAAGTCGGTCGGCCGCCTCGGTAAGGTGCTCGGTCCTAAGGGCCTGATGCCCAACCCGAAGACCGGAACGGTAACCACCGATGTTGCTGCCGCGATCAAGGAGATCAAGGCGGGTAAGGTTGAGTTCCGCGCCGACAAGACGGCACTCGTGCACGTCCCGGTGGGCAAGCTCTCCTTCGATCAGCAGAAGCTGGTTGAGAATGCCATGACCGTGATCACCGCTGTGGTGAAGGCGAAGCCTTCTGCTGCCAAGGGCAAGTATGTGAAGGCTGCCTATGTCAGCTCCACGATGGGCCCCGGAGTTCAGCTGGATTCGTCGGTGATCGACGCAGCCGGCAAGGCATAAGGTTTTCGCCGCTGTTCAGCGGCTTATGAATTCTCGCCGGGATTGAGCCGGCACAAAGGATTTTTCACCATGGCAGTGTCCAAGGCAAAGAAGCACGCAACGGTCGAGTTCCTCACGAAGGATCTGGCCAACTCTACCTCGGCGATCGTCGGCACCTTCTCGGGTCTGACGGCGGGCAAGGATTTCTCGCTCCGCAAGACCATCCGCGAGGCGGGCGGCAAGTATCACGTTATCAAGAACAAACTGGCCCCGAAGGCGGCCGCCGGCACCAAGATTGAGGCTGCACTGCAGGGTCTGAAGGGCGTCAGCTCGGTTGCTTATACCGAGGGCGATCCGGTCGCTCTGGCGAAGGCGCTCTCGACCTGGGTCAAGGACAATGCTGAGTTCACCTTCAAGCTGGGCATTATCGACGGCAAGGTGATCACGGTTGCCGAGATCGGCGATCTGGCCAGCCTGCCCGGCAAGGAAGAGATCTTCTCGAAGCTGCTCTTCCTCATCAACTCTCCGGCACAGCGCCTGGCGACGGTCATCAATGCGACCGGCCGCGACCTGGCGGTTGTGATCAACCAGGGCGTCGAGAAGGGCAAGTTTGGCGGCGCGGCTGAGGCCCCGGCGGCAGTTGCCGCGGCGGAGCCGGACGTTCAGGCCGAATCGGCTGCGGCTGAGGCCCCGGCGGCAGTTGCCGCAGTGGAGCCGGACGTTCAGGCCGAAGCGGCTGCGACTGAGGCTCCGGCCGAAGGCGCGTAAAACAACTTTCGCTGGCGTAAAGCAAGTTTCGCTGGCATGAATCAAGTTTCGCTATCGCGGCGGGGCGCTTGTCTGGGCGCATCGGAGCCTGCCGAGGATGGCAACCGGAGTGGAAGTGGGCTCCGGCGAGTAGTAAGCAGTAAGCAAAATTTCAAGTTCAGAAGTACTGGAGAAATAACATGGCGGACATTCAGCAGTTGGAAGATCAGATCGTTAGCCTGAGCCTGCTCGACGCGGCGGCTCTCGTCAAGAAGCTTGAGGAGCGCCTCGGCGTCTCCGCGGCAGCCGCGGCCCCTGTGGTCGTCGCCGGCGCCGGTGCGGGTGCTGCTGCTCCCGTGGCCGAAGAGAAGACCGAGTTCACCGTCATCCTGAAGGAAGCCGGCGCGAACAAGATCAACACCATCAAGGCTGTACGCGAAGTCACCAGCCTGGGCCTCAAGGAAGCCAAGGATCTGGTCGACGGCGCTCCGAAGCCTTTGAAGGAGAACGTTTCAAAGGACGAAGCGGCTGCCGTTGCGAAGAAGTTCGAAGGCATCGCGGCTGTCGAGATCAAGTAACTTCTCGCCTTCGGGCGAAGGGTTCTGGCGGGCTCCGGGCTACGGCCCGGAGATTCGTCTGTGAGGCGGATTTCGGCTCGCACCCAGCACTTGCACTTCCAAGGTGGAAGCGGTATCCTCTGTGGATGAGGAGACCCGCTCCTGCCTGGGTGTGCGTAACGGGGCAGATGGGTTCGCGACGACTTTCCGGTCTCACCGATACTCGACAAGATCAGGATTTACTCCCGGCCCACCAAGGACCGGTCATGCAGAATGCGTCAGCGGCGAGCGCACCGGCATGGTACCCCGAGCAGTAATCATTCGCGGCAAAAGCTTTCGGAAGGGCGAGCGGGAAGCAGGCGGCAGATATTTACATCGAAAAGATTCAGCTAGTGCACAAGCCGGTCGTTGCGCTCTTGGGACTCGTCGTCTCTAAGGGCGTTTTGCCGTCTTTGCATCAGGGCAGCAGATAGCGTTTCTCTGCGCTGCTCGCGCTTGTTATAGCAGAATTCACTGCCGGGCAGCCAACAAAATTCAGGTTTCAATGCCGAAGTTTCGCCACTTCGGCGCAGCATCCTGCGCATGGACCAGTCCGGCAACCGAGGACGGGCGGTCTGAACAGCGCAAACATCCGGGCGGAATCTCAGAAGCTTGAGTCCGCCGCCCCTTCGGAAGGCATTTGCGGGTTAGATGCACCGCAAAGTCGACCGGAGGCCTCGGAAGGCACGAAGTCAGGAGCAAACACACGATGTCCAGCGAATTGCGCGCGGTCCGTAGCCGTCTCGACTTTTCCAAAATCCCTACCGCTATTCAGATCCCGAACCTCATCGAGGTCCAGCGTCGCAGCTATGAGCGTTTTCTGCAGATGGATAAGCTGCCGCAGGAGCGTGAAGATAACGGCCTGCAGTCGGTCTTTACGTCTGTCTTTCCGATCACCGATTTCCGGAACGTCTCGGAACTCGAGTTTGTCGATTACTCCATCGGCAACTGGGAGTGCAAGTGCGGTTACCTCAAGGGTCTGAATCACCTGCGTACGGCCTGCGTTAACTGCGGCCACATGGTGATCACCGACCCGTTCCACCCGGGCGATGTTCTTTGTACCTTCTGCGGAACCTACAACAAGAACACCCCCGACTTCTGCACCAAGTGCGGTGACCCTGTCGGTCTGCAGCTGAAGTACGACCAGGCTGAGTGCGAAGAGCGCGGCATGACCTTCTCCGCTCCGCTGAAGGTGACCATCCGCTTGAAGATCTACGACAAGGATCCGGACACCGGCGCCAAGACTCTGCGCGATATGAAGGAGCAGGAAGTCTTCTTCGGCGATATTCCGCTGATGACGGCGAACGGCACCTTCATCGTGAACGGCACCGAGCGCGTAATCGTTTCGCAGCTGCACCGCTCGCCCGGTGTCTTCTTCGAGACCGCGAACAACCGTACCTACTTCCTGGGCAAGATCATTCCCTACCGCGGAAGCTGGGTCGAGTTCGAGTACGACCAGAAGAACATTCTGTATGTCCGTATCGACCGTAAGCGTAAGTTCCTGGGCACCATCTTCCTGCGCGCTCTCGGCCTGCGTACGGACGAAGAGATCCTGAAGACTTTCTACACCGTGGACACCATCAACGTCCGCGACCAGAAGCTCTTCTGGAAGGTGAAGGAAGAGGGCGCCACCAACCTGCTGGGTTCGAAGCCGGCGGGCGTGGTGAAGGTGGACGGCAACGATGTCGCTCATCCGAACCGCAAGGTTTCCCCCTCGATCCTGAAGCAGATCCGCGCCGGCAAGGTTGCTGACGTTGAGGTTGAGACCGCCGAGTTCGACGCGTCGATCTTTGCCGCTGACGTTGTCGACCTGACGACGGGCGAGCTGCTCTACGAGGCCAACCAGGAGATCACCACCGACAAGCTGCATAAGATCGCGCAGTCGGGTGTGACCAGCATCGAGGTCTTCTTCCCGGAGCGCGATGATGTGGGCAACATCATCACCAACACGCTGAAGCGTGACTCTGTCCGAAAGCCGGAAGAGGCTCTGATCGAGATCTACCGCAAGCTGCGTCCGGGCGACCCGCCGACGCTGGACACCGCTACAGCTCTGTTCGAGGGCATGTTCTTCGACCCGCGCAAGTACGACTTCTCGCGCGTAGGCCGTCTGAAGTTCAACATCAAGCTGTATGAGAACGCAGATGCCACTGAGCTCGACAAGCGCACTCTTACGCCCGAGGACTTCTACGGCACCATCCGTTACCTGCTGAAGCTGCGCAAGAACATCGGCGCGGTGGACGATATCGATCACCTTGGCAACCGCCGCGTCCGCGCCGTGGGCGAACTGATGGAGAATCAGTTCCGCATCGGCCTGGTCCGTATGGAGCGCGCCATCAAGGAAAAGATGTCGGTCTACCAGGAGATGTCGACCGCGATGCCGCACGACCTGATCAACGCGAAGCCGGTGATGGCTGCCATTCGCGAGTTCTTCGGATCGTCGCAGCTCTCGCAGTTCATGGACCAGACCAACCCGCTGTCAGAAATCACGCACAAGCGCCGTCTGTCGGCCCTTGGGCCGGGCGGTCTGTCGCGTGAGCGCGCGGGCTTCGAAGTCCGCGACGTGCACCCGACGCACTACGGCCGTATCTGCCCGATCGAGACGCCGGAAGGTCCGAACATCGGTCTGATCAGCTCGCTGAGCTGCTTTGCCCGCATCAACGAGTACGGCTTCATCGAGTCGCCTTACCGCAAGGTGAAGGACTCGCGGGTGCTGGACTACGTCGCTGTGACCAACAGCGGCGAGTCGGGTCTGCGCGTGGGCGACGTGCTCGAGATCAGCGAGTCACACAAGCTGATCGAGCAGTTGAAGAAGGATAAGAAGCGCGCGCTCGAGGTTGAGCCTTTCAGCTTCTACCTCTCGGCCTGGGAAGAAGACCGTCACACCATCGCACAGGCGAACATCGAACTGGACGCTGCCGGCATTATCCAGGAAGATCTGGTGAATGCCCGCCGTCAGGGCAACTTCGTCCTGGTTCCGAAGGCTGAGGTCGACTACATCGACGTTTCGCCGAAGCAGCTTGTCTCCGTGGCCGCATCGCTGGTGCCGTTCCTTGAGCACGACGACGCGAACCGCGCCCTGATGGGAGCGAACATGCAGCGCCAGTCTGTGCCGCTGCTGGTCGCCGAGGCTCCGCTGGTCGGTACCGGTATGGAGGGTGTCACCGCCCGCGATTCCGGCGCCGTCATCCTGGCCAAGCGTAACGGTCTCGTCGACTCGGTCGACTCCGAGCGCATTATCATCCGCGTTGAGGGTGAGCATCATCCGACACAGCTCTCGCGTGAGGTTGGTTCGGACATCTACCAGCTCATCAAGTTCAAGCGTTCGAACCAGAACACCTGCATCAACCAGAAGCCGGTGGTCCGTAAGGGCGACCGTGTTCTCAAGGGACAGGTCATCGCTGACGGTCCTTGCACGGAGCAGGGCGAGCTTGGTCTTGGACGTAACGTGCTGGTGGCCTTCATGCCGTGGCGCGGTTACAACTTCGAGGACGCGATCCTGATCTCTGAAAAGCTGGTCCGTGAGGACTACTACACCTCGGTGCACATCGAGGAGTTCGAGATCGAGGCCCGCGACACGAAGCTTGGACCGGAAGAGATCACGCGTGATATTCCGAATGTCAGCGAGCACGCTCTGCGTGATCTCGATGAGTCGGGCATCATCCGTATCGGCGCCAAGATCGGCCACAACGACATCCTGGTCGGCAAGGTCACGCCGAAGGGCGAGACTCAGCTCACTCCGGAAGAGAAGCTGCTGCGCGCCATCTTCGGTGAGAAGGCCGGCGATGTTCGTGACGCTTCGCTCACCTGCCCTCCGGGCATTGAAGGTACGGTCGTTGATGTCCGCATCTTCTCCCGCAAGGGCCAGGAGAAGGACGAGCGCGCCAAGGCCATCGAGCAGGAGCAGATTGAGAAGCTGGAGAAGAACCTCGGCGACGAAATCCGCATTCTGACCGACGAGCGTCTGAAGCGCCTTGAGAACATCCTTGGCGGCAAGGAAGTCCAGGCTGATCTGCACGACGAGCGCACGAATAAGAAGCTGCTCTCGAAGGGCGACATCCTGAACCGCGAGACCATCGAGCTGATCTCGACGCGTAACCTGAAGCGTATCCGTTACAACGACAAGGATCCGCGCGTCAACGAGCAGATCGATGAGATCGAGGAGATGACCTCCCGTCAGATCGACGTTCTGCGCAAGATCACGAACGAGAAGATCGGCAAGCTGCAGAAGGGCGATGAGCTGCCTCCGGGCGTCATCAAGCTGGTCAAGGTCTACATCGCCATGAAGCGTAAGCTTTCGGTCGGTGACAAGATGGCAGGCCGTCACGGCAACAAGGGTGTTATCGCCCGTATCCTCCCCGAAGAGGATATGCCGTATCTGCCTGATGGCACCCCGATGGAGATCGTACTCAACCCGCTCGGCGTACCGTCCCGTATGAACGTGGGACAGATCCTCGAGACGCACCTCGGCTGGGCCGCGCATACGCTCGGCGAGCAGGTGGCGGAGCTGGCCAAGAAGGCCCAGGACGCCGCTGAGGTTCGCGAGATCTTCAAGGCGCGCTTTGAAGGCACAGCCGCTCTGAACCAGCTTCTGGACCTCGACGACGAGCAGACCATGCGCGTCGCCGCCGGTATGAAGCGTGGTATCTGGTTCGGCACCGCGGTCTTCGACGGCGCTCGCGAAAGTGAGATCAAGGCTCTGCTCAAGTCAGCCGGCCTGCCCAGCTCGGGCAAGTCGCAACTGCTTGACGGCATGACTGGTGATGCGTTCGAACAGCCGGCGACTGTGGGCTACATCTACATGCTCAAGCTGTCGCATCTGGTCGACGACAAGATCCACGCTCGCTCGATCGGACCGTACTCGCTCATCACCCAGCAGCCGCTCGGTGGTAAGGCGCAGTTCGGCGGACAGCGCTTCGGCGAAATGGAAGTGTGGGCGCTGGAAGCATACGGCGCTGCTTACATCCTGCAGGAGCTGCTCACCGCCAAGTCTGACGACGTCTATGGCCGTACCAAGATCTACGAGGCCATCGTCAAGGGTGAAGCTGCGATCGAGCCTGGCGTGCCCGAGTCGTTCAATGTGCTTATCCGCGAACTGCAGTCGCTCTGCCTTGATGTTGAGCTCATCAAGCTCGACGGCAAGAAGGCTCCTGTGCCTGCAATCGCGGCGGCCGACTAACGAAGGTGGCGGTCACCGAAAGGTGATCGCCCACCCGCTCAAGATCTGGTAAGTACCGGCAACGTGGTCCGCCAAAAGTGACCGCAGTGAAGTGAAACCAAAGACAGTGAGAGGAAGTTGGGCTCACTGCCACGGAGACTGAAGATTATGTTCCGCTCCAGCCCTTTTGAACTGACTGGTCCCATCACGGACTTCGACGCTATCCGTATCTCGCTCGCCAGCCCGGAGAAGATCCGCAGCTGGTCGCACGGCGAAGTTACCAAGCCCGAGACCATCAACTACCGTACCTTCAAGCCTGAGCGCGACGGCCTGTTCTGCGCCCGTATCTTCGGTCCGATCACGGACTGGGAGTGCCTCTGCGGCAAGTACAAGCGCATGAAGCACCGCGGCGTAATCTGCGACAAGTGCGGCGTTGAGGTCACACTGTCCAAGGTCCGCCGTGAGCGCCTGGGCCACATTGAGCTGGCTTCGCCCTGCTCGCACGTGTGGTTCTTCAAGGGCCTGCCCTCGCGTATCGGCCACCTGCTCGACATCTCGCTCCGCGAGCTCGAAGCCGTGCTGTACTTCGAGTCATATGTCGTGATCGATCCAGGCGACGCTCCGGTGAAGGAGCGCGAAATCATCAAGGACGAGGCCAAGTTCCGCGAGCTCGACCAGCAGTATCGTCCGAGCGGCTTCAAGGCCATGATGGGCGCCGAGGCGATCAAGGAGCTGCTCAAGCGCGTTGAAATCAACGAGCTCGGCATCGAGCTGCGTGAGCGCATGAAGCAGGAGCAGTCGCTCCAGAAGAAGCTGAAGTACGCCAAGCGCCTGAAGGTGGTTGAGGCCTTCCGTAAGAGCGACAACAAGCCGCAGTGGATGATCCTGGATGTGATTCCAGTGATCCCGCCCGAGCTTCGTCCTCTGGTGCCGCTGGATGGCGGACGCTTCGCGACCTCAGATCTGAACGATCTGTATCGCCGCGTGATCAACCGTAACAACCGTCTGAAGAAGCTGATGGACCTGCACGCTCCTGAGGTCATCGTCCGCAACGAAAAGCGCATGCTGCAGGAAGCGGTAGACGCGCTGTTCGATAACGGCCGTCGCGGCCGCGTGCTGCGTGGCGCGAACAACCGTCCGCTGAAGTCGCTCTCTGACACCCTGAAGGGTAAGCAGGGCCGCTTCCGTCAGAACCTGCTCGGTAAGCGTGTGGACTACTCCGGCCGTTCGGTTATCGTGGTCGGTCCTGAGCTGAAGCTGCACCAGTGCGGTCTGCCGAAGAAGATGGCGCTTGAGCTCTTCAAGCCCTTTATCTATCACCGTCTGGAGCAGACCGGTCACTGCACCACCATCAAGCAGGCCAAGGAGATGGTCGAGCTGCAGGACGCTATCGTTTGGGACATCCTGGAAGAGGTCATCAAGGACCATCCGGTGCTGCTGAACCGCGCTCCAACGCTGCACCGCCTCGGCATTCAGGCCTTCGAGCCCGTGCTGGTGGAAGGTAAGGCCATCAAGATCCATCCGCTGGTCTGCACCGCCTTCAACGCGGACTTCGACGGCGACCAGATGGCCGTGCACATCCCGCTCTCGCCTGAAGCTCAGGTCGAGGCCAGCGTGCTGATGCTCGCGTCGCATAACATCCTTTCGCCCGCCAGCGGCGCACCGATCACGGTGCCGACGCAGGACATGGTGCTTGGTCTGTACTACCTGACCAAGTCCAAGGTCGGCGCCAGGGGCGAAGGCCGCACCTTCGGCAACATCGAAGAGGTGCTGATGGCCCTGCACGCCGGCGAAGTCGAAACGCTGTCGCCGATCCGTCTGCGCTACTCCGGTGCCGTGCTCGACATGACGTCCGCGTACGACGATCAGGACCTGCTGCACACTGAGCCGGTGGAGTACAACAAGCAGTACATCTCCACCACCGTGGGCCGCGCCATCCTGAACGACGCTCTGCCTGACGGCATGCCGTACGTGAACGGCCTGCTGAAGAAGAAGGGCATTGGCCAGCTGGTGAACTACAGCTACCTGAACCTCGGTCTCGAGACCACGGTGAAGGCGCTGGACCGCATCAAGGAGCTGGGCTTCCAGTACGCAACGCGTTCGGGTCTGTCGGTCGGTCTTGACGACATGGTCATCCCGGACTCGAAGTACACCGTTGTGCACGATGCCGAAAAGCAGGTCATCGCGTTGCAGCAGCAGTATCTGGACGGCGCGATCACCAACGGCGAGCGTAACAACAAGGTCATCCAGCTGTGGTCGGGAATCACCGAAAAGGTGGCCGATGAGATGTTCGGCAACATGAAGCGCGCCGATAAGGAAGGCGCCATGAACCCGATCTACATCATGGCCGACTCGGGCGCTCGTGGTTCGAAGCAGCAGATCCGTCAGCTCTCGGGTATGCGCGGTCTGATGGCCAAGCCCTCGGGCGAAATCATCGAAACCCCCATCACGGCGAACTTCCGTGAAGGTCTGACCGTGTTGCAGTACTTCATCTCGACGCACGGCGCACGTAAGGGTCTGGCCGATACCGCTCTGAAGACCGCTGACTCGGGTTACCTGACCCGCCGTCTGGTCGACGTGGCGCAGGACGTGATCATCAGCGAGAACGACTGCGGCACCGTTGAGGGTATCTACGTGACCCCGATCATCGAAGCCGGTGAGACCATCGAACCGTTGCGTGACCGTATCATCGGCCGCGTCTCGCTCGAGAAGCTCAAGGACTTCGAGGGCAACATCATTGTCGAAGTGAACCAGGAGATCGACGAGGACAAGGCTTCCGCAATCCAGGCCGCCGGCGTGGAGCGCGTGAAGATCCGCTCGGTGCTCACCTGCGAATCGCGCCGCGGCGCCTGCCAGCTCTGCTACGGCCGTAACCTCGGCTCGGGCAAGATGGTTGAGATGGGTGAGGCCGTCGGTGTTATCGCGGCACAGTCCATCGGTGAGCCTGGAACGCAGCTCACGATGCGTACCTTCCACGTCGGTGGAACGGCATCGCGCGTCAACGAGCAGTCGCACCTCGACGCCAAGAACCCCGGTACGGTTCGCTTCATCAACCTGAACACGGTCCGCTCCAAGGACGGTGGCCTGGTTGCCATGAACCGCTCGGGTTCGATCGCTATCCTCGACGAGAAGGGCCGCGAGAAGGAGCGCTACGTAATCCTCTACGGCGCGAAGCTGCGTGTTGAGGACGGCCAGCATGTCGAGCTCGGCGCCACCCTCGGCGAGTGGGATCCGTACACCTTCTCCATCGTCACCGAGGTTGGTGGTACGGTGCAGTTCAAGGACCTGCAGGAAGGCATCACGCTGAACGAAGAAGTGGACGAAGTCACCGGCCTGTCGCGCCTGGTGGTTACGGACGCTCCCGACGAAAAGCGTCAGCCCACGCTGCTCATCAAGTCCGACAAGGCGAACAAGCGGTACCTCATGCCTTCGCGCTCGCACCTTATGGTGGCTGATGGCGATGAGGTCTTCCCGGGCGATGTGCTCGCGAAGATTCCGCGTGAGTCGACCCGTACGAAGGACATCACCGGCGGTCTGCCGCGTGTTGTGGAACTCTTCGAGGCCCGTAAGCCGCGCGAAACGGCCACCATCAGCGAGATCGATGGCGCAGTCCGGTTCGGCGATGTTACCAAGGGTCAGCGCAAGATCTACGTCACCGGCGACAACGGGGAGGAGCGTGAGTACTCCGTCCCGCGCGGTATCCACGTCAACGTGCAGGAAGGCGAGCGCCTTCGTGCCGGCGATCAGCTGATGGACGGTCCTCTCAACCCGCACGACATTCTTGCCGTGCTGGGCGAGCGCGAACTGCAGATCTACCTGGTGAACGAGATCCAGGAAGTCTACCGGTTGCAGGGTGTGGCTATCTCCGATAAGCACATCGAGACCATCGTTCGTCAGATGCTGCGCTGGGTGAAGATCGAGGATGTGGGCGATACCAACTTCCTGCTGGAACAGCAGGTGGATAAGTTCCGCTTCCGCGAGGAGAACGACAAGGCCATCGCCAACGGTGGACGTCCGGCAATCGGCCGCCCGCTGCTGCTCGGTATCACCAAGGCGTCGCTGTCGACGGAGAGCTTCATCTCCGCAGCCAGCTTCCAGGAGACCACGCGCGTACTCACCGAGGCTTCGATCAATGGAGCTATCGACAACCTGCGCGGTCTGAAGGAGAACGTCATCGTCGGCCGCCTGATCCCGGCCGGTACGGGCATGGAGTACTACCGCAACGTCCAGCTCTCTCCGGAGCTGGAAGAAGCAGCCGCCCGTATCCAGCAGGAAGTTCAGGAAGCGCACGACGCCGAAGAGCGCGAGCTCGAGGCAATGCGCATGGAAGGCGAACAGGAAGAACTCGCCGCCGAGTGACCTTCGCGGTCGGCGAACGGCTCGCTTCGCGAGCAAAGCTAAAAAATGGCAGGGCTTACGCCCTGCCATTTTTTGTTGGTGCCCACCTTGCAATTTTCTTATCCTTGATCACGGATGGGACGAGAGAGTAAAGCAAAACTGGAACGAAGAATTCGTCGTGAGTATGAATCGGAAAGGGAGGAGATATTGTCGAGCCCCTTGCCGATCGGAACGCGGCTTGCAAGTTGGTCCGTAATCGGATGGACTTCGGCAATCATCTTTTCAGCGGGAATCGGAGCGTTATCTCTCAAAGATCAGTTCATCATTGCCCGGTTCTGTTTCGTTCTAGCACCTATCCTCATCTGGCTAAAATTCCTATTAACCGAATTCGAAGGTGCGACCCTCAAAAAGAGGGTGGCATTAGCCGTTGGTTCTAGCTTGTGCGTGGGCTTGCTCGGCTTCCTGCTTGACGGGTGGATTCGCCACACGGAAAACTCATCCCGTACCCCTCAAAGTTTGCAGTCAAACCCCTCCCTAGATGCAAAGCCGAATATCACCGAGGTATTTGTCCATGACTGGTCGAACCAGCTCGAAGGGATATTCGTTGTCCTGAAACTGGATCAGGATATGAATTTGGAACAACTGGGAGACTACGCTTTCGTCGCTCAACTCACTGCAACATCCAAAAGGCCAGAGCCACAAAGCATCTTGATAGGAGGCTTTAATCGAGTTGCAAATGGCGGACTTGGCATGGTTCGAGGGCATCAGAGCATGCTTTGGAAAAATGCTCCGGTGACAGGTATTAACCAAACTTTTCTGTGGCGCTATGGCCAACTGAACCGCTTAGAAGCGGGTGGCTCGTTTGACGGAAAGAGCCCATTGAGCACACTGCATGATCTTGATCACGCGTTTTTACAGTTCTACTGCTCTCCTATCCTTGCTCGCCACATTACGAGAATCAGCATCTTTGCCAATGACTATGAGATATACCGGACGGACCATCCGGATTTTTCAAGAAAACGAATGTGGAGAGATCGTAACTTTTTTAACAGTTTGCAGCCAGAGATGAAAGGATATAACTATCTGGCGGCGGATCTGCGACAGTTCAGTCTGGACTTCACTCAACTCAGAGTTAGAAGAGTTCCTATTTTATTCGGCGGAATCGTCTGGACACCATACTCTGCGACGATTCTCCCTGGAGAGAAGGGATGGCTTCCGCGAGCAGTTTTGGACGACTAGCTGCCAGCGGCCCAATGGCTCTCCATTGTTGAGGCACTATGCTCCGTTTGACTATTCTCGTTCTCGTTTTATTGCAAGCGAGTGACTCGTCATACAAGTCCATCACCGTTGCATTTCCGAGACAGGGGAAGGTTGAGATCCTTACAAAGGTAGAACAGGGCAAAAATCCCCATGTTCTTTTTCGTTCCCTGGACAAGCATGAAACCTTGTTGGATGCAGTGATTGGTGAGGGAGAGGACTGGCGGGAGATTGTCGACAAAGGTGACCCGCAGCACCACTTGCTCGAAGAGTATGTGGTCGCCTTTCATCGTCAGGGGCTTCCCGATCCTCTGCTCATTGTGATGGCGAAGTACCCAGGGGGCTCAGACTGCCGCTATAAACCGGCGCTCTTCGGAGAGGTAGATGGCCGCGTCACTCAACTGACTTCAGCCATCCCAGATTACGACACACGAGGCGGAGCTTTTCTTTATACAAGAGCAGGAAGCACAGTGTTGACCGTGACATCGGAGCGCTATCAGGAGCATGACGTCCACTACCTAGGGCCAAGCCGGATGGCCGTCTATCGTTACGCCTGGGATGGCGCCCGGTTTATCCTCAAGTCCAAAGCACAGGTCTCAACCGATGCCGTAAGAACTCCAGGAGAAAAGCTTGATGATCTATTTGGACAGGCTCTCGGTTGCTGAGTGTCTCCTGCAATAAGCGTGCCTATTCAAAGCACCAAAGGTACGTTCTATAGCAGCCTGGGGCAACGCTCCAGTTTCCGGCGCGCGAAAGCGTTGAAGGGCTGAAGGCCCGCGCTATAACGGCCTATCGTAGGTGAGCGCTTCAGGCAGGGAGGGCCAGGCCCATGTCCGGTCCCCAGAGAACTTGTTTCGCTGGAGTGGTGTCCCCGAGGGACCTGGGGCACCCAGTGCATGGGGGACTCCGGGAACCTTTCTACATCTGGGGGTGTCTATCTCTGGCAGTTAGACTCACCAAACCCAACCTCCACGGTCTAAACTGCCGTAGTTGTTGTGCCCTCGGAGGCTTGCATTGAGATCGTCTGCTGCGGCGCTGGTTGCTTCACTCCTCTCATCCTCACTTCTCAACCCTGCCAACATTGCAGCTCAACAGGCTGCTACGCCGCGTGTGCTGCGAGCTGCAAAAGAAGCTGCGGCCCAGAGCCTGCCGGTGCGAAGTGTTGCGCTTTATAAGAACGGAGTCGGCTTCTTCGAACACGCAGGCGAGGTTACCGGCAATCAGCAGGTGACGATCGACTTCACCAGCGAACAGCTGAACGATGTACTGCAGACGTTGACCGCGATCGATCTGAACGGTGGCAAGATCAACGGCGCAGGCTACAACTCCACCACACCGCTGGGCCAGCAGTTGAAGAGCCTGCCGCTGGCGCTGAGTGAGAACCCCACCGAGGCCGATCTCTATCAGGCCATTCGTGGTGCACGCATCGAAGTTACCGGCAACGGTGCGGCTGTTACTGGACGATTGCTGAATATGGAGTTGCGCGATCTGCCTGCAGGCAACACCGGAAGCGGAGACGACAAGCCGCGGCCAATGGCGCAGTTCCTGACGGTGGTCTCGGATGTTGGCGGCGTGCGTACCATTCAGCTCAACTCGCAGACACAGGTGCGTCTGCTCGATGGTGCACTGCATCAGGATTTGTCGCATTATCTGGAACTGCTAGCGGCAAACCGCGGAGGCGGTCTGCGTCACCTGACTCTGGATGCCACGGGCACCGGTGCACGGCAGATCCGTGTGAGTTATATCTCTGAGGTTCCGGTGTGGAAGTCGACGTATCGGCTGATCTTCTCCGATGGTGGACAGAAACAGCAGGCGACGTTGCAGTCCTGGGCGGTGATTGATAACACCGTTGGCACGGATTGGAATAATGTCCAGCTCTCGCTAATTGCGGGTTCTCCGCAGAGCTTTGTCCAGCCGATCTCGCAGCCGTATTACACGCGTCGGCCTGAGATTGGCTTGCCAGAAGAGGCGCAGCTTACGCCGCAGACACATGAGAGCGGAGATCTCAATGGACCTGCGATGAAAGGGACTCCTCCCCAAGTCGCAGGAGTTGCAGGAATGACCGGTATTGGCAGTGGCTCTGGCAGCGGGGTAGGCTCGGGCGGCAACTATGGCGGCGCCGCCAAAAGAGTTAGTGGTGGTGTTATGGGTGGGCTTGGTGCTGCGCCGGCTCCGCCAATCGCCTACGAAGATTCCGCTGCTGCGTCGGTTACTCCGAATGCTGCGGCTACAGCATACGACGATTACTTCGAGTACAAGCTGAACCAGCCCATCACCATTCGCAAGAACGAGTCCGCAATGGTGCCGGTCCTGCAGTCGAAGGTCGATGTCGAGCGGGTGACGCTGTGGTCGTCTGTGCAGACGCGTCCGCTGCGCGCCTTGTGGCTCACGAACTCTACGGGAGCCACACTCGATCGCGGCAGCTTCTCCATCATCGAAAACGGAAGTTTCGGTGGCGAAGGCTTGCTCGATCCTATTCATCCCAATGAGCGCCGGCTGCTCTCTTACGCGGCGGATGATGCTGTACGCGTCTCAACGGAGTCGAGACTGGATTCACGCCATCTGCAGCAGGCGACCATCCATCAGGGCGTCTTGAAGATGAGCAATCGCGAGATCGCGGAGATTACTTACGTTGTCCATAACTCCGGTACCTCGCCGCGCATGGTGGTTGTGGAGCATGCGCGCCGTAACGGATGGGAGCTCGATTCAGATACTGCTCCTGCGGAGACTACGCCCAATGCCTATCGTTATCGCGTTGCTACTGCTCCTGGAGAGACAGTGCGGCTGCATGTCGGCGAGCGTCATACCATTGCGCAGAGCTGGCGCCTGGCGACGATGAATGAGCAGACGTTCGATGCGATTATCCGTACCAACGGCGACGATCCGAAGTTGCGGCAGCAGCTTCAGCCGATTCTGGAAGCGCGCCACCAGGTTGCGCAGATCGATACGCAGATTCAAGAGAAGCAGACGCAGATCGACAACATCAGCAAAGACCAGGACCGTTTGCGTAACAATCTCTCGGCGTTGAAGAGCTCAGCGGAAGAGCGGGATCTGATCCGGCGTTATACGCGTGAGTTGAATGAACAGGAAGACCAGATCGCCGCGTTGCGGAAAGAGCAGGATGTGCTCAAACAGAGACGCGTACAGGCTCAGGCTGATCTTGATGCGAAGGTGCAGTCATTGGAGACGGATCAGAGTTTCTGAGGAGTCGATAGTTTCCGATCATATGGGGTTCACCCATGCTCTTCGATCAACCCATACACCGGGTGCCCCATGTCCCCGAGGGACATGGGGCACCCGGTGTATGGGCTGTTCCAGGGATATGGGCTCTAACGGGCGTTGCCAGTTCAATTCCGATTCATCGTTTTGTTATCCCGCACTGGTTTGTCCGAAGACGAGAAGCAGATTCCTCCGCGTTGCTACGGAATGACAAAAGGATAGGACCGTGCTCCAGTTACCGGCTGCTCAGCACAAACTTATTCCCATCCACATCCTCGAAGATGGCGGCGGTTCCCCAGTCTTCTTTCTTTGGATCTTTGAAGAAGGTCACGCCCTTGCGCTTCAACTGGTCGGTGGTGGCGAAGACGTCGTCGCACCACATGCTGATGGGCTGGAAGGTGCCGATGCGGTTTTCGTGACCTTCGGGTGTGAAGAGCGCGAGGCCGGTATCGGAGCCGGGGATTGCGAGCTCGATCCAGCGCTGTCCGCCGGGGACGAACTCCTGGTCGGTCTTGACCTTGAAGCCGAGCGTCTCGGTATAGAACTTCAGCGATGCGTCCTGGTCCTTGACCGGAACGCTGATGAACTTGATGCCGCGAATCATGGTGTTATCTCCGAGGGAGAGGCTACCCCTGAAGTTGATCGAACTCAATGTGGTATTCGTTGCTATACCATTCACAGGTATAGCTATGAAGTCCATTCCGCTCGATGTTTATATTCCGCAGACGTTGCTTCGTGATCTGGTAGGGCATGACCGGAAGCCGGCGGCGTTTCTGATTTATCTGTGGCTGTATGCGGAGCAGCAGCGGACCGGGGAACCGGTTGCTATCAGTTATGCGGTGTTAGGTGAGGAGACGGGATTGTCCCGGTCGGCGGCGCAGACGGCGGTGGGTTGGTTGCGGAAGCGGAAGTTATTGGCGGTGAAGCAGGAGAGTGTGACGGCGACTCCGGTTTATACGGTGCAGATGCCTTGGAGACGATGAATCTATCCCAGCCAGGGTGCCCTACCCTCGCAACGCTAGGGTGGGTAATGGAGCGATACATTTTGTTTGTCATCCTGAACCGTAGGTGAAGGACCCGCTTTCCTGTTCTTCGTCGTTTCATCATGAAACGGCCTCTCAGTTCTTGTGGTTTCCCGCCCACCCTAGCGTTGCGAGTGTTCACCCCAACGAACGAAGTTCGTGGGGACCCCGAGGGTGGGGCACCCGGGTTGGAGGAGTGGCTATCGAAAGGCGGTTCGCGCGTAGCGCGAATACCCAGGTCCCCCAGGGACCCGGGGCACCCGGTGCATGGGCAAGCCCGCATTTTCCAGGGCGAAGAACAGGCGTATTTCCACTGCTCTGGACGATGGTTTGAAATGCGCAAAAGTACCAATAAAATCAACCACTTTCGCGCACTCGCCAGCCTGTCAAAACCACCCATAAAACGGTATACTTAAATCATCCACATGGCAGACGATCAGAACAATCTCCCGCTCAACTCAGGCAACAGCGGCGACGGCAACTCCCCCGCCGGCACTTCTATCATCCCGATCAATATCGAAGATGAGATGCGTCGCAGTTATCTCGACTACTCCATGTCGGTGATCATCGGTCGTGCGTTGCCCGATGTTCGCGACGGGCTGAAGCCTGTCCATCGCCGCATTCTCTACACCATGTCGGAGATGGGGCTGACGGCCAACAAGAAGTACACCAAGTCGGCCAAGATCGTCGGCCAGGCCATGGGCCAGTACCATCCGCACGGCGACTCCGCCATCTATGACTCGTTGGTGCGTCTGGCGCAGCCTTTCAGCATGCGTTATCCCATGGTCGATGGCCAGGGTAACTTCGGTTCGGTCGACGGCGATCCGCCGGCCGCTATGCGTTACACCGAGTCGCGTATGACGAAGATCGCCGGCGAGATGCTGGCCGATATCGACATGGACACCGTCGATTTCACACCGAACTACGACGAATCGGTGCTGGAACCTACGGTGCTGCCGACGCGCGTGCCGAACCTCATCATCAACGGGGCGGAAGGTATTGCGGTAGGCATGGCCACCAAGATTCCGCCGCACAACCTCACCGAGGTGGTGAATGCGGCCATCGATATGGTCAACAACCCCAACATTGGGGTGAAAGAAGTGCTGCGCCATGTGCAGGGACCGGACTTCCCCACCGGCGGCATCCTCTACGGCAAGAGCGGCATCGAGAAGGCCTACTCCACCGGTCGTGGACGTTTCCTGGTCCGCGCCAAGGTCGCGACGGAGGCCATCTCCGGCGGACGCCAGTCCATCGTTGTCACCGAGCTTCCCTTCCAGGTCAACAAGTCCAACCTCATCAAGCGCATCGCCGAGCTGGTCAACGACAAGGTCATCGACGAGATCTCCGGCGTGGACGACTTCTCTGACCGCGAGGGCATGCGCATCGTCATCGAACTGAAGCGTGGAGCGCAGCCTGAGATCGTGCTGAACCAGCTCTTCAAGCACACGCAGATGCAGGAGAGCTTCTCCATGATCTTCCTGGCCGTGCACAACGGCCAGCCGCGCGAGCTTCCGCTGCCCGACGCGATTCGCGCCTTCATCGATCACCGTATCGATGTGGTGCGCCGCCGCACCGCCTTCCTGCTGGGCAAGGCGCGCGACCGCGAGCACATCCTGCTCGGCTACCAGATCGCGCTCGACCACCTGGACCAGGTCATCCGCACCATCCGAAACAGCTCCAGCCGCGCCGATGCCCGCGAGAATCTGTTCCGCTACTTCTCCGGCCGCGCCATCTCGCTTAACGGGACTGAGGTTGCCGGTATTACGCTGGACCCGGCGAAGTACGGCATTACGGCCGAGACGCTGCCGGCGAACGGCAGCCTGATCCTCAGCTACCGCCAGATCGACGCCATCCTCGACCTGCAGCTCTACCGCTTGACCCAGCTTTCCATCGACGAGCTGCTGAAGGAACTGGGTGAGGTTCGCGACAACATCGCCGAGTACGAGTCGATCCTGGCTTCGGATAAGAAGCTGCGCAGGCTCATCGTCAAGGAGCTCGAGGAGGTCCGCGACAAGTACGGCAACGAGCGCCGCACCCAGATCGTCGATGAGGGCGCTGAGCTTACGCTCGAAGACCTTATCGCCGACGAGCAGGTTGCGGTCACGGTCTCGAACACCGGCTACCTGAAGCGCACGCCGATCTCTACCTATCGTCAGCAGCGCCGCGGCGGCACCGGCCGTCTGGGCATGAAGACGCGTGAGGAGGACTTCGTCGCGCAGTTGATCGTCGAGTCCACGCACTCGTATCTACTCTGCTTCACCAATACCGGCCGTGTCTTCTGGGTGAAGATCTACGAGATTCCCGACGTCGGCGCCACCGGCAAGGGCAAGCATATCGCCAACCTGCTGGCGCTGCAGCCGGGCGAGAAGGTCGTGACCTACCTCGGCATCCGCGACCTGACTGAAGAGGGCAAGTTCATCTTCTTCGCGACGCAGCAGGGTACGGTCAAGAAGACTCCGCTGACTGACTTCTCCAACGTCATGACCCGCGGCATCATTGCCATGGGCATCGGTAAGGACGACGAGCTGGTCGGCACCCGCGTCACTGACGGCAACCAGGTCATCTTCCTCGCTACTCGCGAGGGCATGGCGATCCGCTTCCCGGAGTCCGACGTCCGCAGCATGGGCCGCCCGGCCGCTGGTGTGAAGGGCATCACGCTGAAGAAGGACGACTACGTTATCGCTCTGGCGACCACGCCAAGCGAGGAGTCACGCCAGAAGCGCGCGGCGGAAGGCGTCGCCATTACCCCCTGCTTGATCCTCTCGGTCTCGGAGAACGGCTTCGGCAAGCGTACCGATGCCGAGGAGTACCGCCTGCAGACCCGCGGCGGCTCGGGCGTCATCAACATGAAGGCGACGGCCAAGACCGGCAAGGTCTCCTCCATCAACCTGGTCGACGAGACCAGCGAACTGATGGCGATCAGCCAGTTCGGCAAGATGATCCGTATCGACACCAAGACCATCCGCGCCGCCGGCCGCAGCACCCAGGGTGTGAAACTCCTCAGCCTGGATGAAGCGGACAAGGTCGCGGCAGCCGTGGTGATTCCGCCGGATGAGTCAAACCATAAGGAACCGGAGCAGGGATTGTTGCAGTAAGGAAAATATAGGTTCTTGAAAGCGTGGGATTTTGTCCCACGCTTTTTATTTGCTTTCAATTAAAACGGCGACAAGCGCGGGAGTTTGAGGTAGCCTTTCGCTACTCAAGGAGTAGAGATGAGCGCCTCCATTTTCGTGCGCAGAGTTCTTGCGCCAATTCTGCTTTTTAGTCTATCTTTCCTCGCCTTTGCTGCCGTAGAACCGCATGCGTTACCGGATACGGGTGGATACATAAAAGATAACGGCAATTCAAGAGTCATCGTCTTTGTTCATGGCTTGTTCAGTAGCCCAGAGGCATGGCGCTGTGATGGTGATCACTATTGGCCTGAGATGATTGCGAATGATATTGATCCAGCATTCGAAGGGACCGATATTTATGTGGCGTCCTACCCAACGCCGCACAAGGGTGGAAGGATGTCAGTTGAAGACCTTGTCACCTTGATTGCAAATAGGCTGAAGAATGATGGAATATTCTCACGCCACCGTGAAGTGATTTTTGTTGCGCATAGTTTGGGCGGGATTCTTACTCAGCAAGTTTTGCTTACATATCGCGATGACGAGCTTTATAAAAAAGTCCGATTTTTGTATCTCTTCGGAACGCCATTGGAAGGCTCGAAAACGGCTAACATCTACAAATTCTTCACTCGAGATCCACTACTCGACCAACTTGCAGTAGGAAATTTCTTGCTGCAAGATATGGATAGTAAATGGATGCACTCGGGAATGTCTAATGTTAGAAGATATTGTGCATATGAAACACAAAAGGAACACGGTTTAAAGATTGTTGACTACAACAGCGCGACCCGTGGCTGTGATGATGCTGTTGCGGTCCCAGCCGATCATGCGCACATCGTTAAACCCTGTAGTAATCGAGCTGATTCCTACATAGCTCTAAAGGGAAAGTTGCAATCACTGAATCTTGGTCACCTTGCCTCGACGCATGGGCAAGACATAATGCTCGAAACGAGTAATTCAACGGATGGGGAACAGGTAGAAGCATTTCAGCAGCAGTTTAGATTAACCAATCGCGGCCCCCTCGCGATATCCAAAATTCATTATGCGTGTGCCATATCCTATCTAAAAACTTCAGACAAAGACGAAGGAATGCCGTTTGCCCAGAACGACCATCAGATGGTTTATCTCGTTGTTCCGGTTATGGGATATTTGCAACCGCTGGATAAGACGCAAAGCACAACGATCGATTGTGACTGGATCAATCGTCCAGGAAAATCTTTGAATTTTTCTGAAGTTGAGTTAGTCGTTAGTTTTGTCACGAGCGAAGGAAAAGAAGAGTTGTATGCGACGCAATCATTTACTGGACAACGGGATAACTCCGGTCGGTTCAAATGGGATCCGGGGTCATCGCAGCCTTCCGTGCTTGAGTCGATTCGAGATGCATCACAGAAGCGTCAGAGAGTTGTTGTAGTCATGCCATTTGGGGGGAACAATAGGTTCCACTCTGAAAACGTAACGCCCGAAGAGTATTCTGAAATCATCTCGTCGTGGATACCTGTCTTGAAGGAAGCAGGATCAATCACGATCTTGAGTACGATGGTCTCAGGCAACTACACGAAAGTTCACTGAAATATCCGGAGCTGCCTCAGGAACTTGCGACATCTCTTTGGCGTATCATCTCGCATGGCGCGCCTGTCTCTTCTTTCATCCCTCCTTCTCTGCTCGTTCGCCGCGTATGCGCAGGATGGCTTCGAGGCGGCCAGCATTCATCCCACCAAAGAGTCTGTTCCTAACGAGCGGGATGGCTCCATCTCGGCTGCGCATGGGACGCTTCGGCTGCATGATGTCACGCTGAAGTCATGCATTCACTACGCCTACGGCATCTCCACTGCGCAGATTGTGGGTGGCACGAATCTCTCCGGAGAGCGGTATGACATTCTGGCCACTGCCGGGCGGGATCTTGGGGATGCGGAGCTGCGGCGTATGTTGCAGGGGCTGCTGGCGGAGCGGTTTCATCTCACCCTGCACCACGAGCAGCGCGAGATGCGGGGATATCTTCTCTCGATCGCACCGGGTGGGGTGAAGGACTCGGCGGCGATCCATGCCGCGGCCGGCGAGGGTGAGCCGGCCCACCAGAACTCCGAGATCGGATTTACCGCCCGCAACTTCACCATGAAGGATCTGGCGACGTATCTCGCCAGTCCTCTCGATGGTCCGGTGGCGGATCAGACTGGACTTAGCGGACGGTATGACATCGCGGTCGACTTCCGCCGTTATGTGAATACCGGTCCTACGACGCAGGAGGAGCGCCCGAGTGTCATGTCCGTCCTGAACCCCGCGCTCAAAGGCGAGCTTGGATTGCAGCTTGCGGCGAAGAAGGGAATGTATGACGTGGTGGTCATCGACCACGTTGAGGCTCCGTCGGGGAATTGAGGGGGTTCCGGTCACCCATACACTGGGTGCCCCATTCATCGCGTATCGGGGTCCCCGGTGAACTTCGTTCACTGGGGTGACAAAGCGATGAGTGGGAAAGTCGAGCGCTAGCTCGATAAATTTCCAGGTAATTTGATGTATTCGGCAGAATATCCCACCCATCGCGTTGCGATGGATGGGGCACCCAGTGTGTGAGTCGGGCAGATCTTTTGTCCATCCGAAGAGTTAAAAGCGGGTCCTTCGCGATGCTCAGGATGACAAGCAAAAATGGTTCGCGCGTAGTACGAATACCCAGGTCTCCGAGGGAAACCACCCCAACGAACAAGTTCGTTGGGGAACCAGGGACCTGGGGCACCCGGTGTTGTGCCTCTCATCTTTTAGAACGTGATGATGTCCAGCGCCGGGGCGGGCTTGATCTCGACTGGGGCGAAGACGTTGTTGTGCATCCCTTTGCTGATGTCGAGCAGAACGCTGTTCACCGTATCTTCTGTGCGCGTTTGCGGCATGTGGATCACGCGGGTTACGCGGGCAGTTGCCTGGCAAAGACGAAAACGATTCGGAATGCGGGTTAGTGCCAGATACACCTGTTCGGATCGCATATAAGACTCCAGTCGGGACAAGCCGTTAACGTACTCGAGAAGCGGGCTCGTCGAATGACAGAGCTTCAATCAAAGGAAGCGAGCAGGAAGGCGTATTTCAAGTTTACGCGGAAAGCAGGAGAATGCGTTCGAGAAAAGGAAGCTCGGGGAATGGAATGTTTTTGTCGCGACACGCTGGGCGCCTCTCCCAGGTTGAAGAAGTACGGTCTGGTACCTCAGCGGCTGAAGCCGCACTTCCTGTTGCATCTGATTCGGCACGGCTGAAGCCGTGCCCTTAAGCAATACGAAACTACACAAAGTGACCACATTGTTCATGGTCTTTCTCGAAGCCGCACGGTAATCCGGCCACGCCGTTCTCCTCTGCGAATCTGTTTGGCTTGCTTTTGCAGATGTGCCGTTGGATCATCGGGGCCGGCTTCGTCATTGTCCTCGGCGGTATCCTCTGTCTTCTCTTCCAGCACATACTGCACCTGCGGTTGGGCCATGGTCTGCAGCTCCTGCAGAGCGTTGCCGAGTGCGGCAGCGGAGGGATAGAAGCCCCAGTTTGATTTACCCAGGCGTTTGTTCCGTCTCCAGCGGAAGCGTTGATAGAAGAAGACACAAAGAAAGAAGGTCGCGAAGCCATCCAGGCCTCGCAGCAGCAACAGATCGAAGTCCATGAAATCGCCTCTGGTGAGTCAGCAAAGGAACACGTCGCCGCGAGCCGTTAAGGTCGCGGCGGGAGATTTGCTCTAGACCGACGGAGGCGGACGCTGGAAGCGTGTGCGGTGTACCGGAGAGAGACGTTGCCTGTGGTGTGAAACGACAGGCAGCCGGGCTTGCTTCTGTTCGGGGATTCCGAAGACAAAGACGGCCAGCAGGATGAGACAGGGTGTGAGGTTCGACGCGTGAGGCAGCACCAGCAGAAGCAGAAGCGTGATTGCCAGTATGGCAAGAACGACAGTCCTGAATCCGGATTGGTGTGAGTGACCGGTCACGTGGCGAGTGTATCAGTCTGAAAGATAGTTCTTTCCCGTTGGGTGGGGGCACCCGGATTCTAGAAATTCAGATGATAAATCTCCTGATCGCGATAAACTGACTTCCCAAAGCCATGCAGCGACCACACGGAATTACCGCGATCATGGTTGTCCACTCATTGCTCTATATCGAGGAGCTGATCTTTGCGAATTGGACGATCAAGGCTCATCTTCTGAGTCTAGTTGGCGACGCCCTCGGTGTTGTATTGGTGATGGTGCTGTGGAAGGGACGGAATACAGCGCGCCAGCTCTATGTCCTTCTCGCCCTTCTGTATATTTTTATTTCTCCGCTCCTAATCATGCAGCAATCGCTGCTGAAGAGCAGAATCTTCATTGCGGCGCTTACAGCGTTCTATGTGATTGCGATTGTTTACCTGGATACTGTGAAGGTCCGGCAGTGGTATGGTGCCGGTGACTGGTCGATTCTTCGGTTCTGGAAGTTTTCTCCGAAAGCATCCGTTCCGGCTCAGCCCGCACCCGCTCCTAAGTCCTCAGCCTATTCCGGCCTAGCCAGCCCCGGCTTGTAGAACGCAGAAAACCCACCCTAGCGTTGCGAGGATGGGGCACCCGGGCGGGAATCAATGTCGCTAAAAGCGGGTTCGCGCGCAGCGCGAATACCCAGGTCCCTAGGGGACCCGGGGCACCCGGTGTATGGGGTGTTCTGACCGTGCGGCTACGCAAGACAAAGGCCGCGCTTGCGCGCGGCCCCTATTCAACCATTCAACCATTCAACTCCGCCTCAATAGGCGGCCGTAAAGCGCTGTCCGCGGAACTGGGGCTTCTCCAGTTCATCGGCGACTGCAATGGCGTAGTCGGCGTAGGAGATCTCGCTCTTGCCGTTCTCGCCGACGATCAGGTCGTCTTTGCCCAGGCGGAAGGTTCCCTTGCGGGGGCCGACTTCGAAGAAGCCTGCGGGCGAGAAGTAGGTCCAGTCGATGGTCTGGTTCTTCTTGAGGTTGTCGAGGACCTTGATGTGGGAGTCGACGATCGGGAGCCACTCCGCCGGAAGGAAGCCGCTGTCGCGCAGCGTTACAGGCTTGCCGTCGGGACCGGGAACGTAGAGGCTGCCGGCTCCGCCGACGACCAGGAGGCGGGGGCCGCTGTTTTTGCCGCCGGCTAGTGAGACACCTTCGACCACGCGATCGGTCAGGCCGACGATCTGGTCCGTATCCGTAAGTGGCGGGGCCAGGGCGCTTACTACGGCATCGGCGCCGCGTACGACGGCCGCAATCTTGTCCGGGTGGCTGGCATCATCCACCACGCTGGTGGCTCCCGGTGCGCTGTAGTCCGCGTGACGGGTTACCGCCACCACCTGATGCCCGCGCGACAACAGTTCTTTCACAATCTCTACGCCCGACTTACCCTTAGCTCCATAGACAACGACCTTCATGACGATCCTCCATTTATTTCGATATCGAAATATCGCTTCGTATGACTAGATGACCCTCGTACCTTCTCGGATGCAGGAAAAAGTGACACCGAGGCCGGGCACAGGTTAGAGTTGCGGTGAAAACGGAGCAAGGAAAGGGCCATGGCGAAGACGATAGGCATCATGCTCACGGAAGGGATCGAAGCCGGCGTAGTGGAAGACAACGCGCTGGTGGGTACAACCACTCATTATCCGGAGAACCGCTCGGAGATGAGTGCGCTGGTAGAGAAGCCTCACGAAGCGTTGGTGGAGCTGTTGTGCGACCGGATTCTCGATATCGCACAGGGCCACAACGACATTACTGCTGTGGGGCTTGGCCTGCCCGGCCTGGTCCGGCAAGGCGTGGTGGAAGAGGCTCCGAACCTGCCGCAACTGAAGGGCGCGAAGATTCAGCAGGCGGTGAGCTTTGCCCTGCACGAGCGCGGATTCGACACCAACGTAAAGACCATCAACGATGCCGATGCCATGGCCGCCGGCCTGGCGGCTCAGTTTGGCAAGCTCGACCGCATGATTCGCGTCTGGACGCTCGGCCGGGGCATCGGGTACGGACGCTATCCGTTCGTCGACGGCGTGTGGGAGGGCGGCCATATGGTGGTCACGCTCGATGACAAGGAACGCTACTGCGGCTGCGGCGGGCGCGGGCACCTGGAAGGCATCATGGGTCATCGCGCCATGCGCATGCGCTTCCTCGACCTGGAGCCGGAAGAGGTCTTCGAAATGGCGAAGAAGGGTGACGAGCGCTGTCTGCAGTTCAAGAAGCTGTGGCACAAAGCGCTGGCAGCGGCCACGGCCAGCAGCGTTCATATGACCGGGCCCGGCAAGTTCTATCTGACGGGCACGAACACGCGTCATATCGATCTGTCGATGCTGGAAAACTACGTGCACCAGATGGTGACGATGAGTCCGCTGCAGAGCTTCTCGATTGAGGTGGTGAAGGACTCGGCCGGCACCGCGGTGCGCGGCGCCGGGATTGTTGCTGGGATGTAGCGCCTCTGGCGAGGCGGGTTGAATGGTTGGATTGTTGAATGGTCAAAGGCCGCGCGTGAAGCGCGGCCTTTGTGTTTGTTGGAATATCTTCTCCAAACGGGTGCCCCACCCTCACAACGTTAGGGTGGGCGGGAAGCCACCGGATGTTGAGAAACGGTTCGCGCAAAGCGCGAATGCCCACATAAGCTTCGCGTATGTGGGGCACCCGGTATGTGTTGATGTGTTTAAATTCGTGCTCTCCTTGCCCACCCTAACGTTGTGAGGGTGGGGCACCCACGTTAGTTTGAAATTCGAAGACTACCCGGCGCTGCACAATCATTGCCAACCCAGATCCAACAAACAACAGTAGTGCTACTGTTACCAGGCCGCTGCCATACCCATGTCCTCTGTCTGAGAGCCAGCCCAGCAGGAAGGGGCCGACGAAGCCGCCGAGGTTGCCCAGGGCGTTTACCAGTGCGATTGCCGGTGCACCGAGTTCGCCTGGGAACTGCAGTGTTACAGCTGACCACAGTGCCGGTGTTGCCGCGAGTCCGCCGCCTTCGGCCAGAGCGAAGCTCGTCACCAGCATGGCGATGCCGATGGTTCCGGAGACATGGGTTGCGGGAATCGAGAGCAGAAAGCCAATTGCCGAGATCGCGATGGGAGCTGAGAGTCCCCATGAGGGCTGGCCCTTGCTGTCTGAAAGCCGTGACCACACGAACATGATGACGGCAGCCAGAAGAAAGACGGCCGCGACTGTCCATCCCACCTGAAGCTGCGGCAGGCCGAGGCCGCTCAGCATCTGCGGAAGCCAGAAGACCAGGCCATAGAGGCCGATCTGGGTGGTGAAGTACACCAGTGCAAAGAGATAGATCGCCGGGCTGGCATAGAGCGAAGCTTCGGTGCCGGTGTATCCGATCTCACTGGCCTTCTGTTCTGCGGCAGCGATTGCCGTACGCAGCGCTATGCGTTCGTCTTCGGTCAGCCACTGCGCCTGCTGCGGACGATCGGTCATGCAGAAGGGAACAATGACGGAGAAGAAGAGAGCGGGCAGGCACTCCGCGATCAGCAGTATCTGCCAATCGCGCAGGCCTGCGACTGCTCCGTGATGCAGGATGGCGCTGGAGAGCGGGCCGCCGAAGATATTTGCCAGCGGAATGGCGAAGATGAACCACGCGATCAACTGTGTACGCTGGCTTCGCGGCAGCCAGATGCTGAGGTAGTAGATGATGCCGGGATAGAAACCCGCTTCTGCGACACCCAACAGGAAGCGCAGCACCAGAAACTGGGTGGGTGTGTGGGTGAAGGCGACAAGGCCCGAGAGCACGCCCCACACCGCCATGATGATGGCGATCCATTTACGTGCGCCGAAGCGGCGCAGCGCCAGGTTTGACGGTAGCTGAGCACACAGATAGCCGGCGAAAAAGACGCCGCTGGCTGTCCCGAAGAGGGTGCCGGAGTAGCCGAGATCACGCCGCATGGCCGCGGCGGCAAAGCCGATATTGACGCGATCCAGATAGGCGATGAAATACAGTACGAGCGTGAGCGGAAGGATGCGCCACGCAACCTTGTGAACCACTGCGTCTATTTTGGAGGTCACGAGTCATGTTACCGTGGGTGCAAAAAAACAGAAGCCGACTGTTTCCTCGAGGGCACTTGTACGAAACTACATGGACAATCGAGGGGGAACGATGTACCTTGCAGGTTACCGAGCGGGCCCGCCTTTCGTGTCGGATTCTGACGAATGTGGAGCTGTCATGGTGACGCATCCCCCTACTGGAGCAGTACCGGCTGCGCTTCCGCCGAATGAGGATGAACGTCTTGCAGTCTTGCGTAGCCTCTGCATCATGGACACGCCTTCGGAGCCGGCGTTCGACCAGCTCACAGCGATGGCGGTCAAGATCTTCTCTGTTCCTATCGCATTGATCTCGATGGTCGATAAGGACCGCCAGTTCTTCAAATCAGTCCAGGGAACGCCCATCCGCGAGACGCCGCGCGATCTCTCGTTCTGCGCGCATTCTCTGCTGACGGAAGGCGAAACCATCATTCCCGATGCGCGTCTCGATCCTCGCTTTGCGACCAATCCCTTCGTCGTGGAAGAGCCGTATATCCGCTTCTATGCCAGCTCTCCGATCGTTACGCCCAATGGCATACGTCTCGGCAGCTTCTGCATCATCGACAGTGAGCCGCGCACTCTGAATGAGCGGGAGACAGAGCTGTTGCGCCATCTCGCCAATGCAGCCTCTTACCTGATCGACCAGCGCACCACCGCATTGCAGCTTGAGTATGCCAAGCAGCAGATCGATCTTGCCAGCGAGCGTTATCGTCTGGCCACCAGCGCGACCTCTGATGGCATCTGGGACTGGGACCTTCGCTCCGGCGAGATCTATCTTTCCGCCCGCTGCAGCACGCTGCTTGGTTATGGAGGGCAGGAGCACATCACCAGCCTGCGCGGGTGCTACCGGCATATCCATCGGGGCGACCGTAAACGGATCCATGAAGAGATTGCCCATGCGTTACACGGCCAGCAGAACTTCAGCTGCGAGTTCCGTTATCTGCATGGTGATGGAGAGTGGCGGTGGGTCGAATGCAGCGGTCTGCTGCTGACCGGCGCATCCGGCGAGCCACAACGCATGGTCGGCGCACTGAGCGACCGTAATCGCATTCGCGCCACGGATCCGCTGACCCATCTTCATAACCGGGCATCGTTCATTGACCGTATCCAGAGCCGCATCGACAAGTCTTCCAGCGAGGACGAGACGTATGCCGTGATCTATGTCGACATCGATCACTTTAAGCGCATCAATGACAGCCTGGGCCATGCGGAGGGCGATATCGTTCTGCTCGAGATTGCAGCGCGTATCCGCAAGAGTCTCGCCGATCGGCCGCATAGCTGTGCCGCCCGTCTCAGCAGTGATGAGTTCGCCATTCTGCTGGCGCATGCTCCCGGCGAGGGGGATATTGCTACCTACGTCCAGCGATTGCAGGAGGTGCTGCAGGCTCCGATTGTGAGCCGGGAGCAGACGCTCTTCCTTTCGGCCAGTATCGGAATTGCCACCGCGGATGCATTGGTACGGGATGCGCAGAGCATGCTTGAGAACGCTGATCTTGCCATGTATCACGCCAAGAACTCCGGCCGCTCGGCCCACGTGGCCTTTGCTCCGCACATGCGCGAGGATGCGGCAAAGCGGGTGCAACTGGAGCTTGATCTGCGGCGGGCGCTGGAGCGCGATGAGATTGTTCTCTACTACCAGCCGAAGGTAGCGCTACGCAGCGGACAGGTTATCGGCTTTGAGGCGCTGGTGCGCTGGAAGCATCCGGATGGAGAGATGATCTCGCCGGCAGAGTTTATTCCCGTGGCCGAAGAGACGGGGCTGATCCGCGAGCTTGGCATGGTCACGCTGCGGCAGGCGATAAGGCAGGCAGAGCAGTGGCGCAAGGACGGAATTCTGACCGATGAGATGAACGTCGCCGTCAATATCTCCGGCCGTCAGATCGGCGATAAGGGCCTGGTGGGATTCATTCGCGATCAGTTGCAGGACAGCGGACTTCCGCCGCAGAACCTGCGGCTGGAGGTGACGGAGAGCCTTCTGATCAACAGCGATACCACCACCGGTGAGTTCTTCCGCGAGATCAAGGAACTGGGCATTGGTATCGATATGGACGACTTCGGCACCGGCTACTCCTCGCTGAGCTATCTCCATCGCTTCCCCTTCGATGCGTTGAAGGTGGACCGCTCGTTCGTGCAGCGCATCGATCAGACGGAAGAGAGTCTGAGTCTTCCACGGTCGATCGTGGCTCTGGGCAAGGCGTTGGGAATGCGTGTCCTGGCCGAGGGTATCGAGAACATGGAGCAATTGACGCAGCTTATCCGCATCGAGTGCGGATACGGGCAGGGCTATCTCTTCTCGAAGCCGGTTCCGGCGGAAGAGGTGCCGGAGATGATGCGGCATCTCGACAGCAAGATGCGTACGGAGCTGATGGCTTCGTAAGGGCGGCGTTGTCATTTCATCGTGAAGCGAAGAAATTGGCAAAGGTGGTACCCACGGTACCTCAGCGGCTGAAGCCGCCTACCTTTCGCCTCCACTACGACACGGCTGAAGCCGTGTCCTTAAGCAAGACATCCGCACCTGCCGGTGCGGACCGGCTTACGCCGTCGCGATCCAGGTGACTCCTTGCGGATAGATAGGCAAGCAATTAAACAAAGCGCCGAAGGCGCTACGTTTTGTTGTGCAGCCTGGGAGATAGGTAACAGTTTAGACCGGGCAGATGGGTAACACTTTTTGCTCGGTAGGTTTATGTATCTGAGTTTTTTTGATTTCAGGTAGTGGTGGAGGCGGTGGGAATCTGGGAATTTCGGTTGTAT
>NZ_JBFRFJ010000029.1:0-31489 GCF_052114765.1 Terriglobus sp. 2YAB30_2
TTCACCCTAGGCTGGTATAGAGCGCACCTTTGGTGCTTACCGTCGCCAATTTCATCGTTGTGGCTTATCTCAAGAAGATACAGAAAGCGAAATACACCCAATTTCCCAAGAAAACTCAAACTTGAATTTGTCGATACAGCCTAGCAACTAGAAGTATGATTCCTTCACAATGCACCGGTATTTCGTCCTTCCTCTAGCCCTGAGCCTGACTGCGTTCGCTGCGGACAATCCCTCCACAACCAGGCCCGCACAGCCCGCAGCCGAGACACTCGACCTCGCGACCATCGCCCGCATCCGCGAGGAGGGCATCAGCCGCTCGCACGTGATGGAGTACGCCGGAGCGCTCTTCGACCTCTCCGGTCCGCGCCTGACCTTCTCCCCGGACTACCAGAAGGCCGCCGACTGGTCCGTCGATCAGTTCAAGCACATGGGGCTGGTGAATGCCCATACCGAGAGCTTTGGCGAGACCGGCATGGGCTGGCGGCAGGTCGGCGCCTCGGTGCTGATGACGCAACCCGGAACTGCCACCATGCTGGCCCAGGCCGGTCCCTGGTCGCCTGCGACCAAGGGAGAGATCACGGCCGAGGTGATCGCTGTACCTACGCTCCGCACGCCGGCCGATCTCGATAAGTGGAAGGGCAAGCTGGCCGGGAAGGTGGTTCTCTACGGAGACGCCCCGAAGACCTCACCCAATCCTCCGGCCCCGATCGAAAGCTATGATGCCGCGAAGCTGCAGCACCTTTCCGAATTTCCGCTGGACGGCGACCAGGGCGAAACAGATGTACTGCCCACCGACCCCGATTTCTGGGGCAAGCGCTTTACGACCTTCAAGGAGGACCTCGCGAAGTTCTTTGCCGCCGAACACGCTGTCGCCGCACTGATTCCAGGCGGAAGCAACGGAGCGCTGCACGATGACACCAGCACGGCGGGCTTCGGCTGGTTTGTCTTCAAGCCGGAACACAGACAGATGATTCCCGGCGCCGTGATCAACACGGAATCCTTCCTGCGTATGTCACGTCTGCTCGAACATAAGGTCCCGGTGAGCGTGCGCATCAACATCCAGACAGAGTTCACGGGCGAGAAGGTTGACGGGCTGAACGTTGTTGCCGATCTGCCGGGCACGGATCCTACGCTGAAGGACCAGGTCGTGATGGCCGGTGGACATCTCGATAGCTGGATCGCGGGCACCGGCGCCACCGATGACGGTGCGGGCGTGGTGGTAGCGATGGAGGCGCTACGCATCCTCAAGGCGCTCGACCTCAAGCCGCGGCGCACTATCCGGGTCGCGCTATGGGGCGGTGAGGAGCAGGGTATCTACGGATCGCGCGGTTACGTCGTGAACCATCTGGCGAGCATGAAGTATCCCGAGGGAGAGAAATACAAGAACCTGCCTCCGTTCGTCATGCTGCCGAGCAGCGTAACTCCTAAGGCCGACCATGCGAACTTCGACGCCTACTTCAACATGGACAACGGCACCGGCAAGTTCCTGGGCATCTATGCCGAGGGCAACAGCGAAGCCGCGAGCATCTTCCGCCTGTGGATGGAGCCGGTGAAAGATCTCGGTTTCACCACCATCTCAGAACGAGCGACGGGCGCGACCGATCACGTCAGCTTCGATCAGGCCGGCCTTCCAGGCTTCCAGTTCATCCAGGATCCCCGCGACTACGAAACCCGCACCCACCACACCGCGCTCGACACCTATGAGCGGATCTCAGAACCTGACCTGCGCCAGGCCGCGACCATCATGGCGATCTTTCTATGGAACGCATCGCAGCGCGACGCCATGATGCCGAGGAAGATGGTGAATCTGAGCGCGCCTAAATCGTTGGAAGGACTGTACCCAACGGCCAAGTAGGCGCGCTCTTGTTGAATGGTTGAATGGTTGAATTGTCTCGTTGCCCATTCTTTGTCGAAGATAAAGAATGGGGTATTGCGCTTTGCGCGACGCTTTTGCCTGCATCGTCCCTAAGCGGGTGCCCCGCCCTCGCAACGCTAGGGCGGGCAAGGATGCCACAACTCTTAATGTTGATTATCCCTTTCACACATGTTTAGTGAGAGGGCCATAGAAAATTGACACATCAGCAGACCTAAAGACCTAAAGAAAGGTTTGCTATTGTTCCCATACATTCGTTGGCGCGGTCCTATTTTCCTCGGAGAGTCTCATATAAACTCGCGAGGAATGACAGTATTAGCTTCGCGTTTCACGGAGGAAGGCGCGGCCATTGTTGCCGATGGGCGGCGGATTGATGGTGAATCAGGGAGAGTAATCACAGGTACGGGGCAAAAGATAGCTTTCGGTGAACTTCCTAATTTTTCTTTTGCGTTCGGTTGGGCAGGGATATCGTCTTTTGATTGTCCGTCAGGCAAGAAATACTCGCTACAAAGTCTCACTTTAGAGTCCATTGATGAATTACGTCCGACTCGGTTTGATTGTGCGGTGGAGCTGATAGAAAGTATCGTTCGTGGCGTTCATGAGCGCGTAGTCCATCATGTTCAAGGCGCAAAGATTCCCACATACGCGGAGAACGAACGAATTGCTCATCTCTTAGTAGTTGGTTATTTCAAAACCCAACCGATTGAAGCTGCTATCCACATAAGGAGTCGTGACGGGGTACTAATGGGTGCAGAATGGGGACACTTCGCTTCGCCGCCTTCTGGGTGCCTCACAGTGGTATCAGGCTCCATGAGAATCGCGGAAGGAATGAACGCGGACGAAAGTACCAAATCGTTGCCCGAAGCAGAAAAGCTTCTTTTGTCCTATGCGCAGCAATGCATAGACGGGCGCGGAAGATTTATCGACTGCGAGGGGTTCGGCGGTCATATTCATTTGGCGCGCGTCACACCGCAGGGATGCCACTGGGTGAGACCACCCAAAGGAGATAACGCTAATGAACAAACACACCAAGCCCACAAGCAAAGCGGAGATTAGCGCGAAGATCAAAGCCGAACGGGAAGCTAAGAAAGTCCAGAAAATGGACAAATCTTGCTAAAAAGGCTCCTTGATAGATAGCTCGGCTAGCTGGGATGGAGAAGCGAGAGTTGAAGAGTTTCAAGTTGAAAGTTGAAGACGTACGGTATGGGCGGAGAAGAATTGGTTGCCACCTTCCTCCAAGCCATCCAACAACCCCTAAATAGGCATAAACCTGTAAAGGATGTCATGGAACCGAACAGCTGAAGCCGCGCCCTTAAGCACTACAGTTCGCGCGGGGCGCGAATGTCTTGTTCTTTGTTACGAAGAACAAGACGCAAAAGCAGGTCCTTCGCTTCGCTCAGGATGACAAATCGAAAAGATTGGGGCGTCCTTACCCGCCCTAGCGTTGCGAGGACGGGGCACCCACTTAGGGACGATGCGCGCACGCGTGCCCATTGGCACACCAACAGTTCATCCCGTCCACACCCCAACTGGCAACTGGAGACTGTTAACTGGCAACTGCCTTTACGTGGTGTGATCGACCACAATCTTCCATCCGGCGTCAGTCTTCTCCATGACCAGCGAAAAGACACCCTCAGCATTTCCGCCGTCCTGCTTCTTCCGCTCAAGATGGAACCTTCCCAGCACCACCGCGAAATTCTCATCAAGCTGCTTCACATCGAAATCACTGAAGCTCAGCGTGCCCATCGCGGCTTTGGTCGGATAGCTGCGGCGGTAGTTGTCTGCCAACTCTGCAAAACCCTTATGCACGCCGCGGCTGACAAAGATCGTCTCTGGGGAGTCTTTGTAGCCCGTCAGGAAGCCTTCAATGTCGCCGGCATTCCACGACCGTTCCTGCGCCAGCAGCACCTTGATGCAGTCCAGGGTCTGCTGGGGTACGGTTCCCAACTGGGCAGGTGCAAGGGTGGCGGAGGCAAGGACCAGGGCGAGCAAAATACGGCGCATGACTAAAATGTATCTATGCCCCACGCGCAGGCCAATACGAAAGTGGTGCACACCGTCTGTTCGCATGACTGCCCAGACTCCTGCGGTGTCCTGGTAACGGTCGATACGCTGACCGGACGCGCTACCAAAGTGCAGGGCGATCCCTCCCATCCGGTGACGCGTGGCTTTCTTTGCGGTAAGGTCGCCAAGTATCTCGACCGTGTCTATTCGCCTGATCGCCTGCTTTATCCCATGCGCCGCCGTGCCGATGCCCGGAAAGGTCCACTGGAGAAGGGCAACGAGGCCGCTGCGTTCGAGCGCATCTCCTGGGATGAGGCACTGGACCTGGTTGCCGGGCGCCTGAAGACCATCACGGAGACCCACGGGCCGGAGTCGGTGCTGCCCTACTCCTATGCGGGAACCATCGGCCAGTTGGGCTATGGCTCCATGGACCGCCGCTTCTTTCATCGCCTGGGAGCCTCGCAGCTCGACCGCACCATCTGCGCCAGTGCCGGCGGCGCCGCCATGATGAGCGTCTACGGCGTGAAGCTCGGTGTCGAGCCGCAGGACTTCGCGCATGCCCGCTCCATCATCGCCTGGGGCGCGAATATTCACGGCAACAACATCCATCTGTGGCCCTTCATCGAACAGGCCCGCCGCAATGGAGCGAAACTGATCGTCATCGATCCGTATAAGACCCGCACCGCGGCTCTGGCGGATTGGCACATCGCCATCCATCCGGGAACGGATACCGCTCTGGCGCTGGGCATGATGCATGTCATCGTGCGTGACGGTCTGGAGAACAAGGAATATATCGCCCGCTGCACGCATGGCTTCGACGACCTCAAGCGCCATGTCCTGCAACCCGAATACGCTCCAGCACAGGTGGAGAAGGTTACCGGAGTGGCCGCCGCCGATATTGAGCGCCTGGCGCGGGAGTACGCGCGTGCGGTGCCCTCGGCGATTCGCCTGAACTACGGCATCCAGCGCAGCGAGAACGGCGGCGCCGGCGCTCGCGCGGTGCTGATGCTGCCGCTGCTGACCGGCGCCTGGATGCATCGCGGCGGAGGCGTGCAGCTTTCCACCTCAGGTTCATTCCCTTTCAATTCGACACGGCTACAGATGCCGGAGCTGATGCTCGCCAGCCCTCTGAAGCGCGAGGCGCGCGTGGTGAACATGTCGCAGCTCGGCCAGGCGCTGACAGAGCTGAACGATCCGCCAGTAAAGGCGATGTTTGTCTACAACAGCAATCCCGCGGCCGTGGCTCCCAACCAGAATGCTGTACTGCGCGGCATGGCTCGCGAAGACCTGTTCACGGTGGTACACGAACAGTTCTTCACCGACACGGCCGACTACGCGGACGTCCTGCTGCCCGCGCCGACCTTCCTGGAAGTGAAGGACACGCAGGGAGCCTATGGCCATCTCTTCGCGCAAATCTCATCACCAGCCATCGCACCGCTGGGCGAGGCGAAGTCGAATGTGTGGCTCTTCGGCCAACTCGGCCAGCGCATGGGATTTCCGGAGGCCTGCTTCCACGACACCGAAGACGATCTGATCGCGCAGGCGTACGAGACCTCACATCCGTGGTTTGCCGGTATTACGCCAGAACGCCTGGAGAAGGAAGGCCATGTCCGCCTGAATCTGCCGGAAGGTGAGCCCTTCTCTTCGCCGGGGTGGTTCCGTACGCCCTCCGGAAAGGGCGAGTTTTCGTCGACCGCGATGGTGGAAGCGGGAAGCGATGCGATTCCAACCTTCCACGCTCCCAGCGAGTCGCGGTTGAGCCCACAGGCTGCGATCTATCCACTGGAGTTCCTGCCGCGCAAGGCCGACAACTACATGAACTCCACCTTCGCCAATCTGGAAAGCCACCAGAAGCTGGAAAGTGGACGCATCGGCGTGCTGGAGATGCATCGCACCGATGCCGCCCTGCGCGGCATCGCCACTGGAGACCCGGTCGAAATCTTCAACGACCGCGGCCGGATGCAGCTTACCGCCCACGTCGACGGCACCGTACCAGAGGGCGTCGTCGCTTCCCGCCTCTCCTGGAATAAGACCCACGCCGAGGGGCAGGGCATCAATTTGCTCACCAGCGAACGCCTTACCGATATCGGCGGCGGAGCAACTTTTTATTCCACATTGGTTGAGGTTCGCAAATCCTGCGTCTAACGACAGGTGAAGCGAATCCTTCGTGAGAGCGGCGCCTGGCTTCTGATTCTTATCGGAGTGGCAGGCTGCGTCCTGCCCGTAATTCCCGGAATTCCTCTGCTGATCGGCGGTCTGGCCGTCCTTGCAGTCGACCGCCCCTGGGCGGCGCGCCTGCTGGAGCGCGTGAAGGAAAAGTGGGGGAAGGCGAAGGAGAGGATAAGGACGCCTCAGAAGGTTGAATAGTTGAATGGTTGAATAGTAAGGCCCGCCCCAGTCGGCGATTGGCGGAACCATTCAACTATTCAACTATTCAACCCTGCGGCCACCAACTCCACCGCGCTTTCCCTCACCCCATCCGTATCTCCGAAATCACTCAACCAATGAACATCCGCATCCCGGCGGAACCAGGTGAGCTGGCGCTTGGCGTAGTTGCGGTGACCCTGCTGTGCTGCGGCGATGGCCTCTTCGCGAGTGAGTGTGCCTTGCAGTAGTGCCAACGCCTGGGCGTAGCCGAGTGATGTCAGAGGGCGGACGTCGGCGCCGTATTTCGCAACGAGTGCGGCAGTCTCTTCGACCAGGCCGTGATCGAACATGGCTGCGGCGCGGCGATTGATGCGGTCGTAGAGTAGTGTGCGGTCGGGGTTGAGGCCGATACGCAGAATGCGGTAGCCGGTGAGCGGATCGCGTCCCTGCTGTTGCCAGGCCTCGGTCATCGGGGTCTTCGCCGTGAGACAGACCTCGACGGCGCGAATCAGTTTCGGGGTGTCGTTGGCGTGGATGCTCTCAGCGGCTTTGCGGTCCAGGCGTGTGAGTAGACGGTGCAGATACTCGCTGCCGCGTGTCGCAACACGCTGACGAAGCCGCTCCCGCAGCTCTTCGTCGCGTTGGGGACCTTCGAACAGACCATCGGTGAGCGCCCGCAGATAGAGACCCGTGCCTCCGCTGACGATCGGCAAGTGGCCGCGTGCGGCGATCCCGGCAATTGCGGCACGGGCCTCGCGGTTGTAGTCGCCGGCGGTGCAGGGTTCATCGGGGTTGAGGATGTCGATCAGGTGATGAGGAACAGCGGCGCGCTCCTCCGCAGATGGCTTGGCGGAGCCGATATCCATACCACGGTAGACGGAGACCGAATCGCAGCTCACAATCTCGCCGTGGAAGCGCTGCGCCAGGTGAATGCCCAGCGAAGTTTTGCCGCTTGCCGTCGGACCGACGAGTACGACCAGTAGAGGCTGAGGCTCTACCATGGCTTCCACCATCCCGCCCCCAGCGTGTGGTGCAGATGAGCGCGCCACAACGCTCCGGCGATGACTAGAAGAGCCAGGACAAGAAGACCGCGCGCGATGGAGGTTGACGCGTCAGGCTTCATTGCACGGGCATGTTGTAGAAGAATCCGCAGCGCAGTTCAAGATAGGGACCTTTGAACTCCTTGGGTAGCGGCGGAAACTGTCCTTCGGCGGTGATGGCTCCCCAGGCGGCTTTGTCCAGGGCGACATCCCCGGACTTGGTCTCCAGCAGGATGTTGCCGATGCGGCCATCCGAAAGAATCACGAAGCGGATACCAGTTACACCTTGTTTCAGAATCGGCGCACGGACCGACTCAGGGATCAGGGGATCCCAGTTGCGCTGGATGTCGTTCCGCAGGCGGCGCATGTAGGGACCGAAGTCCACGCCCATGGTGTCGGAGAGAATCTCAGCGCCTGCCTGTAGCCCGGGGTGCTGCGGGTTAGCATTGGCGCCGTAGTTGCCGCCGCCACCGCCGTTCCGGGCTGCCTGCGCGGCCTGCTGCACCAGGTTGCCGAAGCCGGTAGCCGCGCGATTGGTATTGAAGTTGGGTTTAGGTGCATCCAGGGCCGCCTGCTGCTGCGGCGGAGGCTGATGCTGCGGTAGCGGCGTAGACGGCAACGGCTGCTGTGCCTGTTGTGGCGCCGGCTGCTGCGGCTGTGGAGCAGGTGCGGGGGCTGCCTGTTGCGGAGCAGGCTGGGGCGCGGGAGGCGCCTGCACCGGCGCCGGAGGAGCGCTGCGCTGCATCGCCTGCAACTGCTGCAGTGTCTTCTTGTCGAGCGTAGGCGTCTTCGTCTGGGCGACGCGATCCTTGTCGCTGATGATGTCCGTGGGCTTCTTCGGCAGCTTCTTGCCGACATCCGGCGGTAGATCGAGGTAGCGCAGTTCCTTATCGCGTTGCTTCAGGGCGTCAACAACGGAAATGACCTTGCCCTGGTGGAAGAGCACCCTGGGGCCATAGAGCATGAACCAGCCGAGGATGAACCAGACGATGATCGAGATATAGATCGACTCGCGGAAACGCGCCCGGGCGCGCTCATCGTCGATCTCATCCATCAGGTGGAGCAGCTCATGGTGCTCCATCTCGTCGTAGCGGCGGGCTTTACGGCCGCTAAGCTCCGGCGAAGGAGCGTTGGGTGGCGTTTCCACTGGCGTCATCTTGAGATAAGACTTCTGCCGCGGACAGGAAGTCTCGTCGGCAGTTGACCTTCTTACTATTTTCTCACCCTCCCCCCGTACAATGACCGGGTGCGCGCCACAGTCATTACTGTTTCCGACAGCAGCTTCGCCGGCCGAAGAGAGGATCTCTCCGGTCCCCGGGTGCGGAAGGTGCTTGAAGCGGCAGGGTTTACGGTCGATCAGCGGCTGGTTCCGGACGATGTGGAGGCCATTGCTTCCGCACTGCGGGAGTCGGCCAGAGAGGCGCAGCTTGTGGTCACCACCGGAGGAACAGGCCTGGCGGAACGGGACGTCACGCCGGAGGCCACACTTTCGGTCTGCACCCGGCTGGTTCCCGGTCTGGCGGAGCGCATGCGCTTCGAGGGGGCAAAAAAAACGCTGCTGGCTGCGCTCAGCCGGGGTGTCTGCGGCATCCTCGACCGGACGCTGGTCATCAACCTTCCTGGAAGCCCCAGCGGTGCGCAGGAGTCGCTGGAGACCGTGCTTCCCCTTCTGCCGCATGCCCTCGAGCTTCTGGCGGGGCACACCGATCACGCCGGCCTGAACCGGTAAGCGGCGTCCAAAGTCAAATCAAGTTAACCCAGGCACGATAAAATGGAACTTCCGTGAAATCTTCACCTTCAGTACTTATTCACAAGTTCCTCGCTTGGCTGCTCAAGTTGCTGCTGCCGCTTGGCTTCTGGGGAATCGGCGCTCTTGCCCTCATTGACTCCGCGACCATTCCGGTCCCGATCGACGCCCTGCTCATCGCCTATGTCGTCCACGATCACCCCAAGGCGTTCCTGTTTGTGCTGCTGGCAGCGGCGGGTTCCGCGATTGGAAGCCTGGTGCCCTTCTATGTCGGCCGTGCCGGTGGCGAGCTGTTTCTGCTGAAGCGGATCAACCGCAAGCGCTATGAGCAGCTCCGTGACCGCTTTGAGCGGCAGGAGTTCCTGGCCATCATGATCCCGGCCATGCTGCCGCCGCCGACACCGATCAAGCTCTTCGAGTTTGCCGCCGGCGTCTTCGAGATGCGCACGACGGCATTCTTTCTGGCGATCTTCCTGGGCAAGTTCCTCCGCTTCGGAGCCGAAGCAGTCATCACCATCCTCTACGGCCCGCAGATCATCGACACCGCCGGCAACATGATTCATGAGCACACAGGTTATGTCATCGGCATCGGTGGCCTGCTGCTGCTGCTCGTAGGCTTCTGGATCATCCGCAAACTCTTCGACCGCCGCAAAGGCGACCGTTTTCCCGTTGAGGAAAACGGCGCGGTTGAACCCGTGGATTCGGTTGAATAGTTGAAGCCGGTGATAGGCCAATGATGAAACGCTGGATAGAGCATTTTTCCTGTAGGTGTAGAGCAGGGCTTGTGCATCTATGGGCGTTTTCCGCAATGAAAACGCCGCTGCACGCTCGTCCCGGGATACCCAGCTACAGGAGAAATGCTCTAGTACTGTTGCTGCTGACTGTTCCTGCCCTGGCTCAGAAGCCAAAGGCCGACCCACGTCTGGCGCCACTGGCGTTTCTCAGCGGCCATTGGACCTCGGCCACCGAAGAGGAGTACTGGTCGTCTCCCATTGGGGAGAGCATGGTCGGCACCTATCGCGTCCTCAAGGATGAGGCTCCGGTCTTCTATGAGTTCTGGGCGATCGAGATCGAGAACGGCCAGCCGGTCTACAAGATGAAGCACTTCAACGCCAATCTGCAGGGCTGGGAGCCAAAGGACGAGTTCGTCCGCCTGCCGATGACGGAGCACGAAGCCAACTCCGTGACCTTCTCCAACGGCAAAATCACGCTCCACTACGAGCGGCATGGAGCGATGCTGTTCAGCACGCTGACGCGGACAAAGAACGGCAAAGAAGTGAAAGATGAGTTCCGTTTACGGCGAACGCCGTAAACGACTGGAATGATTGAAAAATTGAATGATTGAATAATCGCCGACGCTGCCCGTTCAGCTTTTCGTCTTATTCAATTATTTCGTTATTCAATCATTCAATAAAATAAGTCCTTTATGGATACACCCCGTATTGCTATCCCTATTCCCTGGTCTACCGATGCAGCGTACTCGCAGCGTGCGTGGCCGCAGTATGCTGAGGCGCTTCGGCGTTGCGGAGCGGAGCCGGTTCCGGTGCCGCTGGACAGCACCAACGCTGAGATTGCCAGGATTGCCAACAGCTGCCAGGCCTTTCTTCTGCCCGGCAGCGGCGCCGATGTGAATCCGCAGAAGTATGGGCAGCCGCGCGATCCTGAGACCGCCGATGCCGATCCCGCGCGCGAGAATGTCGATGAGCTGCTGCTGCAGGATGCGCACAACATGCACAAGCCACTGCTCTGCATCTGCTTCGGTGTGCAGATGTTGAATGTGTGGCGGACCGGCTCGTTAGTACAGCATGTGCAGGACACCGGGATCGATCATCGTGCCGGCCGCGAAGTGATGGAGGCTCATCCAGCCGAGGTGGCAGCCGACTCCATGTTGGGCGGCATTGTGGCGGCAACGGGCGTTCCGGAGCATGACCACATGCTCACGGTGCCGGTGAACAGCAGCCATCACCAGGCGCTGCAGGATCCCGGCGACGGTCTGCGAATTGTGGCGCGGTGTCCTACGGACGGCGTCATCGAGGCCGTCGAAGGAGGCCAGCATCCAGGCCACTTTGTGCTGGGAGTGCAGTGGCATCCGGAGCGCACCTTCGATCATTCGCCGGCTTCACGGGCGATCTTCGAGCGCTTTGTCGACGAGGCACGGCAGTGGAAGCCGCGCGAGATCAAGGACTCCATCGCATGACCATCGACGTCGCCCGCGTCATTACCCAGACACGGAAGCTGGTGGAGATCGACTCTCCATCGGACGATAAGGCCGCAGTCGATCGTTGCAACGACGTCCTGTTGGAACTTGCCGCAGGGTTGCAGCCGCAGGTCAAGCGCCATCGGCAGAAGCAGCACGGCGACCTGCTCGAATTGCGTTTTGGCTCGAAGCGCAAGGGGCGTAAGCCGGTCGTCCTGCTCGGCCATCTCGATACCGTATGGCCCATCGGCACACTGAAGACGATGCCCTGGCGGCAGACAGCGACCCATCTCTATGGCCCCGGCGTATTGGACATGAAGCTCGGAGTCGCGATGGCGCTGGAAGCCTTGCGCGTTGCGGAGCTGCAACGCGAGGTGGTGTTGCTGCTCGTCTCCGACGAAGAGATCGGCAGCCCTGCGTCACGGCCCGTCACGGAGAAGATCGCACAGACAGCCGAGGCGGTCTTTGTATTGGAGCCGGCACAGGCGCCGAACTGGGCTTACAAGACCCAGCGCAAGGGAATCGGCAACTATCGCATTGCCGTGACCGGTGTGAGCGCACATGCGGGTGTGGATCCGGAGAAAGGGCATTCGGCGACACTGGAGCTCTCGCGGCAGTTGCTGAAGATTGCCGAACTGAATGACCTGAAGCGCGGCATCACGCTGAACGCCGGCGTCATCGGCGGCGGCACCAAGTCGAATGTGATTGCCGCCGAAGCCTGGGCCGAGATCGATCTGCGGATCCCAACCGTGCGCGATGGCGAACGCATCGATCGCAAGCTGCGCGCACTGAAGGTTGTGGACAAGGAGTGCACGGTGACGGTGACCGGCGGCATCAATCGCCCTCCGATGGAGCGGTCCGCGGGAACTGTGCGGCTCTATCGCCAGGCGAAGAAACTAGCGGCTGGCCTTGGGTTTTCACTGGACGAAGCAGCGACCGGCGGAGGCTCGGACGGCAACTTCACCGCTCCGTTTGCACCAACGCTCGATGGCATGGGCGCGGTCGGCATCGGAGCACACGCAGTGCACGAGCAGATTGAGATCGCACACATCGCCCCACGTACGGAACTGCTGGCGCGGATGGTTGCTAGTTGCTAGTTCCTGGCTGCTAGTTGAGCCACCGAACTGGGTGCCCCATGTCCCCTTAGGGACGTGGGCCCGGCCTTTTCTTTCCTAGGCACTTCATTTCAAGCGGATCTTTCTCACTCGTTCAGGTTGAAGGAAAGGGGTTCGAGCTTCGCTCGAATACCCAGGTCCCCGAGGGACCCGGGGCACCCAGTGTCGTGGTTATTCAAAACTCTGTGGTTATTCAAAAACTCTTCAAAAGATTCGCCACAGCTGCAATCGGCAAACCTACAACGTTGGAATAATCCCCTTCAATCCGCGGAATAAACCGTGCGGCACTACCCTGAATGCCATACGCCCCGGCCTTATCCATCGGTTCCCCGGTAGCGATGTACTCGGCAATCTCCTGCTCCGTCATCGTCTGGAAGAAGACGTTGGTCGTCTCGGCATGCACCACCGCCTTCTGAAACGACAGCAAGGCAACGCCAGTGACCACCTGGTGAACGCGTCCGCTCAGGGTGCGCAGCATCACTCTCGCATCAGCGGCGCCTGTCGGTTTTCCCAGCAACGTGTTATCGAGCGTCACCGTAGTATCGGCGCCCAGCACCACCAGATCGTGTTCGCAGGGATGCCTGGCGAGCACGACCTGCGCCTTCTCACGTGCCAGGCGGGTGGTATAGGCCACCGGATCTTCTCCGGGATACTGCGATTCGTCGATATCAGCCGTCTCCACCGTGAATGGGATGCCGGCCTGGGTGAGGAGTTCCCGGCGGCGAGGAGAGGCGGAAGCGAGAATCAAGCGCATAGAAATCAGTATGAATGGTTGAATCGTTGAATAGTTGAATGGTCCGGCTGCAACGGCTCCAGCGCCCGGATTCAGCTATTCCATTGGTAAAAGCTCAAGGAAGCGTCCCCTTGTTTGAGCACACGCGTGCGCTCAAGGTTGCCGGCCCGCTCCGGGAGCTCCACCTTGCTGCGATGCTCGGCGACCACGCGGGCGCCATCGTTCAGCAGCTCTTCATGCGAGCCCAGGAAGGCGAGGGTGCGTTCGTACTCCTGCGCCATATCCCATGGCGGATCGAGGAAGATCAGGTCGATCGCGGTCTTTTCTTTGGCGAGTTTGGAGAGCAGCGTCGAAACGCCGCTGTTGTCGACGACGGCTCCCTCGGCTCCCAGCGCCCGCAGATTGGCCCGCAGCGTGGCCAGAGAGGACGATGACTTCTCCGCAAACCAGACACGGCGCGCGCCGCGGCTCAGGGCCTCCAGGCCCACCGCACCCGAGCCGGCGTATAAGTCCAGCACACGCAAGCCGGTACAGTCCTGTCCCAGCACGTTAAAGAGCGTCTCGCGCAGACGGTCGCTGGTCGGCCTGGTTGCCTCGTTTTTTGGCGCCGCAATCTGCCTCGATCTCCACTTCCCACCGATGATCCTCATCCCGTGACTACAATAAACCTCATGCGCTCCTGGTCCATCCCGCTCGGCCGTTGGTTCGGCGTAGAGATACGCATGCACACCTTCTTCGTGCTGCTGCTCGCGCTCTCGGTGAGCTGGGCTTCGTTCTCCAACCACAATGGCATGCGCGGCGTCGCTCTCTGGCTGATCCTCGTCTTTGCCGTGGTGGTGAGGGAGATCGCACGACTGCTGGCCTGCTCGTGGCTCAACCTGGAGCTGCGTTCCATCCAGTTGCTGCCGACCGGCGGCATGATCCAGTTCGCCACCGCCGACTCGATGGAGCGCGCCAACGAAGGCGCCATCCAGCGCAAGATCGCCATCGTGGGACCAATCACCAGCTTTCTGTTCGGCGCGATGATCGGCCTGCTGATCTTCGCCGCGACGCCGAATGTGGATATGCTGAGCCGTCCCTGGATCACGCCCTTCCACCTGCTGCGCGCCGCATTCTGGATCCAGCTTCTGCTGGGCGCCATCAATCTGCTGCCGGCATGGCCGCTGGATGCGGGCCGCGTCCTGCGCGGCGAGTTCTCACGCTCTCGCGGTCTGGCCGGCGGAACCCGCGCTGCCGTTGGCTTCGGACAGATGATCGCGCTGGTGATGATCATCGCCGGCATTGTCACCTTCAACATTTGGCTTCTCCTAATCGGTGCCTTTGTCCTGATCGGCGCGCAGATGGAAGATCACGGCCTCATGCTGCAGAGCTCGGTCGATACGGTGGTGATGCGCGATGTCATGCTGACCGAGTTCGCGACCCTGTCCGCTTCCGATACCCTGGAAGATGCTCTGGAGAAGTCGATCCACTCCATGCAGGATGTCTTTCCCGTGACCCGCGGCAATAACCTGGTGGGCGTCATCAGCCGGCAGAGCATCCTGGAGGCTCTGCAGTCCGAGGGCAACGGTTACGTGCAGGCGATTATGTCGCGCGCCTTCCATACGGCGCAGTCCGGCGACTCGCTGGTGCAGACCCTGCGCCGCATGATGGGTCCGCGTGCCCAGGCCCAGCTCGTTCCCGTGCTCGATGGCGAGAGGATCGTGGGCATCATCACGCCGCAGAACCTGAACCAGTCGATGAGCCTGCTTGCCCTGAAGCGCCGCATGCGCAACTTTGAGGAGCAGCAGTCGTGAGTGAGCCTGCGCCGCTGGCGCCGGGCTTATATCTCGTCGCAACACCGATCGGTAACCTGGAAGACATCACGCTGCGTGCCCTGCGGGTGCTGCAGTCAGTCGATCGCATCGCCTGCGAGGATACACGGCAGACGCAGAAGCTCCTGAATCACTTCCAGATCCAGAAGCCGACCATCAGCTATCACCAGCACAATGAACGCTCACGCAGCGATGAGCTGGTGGCAGCGTTGCAGGCCGGACAGCGCATCGCCATCGTCTCCGACGCAGGCACGCCCGGAATCGCCGACCCGGGGGCCGAGGTGGTAGCGGCAGCAATCGCCGCAGGAATTCCGGTTTATCCGATTCCTGGAGCCAACGCGGCGATCTCGGCACTCATCGCCAGCGGTCTGTCCACAGAGAGCTTCACCTTTCATGGATTTCTACCGCCCAAGGCGGGCCAGCGCAGAACGCAGTTGGAGTCGCTCGTACTGGATGGCACAACGCACATCTTCTACGAAGCCCCACACCGCATCGTGGAGACGCTGGAAGATGTAGCTGCCGTCTTCGGTCCGCAGCATCCGATAGCGCTGGCGCGCGAATTGACCAAGCTGCACGAAGAGCACCTGCGCGGCCCAGTTTCCATGATGCTGGAAACGCTCAAAGCCCGTGACGCGATTCGGGGAGAGTTCGTTTTGCTGCTTAGTGGCGAGCCTGCCGCGGAAGAGGCTGTACAGGCAGCGCCCGTTTCCATCGCGGCGAGTGTCGACGCACTGATGAAACAGGGACTCTCCGAAAAAGATGCCCTCAAGCAAGTAGCGCGCGACCGCGACCTGGGCAAAAGCGAAGTCTACCGCGAGTGGCAGCGGGAAAAGACTCGCCGCTAAAGCGGCGGATGGAATGATTGAAGAATTGAATAATGCTCTTCCAGCCACCCAATTGGGTGCCCCATCCATCGCAACGCGATGGATGGGAAATTCGAGCGAAGCTCGAACCGTTTTTCGTTTGTCATCCTGAGCGTAGCGAAGGACCTGGTTTGTGCTGCCCATGCTATCCACCCAACCCGTACTCCCGTCGAGTTTGCTAGGCTCAAAACATATGAAGGTTCTGGTAATCGGTGGTGGCGGACGCGAACATGCTCTCGTCTGGTCGTTGCAGCAGAGTTCCAAGGTAAGTGAAGTCGTCTGTGCGCCCGGCAATGGAGGCATTGCCGCGATCGCGCGCTGCCTGCCGGTCGATGTGAAAGACGTGGCCTCGATGCTCGCCGTCGTCGAGCAGGAGCAGCCCAGCATGACCGTCATCGGCCCCGAAGTTCCCCTCGCCGCCGGCATCGTCGACGCCATGCAGCAGCGCGGCCTGCGTGTCTTCGGTCCGACACAGGCCGCAGCCCAGCTAGAGAGCAGCAAGGCCTTCGCCAAGGAATTCATGCAGCGCCGCCGCATTCCCACGGCCCGCTACGCCGTATGCACCTCGCTGGAAGAGGTACGGAAGTCGCTGCCCATCTTCCATACGCCCCTGGTGGTGAAGGCCGACGGACTGGCCGCCGGGAAGGGCGTGGTCATCTGCCAGACCAAGGCAGAGGCGGAAGAGGTCGCCGCAGGCATCTTCTCCGGCTCGCTGCTCGGCACAAGTGACACCCGCCTGGTGCTGGAAGAGTTTCTCGAAGGCGAAGAGGTCAGCTTCTTCGCACTCTGTGACGGCAGCCATGCGATTCCCATCGCCGCGGCGCAGGACCACAAGCGCGTGGGCGAGGGTGACACCGGACTGAACACCGGCGGCATGGGCGCATACTGCACCGATGCGCTGCTGGAGCCGACCATGGTGGACTGGCTCACCACGCACGTCACACAGAATGTTGTCGACGGCATGGCCCAGGAGGGCACACCCTTCACCGGCATCCTGTTCTGCGGCCTGATGATGACGGCTCGCGGCCCCATGGTGCTGGAGTTCAATACGCGCTGGGGCGATCCGGAGACGGAAGCGATTGTGCTGCGCCTCGAGACCGATCTCTACGATCTCTTCGACGCCGCGATCGACGGTCGTGTGAACGAGGTGGCTGTCCGCATGAAGCCCGGCGCCAGCGCCTGCGTGATCGCGGCCAGCGGAGGCTACCCGGGCAGCTATCGTTCCGGCCTGAAGATCGACGGCCTCACCCCGACCAGCGGCACTGGTGCGGTGCAGGTCTTCCACGCCGGAACCTCACTGGTCGATGGCGAGTTCCGCACCGCAGGTGGACGCGTGCTTGCAGTCTCCGCCGCCGCCGACGATCTCAAGACGGCGCTCGCGATGATCTATGGCCGGTTGGAGAGCATTCAGTTCGAAGGCATGTTCTATCGCCGCGATATCGGGCACCGCGCCCTCACAAAGGAAGGATGAGCATGAACGCACCTGTTCTCTCCGCTGACGAAATGTTGCTGTGGCACACCCAGACCTCGGATCGTCTTCGCGGGTTGTTGGAACAACACCCCGAAGCGCTGGCGTTTCCCTGCGACATCGCGAAGGTGAGCACGCTCGGCGGCCTGCTGCAGCACATCGTCGCCGTCGAGTTGCGCTACGCCGAACGGCTTGCAGGCGAGCCGGCAACCGAGTACGACAAGATCCCCTACGGCACAGTCGCCGAAGTCTACGCGACCCACGACCGTGCAATGGATCTGTATCGCAAGGTCCTGGCCGACAGCAGCGTGAACTGGGACGAAGAGATCGAGTTCGTCACCCGCTCACTGGGCTCGATGGTGGCGACGCGCAAGGCGGTCTTCTTCCACGCGCTGACCCACGCCATTCGCCACTACGCGCAGATCACGACACTGCTGCGTCAGCACGAAATCACCATGAAGTTCCCTCTGGACTACCTCTTCGTGGCCGCGAGGCGCGTATGAAGCGGGCAGTCGCCGCGCTCCTCTTACTCTCCGGTACCCTCTTCGCCCAGCAGGGCGTGGTGGTCAAGCGCCTCGGTGCTCCGGATGTAAAGATCGAACCGGCGATCTGGGTTGGCGACCTGCTGTATGTCTGCGGTGTGATGGGCACGCCGGATGAGCCGGGCACGCCGCCGGTCTTCCACCAGAACACGGAACAGCAGACACTCGGAGCCTTCCGCAACATCGAGAAGGTGCTGAAGGAACAGGGCCTGGGCCTCGGCGACATCGTGCAGATGCAGGTCTTCCTCGCACCCGATTCCAAGACCGGCGTCATGGACCTGGACGGCATGAACCGCGCCTACCAGTCACGCTTCGGCAGCAAAGAACAACCCAATAAGCCAGTCCGCGCGACAGTCCAGGTCAGCCGCCTGGTAGTCCCCACAGGCCTGATCGAAGTCATGGTCGTCGCTGCCCGTTCTAAGAAGTAACGACCGCGCGGGAGAAGGCTTCAGGTTCGGTGAGCGTACACACCCGTTGCCCCATTCTTCGCGGCTTCATCGCGAAGGGTGGGGTCCCCGGCGAACTTGCTCACTGGGGCTTAGCGTGGGGTATCGCGCTGTGCGCGACCGTCTTTTTGTCTCGGGCACGATAAGAAAAGTATGGGTGGAGAAGCAGATTTCTCCGCTTCGCTGGGAAATGACAAACCTCAAAAAGCGGGTCCTTCGCTTTGCTCAGGATGACAAACAAAAGATACGGTCTCGCTCCGCTCGATACCCACCCTTTCGCTTCGCTAAAGAATGGGGCAACGGGTGTAGCGCGGTTATTGAATATGTCGATACACGGCGGTGTGGCCGAAAACTACCGATCTAAACCTTCACCGCCACCGCCGGCAGAATCTCATCCACATCCACCCACTGCGTCGGATAGTTCCCCGTGTAGCAGGCGGTGCAATAGCTGTTACCGTGGGGCTCGTACGCTCCACAAGCCTTCAGCACACCGCCAAGCGATAGATACGCCAACGAATCTGCCTCGATGAACTGGCGGATCTCCTCAATAGTGTTATTCGCGGCGATCAGTTCCTTGGTGCTGGGCGTGTCGACACCATAGAAGCACGGCGAGATCGTCGGCGGGCAGGAGATGCGCATGTGCACCTCTTTGGCTCCGGCGGCGCGGCACATGCGGACGATCTTACGGCTCGTCGTTCCGCGAATGATGGAGTCATCGATCAGGATGATGCGCTTGCCTTCCAACAATGCACGCGACGGATTCAGCTTCATACGCACGCCGAAGTCGCGGACCCGCTGCGTCGGCTCAATGAAGGTACGGCCCACGTAGTGGTTGCGGATTAGACCGAAGTTGAACGGAATGCCCGACTGAGCCGAGTAGCCAATAGCTGCGGTCACACCGGAGTCCGGTACCGGAACAACCAGGTCGGCTTCCACCGCCGACTCGCGCGCGAGCTGACGGCCCATCTCTTCACGGCTCTTCTGCACCCAGCGGCCAAAGACCTTGGAGTCAGGCCGCGCGAAGTACACATGCTCGAAGATGCAGCTTGCCTGCTTGGTCGTCGTATTGAAGTAGCGCGAGGTCACGCCATCTTCTGAAACCATCACCAGCTCGCCCGGCTGCACATCGCGCTCGTACTTGGCATGCAGCAGGTCGAGAGCACAGGTCTCCGAAGCGAAGACAAAAGTATCAGGCTTGCCGTCGACGCCGGGGATGCGGCCCATGCACAGCGGACGGAAGCCGCGAGGATCGCGCGCGGCGAAGATGCGGTTGCGCGTCATCATCACGATGGAGAAAGCGCCATCGACCTGTGAGAGCGAGTCGGCGATGCAGTCCACCAGCGTCGTCTCGGCGGAGTGCGCGATCAACTGCACGATGATCTCGGTGTCGCTGGTGGTCTGGAAGACTGCGCCGTCGCGCTCCAGGCGCTCCTTGGCGGTGCCCAGGTTCACCAGGTTGCCATTGTGAGCAATCGCGATCAGGCCCTTGGTGGACTCCACACGGATCGGCTGCGCGTTCAGCAGCGCCGAGTCGCCGGTGGTGGAGTAGCGGGTGTGGCCAATCGCCATCTGCCCGGGAAGCTTCTGCAGAACGTCGTCGGTGAAGATCTCCGAGACCAGGCCCATGCCTTTGACGTCGATGATGTCTTCGCCGTTCGAGGTGGCGATACCACCGGACTCCTGCCCGCGATGCTGCAGCGAGTACAGGCCCCAGTAGGTCATACGGGCGGCCTCAGGGTGGCCGTACACCGCCATCACGCCGCACTCTTCGCGCAGCTTGTCAAAGGGAGTGGCGTCGACTTCGATCTCGTCCGGCTGCACGTGATTCATTAAGCCAGCACCTCCGTCGCCAGGCGTGATTCAAGAGCCTGGGACCAGACTTGCTTCAACTCACCAACAGCCGCGCGGATCACGTTCTCACTGCCTACCGTGACCGACAGCGTACCATCCGCTGTCACTGTGCCGATCGGCTGCGCCATCAATGTACCATCCTTCTCGATCGTGCCCACCAGGGCTTCTACGGATTTATGCGAACAGGTCACCAGAACGGTGCTCGCCGGTTCGCTGAAAAGGGTTTGCAACCCGCCAAGCTCGGTATCGATCTTCACTTCGGCGCCCAGTCCCAAGCGGAACGTAGCCTTCGCCAGCGCAACCGCCAGGCCGCCGTCCGAGATATCGGAGGCCGAGGTGATGAAGTTCCGCCGCGCCAGAAGCTGCAGCATCTGATGCAGCTCCGCTTCCTTGGCGAGGTCGATCGCCGGGGGAACACCCCACAGCTGGCCCAGAACCGTCTTGGCGAATTCGCTCGAACCAAACTCCGCCTGCCAGTTAGACGGTTTGGCGGTGTTCGGCGAGATCAGCACAATCACGTCGCCGGCCTGGCTGAAGTGCGCCGGGGTCGCCTTGGTGACGTCATCCAGAATGCCCACGATACCCAGCACCGGAGTCGGATAGATACCCACGCCGCGGGTCTCGTTATACAGCGAGACATTGCCGCCGGTCACCGGTGTGCCGAGCGCGGTGCATGACTCGGAGATTCCGTCGATGGCTGCGGAGAGTTGCGCCATGATCTCGGGCTTCTCCGGATTGCCGAAGTTCAGACAGTTGGTGGCAGCAACGGGCTTCGCGCCGGTGCAGGCGACCTTACGTGCTGCTTCGGCGACCGCATGCTTCGCGCCGGTCAGCGGATCGAGATAACACCAGCGGCCGTTGCCGGCCAGCGCCATCGAAAGCGCGCGGCTGGTGCCCTTGATGCGCATCACTCCAGCCTCATTGCCGGGGCCCTGCACGGTGTTGGTCTGCACCATGGAGTCGTACTGCTCGAAGACCCAGCGCTTGTCGCAGATGTTGGAAGCCGCCAGCAGCTTGGTCAGCGCAGCGGTATGGTCCACCGCCTTATCCAGCACACCCGCCGGAGCTTCCTTGGCCACCGGAGCCGCCCACGTGCCCACCGGGCGGTGGTAGAGCGGAGCATCGTCCGTCAGCGATTCATTGGAGAGATCGGCCACCAGCTCGCCGTGATGGAAGATGCGCATCCGGTTCTGGGCAATCACCTTACCGACAATGCGGGCATCCAGGCCCCACTTGGCGAAGACGTCCAGGACCTCCTGCTCGCGGCCCTCGTTGGCCACCAGCAGCATGCGCTCCTGCGACTCCGACAGCATGATCTCGTAGCTGTTCATGCCGGTCTCGCGCTGGGGCACGTTATCGAGCTCAACTTCGAGGCCGACGCCGCCACGGGCGCCCATCTCGCAGGTGGAGCAGGTCAGGCCCGCAGCACCCATGTCCTGAATACCGGCGACCGCGCCGGGAATCTGCATGACCTCAAGGCAGGCCTCGAGCAGCAGCTTCTCCATAAACGGATCGCCCATCTGCACATTGGGGCGCTTCTGCTCAGAGCCTTCCTTGAACTCTTCGCTGGCCATGGTCGCGCCGTGGATACCGTCGCGGCCGGTCTTGGCGCCGACATAGATCACCGGATTTCCAATACCGGTGGCCTTGGCATAGAAGATCTCATCGCGCTTCACCAGACCCAGCGCAAAGGCATTCACCAGCGGATTGCCGCTGTAACAGGGCTCAAACCGAGTCTCGCCGCCCAGGTTGGGCACGCCAAAGCAGTTGCCGTAACCGGCAATACCGTGGACCACGCCCTCAACCACGGCGTGGTTCTTGTGCGTGATCTCTTTGGGCAGCGCTGTGTCGTCCAGCGGACCGAAGCGGAGCGAGTCCATCACGGCCAGCGGACGCGCACCCATGGTGAAGATGTCGCGCAGAATGCCGCCAACGCCCGTCGCCGCGCCCTGGTAGGGCTCGATGTAGCTGGGGTGATTGTGGCTCTCGATCTTAAAGGCGCAGGCCCAGCCGTCGCCGACGTCGATGATGCCGGCGTTCTCGCCAGGACCCTGGACGACCAGCTCGCTCTTCGTGGGAAGGCGCTTCAGATGGACGCGCGAAGACTTATAGGAGCAGTGCTCACTCCACATCACCGAATAGATGCCCAGCTCCGTCAGCGACGGAGTACGGCCGAGCGCCTGCTCAATACGAGCATATTCGTCGGCAGTAATGCTGTGCAGTTTGAGCAGCTCGGGGGTAATGCGAGCCGGAGTGGGAACGAGGGTGGCCTGGGCTTGCGTTTCGTTAGGCATAGCTTGGCTACCTTGATTGTCGCACGTTGCTGCCCGGTTACAGTGCTCCACCACTGCACCGGGAACAGTGCACCCGTGGATTTACCACTATTTGAAGGGTTTACGACACGCTGGGTGCCCCATCCATCGCAACGTGATGGGTGGGATATCAAACAAAAGAGCTACGCTCCAGTAGACCCAAACCCGCCCGCTCCACGCGGGGCCTCAGCGATGACTTCAGACTCCTCAAAGTGAGCCGTCAGCCGCTGCACAATGCGAAGCTGTGCCACGCGATCACCAACAGCCAGCGTGACCGGCTGCTGCGACAGGTTGGTGATCACTACTTTGATCTCGCCGCGATAGCCAGGATCGATGACACCGGCCAGCGTGGTGACACCTTTCACGGCCAGGCCTGAACGGTCCTGCACCAACGCGCCATAGTTATCAGGGAACTCCATGGCCAACCCCGTAGGCACCAGAGCCGTCTGTCCCGGCGTGAGTGTCGTTGCCTCAGCGGCATAAAGATCAGCGGCGAGATCGCCCCACGGACCATCATGCGCATAGCGCGGCAGACGAGCTTCAGGGTGAAGGCGACGGGTACGAATCGTAATCGGATGTGACATGACAGCTTCGATTGTTGCACGCAAAGCTGTGGGGTTTTTATTGACCCATACACGGGGTGCCCCGGGTCCCTCGGGGACCTGGGCATTCGCGCGACGCGCGAACCGCCTTTTTGTTTGTCATTTCGTAGTGACCGAAGGGAACGGAGAAATCTGCTTCTCAACCCATGTCTTCCCGGTTCCCACATATCACTCCACCTCAACCACCCTGATAAGCCTCCATGAAAACCACCATGCCCTATACTGCTATCTCCAATCGCAGGGGTGCAGCACTATGGCCGAAACACTCAGCTCGCAGCAGGTCGTCGACATCACTAAGCAACACAACTTCGGCACCTGGCGCCGTGGCAAGCAATGGAACCCGCTGCACGTAGTCAGCGGCGACGGCTGCTGGTTTACCGATGCCAACGGAAAGCGATACCTCGACTTCTCCGCGCAGTTGATGTGCGTGAACCTCGGGTACAACAACCAGGCCGTCATTCAGTCGATCCAGCAACAAGCCGCAGAGCTGGCATACATCCAGCCTTCCTACACTACCACCGCACGCGCCGAATTGAGCCAGTTACTGCTGGAAGTGCTGCCCAGAGGGCTGACGAAGTTCTTCTTCTGCACCTCAGGCACCGATGCGAATGAGGCCGCCTTCAAGATCGCCCGCATGTATACGGGCAAGACCAAGATCATCGGCCGCTATCGTTCGTATCACGGCTCAACAGCTTCTTCGATCGGCGCCACCGGCGATGCGCGCCGCTGGCCATCGGAGCCTCGCAGCAAGCTCCCGGGCGTGGTCTTCTCACCCGAGGTGAACTGCTACAAGTGCCCGCTGAAACACTCGTATCCAGACTGCGGCATCGCCTGCGCGGACTACCTGGAATACATGATCCAGAACGAAGGCGACGTCGCCGCGGTTCTGGCAGAGACCGTAGTAGGCACCAACGGTGTGCTGATTCCGCCGCCCGGCTACTATCAGAAGCTGCGCCGCATCTGCGACGAGAACAATGTGTTGTTGATCGCCGACGAGGTGATGGCCGGATGGGGACGTACCGGCAAGTGGTTCGCCATCGATCACTGGGACGTGCAGCCGGACATCCTTACCACTGCCAAGGGAATCACTTCAGCCTATGTTCCGCTGGGCCTCACAGCGGTCTCCGAAAAGATCTCCGCATTTTTTGAAGACAACCTCTTTGCTCATGGCCACACGTATGAAGCTCACCCACTGACGCTCGGCCCCGCAATCGCCACCATCCGCGAGATGCAGCGGCTCAACCTGATAGAGCGCGCCGTCGAAGTGGGAGCATATCTCGGGGAAAAGCTGCAGGCGTTGAAAGCGAAACACAAGTCCATCGGCGACGTACGCGGCCTCGGACTTTTCTGGGCAGTCGAGCTGGTAAAGGACCAGGCAAAGAAGACGCCCTTCAACGTCTGGCAGGAGAAGCTCGACGGTAAGACTCTGGTCGTCGACCAGATCGCCGGCAAGATGATGGCCTCAGGAATCTTTCTGCAGGCATGGATGAACCACTTCGTCATCGCGCCACCGCTTATCGTCTCGAAAGAAGAAATCGATTTCGCTCTGACTGCGCTGGATGAACACCTGTCGATCGCAGACGAGCTAGTTGCTGGGTAGCTCCGCTCGAATAGTTCACCCAGCGAATCAAGTTCCCCGGGAACCCCGTGTTGCGATGAATGGGCACCCGGTGTGTGAGTTCCTTCAAGCCTTTCCACACATTCTGGACTCATACAAAAGCGGTTCGCGCGTAGCGCGAATGTCCCACATCTCGGCACAGCCGAGATATGTGGCACCCGCTTCGTACTGTGACAAAAAGGAAAAGCAAAATGGGGCTGACAACGTCAGCCCCATTTCCACTGCATTAAGGCGCGAAGCGCATCCCGCCGAGCGCGCAGCTCAGCCGATGTCTTCGGACCAGTTTTCCAGGTAGGCCTTGAAGTCGGTCATGAACTTGCCGGCATCGGCGCCGTCGACGATGCGGTGGTCGAAGCCGAGCGTGAAGCGCTGGACGGAGCGGATGGCGATGGACTCATTGCCGTCCTTGTCGGTGAGCACCAAGGGTTCTCTGTTCAGGCCACCGATGCCGAGAATTGCCACCTGCGGCTGGTTGATGATCGGTGTTCCGAACTGTTCGCCGAAGATGCCGGCGTTGGTAATGGTGAAGGTGCCGCCGGCGATCTCATCCGGAGCCAGCTTCTTGCCGCGGGCGCGCTCAGCGATATCGACGATGCCGCGAGCGATGCCGAGGAAGCTCTTCTCTTCGGTCTGCTTGATGACCGGAACGATGAGGCCCCAGTCCAGAGCGACGGCGATGCCGATGTTGATGTTCTTCGCATAGCGGATGGCATCGCCCTCGACGGAGGCGTTGACGATGGGGTGCTTGCGGAGCGCGGTGATGACGGCGCGAGTGATGAAGGGCATGTACGTCAGCTTCACGCCGTTGCGCTGCTCGTACTTGTTCTTCTCCTTCTCACGCAGCTTGACGATGCGGGTCATGTCCACCTTGAAGATGGTGTGGACGTGCGGCGAGGTCTGCTTGGACTCGACCATGCGCCTGGCAATGATCGAGCGCATCTTCGACATCGGCTCCAGGGTGCCAGGCGCCGGAACAGCCGCGGCTGGGGCGGGAGCGGCAGCAGGCTTCGCTGCTGCGGGCGCAGCGGCGGCGGGAGCTGACGCGGCCGCGGGCTTCGCGCCTGAGATTACGCCGGTGATGTCGTCCTTGGTGATACGGCCGCTGGCGCCGGTGCCGGTGACGGTCGAAAGATCGATGGCGTTTTCCTTGGCCATCTTGCGGACCAGCGGAGAGCTGCGGACGCCGGCGGCGGCTGTTTCGGCAGTGGTTGCTGCAGCAGCGGCAGGGGCCGGAGCAGCGGCTGCGGGAGCCGGTGCGGCCGCAGGAGCAGCGGCGGCCTTGTCCGCGCCTCCGCCGATGATGGCTACCACGGTATTGATGGCAACGGTCGAACCGGCCTCTACCTTGATCTGGCTCAGCACACCGGCTGCAGGCGAGGGAATCTCGGCATCGACCTTGTCGGTCGAGATTTCAAAGAGCGGCTCGTCGCGCTGGACGGAGTCGCCGACCTTCTTCAGCCATTTGGTGATGGTGCCTTCGGTGATGGATTCGCCCATCTGCGGCATGACGACGTCGGTACCCGAGCCTGCAGTAAACCCGGCAGCGGGAGCGCCGGAACCTGTGTTCTGCGAGGGCTCCTGTGTCGCTTCCGTAGCAGCAGCCTTATCGTCGGCGGCAGCAGGCGCTGCCGGAGCAGCAGCAGGAGCGGAAGCCGCAGCGGAACCTTCTTCCGCGATGATGGCAACGACGCTGTTCACGTTGACCGTGGCGCCTTCCTGAACCTTGACCTCGGTCAGAATGCCGGCTGCGGGCGAGGGAATCTCGGCATCCACCTTATCGGTCGAGATCTCGAAGAGCGGTTCGTCGCGCTCTACCTTGTCGCCCGGCTTCTTCAGCCACTTGGTCAGGGTGCCTTCGGTGATGGACTCGCCCATCTGGGGCATGACTACGTCAGTCGGCATGATGATCCTTGAGAAAGTGAATTCAAATTACAAGTGAAACTGAGGTCGAGCGGCCGTTCGGCGAACGGAGCTCACTGCAACTCCCGATTCTATACCGCGAAAAACAGCACCGAAAACCGCCTCTAACCGATAAACGAACATTTAGGCGATATTCATCAACTCCTGCAACGAGTCCACCGCCAGCATCTGGCGCTGGAAGACGTGGCCCATGTGACGCGCTGCCGAGTTGGCCGCGGTGGCCAGTGTCGGCGCCGGTGTGTGGCCCTCCGGGGCCTCCAGCTCCAGGCTGGTGACGGCGCGGTCGGTGATGCCGCAGGGCACGATCAGATCGAAGTCGCGGAGGTCCGTGGTCACGTTCAACGCAAAGCCGTGAGAGGTAACGCCCATGGAGACATGCACGCCGAAGGCACAGATCTTCTTCTCCGGGATCGATCCACCGGGGATGGTCCAGACGCCGGTGCGGCCCTTTACCCGCTGGGTGAGCACCCCGAAGTCGTGGCAGACGCGGATGATGACCTCTTCGAGCATGCGCATGTAGTCGACCGGCCCAAGATGCGGCCCGCGTTTACCCGGCCAGTCGCCGCGGAGGTCGAAGATGGGATAGCCGACGAGCTGTCCGGGACCGTGATAGGTGACGTCGCCGCCGCGGTTGATCTCATGCAGCTCTACGCCCTTGCGTGCGAGCAACTCATCGCTGGCGAGGACGTTTTCGCGGCGGGAGTTGCGGCCCAGCGTCAGTACCGGGGGATGCTCCAACAAGATCAGCGTGTCGCCGATACGATTCTGCTTGCGCGCTTCGATCACCTGGCGTTGGATCTCGAGGCCGTCAGCGTAGGTGGTGCGTCCGAGTTGGAGAAGGTGAATGTACTGCATTGCGCAATATCCCCGAATGTTGCTCTAGGGGATATAAAAGGCCCAGGGCTGAAGCCATCGGCTCCCACCTATTCGCGCAGAGCGCGAACAACCCATGTCCCCGAGGGGCACTACCCCGGACATGGGGCACCCAGGATATGGGTGCCCCGAACCGATTGACGTAACTAGACGTTGATCGCCATGCCTTCGACTGAAGCGAAGCCGTCGAGCAGGGCTTCGGCGACCGTCGGATGAGCGTGCACGGTGAACATCATGGACTCTACCGTCGCTTCCAGCTCCATCGCCGTCACTGCTTCCGCGATGATGTCGGTGGCAAGCGGGCCGATGATGTGTACGCCGAGGATCTCGCCGTACTTCTTATCGGCCACTACCTTGATGAAGCCATCGTGCGAGCCCAGGATCGTGGCCTTGGAGTTGCCGACGAAGGGGAACTTGCCGACCTTCACGTCGTAGCCCGCTTCCTTGGCCTTGGCTTCCGTCAAACCCACGGAACCGATCTGCGGCTCGCAGTAGGTGCAGCCGGGGATCAGGTTACGCTTCATCGGCTTGGCATACTTGCCGGCCAGCTTGGCGGCGACCAGCATGCCGGCCGTGGAGCCGGAGTGCGCGAGCTGCGGGAAACCCATGACGATATCGCCGATGGCATAGACGCCCGGCTCGGACGTCTGCATGTACTCGTCTACCTCGACGAAGCCGCGGTCGACCTTGACCTTGGTCTTGTCGATCCCAACGTTGCCGGTGCGAGGCGCACGGCCCACGGCGACCAGAACCTTCTCCGCTTCCTTCGCGGCAGGCTTGCCGTCACTGGTAGTGAAGTCGACCTTCACGCCGCTCTTGGTCTTTTCGATCTTGTCGACCTTGGCGGAGAGGTGAACGTCGATGCCGCGCTTCTTGAACTGGCGCAGCAGCTCCTTGGAGACCTCTTCGTCCTCTGCCGGCACGATGCGCGGCAGAGCCTCGATGACCGTAACCTCCGAGCCGAAGCTGCGGAAGATGGAGGCGAACTCGACACCCACGGCGCCAGAGCCGATGACCACGAGCGACTTGGGAACAGCCTCCATCGAGAGGATCTCGATGTTGGTCATGATCTTGTCGTCAGCGGTGTAGCCGGGGAGCATACGCGCATCGGAACCGGTGGCCAGTACGACGTTCTTGGCCTGGACCTGCGACTCCTTGCCGCCCTCGATGGCGATGGTGTGCACGCCGCCCTTGGCCGCGCCGGTGAGTTTGCCGTAGCCGCGAACCACCGTGATCTTGTTCTTCTTCATCAGGAAGTCGAGACCCTTGGTGTGCTTGGTCACGATGTCCGCCTTACGGCCGACGACGGCAGGCCAGTTCACCTTAACCTCGCCGGTGGTCTCCAGACCGAACTCTTTGGCGTGCTTGAAGTGGTCGTAAATCTCGGCCGAGAAGAGGATCGCCTTGGTGGGGATGCAGCCCACGTGGAGGCAAGTGCCGCCAATCTTGTCGGTAGCCTCAATCAATGCCACCTTCAGCCCATACTGCGCCGCACGGATCGCACAGGTGTATCCCGCGGGTCCGCCGCCAATTACCGCAATATCAAAGATCGTATCTGCCAAGGGAATCTCCGTTTACTTCAAGACGTGGGATGACACAAACGTGACCATTTTACGCTGCCCGACAACGTTGTGCGATTTTCGACACGGATCGGCCGATAACAGCACAACTATAGGATGTGGGATGATGCTGCTGCGATTCGCTCCAACTGGAAACGGTGGTGCTGCATGTGCACAGCGAAGAAGCCGAGCATGTTGGGAAGGTCCATCCAGCCCGCCACTGGATGCCAAAAGATGCCACCCTGCAATCCCTCCGGTGTCGTTGAGAGAAAGATCCCCAACTCCTTCCGCGTCCTTTGCCACTCCGTGAGGACGTGGTCCCAGTCGGGGTCGCTCTCCGGGAGGACATGGCTGGCGATCTCCGGAACTTTCACCCTGCGGTCGGTTGAGAAGAGCCGGTGAAGAAATCGGATGTTGACACGGTCCTGCTTCTCGACCGGATGCGGCTGCGCGATATTCTGACGCGCTGTCTCCAGAGCTGTTGCCTCGGTCTTCGCCAGATGGCAGACCACCTCAGTCGCGGACCAGGCCTCGGGCGCCTCCCGGAACGATCGCCTTGCGGGAGTCCACTCTAAGAGTGGCGCCAGCAACAGCCTCTTCTGCGCCTCCAGCTCGACGAGCGTAGGCATTACCCTACCCGATGGTTCCCGCCGCATCAATCGTCGCCTTCACCATCGCATCGATGCCCATGCAGGAGTTGAGCAGCAGGTGATAGAGGTGGCGGTCGGCCCAGTCGCGGTCATAGTGCCGGCGGATATAGGTCGCCCGGGCTGCGTCGGCGGCGTGGATCTCCTGCTCGGCATGGTTGGCGCGCTCCGGGTACTTTGCTTCGAACCAGCGCTTTTTGTTCGGCATGGAGGCATAGGTGAAGACGTGGAACGCTCCCGGCTCACCGCACAGGTAGCTTGAGCCGCCGCGGCCGACGATGACACAGTGTCCCTCTGCCGCCACGCGCTTCATTGCCCGCTGCAGATAGCCGAGCATCTGTTCGGTATCGACGCCGCTCGGCGGGAAGCCCAGTTCAGCGCCGCCGGCCAGAAAGCCCTTCCCAAGACGTGCGTACCAGGGATCCCGCCTCTCGTCGCCTGCCACGACCTGGGTGGGATCCACCCCGGCCTCCGCGGCCGCGGCGTCAACCAGAGCCTTGTCGTACAGCTTCCAACCCAGCGTGTCCGCCAGGGCCGCAGCATACTCCGCGCCCTCGCTGCCATATTCCCGTTCGATCGTAAAAAAACGCACCATACGCGACGAACTATAGCACGGCAACTTTGCGAAGCATTCGTGATTTCTGAATCATCCATTGTTCCGTGTCTTCCATGCCGTATTGTGGCTGCATGTCTCTCCGACACCTTCTGCCCATGCTCGCGCTCGGCCTTGTTTTGCCTGCGCATGGACAACAGGAGCAGCCCGAGTTCCGGCTGCAGATCAACAGCCGCCTCATCAGCACCACCCTCACCGTCCGCGACGCCAAAGGCAAGCTGGTCACTAACTTGCCGCAGACGGCCTTCCATATCAGGGAAGACGGAATCGAGCAGACCGTACGCTACTATGCCAGCCAGCGTGAGCTTCCGCTCAGCATTGCCTTGATCGTCGACGCCAGCGGCAGCCAGGACAAGTTCGTCAAGGAACACGAGCACGAGATCGAAGACTTCCTGAAGGAAGTCATGGAGCCGCGCGACCGTGCCTTTGCCATCTGCTTCGGAAACCACCTGCGCCTGGTCAGCGACTGGACCAGCACCCCCGGCGAGATCATCGAGAGTGTCCACCGCTTCAACAAAGGGGAGCACAACTTCCCCGAGATCGGCCCGAAGGAGGAGCGCGAGCTGGGTACCGCTGTCTATGACGCCCTCTATTTCTCCATCACGGAAAAGATGGAGGCCGAGCGCGAGCACCGCCGCGTCCTCATCGTCTTCTCTGACGGGGAAGAGAACTCCAGCGAACATGACCTGATCGACGCCATCACGGCCGCGCAGGGCGCCGACACCCTGGTCTACGCGCTGCGCACTACCGAGAACAAAGAGAAGAAGATGAACGCCCGCGACCGCTACGGCATGCGCGTGCTCGATCACCTGACGGAGGCCACCGGCGGCCAGAGCTTCGACGTTCGCAAAGAGTCAAGCAAGGAGATCTTCGCCTCCATCGCCGCTGACCTGAAGTCGCTCTATGAGATCGGCTACTACTCCAACAACCCCGCCCACGACCGGCGCTTCCGCAAGGTCACGATTACGGCGGGGGAGGGAATGGCAGTGAGGGCGCGGGAGGGGTATACACCGCGCTAGTTGCTAGTTGCTGGTTCCTAGTTGCTAGTTTTTTAAAGCCGTGGCATTCGCGGGTGATCTCGACAGACCGGGGCCGGGCAACTAGCAACCAGCAACTAGGGTGTATCGACAAATTGCTGTAGGTGTAACCACGAGCATGCGAGGGCGACGGTAGCAGCGAAGCAAGCAGCGTATTTGCAGTATCTTGTGGCGAACCTTCTGAACTGTTTGAGTCTGTTGAAGCATCGTTCGATGCGGTTTCTGAGTTTGTAGAGCGTCAGATCGTAGGT
>NZ_JBFRFJ010000030.1:0-20459 GCF_052114765.1 Terriglobus sp. 2YAB30_2
CCCTCGCCGCCACCGCCTACAACCTCAAACGCATCTACATCCTCCAGAAATCCCACTAAAACAGCTCCCATCCACACTCAACAATGAAATCCTCCAACAACGGCTCACTCATCCAGAGAGATGATGCCTCTCTCACACAGACTCTGAAGGCCCGCGTCTCCCACCCGATTCGAGCTTTGCTCGAATCGTTCACCTCAGGGCTCGTGCAATGGGCGTTTCCTCAACGAAAACGCCGTTGCACGCTCCTCCCGGGATTCCAACAACAGGGAAAATATTGCTAAACCGTCAGCTTGTAACCGGCGCCCTTGATGGTGAGCAAAAAACGAGGATAGCGTGGATCGGCCTCGATCTTCTTGCGCAAACCGGCTACGTGCACATCGACCGTACGGCTCAGCATGCCGCCATCGGCGGACCACACATTCTCCAACAGCTCTTCGCGGGTGACGACGTTGCCACGACGCTCGAGCAGATACTCAAGCAAGCGGAACTCTATCGGCGTAAGAACAACGGCGGCGCCCGCGCGAGAAACTTCATGCTGACGGAAATCGACGCGGATGTCGCCAAAAGACGCAATCTCCGGAGACGTTACCGATGATTGCGATCGACGAAGCAAGGCTTCGATGCGCGCCATCAGTTCGATGGGTTCACAGTTCTTCTGCACATAGTCGTCCGCTCCAAGCTTCAGGCCCAGGACACGATCGATCACCTCGCCCCTGGCAGTGAGCATAAGCACGGGCGCGGATACACCCTCACGTCGCAGATCGCGGCAGATGTCGAATCCGTTCTTACCCGGCAGCGAGACATCGAGCAGGATGAGATCAAACGGATGCGCGCAGCCAGCCTGATACCCTGCACTTCCGTTACTCTCCCACCTGACGTCATAGCTGTCCGCGCGCAAGCGGTCGATCACACCAATCGCGAAAGCGGGTTCGTCTTCGATGAACAGAATGCGAGTCATGCGGGTATTCTCAGCGTAAAGGTGCTGCCCTGTCCGGGAGTGCTTACCATCGTGACAGAACCGCCATGCGCCTCGGCGGCAGAGCGTACGAGGCTGAGGCCGATGCCTGAGCCCGGAGCACTCGCTTCTACGGCACTTCTGCCGCGGTAGAAGGGTTCGAACAGGCGTTCCTGATCGGAGTCCTCGATGCCCGGACCGTGGTCGGAGACATGAACAAGAATCACCCGTTCCTTCACGGAGTGTTCGACCCGGATGCCGATCCATCGCCCGCTCTTTGCATACTTGATGGCATTCGAAAGCAGATTGTCGATGGCAATGCGGAGCAGGCCGGCATCGCCGTGAACTGCGGGAAGTCCATGGGGAACGACCTGCTCGACATGAAACTGCTCACGAGCAAGCTCTTCCTTGTGCGCAGCGAGGGCGTCGACGATCACTGCTTCAACGTCGACAGACGTGCGCATTCTTGTGCCGAGGTGGGAGTGTATGCCGGCATACTGAAGCGTCTGCTCGATCATTTCGCTGAGCCGGCGTGATTGCTGGTGGATCAGCTCACCGTACTGCGAAACCTTGTCCGCACCTGACACTAGACCATCTGCCTGATTACGCGACAACATCGAGATGGACGACACCGGCGTGCGCAGTTCATGTGAGATCGCGGCAACGAACTGCATCCGCTGTTCGGCAACCTGCTGCATCCGGTGCGCGCCAATCACAAGCAGGACGATAGCTGCGCCAAGCAGCAGCTCCGCCGCGACACCAATCAGAAGATCCCGCCAACGTTCACGTCTGAAAGCTGCAGGAAGCGACATACCGCGATGTGCGATCTGCAACTCCCACATTCCGTCTCCCAACTGAGGAGGAAGACCTGGCGCTCTGCGATTGATCGTTCCGATCTCATAGTGCTGATAGAGGGAGATACCCTTGCCCGAAGTAGAAGGCGGACGCTTTGGCGCCGGCAGCAGACTCCGGAGCGGCACCGTGAAGAACGTCCGCCTGAGATCCGGAGTAACCCTCGGGCCATAGATCCGCTCGCTGTCGCGGTCCCGCGAGACGATCGCAAAATCATAGTCGTTGATGGAGGATTCGCCAAAAGTCTCCTGAAGAAGCGCCGGAACGAGCGTGCCCTTGATGAAGTCCTCGTTCAGCAACGCGACAAAGCAGCGGCCGCCACGTGATGTCCTGAGTACGATGCGGCTTCGGCCTGGGGCCGGCTCTTCACCGACAGGGTTGAACAGAGGCGACGTGATCGCAAGCGGCTGCGTGGAGATCAAACTCATGCAATCAACCGGCTTCATCCACTCTGGTGTCGATACCGCAGCGAAGGTACCGGAAGCATCCGCGCGCCGGACGCGGGGCTGCGAACCTGAAGTATCCAGAAGGTAGAGTTCCTGCAGAACCTTCGGCAAAGCGGGCAACGGCGCACCGGTTGACCATGCGGTCTGCGCATCGTTCTGAAGAAACCCGACGGCGTCCGCGATGTTCCGATTGAACCGCGTCACAAAAAGAGAAGCCGAAGCGTTAAGGTGTTCGCGCTCGCGTTGTATATCTGCAGCGGCCACGCGTTTCGACCATCGATACTGCACAACTGCGACGACGCCGAGCAGTATCGCCAACGTAACGCAAATGGCGATCAGAGTCCGGAAGCCGAAGCGTAGATGCATGGACGTGGATTCTAAAGCATTTTTCCCGTTGTTGGGTATCCCGGGAGAGGAGTGCAGCGGCGTTTTCATTGCGGTGCATAGCGGTGTTTTTCTCAATCCATCCGCTTGGGTGCCCCGTCCTCGCAACGCTAGGGCGGGTAAGGAAGCCACAACTCTTTCATCAGTCCCATCGACGAATCGTTCTGTCTTTGCCGGGAATCTGGGGTGTTCCCGAACCCGCCCTAGCGTTGCGAGGACGGGGCACCCAGGCGGGGAGGATGCATGACAAAGGCGGAAAACGCCCATCGATGCATAACCTCCGCACTGCACCTACAGGAGAATGCTCGAGGGCTTGTATGAAATACAAGGCCCGTCCTGCGGATGAATCACTTCATCGTTTGATTTGCCTGCCAGATTACGATGCCTCCGCGGATTGTATATAGAACATGGGTGAATGCCTCTGGACGGCCTGATGCCGGATCATCCGATAGAACCGTCAGATCGCCGCGCATTCCTAGCATCACTTTGCCTTCTCGCTGCGACAGATGAAACAGCGCCGCCGGAGCGGTCGTCAGCATCTCCAACACATCGCGAAAGGTAAATCCCGCGGCCATCAGCTGGCGAAACTCCTCGCCTTGATCGTAGTCGGCAAGAAACCCGGTGTCGGTGCCATAAACCAGGCGTCCGCCAAGCTGGTGGAATTGATAATCCAGCCCGCGAATCTTCGCGATATCACGGTCCTGGGAAAATAGCTTCAGGGTCGGACTGATTGTCATTTGCTGTGCGACCATGCGCTGCAAGACAGCTCCATCAATTCCGTTTACAGCCTCTGGCGTATGAGCCAGAACATCCACACCGGCATCGATCGCCACTTTCGTTCCTTCCATGTTCGACGAATGCGAAAAAACCAGCCCGCCGCTCTTATGTTCCTCCTCGGTAGCTGCTCGCGCGATCTCCACTTGCATGGGAGTGACTTGATTTGGACGAACGATTGAACCAGTGAAGAGCTTGAGGATGTCCGCTCCGGCAGCGTGGTTCTTGTCGACAAGCGCCTTTGCATCGGCGGCTGTCTCTGGTTGTCCCAGCTTTGCTTTCACATCTGCAGGAACGTCCGCTAAATAGAAAGGCAGCGCATGTACGGGATAGAGTGGGATGCCTGCGGTGAAGATGCGCGGACCGGAGACTTCGCCACTTTCTATCCGCTTCCGCAGTGCGACGGTATTCTCCACATCCGAACCTGTATCGACCACGGTCGTAAATCCCGAGTGGGTGAGCATCTCGCTCAACTGGCGAGTCAATCTCTCTGCGGGTAGATGTGCGGCATCGTTCCACTTTGGCTCCATAAAATGCACGTGCGCATTCCAGAACCCGGCGAGCACAACACACCCCTGGCAGGAAATCCTTTGCATCCCCTTAGGGATGCGCACATGCTCTCCTGCATCCGCAATCACACCGTTGTGGATCACGATCGTCATATGCCTGCGCAGAGGCGCCTCTGGCGAGCTATAAACAGCCGCGTCTTCAATTGCTAATTCCTGGGCCAGACCAACCGCACCCGGAATGAGCAGCAATAACGCAAGCCCAAACACTTTATTGCACAACCTTCCCACCGTCGAACCCCTCTCTACAGGTCACCGCACCTTACAAGCAAGCTGGCGCGCTTCCAGTTTCAAACCAAAGATATGGCCGCTTTCGATGTCCCATCGGTTATTCGAAACGCAGCGCGGTTATTGGATCCACCCTGGTGGCGCGTACTGCCGGAATCCATGTGGCCGCCAGGGCAACAATGCTGAGCAACAGCGGTGTCAGGAGAAATGCCAGTGGATCCCACTTCTCAACGCCGAAGAGAAAGCTGGCGAGGAATCGCGTCAGCCAGAAAGAAGCGGCGATTCCCGCTGCCACACCGATGATCGTGAGGATCATTCCCTGGCGGAGAACCATGTTGCGAAGGTGTGAGGTCTGCGCTCCCATCGCCATCCGTATCCCCAGCTCCTGCGTGCGCTGCTCCACGGAAAACGCCATCAAGCCGTAGATGCCTGCCGCGGCCAGCAACAGTCCGGATGCGCCGAACACGGTAAGCAGCAGCATGTTGAAGCGCTGCCGCGAAACCATCAGGCTATCGATCTCGTCCATGGTTCGGATGTGTGCTACGGGCAGCCCGCCGGTGGCCTCGCGTAGCGCCGACGTCACGGCCGCGACTACAGCATGTGGGTCGCTGTTCGTGCGCACGATCCACCAGAGCGGAGCGACACGCGAATTGAGCGCGGTCTCGCCATCAGGCATCTGTGCCAGAGGAATGTACATGGTCGGAAAGGGATCTTTATTGAGACCATCGTCGCGCGTGTCACCGACGATGCCAACAATCTCGCGAGGCGGCTCAGCGAACGGTCCCCCGAAGCCAGGTGCTTTCTGAATCCGATCCCGCAGCGGGTCGCCCTGCGGCCAGTACTGCTTCGCCATGGCCTCATTGATGAGAATCACTCCCGGAGCCGAGGCGTTATCGCGATCCGTGAACGTGCGGCCGCGTAGAAGAGGAATCGTCAAGGCCTTGAAATAGTTCGCCGAGACCGAGTAGTATCCCGCCCCTCCGGTGGCTGGGGCATTGCCTTTCGACCGCCCCACAATATCGAACGGCATTCCGAAGGCGCCCTGAAGCGGCAACCCATTCCCCGCGGCAGCTTCGACGACACCGGGGATTGCCTTGATGCGTTCCGTACCCTGGCGAATGATCTGATCCACCGGTGCGCTCGTCTGAAATCGGTCGCCACTGATCGACATGGCCATCGTCAAGGTGTTGTGTGTGTCAAACCCGGGATCGACACCTTGCAATTTGAGATATGTGCGGATCAGCAATGTCGAGCCAATCACCAGGACCAGTGCCAGCGCGATCTCAGTGATCACAAGCACTGACCGGAAATTCACGCTGCGGGAACCAGAACCGGTACGGCTGCTGCTCTCATTCAGACTCGCAACCAGATTGGTGCGCGAAGCGCTCACAGCAGGAACAAGGCCAAACAGTATCCCCGTAAGCACCGCAACACCCAAGGTGAAGAGCAGAACGCGCAGATCCAAAGCCAGCGCCGTGCCGTTTTCACCCACCCTGGGAAGACCGCCAGCATTCACGTTAAGCAACAGGCGAACACTGCCATAGCCGAGAAGCAGGCCAAGCAGGCCGCCGGACAACGACAGAAGAAGGCTCTCAGCCAGAAGCTGACGGATTATATGCCAGCGGCCCGCGCCAAGAGCCGCCCGTGTCGCAAATTCGCGTTGCCGGCCCGAGGCTTTGGCCAGCAGGATATTTGCCACATTCGCGCATGCAATCAGCAATACCAACCCAACCGCAGTAAGCAAAACCAGAAGCGGCGTGCGTGTATCGCCGATCATCGCCTCTTTCAGCGAGACAACTCCATAATGATTTTGCGGACGAATGGCAGTAGGCATCACGCGACGAAACTGATCGGAGGCGAGCTTGAGTTGCGCATTCGCCCGCTCAAGGGTTACGCCAGGCCGCAGACGTGCCGCCACTCTGAAATAGCGCGCCAGATCTACCGTATTAAGGTCGAACTGATACGGGATCCACAGGTCCGCCGGATTGTCGCTAACGAAGCTCGGTCCGATGATTCCCACCACAAGATAAGGAGTGTTATCGATCGGTATCGTTCGGCCGACGAGACTCGTATCACCGCCGAAGCGCTGTTTCCACAGGCCATAGCTGAGCACCACAACATTGCCGCCATGCGGACTGTCTTCCTCCTCCGTGAAGGTGCGGCCCGCGATCACCGGCGCGCCAAACAGCGTGAAGTAATCATGGGTGACATGGACTCCCTGCACCTGGATCGGATGATCTCCGCCGGTGAGATTCAGCCCGGCGCCGCCCGCATCATAGCCCGCCACATCGCGAAGCACTCCGGTCTGCTGACGCCAGAGGTTGAATTCAGGAACACTGGCTCCATCGAGCGTGCGTTGCGGAGTAAAGACAACCAGCCTCATCAGAGACTGCGGATCGGGATACGGCAGCGGCTGTAGCAGAACTGTATTCACGACCGAGAAGACCGCCGTGTTCACACCGATCCCAAGTGCGATCACAAGCAGAGCCACGATGGTGAGCCCTTTCGTCTTCCTGAGCGAGCGCCAGGCATCGCGGAGATCACGCAAGATACCGTCTGTCGTTGGCAGGGAACGATAGATCCACACACGTTCCCGTACTGTGCGCGGATTACCGAATCTCAGCCGGGCCTGCCGTCGCGCTTCAGCCTCCGGGAGACCGCGTGCGAGGTTGGTCTCTACTTCGTGTTCCAGATGCGAGTGGATCTCATCTGCCAGATCCCGGTCCTTGCTTTCGCGATTGAGGTAGCGCTGGAAACCCATACTCTTCCCTCCTAGCCGTTCGCTTCTCCAAGAATGAGGCCGATCGCGCGCGTCATCCTTCGCCAGCGGCCGGTTGCCGCCGCCAGCTCCTTACGGCCCTTCGCCGTCAGCCGGTAGAACTTCGCTTTTCGGTTGCTATCGCTCACACCCCACTCGGAAGAGACCAGTCCCCGATCCTCCAACCGGTGAAGTGCTGGATAGAGTGAGCCCTGCTCCACTTCAAGAGCGTTCTCCGACGTGCTCTCAATCGAGCGCGCAATGGTGTGCCCATGGGCGGGACCAAGGATCAGCGTGCGCAAGATAAGCAGGTCGAGCGTTCCCTGAAGAATCTCGCCCGCATCCGGTGTTTTATTCTTCGCCATGGCTCTCCACTCGAATGACTATGGGAGACCATAGTACTCCACTCGAATGTCTATGGGAAAAGAATTATTCTTCTTCCTGATGGTTCGTGCTGGGAGCATGCAAGACGCCGAAGCATCACCTGCCACGCAGGGCCAGGTCTTCGGCACATTGAATGATGAAGGGCTGAAGGCCCGCTCTATAGATTTCAGTAGAGGCAGGAGGACTCACCGCGAATTCCCTCAACTGGATTACTATGCTCAGGGGGCACCGAAACCGATACTGCTGCAAGGAGAACCGCATTGACACAGGAGAACTCGGCTATCGTTCGTCGCTTTGCAGAGGAAGTGATCACCCAGGGTCAGACCGAGCGAACCGTGGAGTTCGTCTGGGAGGATGTCGTTGAGCAAGTTCCTCTCCCTGGTCAAGGTCCGGGTCTGGAGGGTGTGAAGGACATTATCCGAGCCTTCCGCACCGGCTTCCCCGATCTCGTCTTCTCCGTTTTAGAGCAGATTGCGGAGGGAGAGAAGGTGGTAAGCCGCTTCGAATGGGCCGGGACACATCAAGGCGAATTCTTTGGAGTGCCGCCAACGGGGAGACAGGTCCGCGTATGGGGCGTCGTGATCGATCGCCTGGAAAAGGGCAGGATCAAGGACACCCGCATCCTCATGGATACGATGGGATTGATGACGCAGTTGGGCGTGATTCCAAGTCCAGGCGCATGAGCACGCAATCAGGGAGCCTTCCGTGAGTATTTTTCCTGTAGGTGTAGTGCAGGGCTTGTACATCTATGGGCGTTTTCCGCAATGAAAACGCCACTGCACGCTCCTCCCGGGATACCCAGCAACAGGAGAAATACTCTATGAGTGAGTTGCCAAAGATCGGCATTATCGGTGTGGGCACCATCGCGGAGGCGCTGACGAACGGCCTGTGTGGGTTCGGCGAACGGCGTGCCGAGATTCTGCTGTCTCCTCGCAACGAAGCCATTTCGGCGCGGCTTGCACTGCGGTATCCCGATGTCACGGTCGCTACCGATAATCAGGCCGTCGTGGACGGCAGCGAGATCGTCATGCTCGCGTTGCGGCCGCAGGTGACGGAGCTGGCCCTCGGCACGTTGCGCTTCCGGCCGGACCAGAAGATTGTCAGCCTGATCGCAACCTTCAGCGTCGAGCGGTTGTCCCCGCTGGTGGCGCCGGCGAATCAGATCTCCCGTCTAATCCCGCTGCCGCCGGTTGCAGGGCGGCAGGGGCCGCTGACGCTCTACACGCAGTCGGAGGAGATCGCACGGCTGCTCGACGGGCTGGGCCGTCTGATCCGAGTTGAAGAAGAAGCACACCTCGACCTGGTCAGCGCTGTCACCTCGCTGATGGGCACGTACTTCGGCATGATGGGAGCGGTAGACGACTGGCTGATCGAAGGTGGTTTCAAGCCAGAAGCATCGCGTGCCCTGGTGGGTGAGTTATTCTTCCTCCTCGCCCAGGCCGCGGAGAAGCGCTCCGAAGAACCGTTCAGCAGGCTCAGCCGGGAGTACTCGACGGCAGGCGGACTCAATGAGCAGGCGTGGCGCGAACTGCAAGCTGCAGGATGGTCCGGCCAGATTCAGGCGGCACTGGACCTGGTCCTGGACCGCATCTACGGCCGCGCGACCTTTGACACTCGACTTCCCCAGAACCGCGTTACCGCTGACTGATAGCAAAGCGACGTTAGAGCGTATCGACAAATTCCTCTTCACTGCGGAGTTATAGAGCGGGCCTTCAGCCCTTTAATATCTTGTGGGCACTGAAACCTGGGGCGTTGCCCCAGGCTGGTATAGAGCGCGCCTTCAGCGCTTAGACCCGCGGCCCCTCCTTTTGTCATCCTGAGCAAAGCGAAGGAACCGCTTCTAGCGGAGTTTCCTATCCCGGGTGCCCCACCCCGGGGTCCCCAACGAACTGTGTTCGTTGGGGTGAACGCTCGCAACGCTAGGGTGGGTTAGGAATACCCTAAATTCCTATCGAATGCTCTACAGCATGTGCCGCGCCCAGGTCTCCAGCCACAGGCGGGTGATCGATTTCCATGTTTCGTTGAAGTAGAGCCCCGTGGCCGTCAGGCCCACAACGATGACGAGTGAGGCTGCCCACAGGAACTGTTTCATGATCCGGTTACGTTTCCAGTCCCAGAGAAACATGAGAAGGATGAGGAACAGATTACCGCCCTCGTAAAACAGGTAGGTGCCGAGAAACGTAGCCGGTGCAGGCAGAAAGAGACCGGCCATTCTGGAAAACCCCGCATCGCTGATGCAGATGGTGGCCAGCATCAGGACGCGCCGATGGGCAGCGGTATTGCGGCGCATAAGTACGCCCCATGCCAGCAGCACGGCCATGCAAAAGACTCCGCTGAAGGCGATGGAAAGGAATTGGGGAGGCAGAGTGCCGGGAGTCGAAAGGTTCAACGCCTGCCAACTGAGCTCGGACCAGGGTGCAATCACAAGGACCAGAGCGGCGTAGCCGGCTGCAAACCACCCGAAACGGCGATGGAAGCCGACATTACCGGTTTCGACCATGAGCACAAGCCCGGTGGCAATCAGCAGCCAGACCGTAGTGAAGACAGCATGTACGTGGACGATCGTGGGGACCGCCGGTTGCTCATGGACATAGTTGTGCAGATCGAAGCCGAAGCCGACGCCTACGAAGATCCAGAACAGGGCAAGCCAGACCAGGGCAGCCTTGCGGTCTTCATGTGCGGGCCAGGACGCAGTGGAATGAATGTCCAACCGTTTTCTCCTTTTCGTGAGAGAACTTACAGCGGTGGAAATGTGATGGATGCGATGCCCCATTCTTGCAGATTGCGGCAATCCGCTCCAGCTTTTCCGAGGCTATTGGAGCGAAGCTCGAACGGGTGGGAGCATCTGGGACCCCGGGGGTGGGGCATAAGCAAATCTCGTCTTGACAATATATCCGTAACGGACATATTGTCGATCGCATGGGGAAGGTCGAGCACCGGCATTACCGGGCGTGGTATGCGATGCTGCTGCGGCTGTATCCACGGCGCTTCCGCGAGCGGTTCAGCGAGGAGATGGCGCAGACATTTGACGACCTGTGCCTGGAGCGCCGCAACGCCAATCGCGGACTGTTCAGGTTCGTACTGTGGATCTTTTTCGAGACGTCGGTGGGAGTCATTCGGGAGAACGCAACTCATATGACACAACTGAGCAAGACAATGCTGCGCGTGGCGCTGGTGGCGCTGTGCCTTTTGATGGTGCCGTTGGTGGCATCGCGAGTGGTACCGGGATGGAACTGGCCCCCACGTGCGTTTGTACTCGTGTATGTCCTGTTCTTCGCAACGGGGATGGCCTATGCGCTGATCGCGCGAAAAATGGGCTCGTGGGCGTATAAAGCGGGTGCTGGTTTGGCGCTGGCGGCTGGGTTCGTCCTGGGATGGTCCAACATGGTCCATGTCGCGGACTCGGAAAATCCGGCGAACCTCGCGTACTTCAGCGTGCTCGTGGTGGGAATTGTCGGAGCCTCGCTGGCACGCCTGCAGCCGCGAGGGTTGGCTCGCACACTGTTCGCCATGGCGGTGACACTCGCACTGATTGCAGCGCTGCTGCCTTCCGGCGCGCCACCCTACATGGCGCGGAATATGGTGATCGGGCATGTCATCCTGGTGGTGTTGTTCACCGCCTCAGGTCTACTGTTTCGGCGCGCGAGCCTGGCGGGATTGAAGGGCTGAAGGTCGGGGAACCCTGGCGCCGCTCCGCTGATGACAGCGGAATCGCACTAAGGATGCAATGCATCGTTCTGCGCAAAACCCTTCTCAAGTTCACTTCGTATTTCGGGAGTATCTTCCCGCACACCGCATGGTTCGAACCTGAGTGGCGAGTCCTTGGTCACAAGTTGATCCCTTCGATCATTTCCGACGGGAAACACGATGTATCGTCTTCCGGGAACCAGATGTTCCGCTTGCGGCGTTGCGATGTTGGGGTATGCACTTACGATAGCGTCAGGCAGCCAGGGAGCAGGCTCCTTGATAGAGCCGACAACCCGGACTTCTGCCAGCTCACGATCGTGCCCGCCTTCCTTCACGACCTTCGTAGAGAGAGCCTCGACGGCCAGAACATAGCGGGCATCCCGCGCCAGCGCCCAGACGGGAACATCGCAGGTCTTTTCCGGCAAAGAGTGTTGTTTCAGCTCGTCTTCTTTATAGAGATGCCAATCTTTGGCCGCGGGCAGTAAATCTTCAAGCTCCGCGCATGGCGCAAACCGGGTAAAGCAGGAAAAGTCATACGACGTCAGACGCTCGATCTCGGCTGGTGGGGTGTGGGTGGAGTAGTAAACAACTCCTATCTGGCAGTTGATCATGCAGCCCCCCGGCCTTCCTACTTTGTAGTACGGATGTTGGGCGAGATCCTCTGCGCCGCCAATATAAACGAACGGGTTCTCCAGTGTCCTGTGAAGTCGCTGGTAGCTCTCGGCGCCAATAGAGAGAGTCAGGTCGAAATCGCCTTCCCTTCTCATCCTCCTTCCTGGGACGCTGACGCCGATCGCGGTGCTTTCCCGCCAGATGGTCCCGTTGTGAACCGTGAAGGAGGCATTGAAGGCTGCTCCGCGGCCGCCTAACCACTGGTAGACATTGAATCGATCGTGCGTGAGAAGCCAGTCCAACCAGGCATGGCGTGGAACCCGCGGGTTATAAAAGGCGAGGCTGTCCATTTCGATGCTGTACTTGCAGCTTTCAGCCGTGCAGCTTCCGTCGTAATGGCCCCACCCGCCCCAGCGGTGCATCAACCGCTGCGCGTCTGTCCAGGTGCTCTGGTAGAGGCGAATCTGGTGCATATCGGCGGACAACCGCTCTGCACGCCAGCGCAAAGTTCGCTGCTGAATCTGCAAAGCCAAAGTCGCGATCAGCACCAGGGACAGAGCCACCGCGACCGTCAAGCGGACAATACGTACAGCCCACTCTCTAAGAGTCATATGTGAGTTAGACACCAAGGACAGTGAAAATGCTCCGGGTTTCCCGTGGGACCTGTCGAGTTCTGGATCAAACGCCGAATTGATTCAGATGATGATCGAGATGTTTATACCCCAGGGCTGCCCATTCATCAGGGGTCATGGGTCCGAAGAAGCAGTGCGGGTGCGTCGTACATCCGGCCGGTCCGCCTGCCGCAAAGCGGTCCACCCAATCGAGCAAACGTCGCTGCTCAGCAACAAGATCCTTGTCACCCTGCATGATCAGGCTCTTCTCCGTGGGCATATTCCGGCGAATCGGCGCATCGCCTAAAACAGACTTCTTCGCCATCTTTCCGACGATCCGCCCAACGAAGCTTCGCGGCGGGTTATTCAGCCCCGTGGCCTGTTCGAACCACGCGGAACAGTGCGCAAGCATCTGCGCCGGCGTCATCACGCCCCATTGTCTCTCGCTGTTCGGCCCTAGTTTTTCGATTCGTTGCTTGATTTCCATCACGGAAGAAGGTTCAAACAGGTTTTTCACGGATGCCTCGCAGGACTTTCAGTACTGGACAGTCCAGTACTATTCTTGGCGCAAGACTAGACCGTGCAGTACTGTATGTCAAGATGACAAGGTTTCAGCGAGGTGAAAATGGCGCGTGCTGAGTTGGTGAAGCGTGCTCGGTTGACGAATAAAGCCGAGGTGGCGGAGGAGACCGGCAACTCCGAAAGGAAGCGCAAAGCGATTCTTGAAGCCGCGATGAGTGTCTTTTTGAAGAGCGGATATCTCGGCGCCAGCATGGATGAGATTGCCGCAATCGCACAGGTATCGAAGCAGACGGTGTACAAACAGTTCTCCAGCAAAGAGGCCTTGTTTGTTGGGATTGTTACCAGCATGACCGGCACGGCGGGAGACACAGTCCACAACAACGTGCCTGAACTCACGGAGGGCGGTGACCTTTCGGAATACCTTCAGAGGTACGCCCTTCGACAGTTGACGGTGGTTCTTACGCCGCCCATCATGCAGTTGCGCCGCCTGGTGATCGGAGAGGTAAGCCGCTTTCCCGAGCTGGCGCGCGTCCTTTATGAGCGTGGACCGCAGCGCGCCATGGCGATCTTTGCCACGATCCTCACAGACCTCGCCGCACGCGGTCGGCTGAAGATTGACGATCCGAAGGCCGCAGCGTCGCATTTCAATTGGCTGGTGATGTCCGAGCCGCTGAATCGGGCGATGCTTCTGGGCGATGACGCGATCCCTAAGCCTGCAGCGCTTCGTCGTCATGTGGCGGAGAGTGTGCGTGTGTTTCTCGCCGCGTATGGGGCGAAGTGATATTTGGGCCGGGTTCATCAAACGTGATGGGTTAAGGCGCCAGATTCGTGTTGCCGATTGGCGGCTTTGGGGCTTAGGGCGTTATCGACATCGCCTTCATTGAGAACTATAGAGCGGGCCTTCAGCCCTTTAACATCTTGTAGACCCTGATACCTGGGGCGTTGCCCCAGGCTGGTATAGAGCGCGCCTTCAGCGCTTAGATATGTGACACCTTTTTGCTTTGTCATTTTCGGAGCATTCGTGGCCCCCGGCCAGCTCGCCGGCTGGGTGAGACGTAGCGGAGAAATCTGCTTCTTACTCATCTTCTCTGCCCGGGTGCCCCGCCCTCGCAACGCTAGGGTGGGCGAGGAACACCCCGAATTTATCGGTATGCCCTAACTCATTGAGATAGCGTGATCCCTCTAGTCGCTCTTGCGGCCGAGATTTAACGCGAGTACTATTCAAACAATTGTTTTAAACGATTGTTTCATTCACGATGGTCATCAAGAAAAAGGCGAAAAAGACGGCGCGGGCCAAAGCGGTTCGCCTAAACGAGGTAACAGAACGAGACGACGCGCGGTCACGACTGATCGAGGCGGCAATGGAGCTCTTTGCGGAGAAAGGCTACGAGGGGACGAGCGTGCGCGATCTCGCAACGGCGGCAGGTGTGAACGTAGCCGCTGTGAGCTATCACTTCGGGAGCAAGGATGCGCTCTATACCGAGACTCTGCGGGCGTGCCTGGCTCCCTGTGCCGAGATGCGCACGCGGATGCAGGCGCACCTCAATCTCGCGAAGCGGAAGAAAGGACACAAAGTAGCGGAAGATGCGCTGCGCGGTTGTATCCGCGATTTTCTGGAACTGCTGGTGTCGCCCGCAGCCAAGCACAGCCATCTGGTCATGCGGGAGCAGTCAGCAGCCAAGCCCCGGTTCGAGCCGGTCATACGAGAGTTTTTTGAGCCCGTAGGTACCATCCTGCACGAGGTGATCTTGATGCTGGCGCCTGGGCTTCCGCAGCCGACCGTGTTCATGACGATCTCGGGAATCATCGGGCAGTGTCTGCACATCTTCAAGGCACGGGCGTCCTACCGCGTGCTTGCGGGAGTTGATTCGCACAGCCCGGAGTACATCGAGATGGTGTCAAAACATATTGCACATTTCACCGCGCTTGGCCTGCTCGGGCTTGAGCGCGAGAAAAGGGGCTAGCTAGCCATGTGGCGGATTGCAATCAAGATGCTGATGGGCGACCGCAGCAAATATTTCACGCTGGTGAGCAGCCTGATTGTCGTTTCGTTTCTGTTTCTACAGCAGGGCTCGATCTTCTGTGGATTGATCCTGCGCACGGCCCGGCCCGTTGAGGTTGTCGGCGCGCCGATCTGGGTCAGCGATCCGCAACTGCGCAGCGTGGACGAGAGCAAACCGCTGCTCGATACCGATCTGCAGCGGATACGCAGCGTGCCGGGCGTGAAGTGGGCTGTGCCGCTGCTGTTGCAACTGGTCTCGGCGCATCTGCCGGATGGGAACTATCAGACGGTGCGGCTCTATGGCCTGGACAACGATACCTTTTTCGGCCGGCCGAGGATGATCTCAGGCAATGGGAAACTGCTGACGCAGGATCAGGCCGTGATTATCGGCAGAGCGGAATCGGAGAAGCTGAATAATCCCAAGCCCGGGCAGGTCTTCGAGATGAATGACAACCAGGCCCGCGTGGTCGGCATTGCCGATGTGCCGCGTGATTTCTTCTCCTATCCGTTTGTCTATGCCTCGTACGATCGCGCGCTGCAATATGCACCGCAGCAGCGCAAGCAGTTGAACTATGTGCTGGCTGCTCCGGCGGACGGAGTGTCGGTAAGCGAGGCAACGCGGCGCATTCGTCAGGCAACAGGCCTGGCGGCTTACTCCGAGCAGGAGTTCCGCTGGCTGACGATGGACTACTACATGAAGAACACCGGCATTCCGGCCAGTATCGGGATCTCGCTCGCGATGGTCTTTCTGGTGGGCATGTCGATTGTGGGGCAAACCTTTTATCAGTTCGCGCTGCAGAACGAGCGCTATTTCGGCGCACTGAAAGCGATGGGCACCAGCTCCATGACACTGACGAAGATGATTCTGCTGCAGGCGCTGCTGGTGGGGCTGGTGGGTTATGGCGCGGGTGCAGGGCTGGGCGGCATCTTCGGATTGATCGCAGGCGGGCAGGACAGCAAGATTGCCTTCGCTACGCCATGGCCCATGGTGGTGATCAGCTTTGTGGCGGTGATTGCGATCTGTCTGCTGTCGGCGCTGATCAGCATTCGCAAAGTAGTGAAACTCGAACCAGCGGTGGTGTTCCGTGGCTAATGGATGCGATACAGAAAACGGCACGCACGCAGCCTGCCTGCGTGGTGTGACCAGGCTGTTTGGCGTAGGCACGACGGAAGTGCATGCGCTGGACAACGTCGACTTCAACGTGCACACCGGAGAGTTGCTGCTGTTAGTAGGCCCATCGGGCTGCGGCAAGACAACGCTGCTGAGTGTGCTGGCGGGAATTCTGGATGCAACATCGGGTGACGTCGACGTCTTCGGGACACGCATCGATCAGCTTAGCCAGCAGGAGAAGACACAGTTCCGACGCGACAACATCGGGTTCATCTTTCAGCAGTACAACCTTCTGCCTACGTTAACAGCGGCGGAGAACGTCGCGATTCCGCTACTGATTCACAAGGTGGACTTCGAGGAAGCTGTAACGAAGGCGCGGGTGTATCTCGAAAAAGTGGGGCTGGCGGATCGTGCGGATTTCCTACCCTCGCAGCTCTCAGGTGGACAGCAGCAGCGCGTGGCCATTGCGCGCGCTCTGATTACCGAGCCGCGCCTGATTGTGTGTGACGAGCCGACAGCGGCGCTCGATGGAGAAACAGGAAAGATGATTCTCGAGATGTTTCGCTCGACGGCGCTGACAAACGACCGGGCCATCGTGGTGGTGACCCATGATAGCCGTATCTTTCCCTACGGTGATCGAATCGCCGAGATGCTGGATGGGCGGATTCTTTCCATTCACGAGAATGAATTTACGCCCGCTCATAGTAAGGAGAAAATTCAATGACGAAGTGGCTAAGCATAGTCGGTCCGTTGCTGGGATTGGTTTTGATTGCCGCGTGGGTCACGGCTTCGGCACGCCGCGTACCGCATGAGAAGGCTCTGGCTGCGCCACCCACGGCTCCGTATGAGAACTCGATTGCGGCAACAGGAATCGTCGAAGCCTCAGACCGCAACTACAATCTGGCGCCGCCGGTATCGGGGCAGTTGAGCATGCTGTATGTGAAGGAGAACGACATCGTCCACCGTGACGACAAGCTCTACACCATCGATGACCGCGAGCAGCGGACTGTTGTTGAGCAGGCGGAGGCAAATGTCGTAAAAACGCACGCAATGGTGCAGACGGCTCAGGCCGATATCCTGACGCAGCAGGCAAACGTGAACAGCGCTACGGCTGCTGTGGATACGGCGAAGGCTACGTATGACGATGCTGCCCAGATTGCCGAACGCAATGAAGGGCTGCATCAGGGTGGGGTTATCTCCGACCAGGCAAACATGACCAGCGCGAAGACGCGTGATGCCGATCGAGCCCGGTGGCAACAGTCCGCGGCCCAGTTGAAGCAGGCTGAAGCGCAGTTGCACAATGCCGAGGCTGCGCTCTCGGAGCAACAGGCGAACCTGCAGACGATGATCGCCACGCGCAACCAGCAGAAAGTTCTGCTCGACAAGATGACGGTACGCGCTCCCGCGGACGGAAAGATCCTGCAGATCAATAACCGCGTGGGTGAATATCTCTCCAGTACGTCCGGCACATCCCCTGTACTGTTCGGCGACACGGACTCTCTGATGGTGCGCGTCGATGTGGATGAGATCAACGCCTCGCATGTGCTTCCTGGCTCGACCGCAACCGCCATGCTGAAAGGCGATTCGACGCGACAGTTCCCCATGCAGTTTGTCCGCATCGTGCCTTACATGGTGCCCAAGCAGAACCTGACGGGCTCTAATTCCGAGCGCGTCGATGTGCGCGTGTTGCAGATGGAGTTTCGCTTTGAGCCGCCGCAATTCCCTGTCTATGTGGGACAGCAGGTGGATGTCTTCATCCACGCGCAGGAGCAGGCTTCGAGATGATCGCCAGATGTGGCTTCTTAGAAGTTTTCGTCATAAAGTTGTCATCCTGAACGTTCGGAGTCCCCAGCGGACTTCTTCGCTGGGGTGATTCGTGAAGGACCTGCTTTTCAACGCTGCACGTAGTGCAGTGAGTTCGCACCAAGGGTGCGAATGCTTTGCTTAAGGGGACGGCTTCAGCCGTCCCGTAGTGACATCAGCAAAGAACGCGGCTTTAGCCGCTGAGGTCAATCATTCAGAGCACGTACCTCAGCGGCTAAAGCCGCAAATCTTTCAAACCCTGATTCGGCACGGCTGAAGCCGTGCCCTTAAGCAAGACAATCGCGCGTAGCGCGATAGTCGATTCTCCGCGGTGAGACCGTGAAGAATCAATAACCAAGCTGCTTCCTGCTCGCCTTTTCCTGCCGCGTGCTCCACCGGGGGTGCTCAGCGAACTGTGTTCGTTGGGGGTAAACCCTCGCACCACTAGGGTTGGCGAAGAACACCGGTGCATAATTTGTGGATATGAACAGTCGAGAGTTTCTTGACGCTCCGCCGAATGAAGTGCCCGTTCGAGGGTACCTGCACCTCCCCACTCATCCCGGTGGTGATTGCCTAATCCTGACGCACGGCGCCGGAGCGAACTGCAACGCTCCACTTCTCGTGGCGTTGGCGGATGCGTTCTGCGCCTCGGGGATAACTGTCCTTCGCTGTGATCTCCCCTTCCGGCAGTCGCGGCCGCATGGGCCTCCACCTCGTGGCAGTGCGGAGCGTGACCAGCAAGGATTGCGAGCCGCAGTTGCCTCCATGCGGCGACAGGGTACGGGCCGTATCTTTCTTGGCGGTCATTCGTATGGAGGAAGGCAGGCGTCGATGCTCGCTGCGGCTGAATCCGGTCTTGTAGAGAAGCTCCTGCTACTCTCATATCCGCTCCACCCTCCACAACGGCCCAGTGAGTTACGTACCGGCCACTTCCTGGATCTCAAAACTCCCGCGCTCTTCGTTCATGGCGTGCGTGACGGATTCGCGTCCACCGACGAGATGACAGCAGCACTAAAACTTATTCCGGCACGGACTGAACTGTTTTCGATTGCCACCGCGGGGCATGAACTCCTGACGAAGAAGAATCATGATGATCTGCCCAAGAAGGTCGTTCAGGCGTTCCGGTCTTTTGCTTACAACGAGGTTGCTTGATCAGTCCCATTGTTTGTCGCCGTGATGGCTCGACGATCTCGGTTGGGTGAGATTCCCCGCCGATTTCCGGCGAAAAGTGACAATGCCTTGACAATCCGCAGAACGGCCGGGGACTAGCATTGCTCGCTCGATAAACCTATCGATGACGTGTGGCGATTTCACTTGAGGAGGACATGTATATGTCAAGTGGAAGGAAGACGCATTTCAGGCGGATTGCAGCGGCAGTGGGGTTCCTGGTGTTCATCTCCGCCATGACTCAAGCGGCTGCTCAAACATCTTACAAGCGCACGAATCTGGTCTCGGATATCCCCGGTGTTGCTAACTTTGCCGATCCAAACCTGGTCAACCCGTGGGGGATTGTCAACGCCGGCAGCGCCGGGCCCATCTGGATCGCCGACAATGGCACCGGGCTTTCTCCGGTGTACAACGGGGAGGGCGTGGCAACTCCGGCAGCTTCTCCGCTTGTAGTAACTATCCCCACGCCGCCCAATAGCCCGGCCGGTGCGGTCGCCGCGCCGACGGGCATCGTGTTCAACAGTACAGCTAGTTTTGTCGTTTCCGCCGACGGAAGCTCAGGCGCGAGCCGTTTCATCTTCGCTACGGAAGAAGGCACCCTAAGCGGATGGAACTCCACGGTGGACCGCACTCACGCGATCCTGGCTGTGAACAATTCAGGCCCAGGCCGCAGCGCGGGTCGCACCGGGCTTGGGGCCGTCTACAAGGGTCTGGCAATCGGCAACAACGGCTCCGGAGACTTTCTTTATGCGACCAACTTCCGCAATGGCGTAGTCGAAATGTACGACGCGCACTTTCAACTTGTGAAATCGTTCACGGATAGCGAGATTCCCAGCGGATTCGCGCCGTTCGGCATTCGCAACATCGACGGCAAGTTATTCGTGACCTATGCAAAACAGGACGCAAAACGCCATGACGACGTGAAAGGACCAGGCAATGGATTCATCGATATCTTCGACCTGAATGGCAATCTGCAGAGCAGGTTTGCCGCCAATGGAATGCTGAACTCACCGTGGGGGTTGGCGGTTGCTCCCATTAATTTCGGCGCATTCAGCGGTCTATTGCTGGTCGGCAACTTCGGAGACGGCAGGATCAACGCCTTCAGTCTGAGCACGGGCAACTTTCTCGGCCAGTTGCAGGACACATTCGGAAGCCCCATGACAATCAATGGCCTGTGGGGATTGAACTTCGGGAACGGCGCCTCTCAGGCCCCGGCAACGACGCTCTTCTTTACTGCTGGTATCGGTGATGAAAGTCACGGCTTGTTCGGAGCTATTACTACGCCGTGAGAAGTGGGCGTGTGCGCCCAGTCGCATTAGGTTCAAGTGTTCACTTTTCCGGTAAGTGGACACTTGAGTAGCGCTGTTATCGTTATTGCCATGCTGTTTTCGCAACATAGGTGCGAAATGTTTTGCTTAAGGGCACGGCTTCAGCCGTGCCGTATCGATCGGTACAGACCGGGCAGATGGGTAACAGATTAGACCGGGGACATAGGTAACACTTTCGCGAGGTCGAGCGGAGGCGTGTAGAAGTCTGGCATGCCTTGGAGAGCGAGCGGAGTGTTGGAAGAGCGTGCCCGGTTTGCAGTGGAGTGGGA
>NZ_JBFRFJ010000031.1:0-19906 GCF_052114765.1 Terriglobus sp. 2YAB30_2
CTCCCACTCCACTGCAAACCGGGCACGCTCTCTCCCACTCCACTGCAAACCGGGCACGCTCTTCCAACACTCCGCTCGCTCTCCAAGGCATGCCAGACTTCTACACGCCTCCGCTCGACCTCGCGAAAGTGTTACCTATGTCCCCGGTCTAATCTGTTACCCATCTGCCCGGTCTGTACCACTCTATACGGCACGGCTAAAAGCCGTGCCCTTAAACACGACATCGCGCTTCGCGCGACAGGATACAAGGCTCATTGTGCTCGGCTCTATCCTTCCGTTGCGCGCAGCGCAACCATTTCGCACCGAGGTGCGAATGTATTGCTTAAGGGGACGGCTTCAGCCGTCCCGTACAGGCCGGAGCAAAAGGCGGCTTTAGCCGCTGAGGTACACGCTTAGAGCGTTCTCCATGTTGTTGGGTATCCCGGAAGAATCATTAATTGACCACACCTATTTCGGGCAAGCAGTGGCGTTTTCATTGCGCATAGATGCCCTACCCCTACAGGGAATGCTCTATTCAGCGTCGTTTCGGACGTGGATTCAGTCGAAGCATTAGATAACAACGAAGAACAGTTCTGAACTCTTCCGCGATCATCTTTTGTTCTGCATGATCAATGCCGGCGTAAGTTGCCGGAAGCGTCATGATGATCTCTAGAGTGATCGTCGTGATACGCCGCGCATTCACAATGGAAAGGCCGGGGTTGAGTAACACCGGCGTGTGCGTAGTCCTGATGGACTCCTCTGTGTGTCAGCCACACAGGACGTTGCGCGAACGGATGGTTATTGATCTACGAAAGTCAAAACCCGGCTCCTATTTCCTTTCCACGACTCATGAGCAGGATCAAGCCTCCTACTACTACCCGCTTCAGATCAAGTAGGCAATCTTGCTTTGGACGAATCTTTAGGAACCGTGTAACGAGACGGGGACGGCAACGATCAATCTGTTCCACTGATTCGACTGCCGCGGTCAGATAGGGTACAACTATAGCGCACCGCACGATGCAATTCCGGGAATTGCCTATACCTGGATACCACTGCGGTCGATCGACCTTCCTCCCACCTGCATCGTTGCTTAATCCAACACTGACGCAACAAAGGAGATCCGTCATGTCCGAAAAGCAACTCGACTCACACAAGCCGCAAGGTCAATAAATAACAACACCAACTATGCGTCTTGGAGGGCACATTGGCACTTATTCTGAACTTTTATCTTTCCAACACAACATCTGAACCATTGGTACTGAAACCCAACCCCGAGGTCAACTTGCCTTTCTACACGGTCAAACCTCCGGCCGAAATTCAGCCGGATACGATAGGTCATTGGCAGCTAACGTATCACGATAACGGTGGTAGCTTGTCGCTTATTTTCCAAGTAGGGCAAGACGAGGTCATGTTTGGCTCTGCCGTAAGCCCCGATAAAGTTGGATATGGATTTACACCATGGAGTTCGAACCATTTTCCACCCGGACTCTCGTTTAAAGACGACCCTTTACATCCGAGCCCACTTCCCATCGGCGACAGTTCTAGCCAACAAATAAACCTAAATCTCACAGTGGAGCCTAAATAGGTCCAGGCCTTGTCACGCCGAATAGTGGACGATCAACCCAAAGGACCGGGAAGATGTAGCGGCGATGCCGTGAGCTTCCCGCATCCTGCTCAGACCCTCTTCGCAGCCATTAGCACGGCGAGGAGGGTTTTTTAGTGCATCGCATTCGGTTCACGCAGAGCGAACTGGATCTGATCCTGAAGATGATCGCTACAGTTAATATGGTCCGTCGCCCCGTAGACCGACATCTAGACCGAAACTCCGTTTTCATACATTCTCCGCTTCCAGCCTGCGTTAGGACCATTGGACTTCCGAAGAAAGGTGCAGTACAACAAGGGTGGTACAACCTAGGCCCAATTCCGGGAAATCTACACCCGGATACCTTTGCAGTGTGTCGCCTTCCTCCCGCCTGTATGGTTGCTCAATCCAAAACTGACGCAACAGTGGAGATCCGTCATGACAGAAAACACTAAGACTCCTGCTACCCAGAATTCAAACGATAACGTATCAGTAACAGGGTTCGGGAGTGGCAACGGGGGCAATGGCGGCAATGGCGCGGTCACCCAGGCCAACTCATCGAGCACACAGAGCCTTTTCGATACGGTCCACCAGATACAAATGATCGCGGGCGGCCTCCTCGCGACCGACAACTTCGGCCCAACGATTGGGAATTCCCTACAAGCGATTTTCATGGGCTGCCGGTCGATTTACGTGGGGTGCTCGTCGAGCACACTGAGTCTTAACGATGGGGTCGGCCAGATACAAGACCTCGCCTTCTCCCTCAACAACTTGCCAGAGGTCTTCTCCTCTAAAGACGGTTCAGGCGGCGTAGAACTGATTACCGGTGCCTGTAACGATATTCTAGGTGGAGAACCCTCTGCTCAGAGCTGGATTGGAGGGCCGCAGAACGGAAACGAAACCCCAGGCGAAGCCAAGAAAACTCTTCAAGAAAAGCCGTCCAGCGATATCTCGGGCCCTACGGGATCGGGAAAGTGATCCTCTGCAATTACGGGTGCGGCTCAGCATGCGGGTTTTTGGAGCAGCTATCGTAGAGATCTAGCCGGCGTCGTCGAGACTGTGGGAAAGTTGGGAAGCCGGTTTTGCTTTCCAACTTTTCCATTGCCTGCTTTCGCTGGCCATTTCTGGTCAGCCTGCGATGGCTTCGGTTCTATCTGTATCCTCGAGATCAACGAATTTTGGTTGATCGTCTTAAAACTTCATCGCAATCGCACCACCGCGCGGATTGGGCGGCCAGTGGTTACGAACGATGGCGCCCGCCTCGCCATCCGAGCCCTTCGATTTGATCGGCTCGTACCGCAGGAAGCGTGTGGCGTATCCGCTTCTGCCGCGTGCGCTGGAGCGCAGCACCTCCGCAGCGGGAATCGCTGCGCGAATCAGCAACCCATCGACCGTCTGAGAGATCGACTCGATACGCCCGCGGCGCGCGTGAATGTCTTCCATCACCGAGGACATAAATGGTGTGGGTAGATCGATGGTAGCTTCCACCATCGGCTCCAGCACGACCGGCCTGGCATGTTTCGCTGCCTCACGAAAGGCCATGGCGCCGGCGATCCTGAGGCTCACCTCGTGGCGGCCAATCTCATCGCAATCGCTTGTGAGCAACGTGACTTTCAGATCGACGAGTTCGCTGCCCTGCAGAATGCCGCCCCGTGCTGCCTCTCGCACACCGGCCTCAATCGCCTGAACGGACTGCTTGGCAATCGCCTCATTGTCCAGGTCACAAAGAAACTGCAATCCGCTCCCTTGCTGACCAGGCTCTACCCGAAGCCGGCAGTAACCATAGTTCCGTGCGCCGCCGGTCTCGCGGAGATACGAGTGTTCCGCTTCCGCGGAGCCAAGAACTGTCTCCAGGTAGTTGACCTTCAGATCACCCGGCTCGGCCAACTCTCGCTGGATGACCGTCAAGCGAAGCTCCAGGAGCTGCAATTCGTCCTCTCCACTGACGAAGAGCCTGTCGTGGTCGATGTGAACTTCGGCCCTCAGTCTGGGGTTTTCCTGGACCAGATCTTCGAGTTTCTGTTGGACGGTGGCTCGCTCCTCCAACGGAATGGAGTGGACCGCAAACGAAAGAATGCGATGAACGGCTCTGCCTGTCTTAGTCATGGGCGTGCTCCTTCTCAACAAAACCGCGAAGCCCAATCAAACGATGCCAACCATTGAGCCATAGGTGAGAGGCGAAAGCAACTGAAAGTTACCTCATTCCATAATCCTGCACCGGATCAAGACATCGCGCCCGCAATCCCTCACCTAAGGTGATCGCTGCCGCAGCGCCTGAATAAGCTCTTCCACTGGCGTGGCCTGACCTTCGGAAACTCAATACCATGAACGTGCGGCATGGACAGAATCTCCTCTGACTCACATTGCGAGGAAATCACTAAAAGAGGCATAAAGGCCGAACGCCGTAAGCGCTTACGGCGTCCTTATACTTTTCCTCTGTCATTGGTTTGCTCTCAGTGAGAATCATTGCTGCCGGCGCGGTGACTGTCCGAGGCAAGCGTCTTCTCGATGGCCTTCTCGACCAAAGGCTCCATCAACACATAGCCTTCAGCCGTAGGATGAAGACCATCTTTCGTAATCTCCGCACGCAGACGATCTTTCCCATCGGAGACAGCGTTGTAGAAATCCACATATTCGTAGCCGCGCTGTTTCGCTTGATCCTTCAGCCAACTATTCAGTTGCAGGATCTGGTCCGGAGGCCTGGTCTCAGTACGCTTTTGGTAGACATCGCTTACGGGCAAGATTGAGCAGACAACCACGGGAATTTTATTGGCCTGCGCCAACTCGAAGATGCTGACGAAATTGCCTTCGATAAATCCCAGCAGGTCAGGAACCTTGAAGGTGGCCAGATCATTGGTTCCGGCAAAGATCACCATCGCCGCAGGCTTCAGCGCGATCACATCAGGGCGCATGCGGATCAGCATCTGTGGCACATTCTGCCCGCCGATACCGCGGTTGATCGGAATGAACTTATCGTGATCGTGGTGAAAGTAGCTGCTGACCTTCTCTCCACCCCAGTTGTGTGTGATGGAGTCGCCCAGGAAGACGACGCGCGGTTTCGCATCATTACGCTGCATAACCCTGACATCATCTTCCGCGTACCAGGATATGGCCGCCCAGTCCGGGAGGCGCTGTTTCAACCGCTGGACATCTGCGGCGACGCGTTGCACCTCCTGCTCCATACGCTGCACTTCGTTCACTCCGGTTGCCGTGGGAGGAGCATTGTCAGCGACAGGTGCGGGCACAGTCTGTCCACGGGCAAACGAGACCGCAAGTCCCAGCAGAAGGAGAGTGAGAGTACGCATGAAGTTACCTTTCAGTTAAAGCACTTGTTACTGGGTATCGCGGCGTTTTCATTACGGAAAACGCCCGTAGATGCGGAAGCCCTACTCTACACCTACGGGGAAAATGCTCTAGCGTTACCACGCTATGGTTCCGGTGTGACGTTGTCAACGGCGCCCATGTCCGGCCACAGATTCGATCCACCCAGCGGAGCTATCGCATACCATCAGCTTCGGCTCCCGAACTATTGCTAGGGCGTCTCGGCAAATTCGCCTTGACTGCGGAGTTATAGAGCGGGCCTTCAGCCCTTTGTTTTTCTATGGGCAGTAGACCTGGGGCGTTGCCCGGCTGATATAGAGCGCGCCTTCAGCGCTTGACCACCTAGCAGTGCAGCCGCGGTCCTCACGGCTCCCACCAATTCGAGCTACGCTCGAATGTCCCACATATCATCGTCGCGGGACATGGATGAACCTTAGATCAAGATCCGCTCTGCCAGGCGCGCCATCTGCTCCACTGCATCCTCGGTCGTCATTCCCTCGGAGACGAAAGTGTCAAAGAACTCGAACGAGGTGAAGGTGTATAGGGCTGCGGCTGCTTCGTTGGGCGGCAGCGCCATTGCGCTTGCAAAGCGATTGGCTAGCACCTCAGCCGCGCCACGACGGCGAGCGTACCGGGATGAGACGGCCTGACCGAAGGCAAGGTCCAGAGCGGCGATGCCGTGAATACGGCGTATCAGCACACGTTCGTTACGCCAGAACCGTGTAAACACACGGACAAATCCGCGCACGGCAATACGTGCATCGGTTCCATGCATCACCTCACGCATCTCCTCAATACCGGCGCCGAGAGCAATTTGATCGAACAACGCGGCGATGATGCCCTCCTTGTTGCCAAAGAGGTTGTTCAGCGTCTGCCGGGAGACACCGCTCTTCGCCGAGACGTTTTCCATGGTGAACTCGGCCGCACCACCCTTCTCCAGCAACTTCCGCGCTGTTCGCAGCACTCGCTGCCGGGTGGTGTCAGACTGCACCGCCCGTTGCCCCAGCGTATACGGACGTTTGGCTGGCGGCGGTCGTCGGGATGGCATGGGGGTATTCTAGAGCCGAAAATTTAACTGGACAAGATGTCTATCTAAATTCTAGAGTGTTATCCATGTCGACCGTGCCCTTGTCTTCACCCACAACACGGTTTCCACGATGGTTGCGGATCTTCTTCTGGTTCTGCATTGTGATTGCCGTTGCCGTGGTGACGCGCCGGGTCGTCTCATTCCTGACGCCGGCTCGCAACGCGCCACCCATGATGGTGAGCGTGGAAGAGGCATTCATGAGCCGCAAGGCGCTCACACTGGCCCACATTCTGCCCGCAGGAGCGCTGGTGCTGCTGCTCCCGTTTGTTCTGCGGCGCGGCCCCGGAACAAGGCGCGGTCTTGAAGGTGTCGTCTATGCGCTGGGCTTTGTCGTCGGCATCACCGCCTATGCCATGAGCGGGCATCCGGTCGGCGGAGTCATCGAGCGTTCTGCGGTACTGTTCTTCAACACGCTTTATCTCTTCTGCCTGACACGGTCGTTTCTCCTATGGAGCGCCAGAGCGTTTCCGTTGGCAGGACGATGGCTGCTGCGCGCCATGGGTATCCTGTTGGGGATTGCGACGACGCGGCCTGTCATGGGCGTCTTCTTCGCGACCAGTGCGCTTACGCATATGACACCGCAGCAGTTCTTCGGCATCGCCTTCTGGATCGGTTTTTCCATCAATACGATCGTTATTGAGTTGTGGTTGAGAAGGCATCCAGCTATCTCGGAATAATCGCACCACATTTTGTTTTGGGATGGGTGGGAGCCGTGGGCTTTAGCCAGGCTTTAGCCCGCTGATTTGGGATACATAGACTCCATCGGCTTTAAGCCCTGGGTCTTTTGCGTCCCAGAGGGGAAGGCCCAGGGCTAAAAGCCCACCTTACTAAACGCTACGTAGACCGTGGGCTGAAGCCCAGGGCTCCCACCCGTTCCCCTGCAAGACGTCTGCCCAACCCTGTCCGAAATTGCTGTATTTGTGTCGTGGCGTCCGCTGCCTGACCGCTCTAGGTTTGAGAGCAGGAGGCAGCAGACCATGACCGGCGGCACCTTGCCCACCATCTCCGGGGTCACTATTCCCGACAGCAAACTCGCGCGGGAGATTACCACCTTCATTCGCGACACCGAGACACCCCTGCTCTTCAACCACTCCAGCCGTGTTTATCTCTTTGCGGCGCTTGCTGGTAAGCGCCGTGGGCTGAGCTTCGATCCTGAGCTTCTCTATGCGGGAGCGATGTTCCATGACATCGGTTTGATGCCGTCCCACAGCAGCGCTCACGACCGCTTCGAGGTGGACGGAGCCAATGCTGTGCGCGAATTCTTGCGCAGCCACGAGCTCCCGGAGCAGGAGATCGATCACGTTTGGACAGCCATCGCACTACACACCACGCCGGGCATTCCGCAGTACATGCATCCGGTTGTTGCCCTGGTAACCGCTGGCGTCGAGATGGACGTACTTGGCATCGACTATGCAAGCTTTGCCGACGGAGACCGTGAGTCCGTCGTCAGCGCCTTTCCGCGTACGCCACACTTCAAGGAAGATATCCTCCAGGCTTTCTACGACGGCATCCATCACAAGCCGGAGACTACCTTCGGCAATGTGAAGGCCGATGTGCTCGCCGACAAGGACCCGAACTTCAAGCGCGGTAACTTCTGCGGTGTGATCCGTAATTCCATGTGGCGAGGCTAAGCTGTTCGCCTTCTCTTCCGGGATACCCAGCAACAGGGAAAACGCCCTAGAATCGCGGTATGAAGAAGGTTGTGATCGTCGGTCCTCCTCCGGTGCAGATTCTCGATGTTGCCGGACCACTGGAGGTCTTCAGCAATGTGCCCGGATACGAGGTACAGCTTGCCCATCCGGGGACCGGCGATACTCTTCCAACTCACCGCGGCTTCGCCCTCACCAACGCCATTCCCATCCGCGAGATCACGGGGAAGATCGACACTCTGGTCGTCGTCGGAGGTCCCGGCGCGGAGAACGGCGTCTATGACGAAGCCTTCATCTCCTGGATCGCTGAGGCAGGCGCCAAAGCAAGACGTGTCGCCGCCATCTGCACCGGAGCCTTCCTTCTCGCCAAGGCTGGTCTGTTGGATGGAAGAAACGCCGTCACGCACTGGAACTTTTGTGACCGGCTGGCCAAAGAGTTTCCTGAAGTAACAGTAAAAGCCGAATCCATCTTCCTTAAGGACGGACCGATCTATACCTCCGCGGGCATCACCGCTGGTATCGATCTATGCCTGGCTCTTGTAGAAGAAGATCACGGGCATGAAGCCGCACTGCGGGTGGCTCGCTTCCTCGTCATGTTCCTGGTGCGGCCGGGGGGACAATCGCAGTACAGCCACATGCTCTCGCACCAGGCGGTGAATTCTCAACCGTTACGCGAGTTGCAGGTCTGGATGCTGGAACATCTGCGCGAAGACCTCACCGTTGAAAAGCTGGCCGAGCGCGTGGGGATGAGTGCACGAAACTTCACCCGTGTATGCCTGCGCGAAACGCGCATGAACCCTGGACAGTTCGTTGACCGCATGCGGGTTGAAGCCGCACAGCAAATGATCGACAGCTCGTCGATGGGGTTGAAGGAAGTTGCCAATGCCTGCGGCTTCAGGTCGGCCGATGCGATGCGGCGTACGTTCCTTCGCGTACTGGGTGTAACGGCCGGTGAGTATGTGAATCGATTTCGGCGTCGGCGGAGAGATAAAGGCAAGTAGGTCTGCAGCATTGCTCGAATAGCGAATATGTTGCGCAGAGCGCAACCATTTCGCACCACAGGTGCGAATGCCTTGCTTAAGGGGACGGCTTCAGCCGCTGAGGGCAGTGTGTTCGAGAAGCAGATTTCTTCGCTGCGCTACGAAATGCCAAACAAAAAGATACGTGGCGAGATGTAAGCGCCGAGATGGATAAGATTTGACCTCAGCGGCTAAAGCCGCCATCTCTGTGTGCTTCTATGTGGGACGGCTAAAGCCGTCCCCTTAAGCACGGCATTCGCACTTGCAGTGCGAAACGAGACGCACTGTATAGCTGGGTTTCACGATCGTAGAAATCTCATCCTGTCTCAACTGGTAAAAGGTCTCTGGGAGACACGGTATAAAGCTTTCCTCCAAACAAAAAAATGCAGCCCGGAGTCGATGCCACTCCGGACTGCCAAAAAAGGAGGTTCGTCTTTAGAAGTTCAACTTCGCCGAGAGTTGAATGACCCGGGAGACTACGTCCGAGGTTCCGCCGCCGAGCTTGCCGAAGGTGCTGGTGTTGTTAAGCGACAGGCCCACAGCATTCGGATTCGCGTTATAGCGGAGGAAAAGGTTGAAGATATCGGCGCGCAGTTGCAGGTTGCGCTTCTCGCCAAACTTGATTGCCTTCACGAACGACGAGTCATCGTTCAGAATGCCAGGCAGCGTCACCACACCCACGCGAGGCGCATTGCCGAAGGTACCGGCCGCTGCCGTGCGGAATGCAGCGGTGTTGAACCACTGTGCGTTAGAGCGTCCACCCGCAGGTGTGTTCGGGCTCTGGCCCGGGATGATATCCGGACGAGACGCCAGCCCCGTACCCGTCGTATCGACGCTGTTGAAGACGCTGCCAGCCGGTCCGCTCTGTGCCACGACAATCGTGGATGCCTGCAGCCCGTCGAAGGCAGCCTTCTTCCAGCCGGTAGTGTGGGCAAAGAACGGAATATCCCAGATGGCCGTCGCCACAAACCGATGACGCAGATCGAAGATCGCCGACGAACGATCAGAACGCGGATTGTAGATATTCAGACCCGTGGGGTTGAAGGTGCCGCCCCCCACATAACCACCGATATCCGACGGGCCGGAGATAGCATGTGACCAGGTGTACGATCCCAATACGGTGAGGCCGCGGCCGACGCGCCGCTCCAGCTTGGCCTGCAGCGAGTGATAGGTTGCGCTTCCGTTGGAGAAGTCACCAGCGATTGAGCGTGCTGATGTGCCGGACTTGAAGGTCTGGTTCGGGCGACGCGAGGCCAGTGAAGCCAGGCCCGGAGTCGACGGATCGACCGGTACTGGCATGTTCACGTCAGGATAGTAAGTGTAGTTGTGCGTGCTCTTGGCGCCCACGTAGCCCAGAGTTGCGATCAGCTTCGCCGGGAGTTGCTGCTCTGTCGTGAGATTCCACTGCTGCGTATAGGCGTCCTGCAGGTTGGGATCGACCGCGTTGGCAAAGGGATAGGTCGGCGCTCCGCCGAGCGTCACGCCGGGGAAGGGGTTGGAGAAGGTGAGCGACGGAGTCGTCCTGACGCCGATGGTGGGCTGGTTGCTGGTGCTGATGGAAGCTCCGGACTGGGCCTGTGCTCCTTCAGCCCAGGTGAATGGCTGATTGGCGATATCGGTAGTGAAGTACCAGCCATATCCGCCGCGAACCACGGTCTTGCCCGCGCCGAACGGCTGCCAGTTGAAACCGACACGTGGTGCAAAGTCGTAGAAGTGTGGTGGAATCAGGCCACGGCCGTACTGTGAGATCTGCGGCGTCAGCAGCGTACCCGCGATGCCATTCGGCAGTGTGGCAATGGCTGCATACTGATCGTTGTTCTGCACCCACGGCGGCATATGGTCCCAGCGCAGGCCCAGCGAGATCGTCAGACCATTGCGGAGATGCCAGTTATCCTGCACGAAATATCCCTGCCACAGGGTTCTGATGTTGGTGTAGGTGTGCGTCGGATTGATGGATGCTGCCTGCATGTAGCCGAGCAGAAAATCCGCAAGCGCCGATCCTGTCCACTGTCCCGTGAAACCAAAGTTGCCGCGCGGGTCGCGAATCTGATCGAAGGTATCGTTCTTGAAGGTCAACTGTACGCCGCCGGCGAGGAAGTGCTTGCCCAGCTGCAGTGACAGCGAATCATTCACGCTATGAGCGCTATTCGAGCGGTTACGAGGACCGATGGTACGGCGCAGCTGGAAGAGGCTGAAGACCCCGTCCGGACCACTGATGTTCACCGTCGGCGGACCGTAGAAGTGAGAGTCGGACGATGCGAACGGAACGCCAATCGCATTTGCGATGTTGTAGTTGGTATCGTCCGTGGTCCCGAAGGTCTCAATCTCGGTGAAGCGGTGATAGCCGTAAGAGGCCGTGTTCACCATCGACGAACCGAAGGTGTGCACATGCGCCGCGCTGAGGTTGGTGCTGCGGGCATCGTTGTTGTCCTGGTCGTGCCCGAAGAGCGGTGTGCCTGCGTTGAGGGTATCGTCCCAGATGAAGTGGCCGTTGATCTGGTCGTGGGTCGTGAGCATGTGGTCGAGCCGGGTGATGATATCGCGCTGCGTTGAGAGCGCCTTCGGCGTACCGGTCTGATAGTTGGTGCTGCTGGCATAGGAGCCGTTCGCCGGCGTGTAGCTCAACAGCTTCAAGGCTGATGCGCTGATGCGGTTCGCTGGAATCTGCTTATTGGGAAAGGGCTGGCCGGTCGTGGGATCCAGAATGGTGTTGGTCGTCGTGGTCGATCCGCTGGCGGCGAAGACGCGGCCAGTCACAGAGTTGAGATCTCCGGCCTGCTGTGCGGCTGTCGGAACGATCAGGAAGCTTGGCGTTGAGGCCGTGAGGTTGCGTCCCTCTTCCTCATTGACGAAGAAGAAGGTGCGCCCGCGGCCGTTGTAGAGGTGCGGAATGATGACCGGTCCGCCGATGTTGCCGCCGAACTGATTACGGTTCAGGCGAGGCGCCGTGGGGTTGGGGTTAGTGGTCGAGATAAAGTCGCGGCTCTTCGTGAAGTAGTTGTTGCGGTTGAACTCCCACAGGGTTCCGTGAAAGTCATTGCTGCCCGACTTCAGAATGACGTTGATGAAGCCGCCGAGCGCGCCTCCGTTCTCAGCGGTGCTGGAGCTGGTCTCGACCTTGAACTCCGAAATGGCATCGACCGACGGCGAGAAGCTGTAGGTATTGGCGTCGTAGTCCATCGACTCGGCACCCTCGATGAAGTAGCGGTTCTGGGTATCGCGCTGACCGTTGATCTGGGTCGCGGTCAAACCGCCGTTGGCATCTGATTGTCCGATCGAACCGCGACCGCGGCGAGCGGCGATGGAGGAGACCGTGCCCGGGTTGACGCCCGGAATCAGCTGGGTCAGCTGAATAAAGTTCCTTCCGTTCAGGGGCAGGCTTACCACCTTGGTGGAGTCAATCGTGGTGCCGACGCTGGGATTGTCCGTCTGCAGCTGCGCGACCGAGGTGTCGACTGTGATCACCTGGTCGGCTCCGCCGATCTTCAGGCCGAAGTCAACGCGAGCTACCTGGTCGGCGGCCAGTACCAGCTCATTGCCGACCTGGGTGCTGAAGCCTTCCTTGGCCACGGTGACGATGTAGCGGCCGGGCGACAGGGAGGGAGCGTTGTAGTTTCCGTTGCTGTCGGTCTCGAGATCGCGGGTTCGCCCGGTTTCGACGCTCTTGATCGTAACTTTGGCGGTGGGAACGAGAGCTCCGGCAGGATCGCTCACCGTACCGGTGATGGTGCCGAAGCTGGTGCTCTGCGCCCATCCCAAGGGGACAAGGGCAAACAGAGGGATCAGGACCAGGGAGATGATCCACTGTGGAAAACGTTTTCTTCTACTGATATTTGGGTACATATTGGCCTCTTCTCCAAAGTGCCGAAGGTCCTACAGACTTCGGCGGTGATTCAAGAACTCGTCCCAGGTGCTGCCAATGCAGTTCAGGACAGAGAATGCTGTTGTTTTGAAGTCAACAAAGAGTCGTGAATCCGAGAGAGGACCATCAAGTTAATTCACCGTTAACCCGAAGTTCACAATCAAACCGAGCAGCAAAGCTCTATCTGGCAATGGTTTGCGGATGTTGGAGGGAGTTTTATTAACCGTAAAGAGTGGGGTGGAAAGGCGGTTAAAACGAAGGTCGAGGATTTCTTTTGTCATTTCGCAGCGCAGCCGAGAAATCTGCTTTGCTGCCGGGTGCCCTACCCTCACGGAGTTAGGGTGGGCGAGGACTACCCATACGACCTAACAAAGTACGAAACGGATTTGCTGATGAACCTTCTATCGATCTGCGAGGGTAGCGAGAAGCAGATTTCTCCCGCTCCGCTACGAAATGACAAAGGGGAGACCTTCGTGGCTCGTCCCTACTGCTCGATCCGCCAGGCGACGATCTCGGACCGGAAGGGTGTGCCGATGATCTGGTAGTTGTGCAGCAGGACTTCAAAGCCGGGCGGCGGCCCCTTGGGCGAGAGGTGGTTCTGCCGGAAGAAGTCTCCGAGCGCCGCCTCCGAGGTGACAAACTCTCCGGCCGACCGTGTCGCCTGGGAATCGGTTCCTTCCAGGATCAGCACATAGCCACTCCGCCCCAGATTGGGCAGCAATGCGACCACACTGTATCCCTCATTCCGTTGCAGGTCCGAGGTGCCGTCGTACACCGGCTTCTCTCCCGGTTTGGGGGCCAGGTTCTCGACATACGGGCGATGCTGCACAACGTCGTACTGCAGCCGGAAGTTCAGCCGGCTGTTGAAGAGATCAACCCACGGATTCGAGATGCGGCTTCCGATCAGGATCGCGTTGTTGGTCTTGAACTCTTCGGCGGAGTACTCGCGGGCGAACTTGAGCTTCACGTCGGACGAGACCGGATTCAGCTCAATGATCCGTTTTGCCGCGATAAAGTCACCCACGCTTGCCGTATTCCGGTTCAGAACCCTGTCGAGCGCATCTTGCCGGTCCGCACTGAGACCCGCCATGCTGGCTGTCTGCTTGTAGTCATTGTTGATGTACGACTTCAGCGAGATCTGCCGTGACTCAATATCCTGCGCCAGGGCAAAAGAGGTATCCGCGAGGACAAGGTCAGTCTGCGTTCCCTTGACGAAGAGCTCTCCCCATAACGCGCGCACAGCCGGCTGTTGCTGCCACGGCTGCAGCAGGCGGCGCATCTGCAGGTTCTGCATCAGCAACACAGTGCATACGGCAACAAGGGCCGCGGCCAATACCTTCCATGCCCAGTGCGTCCGGCGGACCGGAAGCGATGGAGCCTCAGGAATGGTTACCGAAACTGTCGTCATGACCGGAGGCATTAAGGGAGCGGCCGGCTCCGGCTCAAGGAGCGTTGTCTCTTCTACCGGCTCAACCATCGCGGGCACGACTGCGGGCAAGGCGCTGACGGACCGCCGGCGAAAGATCAGCGCATAGGCGCCGCGGGGCATATCGACGAGGATGTTTTCCTGCGCACCTTCCGCGGAGAAATACATCTCGAGCCGCTTGCGCAGCTCTGTCGCACTCACGCGAACGATATTGTCCGCGCTGGTGTCATAGCCTTCGGGACGCTTGAAGACAGCAGTTCCGATTGTTGCCTCGTGCAAGGCATCATCCGCATGATTGGCAGGGCAGGCGCCGACATAGAGAAGAAACTCGCGCAGGCGTGTGGCTCGGCGAAAGGGAGCACTGGCTGCGATGCGCTGCAGCAGCTCCATCCTTTCGTCATGAGTCACGTCATCGGAACCAGTATCGGATAACAGCTCCTGCATGGATAGCCTGCGGTGTTTCTAGAGCATTTTTCCCTGCTGCTAGGTAGCCCGGAAAGGGTGTGCAGCGGCGTTTTCACTAGGAAACGCCCATAGATACGGAAGCCCTACTCTACACCCACAGGGAAAATGCTCTAAGTCGTTGAACCGATTATATCTCGCGCTTGCGGGCAAAAATTTGGGAAGCCTTGCGGCTCCCCGAAGTGTGTGCAGCAGCGAAATGTGGATTTGAAACTCAGAACTCCACAAAGTTTGCGTCGTTGCCGACGCCGACAGCGACCGGAACCGGGACCGCCATCGGACGGATCATTGGTTTTACAGGCTTTGCGGCAGACTTTACGGCAGGCTTCCTCGAAGAGCTCTTCGCGCTTTGACGAGCCATTGCACCAGACGAGGTTTGCACGCCAACCATGGCTCCAAGGCGGGCAGCCAGTTCGTAAAGCGCACCTGACTGTGCATTGAGCTGCTCAGCCGCTGCGGCTGACTCCTCCGCGTTTGCGGCGTTCTTCTGTGTCACCGACTCCATCCGGCCGATAGCGCGCGCGATCTGATCGACGCCGCCGACCTGCTCGGAGGATCCATCGCCGATCTGGTCGACCAGCGACTTGATCTCGGTAAAGGAACCTTCAAGTTTGGCTCCAGCCTCGACCATCGATTCGATCTTGGTGCGGCCGTCTGCGGCGTTGGTCAGCGCTGCTCCGATCAGACCCGAGGTCTCCCGCGCCGCTTCCGCCGAGCGCTGCGCAAGGTTGCGCACCTCTTCGGCGACCACCGCGAAGCCTGCTCCCGCCTCTCCGGCACGGGCTGCTTCCACGGCGGCGTTCAGAGCCAGGATGTTGGTCTGGAACGAAATCTTGTCGATGACACTGATGATCTTCGCAATCTGTTGCGAGCTCTCATTGATGCTGGTCATCGAGTTGACGCATTCCTTCACGGCGGCAGCGCTCTGGTGGGAGGTGCCAACGGCGGTGCTCACGATTCCCATCGCCGAGCGTGCATTGTCGGCGTTGCGCTTCGCCATGGACGAGATCTCTTCCGAGGAGGCGGACGTCTCTTCAATCATCGCCGCCTGCTCCGAGCTGTCGCGAGCCAGGTTCTGGCTGGATGACGAGATCTGTGAAGCCGCGGAAGCAATCTGTTCGGCGCCCTGGTTCAGAGCGAGCACATTCTTACGCAGGTCGCGTTCCAGGCGAATCACGACCCAAACAACTACAGCGGAGGCAAGAAACGCAAGGAGCAGCAGCGTCATCGCAACCGACTCCGCGGCGACCACGGAGCCGCGGGCATCATTGCTCGCATCTGCCATGATCTTCTGCTGGTGCTCGAGGATCTGAGCACTCAGGTTGTCCGCTTCCTCAAGCGGTTGCGTGAGCTCATTGATGTTTAGATCAGACGCCTGCTTGACGTCGTGGCTGTTGATCGCAGCGACAAACCGCGCGTGGGCAGGCGTCAGGCGGTCGAGCGTAGCTTCCGTCTTATTCAACAGGTCTGCACCAGCGGAGCCTACTCCAACCTCCCGAATTCCTTTAATCGCCTTGCGGAACTCAGCTTCGTGCTGGGCATACTGATGTTCACGTTGAGTCGCTATATCCCAGTTCCCCAGGGCGGCCTGGGCGAGTTCGCCACGCTGCGCAGCCAGCATCTCGGCACCAGAGGCATCGGCAACGCCGGCGAGATAAAACTTGTGAGCGTCGTCCACACCAAGGGTGTGAATCATGTCCCCAAAAGTACTGACGCGGTAGGCGAAGGCTCCGCCCAGAACCATCGCCAGAAGGGTGAGGGCGCCTGTTGCGCTCATAAGTTTTTGTTTGATTGTTAGATTCTTCATCGTGTGCACCTACCAGGGAGACCTGTCCTCTCCATCGGCGGGAAAAGGCGACACGATAGCGATTAAGTTATGAGCGGTAAACGACTTAAGCCAGTGCTAAGGTTCCACCTTCATAGGGATAGAGCGCTTCCCCGTTGCTGGGTATCCCCGAAGAGGCGTGTAGCGGCGTTTTCATTGCGGAAAACGCCCATGGATGTGGAAGCTCTGCATTCCACCCACAGGGAAAATGCTCTGGCGATTTAAATGCGAAACGCCGGACGCACCTTCACGGCAGCCGTTTACACGGCTGCCGTGAAGGCAATATCCGGCGTAGGCGTATAAGTTACTTCGCTTTGCTGGCGTCGAACGTACCACTCACGCCAAACGGATCGACTGTGGTATTGCCCGAGATCTTCTCGCCATCCAGTTTTCCGTCAAAGCTCAGCAAAAGCGCGGTGCCGTTATAGTCGCCGGGCTGCGACCACTTGATCTGTTGGCCGTCGATCTTTCCGGTCACCTTCGCCTCTCCAGCTTCGCCCTTGCAGGTACCTGACAGGTCCGCTCCGGCCTGGACGAAGTTACACTCCATCTCGCTGTCGCTGCCGCCGACCGACAGGTGGACCTTCCATTTGCCGCTGGCGTCGGGCGCGGCGGCGGTCTCCGCGAACGTGAGGGTAGAGAGCAATGCGAGCGAGGCGACAAGGATTTTCATGAAGGGATTGACCTTTCCGGTGCACATGAATTACATACGTGTGAACACGCATTAATCTATACCGCCGGATTTCGATACTGTCCAGCGAAAATTCTTTTTCTCCCCGTGGAGGCTTTTCCCATGACCCTGGCAGGCTTTGAGGCGGTTCAGCCGGCTCACGTACCATCGTTGGTGATGAAGCAGGATAGACCGCTGACCAAACACGCCATCAAGAGCAAGGCCACCCGCGATGCCCTGCTGAAGGCGGCCGAACAGATCTTTGCGCGTGACGGATACGAGCGGGCGCAGATCGATGAGATCGCACAGCTTTCCGGCCGGACTCGCGGCGCCGTCTACGCGCAGTACAAGACCAAAGAACAGCTCTTCTTCGCCGTACAGGAACAGCAGATCGAGAGCGCGAAGGCGGAGCTGCAGACCCTGCTCTCGAAGATCCATGCAGAGGACTATGCCGGCAAGCTTGCCGCGCTGAGGGAGTATTACAGCAACCTTCGCGAACCTCGCTCCGGCATTCTGGATCTGGAGCTGAAGCTCTATGCTCTGCGCCATCCGGAGTCGGCCGCAGCCTGGGCGGAACGCTACACCCGCATCTTTGCTCCCGGTAACTTCGCCAAAGACTTCAGCCTCGCCCAGTTGCCTGGACACTCCAAACTCAGCAGCCGGATCCTGGCTCTGCCGGCCGTCAAGACCGCGCTGATCCTCGCGATGGAGTTCCTTCCGGATCATCTGCCGCAGAGCGAAGCAAAGCTGTTGCTCAAGGAGATCTTCGACGGGCTGTTTCCGCCGGAATCTATTCGAGGCAGTGCGCCGAAGAAAGCACGAGCAGTTCGGAAGAAGACGGTTGGTGTGTAGTGGGTATCCGCGTGCCCATACGCTGGGTGCCCCATTCACGCGGTCCCCGCCGAACTTGTTGGTCGGGGTGGTCACGCGAAGCGTGAGTGGGATATTCGAGCTACGCTCGAACCGCCTTTCGCTTGTTACCCCGCGGCGCGCTTGCCCAAACTAGATTGTTCACATCCCACCCATCGCGTTGCGATGGATGGAGCACCCAGTGTATTGGCTATACCCAAAAGCCCAGAATGAGTTTGAATGTTTTCCAATTTACATCCGTGCAAGCACGCATTTAGTGTGATTGTCCACATCGAAGATCGTCCCCGGAGTACTCGTTCATGACATACCTACGGCTCACACACGTTCGTAGCGCCCTTGCAGTCTCTCTCGTTGCTGTCTGCACGTCTCTCCCTGCCCAGGTCACTCTCCAGCCGAAGTCGATGCCTCGCGTCGCGCAGGTCGATCCGCGTTATGTCTCGTTCAATGTGGAGGCGATCGAGATCACCGGCGGCCGCTTCTGGAAACCCTTTCCCAAGAAAGACCAGCCGCCCGCTGCCCCGGGGACGACCACTGATCCCTATCAATACCGCCCACCTATCGATCTGAGCCGTGCAAAGATCCGCAAGCTCGCCGGCGCACTTGCTCCCAGCTACATGCGTGTCAGTGGCACCTGGCGGAATAGCACCTACTTCCAGGACGATGACGCTCCGCAGATGTCGACACCGCCGACAGGCTTCAAAGGCGTGATGACGCGGGCGCAGTGGAAGGGCGCAATCGACTTCGCTCATGCCGTCGGTGCGGACCTGGTGACCTCGGTCGCCATCAGCGATGGCACACGCGATGCGAATGGTGATTGGACCACAGCCCAGGCCAAGACCTTCTTTGACTTCACCCGCAAAGCCGGCGGACACATCGCCGCGACCGAGTTTCTCAATGAGCCGACCTTTGCAGCCCAGGGGGCAGCGCCGAAGGGCTACGACGAGGCTGCGTTTGCGAAGGATGTGAAAGCCTTCCGCACCTTTCTGAAGGCAGAGTCGCCAGAGACCATCTATCTCGGCCCGGGAAGCATCGGCGAAGGTGTTCCCATGATCGTGGGCATGCCCATGCCGAAGATGCTCTCGACCGAGAAGATGTTGCAGGCTTCAGGTCCTGTCTTCGATGCGTTTTCCTATCACGTCTACACCACGCTCTCGCCCCGCTGCGTCGGCAAGATGGGTCTCTCCTGGGAGAAGGTGCTCACGCCCGCCTATCTGGACCGCAACCCTGATACGGAAGCCTTCTATGCGAAGCTCCGCGATACGTACATGCCCGGCAAGCAAATCTGGCTTACGGAATCGGGCGAGGCCGGCTGCGGTGGAAGCCCGTGGGCCTCGACGTTCATCGACACCTTCCGCTTCGCCGATCAGCTCGGCTCGCTGGCTCGTAGAAATGTGCAGACCGTCATGGTCAACACACTGGCCTCCAGCGACTACGGCCTGTTGAACGAAGAGACTCTCAATCCGCGTCCTGATTACTGGCTCGCCCTGTTGTGGAAGCGGCTGATGGGAACCACGGTGCTGGATCCCGGGCCGGCGCCCGATGCGACTTTGCGTATCTACGCTCACTGCATGAAAGATGCTCCTGGTGGAGTGAGCGTGGTTGCGTTGAATATCGACAAGGATGCCGAGCACGCCATCACGCTTTCAGCGGGAGAGCGCTACACGCTGACGGCTCCGGAGCTGTTGAGCGAGACCATGATGTTGAACGGGAAATCCCTGCAGGCCGAGGATGGAACACTGCCTACGATCACAGGCGAGAGAACGAAGGCAGGAGAGCAGAAGCTCCCGCCCGCGTCGATCACGTTTTTTACGGTGCGCGGTGCCGGGAATGTAGCCTGTCGTGAGGGTTCAACTTCTAAGTAACATCCAGCCCGGGTGCCCCACCCTCGCAACGCTAGGGTGGGTTCGGAAGTCTCGATGGATGTTGAGAAACGGTTCGCGCGTTGCGCGAATACCCACATAAGCTTCGCGTATGTGGGGCACCCGGTTTAGTGCTGATGTTTAGAAGGTCGCTCTCCGAACCCACCCTAGCGTTGAGAGGGTGGGGCACCTGTAGGAGGTCAAGAGGTTGTTGACATCTGGAGCCTGCTGATGGGCGGGCGTAGGTTGAGGCTAGCATGAGGTCTTTGTTGGTTGTAGAAGTCGGTCCAAGGGG
>NZ_JBFRFJ010000032.1:0-19934 GCF_052114765.1 Terriglobus sp. 2YAB30_2
CGTCTGCGTCTGGAAGGAGTTGTTTTATCGGGTTTTCTGCGGGACATTTTCTTTGTTGTATCGGAAGGAGTTGTTTTAGCGGGGCTTCGTCAGGATGTAGATGCGYTTGAGGTTGTAGGCGGTGGCGGCGAGRGCGAACTCKGYCTGAGCCTTGGSGAKGGAGCGTAGYCGGAAGGAGCGGAAGTTTCGTTGTTCTTTCATGATGCCGAAGACCGGTTCKACGATTCCCCTGCGTTTGCTGTACATCGCTCTTCCGTCCGGATCTCGTAGCTTGTGSCGCATGCGTTTCAGACGSGGATCATGGCCGGCAAGATCGGTTGCCGGCTTGCGGGTGTTGAGCTCCCGTGCAAGGTTGGAGTCCGGGACATAGGCGTCGACGTTGAGCGCTTCCATTCGTTCTACGTTCTGGTTGGAGTAGTAGCCGGAGTCGGCCAGCACGCGCCCTGGAAGCTCTCCGCAGGCCTCTTTGACAAGCTTCACCATCGGTTCCAGGCTGTCGTTCTCGTTGCCTGACTGGGTCACCCTCTGGGCCACGATGAGGTGGTCTTCCGAGACCGCGATCTCACCGGAGTAGCCCAGCAGGAAGCGGTTGCCGCGGCTGCGCAAAAAGCGCGCATCCGGGTCGGTGATCGAGCGCTTCTCAGAGGGCCTCTTCGCCCGCCGGGGAAGCGGCTTGAGTGTCGCAGCAGCGTCCTCGATGGCGTCGATCGCAGTTCCTACGCGACCGCCCCCTCCTTCGTTCGGGTCATCCCTGTCGCAGCTCTGTTGCCAGCGGCGTACGTTCCGGCGGGTCTTGGCCCTCTGCTGCCGCTCCACGGCGATGACTTTATCCGGCGATGCCGATGCCTTGATCCGGGTCGCGTCGATCGCTACGGTGCCCAACTGAGCCAACTTCAACGATCGGGCCATCTCCACCACCTGGGTGAAGCAGTCGTTGATCGCCCGTCCGTGACGGCTGCGGAACGCGTTCAACGCCCAGTAGTCAGGCGTCGCAGCTCCCGCAAGGAAGCGGAACGCAAGGTCTTCCCGGATACGCTGCTCCAGACGGCGAGACGACGTCACACCCAGAAGATAGGCATACAGCCACACCTTCAGCATCAACGATGGATCATAAAGACGACCGCCCATCTGCCCGTACGACTGATCGAACCGGCTCAGATCCAGCTTCTCGACGCTCTTGTGAACGAAAAAACACAGATGATCCGCGCTCAGAACTTCGTCCACGCGAGGCGGAACAAGATAACCCTGCTCTGGAGAATAGGGAAGATAACGTGACATACTCTCTTCTCGTATAAATAACTCCGAAAATCAAGTAGTACTCACACAGACTCGAAGTACGAATTATTTCGTATTAAAGATAAAAATAGATTCATAGTTCTTCCTGGACGGTTATCTGATGCGATGCAGCAACGCAAAGGAGGCAACGTGTCCATTCGCTTGAGTTCAATCTATTTGATGATCTTTGTCTGTATGGGTGGAGTTGTTGTGTCATCGCTCCCTGCCCAGCAACCGTGTCGTGGTGCGGAGCTCAAAGACTCCGGCAAGGCATTGGAACGATCGGGAGATCGGCCTGGAGCGATCCGTCTTTATCAGCAGGCGGAGCAGGCTTATGAGCGATGTGGGCAGCAGGCAGAGGCGGTGATGCTGGCGAATGATCTTGCCGATGTCTACATGGCTGCGGGAGAGATGAAGAAGTCTTATCAGCAGAAGCTGATTGCGTTGAAGGGCTTCCAGCAGGCGAAGGATGAGATCAACATCTTTCGCGCCTCGGTCGCGATTGCGACGATTCTGTTCACGCAGAAGAAAAAGGAGGAGGCGTCGCGATATCTCGATATGGCACGGGTGGCTGCCCAACAGGCTGCCTTGGGTGATGACGATCGCGCGATGCTGCTAACTCTGGAGGGCGCCGAGATGCAACTCGCCGGAGCGCCGGAGGCGGCGTTGCCATGCCTCCGCGATGCACTTCGGCTTTGGATTGTGGTGGAGGGACCTGCTCATCCGAATGTTGGATGGGCGCATTTGATGCTGGGGCAGGACCTGGCGATCGCAGGGCGCCCCGAACCCGCGCTTCAGGAGCTGCAGACTGCAATCTCGATTCTGCATGTGAAGCTGCCGCGGAACGATCCGCATTATGTCTTTGCCGTGAAGGAGTATGCGCATGTGCTGGAGATGGCGGGAAGGAAGTCGGAGGCGAAGGGAATGATGGCTGCGGCGTTTCAGTGAGAATGCAAAACGGGCCGATACATATCTGCACTCCAAGTGATATACAGCTTGGGTTGGAAAATTGGTCTGTGTGCGGTCGATTCCGTTGACCCGATAGGCGAGAGACAGCCGCAAAGAGACATAGCCCTCAGCGGCTAAAGCCGCTTGCTTTGTGGCTTTCATACGGCACGGCTGAAGCCGTGCCCTTAAGCAAGGCATTTGCACCTGCGGTGCAAAACGATTGCGCTACGCGCAATGGCCGGCTCCGTATGCAGCGAAGCTCACTGCCTTTGTCGGTGTTGTAATTCTTATCAGTTTCACAGGATGGTCTCCTTAAGGGCACGGCCTCAGCCGTGCCGAATCAGCATGCAAAGGCAAGCGGCTTTAGCCGCTGAGGGCATGTATTCGAAAAGCAGAAAAGCAGGTCCTTCGCTCCGCTCAGGATGACAAGCTTATAGTTCTGCTGCCGATGAGATGGGTTCTGCTGAGGAGAGCTCTGCCGGGTGTGGCATGGTGACGGAGAACTCGCTTCCATTGCCAGGGGTTGAGGCGGCGGTGATGGTGGCGCCGTGGACTCCGGCGACCCATTGTGCGATGGCGAGGCCGAGGCCGCTGCTGCCTTCCTCTTGAGTTCTGGAGGGATCGACGCGGTAGAAGCGGTCGAAGATGCGTGGCAGAGCTTCGGGGGCGATGCCGATGCCGTTGTCCTGAACCTTGAGGTAGAGGTGCTGCGGGTCTGAGACGAGTGAGACCGTGATGGCTCCGTGCTCCGGCGTGTATTTGATGGCGTTATCGAGCAGGATGCCGACCATGCGCCGCAGCAGCGACGGATCGCCCAAGGTCCAGGCGTCGGGAGCGATGGTGGTCTGCAGTGTCTGATGTTTGAGGTCGGCCTTGGCGCGAAGATTATCCGTGACCTCGCAGACGAGCTCGGACAGCGGGACGAGCTGCATATCGATGTGCTGCTGCACCATGTCGGCGCGGGTAACGGCGAGCAGGTCCTGCAGCAGGCGGGATGTGGCTTCGCACTCGGTGGTGATGGTGCGAAGCGCGGCGCGGTACTCTTCCGCCGTGCGTTTGCGATGCAGCGCGAGCGAAGCCGTGGTGAGCATGACGGTGATGGTCGTGCCCAGGTCGTGCGAGATATCTTCGGTGAACTGCGTCAGCCGGCTGACGGCGATATGGAGGCGTTCGAGCAGCTCGTTCCAGGTTTCGGCGAGTACCTGCAGCTCATCGGAGGTGTTGGGTACGGGAAGCCTGCGTTGCAGATCATGAATGCCGATGCTGCGGGCTTCGGCGGTCATCCGGCGAACGGGCCGAAGGGCGCGATCGCTGAGAACGAAGCCGCCGACGGCTGAGGCAATCAGCAGCAGCGGGCAGAAGAGCAGATAGGAGTTGCGAACGTTCTCCATCATCTCAGCATGTTCATCGATCTTGCCGGAGAGGGAGAGCCGCAGCTTGCGGCCATCCATGGTGACAACGTGGTTGAGCGTGCGTATGGAATGGCCGTACTGTCGAACCAGGCTGGAGCATCGTTCGATGCAGGGTCGATTGGGCCACGGCACTTTAAGCGCGGACGAGCCGGGTGAGGAATAGATGGGGGTGCCGTCGAGCTCGTAGACCTGGATGATGTCGGTTGCGGCGATGGCGATGCTTAGACGGTCGAGCTTTTCGGTCAGCGAGAGGGTCTTATCCTTCTCCGGCCAGGTCTCGATAAAACGAACGAAGCGTTCTTCCCGCGCCTGCATGGTGGCTTGCCTTGATGTTTCGAGGGCATAGTTCATGTAGACGTACGAGAAGCAGCCGAGGCAGACCATGGAGATCAGCGCGAAGACGGTGTAGAGGACCGCCAGCTTGAGGCGCAACGACCTCAGCGTGAGCTTCATCGCGACGAGGCCAGCATGTAGCCGAGCGAGCGAGCCGTACGGATCATGCTCTCCTCTCCCTTGATGTCGATCTTCGAGCGCAGGCTGTGGATGTAGAAGTCGACGTTGCCGTCGCTGACATCGGCATCGAACGACCAGCCAGCTTCGCGAAGCTGATTGCGGGTGACGACCTTGTTGGCGCGCCGCATGAGCAGTTCGAGCAGAGCGTACTCCTTGCGCGTGAGCGTGATCTCGTTGTCATCGCGGCGAACGGTGTGGCTGTCGCTGTCGAGATGAAGATTGCCGACGGAGATGACGTTGGATTGCAGCTCGGGTCGGCGTCTACCCATGGCGCGGACACGGGCAAGGAAGACCGGGATCTGGAAGGGCTTGGTGAGGTAGTCGTCGGCACCGAGGTTGAGGCCATGCACGATGTCGGGCATGGAATCTTTTGCCGTCAGCATCAGGATGGGGACGACACACTTGGAGGACCGCGCTTCCTTGAGTACAGAGAAGCCATCCAGGCCCGGAAGCATGACGTCGAGCACGGCGACATGAAAGGGCGCGCAAAGCAACAGGTCGCGGCCTTCATCCCCGCGTTCCGCAACGGTAACCTGATGGCCGTCTTCCACCAGGCTTTGCCGAAGCACACCGCTCAGACGCCGATTGTCTTCAACTACCAGAACATTCATCGCTGTTTCTTGATTACACCCTCCGCCTGTGTTTAGGGGGCGTGGATGTGTGAATTCCCTGTAACAGAGCGGGGTTTCTAAGGCTGATCTAAGAAGAAGCCGCTTGAATCAGGCTCATCGGCGAACAGAAGAAGAGTTTTGCATAGAGCGGAACGACGCGCTCTGTCTGCCAGCCGACAGGACTGTCCCTTTTTCATCCCTATTCAGGAGAGCAGAATGCAAACGTTTGTTCGTAAGGCCGTCATCGCTATCGCTTTGGGCGCGGGAGTCTCGTCCGTGTCTGTTTTTGCCCAGTCGCAGGATCCCAGCACCTACATGCATGTGCATGCGCCATTTGCGCAGTCGCTGGTGATGAAGGTGAAGGCGGCGCACGATGCCGACCTAATAAAGCTCGGCCTGCATGCCACGCCGCCGGGAGAGACCGACAACGTCATCATCGCCAATATCACTGCGTCGAAGATCGGCAAGAAGTCGTCGGCTGCTGACATGGAGAAGCTTGCAAAGCAGCAACCGATTGCTGTGCGCCTGGACAAGGACAAGACCTTCGATCTTCTGATTCCGATCACCGATGCCAAGGGACGCGACCTGAGCGGCGGCTTTTTGGTGATGGAGGTTCCGTACACCAAGGCGGCGAGTGAAGAAGAGGCGATCAAGATTGGCCTTGCTGTTCGCGATGATATGCAGCGCCAGATTCCCAGCAAGAAAGCTCTCTACCAGTAAAGCGGGCGTTGGCCCGCGGAAGGATGAAACGCGATGAAGAGAATGCTGACGTTGTTGCTCCTGTTGTTGCCGGTACCGCGCCTCTCGGCGCAGACCGACCGGGCGACGTTGACCGGTGCGATTACGGACGCTTCGGGTGCGCGAATCGCCGGTGCAAAGATTGTCCTCAYGTCTGCCAATACTGAGACGCGGCGTGAGGCAGTGACGAACAAGGCCGGTCTGTACACCGTGACCTCACTCTCCACCGGAATATATACGGTGGAGGTTGAGGCAGGTGGATTCGCGAAGTACCAGGTAGATGATCTGACACTCGATGTAGGCCAGACGCGCACGCTCGATATGAAGCTGGCGGTTGCCGGTGAATCGACGCAGATCGAGGTGAGCCCTGATTCGGGGCTCTCGAAGTCTTCTGCGGAGATTGGCGGTGTGGTGCATGGTAAGCAGGCGACGGATGTACCGCTGAATGGCCGGAACTATATCGGTCTGGTCTCGCTGGCGCCGGGCGTGATTGATGGAGGTACGGGAACGCAGCAGGATATGCGCTTCGCCGGTCTGTCGGACGAAGACAACACCTGGCATCTGGATGGCGTCGATAACTCCGGCATCAATCACCAGTATCAGAAGGTGGATCTTCATCTGCAGGTATCCACTGAGGCGATTGCGGAGTTTCGTGCCAACGGCGTTGTCTACAGCGCCGATCAGGGCGGAACGGCAGGTGGGCAGGTTGAGGTGGTCTCCAAGACCGGCGGCGACAAGTTTCATGGGGCGTTGTGGGAGTATCTGCGTAACGATGTCTTCGATGCTGCTCCGTGGGGAGCGAATGGCGTGCTGCCTCCGCTTCGTTTGAATAACTTTGGGGCGAACCTGGGTGGGCCCATTCTTCGCAAGAAGCTCTTCTTCTTTGCGAACTACGATGCTCTGCGCCAGGTTATCGATCAGACGCTGACAGGCACGGTGCCGAGCCGCAGCTATCGTGCCCAGGTGGCTACACAACAGCCGGGGCTGGCTGCGCTGATCAATGCGTTTCCTCTGGGGCAGAAGAGCATCAGCGCTGTCAGCGATACATGGTTCGGCAGCGGACGCCAGGTGACGCATGAGGATGCGGGCATTCTGCGCCTGGACTATCACGTTAATGAGCAGATGAATGCGTTTGTCCGTGTCAACACCGATCACTACACGCAGAGTGCGCCGAATGGACTTGCTCCATCGACGGGGTTCAATAACCTGAACACGCCGAATGCAACCATCGGTTTGCAGAACACCTTCACGCCGCGCTTCTATAACGACTTCCGTTATGGATTCAATCGTGCCGAGTTCCTACAGGGACAGACGACACCGTTCCCGTTCGCGCTGTCGATCAGCACATTTACGAGCATCGGCAATCCTGCGGGATCGATCCGTAACGACAACTCGTTTACGGCGCTGGACGATGCGACCTTTCTTTATGGAAGGCATACGTTGAAGGCCGGTATTACGGTGCGCCGCGTGCAGGAGAACAAGGCATCGCCGAACAGTCCGGACGAGACGATTGCCTACGTTGACTACACGACGTTCCTGCAGAACAAGATCGACTCCGATACGTATAACGGTCAGGTGCCTGTGACCGGGCAGCGTATGACCTCGTACTTCGGGTATGTGATGGATCAGTTCAAGCTGAGCCCGACGATCAACCTGAATCTCGGACTTCGCTATGAGTACTTCGGTGTGAATCACGAGGTGCTGGGCCGTGGACAGCTTGTCGATCCACTGCACTGCGCCGCGGTGATCTGCCCGGCGGGAGCGGCGTGGTATGACCCGAACCTTGCTAACTTTTCGCCGCGTGTCAGCGGCACATGGTCTCCGGCAGCGCTGCGCGGCAAGTTTGTGGTGCGTGCCGGCTTCGGCACCTACTACGGCTTCGGTCAGTTCGGCGGGTTGAGTGCGCCGATCTCAAACCTGGCTACCAAGTACACGTTGAATCAGAAGCAGGTGCCTGGTCTTAGCTATCCCATTGCTCCGGGGCTGGGTGTGGCAACGGGAAGCGCCAGTCCGTCGGCGTCGTCCACCAAACGCAGAGATACTGCTGTGAATGAATGGACGCTGTCGATCCAGCAGGAGATTGCGAAGCAGACGATCTTCCAGGTTGCTTACTTCGGAACCAGTGCGGCGCATACCTTCTCGGATACGACGCTGAACGGCATCAATCCGGCGACGGGAACGCGGCCGTACGCGAACTTCTCCACCATCGACTACCGCGCTACGGATGCACATGCGAGCACGAACGCATTGCAGACGAGCCTGCAGCGCAACATCACGCACGGCCTGATCGTATCGGCGAACTATCAGTACTCGCATCAGATTGATAATGGCGGCATCGGCGGCGGCGAGTCGGCTGCTCCGCAGAATGTTGCCTGCCGTGTGTGTGAGCGGGCTTCTGGTGACCAGGACCTGCGGCACTACTTTGCGGCGAGCGCCGTATGGCAGTTGCCCTTCGGCCGTGGCCGGGCGTATCTCAACAGTGTCTCGCGGCTGGGAGATTACTTCATCGGCGGTTGGCAGATGAGCGGTATTGCTTCTGCGCGCAGCGGCCAGCCGTTGAATATCACGGTCAGCCGCAGCGCGACTGCGTTGCCGGATCAGTTGAACAAGGGGCAACGTCCGAACCGTGTACCGGGAGTCTCGATGTATGCGAGCCCTCGTACGCCGGCACTGTGGCTCAATCCGAATGCGTTCTCTACGCCTGCAAACGGCACGTGGGGCAACCTCGGACGTAATGCAGCGCGTGGGCCGTCGCACTGGCAGATCGATCCTGCATTGCGTAAGCGCTTCCCGATTAGCGAGCGCGTCGGCCTGGACTTCAAGGCGGAGGCGTTCAATATCTTCAACGTGGCTCAGTATGGTAAGCCGGCGACGACATGGTCGCAGCCTACGGGATCGGGTACGTCGACTCCGACGAACTTTGGTGTGATCACCAGTTCGTACAACAGCAATCCAACCGGAAGGGGAACGCCACGCGAGCTGCAGTTCAGCCTCAAGATGGAGTTCTAAAAATGTTGGGTGGTGATGTGGTCCCGTTCACGAGGCGGGGCCATATCTTTTTTATCGATGAGGGAATTGCTTTGCATTGTGTGATTCCGCTTCTGTTCCTCGTGGGGCTTACTACGATTGCATTTGCGCAGCGGACGGTCCTCGGAAGTGTGGCTGACTCTTGGCGGTATAAGTTTTAAAGAAGAAGGGGCTTCCGACCGGAAGCCCCTTTTGGTTGCGATTACTTTGCCTTGATCTCGAAGGTGTCTTTCACTTCCCAGGTAACCTTCTCGGCTGCCGGATCGGCGAGACGGTACATCTTGCCGGTAAGTGTGTCTCCCTTGAGTGTGAACTCAACGAAGTGATAGTTGGGGAACTCGTCGTTCTGATACAGATCTTCCGGTTTGCGTTCGACGCGGACAGGAGAGGCTGCTCCGCCACCGGAGACGAGATAGGTAACGCCGCTGCGGGAAAAGCGTTCGTAGTTGTGGATGTGGCCGGCGCTGAGAACGATCTTTGCCTTCATCGTGGGAGCAACGCTCTCAAGGTAGTCGCGCAGCTCAATCTCATTCGGGCGCGGATTGTGGCTGACGTTGATGTGTGTCTGGAAGTCAGCGACCGGCGGATGATGCAGGCTGATGAAGACAAAGCGCACGGAAGCGGGCAGATTCGTGAGCTGGTTGCTCAGCCATTTCCGCTGGTTGCTGTCTGCCTGGAGTGAGGTGTCGCTGTCCAGGGCGATGGTGTAGATCGACTTGCCGAGCTGTGTGGAGTACCAGCGGCGATTACGCAGATACGGGAAGGCGGTCCACCAGTGGTCGAGGGCCTCCTGCGGATCGCCATGAAACTCGTGGTTCCCGAGTGAGGGATAGATGTGCAGATTTTCGTCGCGCCAGATCTTCGTTTCATCACGGAAGACCTGGTAGTCGTTGACGACGTCTCCGCTGTAGGGAACGTCTCCGTTCATCAGCACAGCATCGGGATGTTCTTCGGCGATCTTGCCGACCAGCAGGCGGCGAGCCTGTGGGCTGGTGACCTTGGTGTTGGTGGGGTCGGTAAATCGCTGGTCGCCGTAGACGATGATCCTCGGCGATCGGCTGACATCGCTGTCGGAGACGGTGAAGCTTGGGCCGGGCTGGCTGATGAGGGAGTCGGTTGAGAGGCTTTCGGGCGGAGGAAACTTCCGCTTGCCTTCTTCTTCCTGTGCATGGAGAGCAAGGGAGAAGATCAGGCTGCACGAAAGCACAGGGATCGCATGTCGCATGGAGAATCTGCCTTTCCAGTATGGAATGGTGCATTTCTAAGCGATTGATCTTAGGGAAGCCTTAGTCAGCGCGATCTGTCACTGAACTTTCACGGGGCGGGCAAGCGAGCGGACGGCTTTGTGTAACGAAGCTGTGACAATTCATTACAAAACTGCAGGGTGGTAACACGCTGTCTTCGTGACACACTGCATTCACTCAAAACCAATAGAGCAGTGATGGAAGTGGCTCAGCCCGCTTCCCGGTAGATCCCTATCCGGGGATACGGCGGACGTGTCTCTTCGTGCCGGGTTCCAGACGTACACAACTGATTTCAACTTTGTGAGGCATTTGCTATGCGTCGTCTTCTCCTTGTAGTCTTCGTGTCTCTTCTCGTCAGTGTCGGTGTTGCTCAAAGTACATTTCGCGGAGGCATCTCCGGCATTGTCACGGACACGTCCGGAGCTGTGATTCCGGGCGCCACCATTACGGTAAAGAATGAAGCCACCGCGCAGACCTATGGCACGGTTTCCTCCAGCGCCGGCACCTATTCCATCCAAGACCTTCCGCTCGGTGACTACACCGTGACCATTGCCTTTCCCGGATTCGCCAGCATGAAGGTCGATAAGGTGCGCGTCTCTGCCGGATCGATCTTCGACCTGCCGGCGAAGATGACGGTTGCGCAGAACACAACGGTGGTAGAGGTAGACGCCGCCGCGCTGACGCTCGATACCACCACGCAGGTGCAGACCTACACCATCCCAAAAGAGGAAGTGCAGAACATTCCTTTGAATGGCCGCAGCTTTACGGCGATGGTGAATCTGCTGCCGGGAGCCACGGGCACCAGTAGCGTGAACGGGCGTGCGGGCATCAACTACATGATCGAGGGCGTCGACAACAACGACCCGGCGAACAACGGATCGGCTGCGAACCAGGGCGGTGTCGGTGGGGTTCCCGGAACCCTTATTCCGATTGATGCCATCGAAGAGTTCTCAGCACAGACGCAGGGCGGCGCGGAATCCGGCAAGTTCGCCGGAGCATCGGTGAACCTGGTGATCAAGTCGGGCACCAATCAGCTTCATGGAAGCCTGTACTACTACGACCGCAATGAGTTCTTCGCAGCGATGAATCCGTTTCTGCGGGCAACCAACATATCGCGGGCGAGCTCCGGCCTGGCGCCGTACGGTAAGTCGAAGGTTCGCTTTCATGAATTCGGCGGATCTCTCGGCGGGCCGATCTTCAAGGACAAGACCTTCTACTTCCTGACCTATGAGCGGCAGGGCTACATTCTGTCGCAGTCGACCAATACTTTTACCGAGCCCTCGACGGCCTATGTGGCGAAGGCGACGGCGCTGCTGGCGACGAAAAATATCAAGCCCAGCCCGATTGCTTTGGGGCTGATCAATACGCTGTGGCAACCGTCGATGCTGACCGGACCGGCGAGCCCGAACAACTATCTGCCCACCAACGCGGCACAGCATGGTTACAGTAACAACCTGATGCTCAAGCTCGACCAGAGCATCAATGCGAAGAATAAGCTTTCGGCACGCTGGTACTGGGGACAGGGCAGCCAGACAGCGCCGAAGGGCAGCCAGAATCCCTGGTACTACCAGGTAGCTGGTATGCACGTCCATAACATTGCGGTGATTCTCAACTCCCAGGTCAACGCAAAGATTACCAACCAGATCGTTGCCGGCGTGGACTACTTCAACCAGCCGTTCAGCGATGCTAATCCAAATGTGGATGCATCGAAGGCCGGCTTCATCGTTGGTCTTGGGCCCGGAAATGTGCAGGGTGCGCCTACGCTGAGCATTTCCGGGTTCGATTCGACGGGGCAGAGTCCGTTCTCGTCGCGTCATGATTTCAGCGGACATTTGTCGGATATCGTGTCGATGTCCTTCGGCAAACACCAGATCCGTACCGGTGGAGAATATCGTCGCACGCAGATCTACGAGGTAGGCAATGGCGCCGGCGGCAACGGCGGAACGCGCGGCAACTTCAGCTTCAGCGGCAACCGTGGATTTGCGGCAGCGAATGGCGCGAACGTCGGCACGGCATATCCTTCCACCTTTACGTACAACGGCGTCTCTACGGCGGTGGACAGCGGCCTGCGTGCACTGGCGGATTATCTGCAGCTCCAATCGAATACATCCACGCTGGTCAATGGTGTGTTGGACCGCATTGCCGGCGTCAACAACTTCAATCTGTATGTGCAGGACGGCTACCAGGTCACCAGCCGCCTGAATCTGACCTTCGGTCTGCGCTGGGATTATCTTTCGCCGATCGGTGATGACCAGAAGGACTTGACCGTCTTCCGTCCCGACGTTGCGGCGAGCGCACTTGCGCCGACGGGCGGGCTGGCAGTGGTGGGGCAGGATGTCTCGGAGCCGTACAAAGCATCGTCGCTGCAACTGGCTCCGCGCGTGGGCTTCTCCTGGCAGGTACCGGGTTTGACGGACACGCTGCTGCGCGGCAGCTTCGGGCTGTACTACGACACACCGTCGACGAACACCTGGCTTTCGAGCAATGGCCTGCTCGGCAATCCCGCGGGAACGAAGCCGCTGTACAACCAGTCGCTGACAAACCCGAATCTTGGCGAGCTGATTGCGTCTTCGCAGGGATCGATCTTCCCGACGAGTCCGAAACTTCCGGGTGCATGTACCGGTTCGACTGCGGCGACGTGCCCGGTGGCCAGCATCGCGGCGGTCGATCCGAACTTTACGACCGCGAACACAGCGAACTATTCGCTCAACGTGGAGAAGGCGATCGGTAAGAATATGGTTGCGCAGGTGGGGTATGTAGGCACGCAGGGTAAGCATCTGCTGAATGCCTACGATCTCAACCAGACGCAGTTGGGCGCGGGTCTGGGCACAACGCCGATCGTGAACGGATTTCTTCCGATCCAGCAGAAGCGGCCGTACATCAGCAAATTCCCGAACTTCGGACAGATCCGTCAGGTAACCAGCGCCGGAGGCGAGAACTTCAACAGCCTGCAGGCGCTGATCAAGACACGCAACTGGCATGGGTTGATCTCGGAGTACTCGTATACGTGGTCGCATAACCTTGGCAGCAATACAGCGCTGCCGACGGACAACACGAATCCCAATCTCGATTACGGCAATCTGGCGAATGACGTCCGTAATCAGTTCAAGGGATTCTTCACCTATGACGTTCCGGGGTTGAAGCGGGGACCGAAGTGGCTGACGCATGACTGGCAGGCGAGCAGCCTATTGTGGCTCCGCGGCGGTAAGCCGATTACGGCGAGCAGCTCCGCCAACAACTCCGGCCTGGGGCTGGGCGAGGGCGCTGACCGTGCCAGCCTGAGCGGCAACCCGCTGTACTGCGATTCGGGGTCGACATGTGTCAGCGGCGGCACCAGCAAGTCGATCGATTATGCGCTCAGCAAAGGCGTGCCTTACATCCAGTGGTTCAATCCGCTGGCAATTGTCTCGCCTGCGGCGTTGACGGTAGGAACGACCCGGGTAGGACAGTTCTATGGTCCGGGATATGCTTCGGTGGATCTCTCGATCTTCAAGAACGTTCCTCTGCGCGAGGGCATACGGGCGCAGTTCCGCGGCGAGATGTTCAATGTTTTCAACCGGTACAACTACTCCAATCCGACATTCGCGGCCAACTCCCTGACCTCGAATACGCAAACAACAGGACAGGTCACGGCGACTGCCGGCGGTTCCAGCGCTCCCGGTATCGGAGCGGGAGAGCCGTTCAACGTGCAGCTTGCTTTGAAGATCCTGTTTTAGCAATTCCTGAACTAGCCTTTTCAGGGTGCGGCCGCTGCAGGGGCTGTGGCGGCCGCACAATTTTTTCGGAGTGTGATGATGAAGTGCTATCGCAACGTACGATTCCTGGTAGTTCTGGCTGTCCTGGTTCTCTCTCGTTATTGCAGCGCGCTTGATGTCGCGGGGGAGTGGGTAGGCAAGATCAGCGGCCCGTTTGACTCGCAGTACACGGCCCAGTATGCGCATGTAACGCTGGCGGCCGAGGGAACGAAGCTGAGCGGAACATGGGGAAGCTTCGCCGTGCAGGGAGCGCTGAACGGCGGTAAGGTCGAGCTTACTTTTCTGGATGCGGGCGGAAAGACCGCCGGCAGCCTGAAAGGCGCTGTCAACGGAGAGAGGTTGACCGGCGACGGCAGTGTGACGCTGGCGCGACGTCCGGGAGGACCGGCGCAGCCGCCAATGGATGTAACGTGGTTGCTCACGCGTCCAGTGAAGGCTCCTGCTGCGGCGAAGACATACGACTACGAGCCCAAGGTCTTCTATTCGATCTATTCCGCGGCAGAGCCGCCGGCACTGCATATCTTTCCTGGTGACACGGTAAACACGCGCACGATGGATACGGCCGGGCGCGATGCGAATGCAACGCGGCATGGAACCGGCGGCGATGCGAATGTTGGCCCGTTCTATGTCGAGGGAGCGTTGCCGGGCGATACGCTGGTGGTGAAGTTTAGCAAGATCCGCGTCAATAAGCCGATCGGCCGCCAGGGCAGCCGCTTCAATCAACATGCGGTGACGCAGGCATACGCGGTAGCGGCGAAGTATGATCCGAGCTTCAATGGCAATTGGAAGCAGGAACCGGAGAAGGGTATGGCGACATTGCCGGCGACGCCAGGTCTGCCGCATCTGACGATCCCGCTTAAGCCGATGCTGGGCTGCATTTCGGTAGCGCCTCCGGCAGAGGAGGCGTATCGCGGCACTGATCTCGGCGTCTTCGGCGGCAACCTCGACTACAACGACAACACCGAGGGCGTGACGATGTACATGCCTGTCTTCCATCCAGGCGCGCTGCTTGGCTTTGGCGATGCGCATGGAGCGATGGGCGATGGCGAGGTGGTCGGCACAGGGCTTGAGACCTCGGTGGATGTGACCTTCACGGTAGATGTGATCAAGGGCTATCAGACGCCGCAGGTGCGGGCGGAGACAAAGGACTATCTGGTCTCGTTCGGCGTGTCGGGGTCCGTGCCGGAGTCGATTCAGCTGGCCACCACGCAACTGGCGGATTGGATGAAGAAGGACTACAAGCTTACAGACAGCGAGATCGCGTTGTTCTTCGGCGATGTGCTGAAGTACGACATCACCGAGCTTGTGGATCCGCACTTCGATGTTGTGGCGAAGGTGCCGAAGAGCGCGGTCGCCCTGCTGAATAAGTAATTCCCATTAGAGCAATTCTCCTAATACTGTAGCTCTGGATAAATCTGCGAATGCCGTTTTCTTCGAAGGAAAACGGCGCAAACAGCCAAGATTCCGCTCTATACCTTTAGGAGAATTGCTCCAGCTGCAACAAAAGGAAAGAGGAGTTCGTGATGGTGAAGCAGTGGATGAGGATTGCAGCTGTAGCCGGTGTCATGATGTGCGCGCGTCTGGCCCTGGCCGCGGATGTTTCCGGCGAGTGGGTTGCAAAGGTGGCGACGCCGGGTGAGCCGCAGTATGCGCATGTCTCGCTGCAGGTGCAGGGAGACAAGGTGATCGGAAGCTGGGGCACGTCGAAGGTGGAGGGAACGCTGGCCGGTGACAAGCTTGAGTTGTCGTTGACGGACGAAGACGGCAAGCCCGCAGGCAAGCTGAGCGCGACCCTGACTGGAGCGAGCTTTGCAGGTAGCGGAACCATGGCGATGCGGAATCGCTTCGGCGCCGGTGGCGGCTTTGGTGGAGGTGGTGGCGGCAGAGGAGCAGCCGAGGCCACGGTGAGCTGGACGATGGACCGCGCGGCGACACCGCCTGCGACACCGCGCTCGATCAAATTCGAACCGAAGGAACTGTATGCGACCTACTCGGCATCGGTGACGCCGGCGCTGCATATCTTTGTGGGCGATGTCGTCCACACGTGGACCGCGGATGCCGGTGGTGTGGATGCGAAGGGTATTCGTCATCGCGGTGGCGACTCGAACATCGGTCCCTTTTATGTAGAGGGTGCTTTGCCCGGCGATACGCTGGCGCTGCATCTGCTGAAGGTGCGCACCAATCGTGCGACAGCACGCCAGGGAACCAGGATCAACGCGCATGCGGTGACGGCGGCCTATCTGGTGGGCGCGAAGTATGATGCTGATTTCAGCGGAGAGTGGACGTTGTTGCCGGAGAAAGGAATCGCGGTTCCGGCGCATCCTTCCGAGCACATGAAGAACTACAGTGTGCCGTTGAAGCCGATGCTTGGCTGCATCTCAGTGGCTCCTCCGGGAGACGAGCAGTACCGCGGCGGCGATCTGGGGCCGTTCGGCGGCAATTTGGATTACAACGACAACGTGGAGGGCACGACGGTCTATCTCCCGGTCTTTCATGCGGGCGCGTTGCTGGGTATGGGCGATGGCCACGCCGCGATGGGTGATGGAGAACTGACGGGGAGTGCATTGGAGACATCGATGGATGTGGACTTCTCAGTGGAAGTGATCAGAGGCGACTCAACCGGGCAGGTGCGTGCGGAGACGAAGGACTATCTGATTGCGTTCGGCGTGACGGGATCTGTTCCAGAATCGATCCAGGTGGCTACATCGCAGCTTGCTACGTGGATCAAGAAGCAGTACGGCCTGAACGACAGCGAGGTAGCGATCCTGTTTGCGTCTACGCTGAAGTACGACATCACGGAGCTGGTGGATGCGAAGTACAACGTTGCGGCGAAAGTGCCGAAGAGCATTCTTTCCACGATGAAGTAGAAAACAGGTGCGGATTCGTCTTTTTCGGGATACATTAACCACAATCTCGTCCCGGAATAGAAAAAATTCTCTGAAAAACTCCGGGAGATACGTGTACCAAACGCCCAGGGCTGATGAGCCGGATTCGCCTGTTTCGAGCTGCGGGATCGTTGAAGCTTTCTCTGCATGCTGTCGTTCGGCTCTTGAGTATCCGTCCACAATGGTTCTTACGAACCGCACGGTGGGCTGCGTCCGCAACTCGAGCATTTTTCCTGTAGGTGTAGTGTGGGGTTTCTGCATCTATGGGCGTTTTCCGCAATGAAAACGCCGCTGCACTCCTCTTCCGGGATGCCCCGCAACAGGAAAAATGCTCTAAATCGGTTCATCCGTTTTCAGGAGCGTCTGCTTATGAGACCGGTGTTGATTATTGATGACGATGTGGAGCTGTGTTCCATGCTCCGGGATTATCTCGCAATGCATGGCTTTGACCTGTGCATGGCGCATACCGGTCGTGATGGACTGGATGCGATTCGCCGCGGCAATCATGATGTCGTGCTGCTGGATATCATGCTGCCGGATATGAACGGATACAAAGTACTCTCTGCCCTGCGCGAGTTTTCGACGGTAGGCGTGTTGCTTCTCACCACGCTGAAGGAAGAGGCCGACCGTGTTGCAGGCCTGGAGTGTGGCGCGGACGACTTTGTTCCCAAGCCTTTCAGTACGCGTGAGCTGGTGGCGCGTATCCGCGCCATGGTGCGCCGTCAGGAGAGACTGGCCGCGGTGACGATTCCTATCCAGGGCAGCGAAGGACTTTCGCTCAACCTGTATAAGCGAGTGGTCTCGTTTCGAGAGAGCCAGCTTGCTCTCACCGATGTTGAGTTTGCTTTGTTGAAGGCGCTCTTTGACGCTCCCGGAGCAGTGCTAAGCCGGGAGGATCTGACGAACCGTGTTCTGGACCGGCCTTTTCATCCCTTCGACCGCAGCGTAGATATGCATATCTCACGTCTGAGGAAGAAGCTTGAGAGCCTGCACGCTTTGCCGTACACGATCAAGACAGTGCGGAGCTCCGGATACGTGCTGGTCTCAGAGGCCGCGAGCCACTGAGCCAGCCAACGCTCCTTCGCCGATTGTGAGGGCCCGAAGATGAGAAGTCTCATTATCAAAATCTTTCTCGCGTACTGGGTGGCCGCTGGTGTGGTCATCATCATCTCTGACTTCGAGCCGCATCGGCACATCCACAATCCCGAGCTCGTCGATGCCTTGAATGCGTCCCTGGAGATGAACGGCCGCGAGATGATTGCGCTGCATGAGAAGAACGCATGTGCGGAGCGGGCAAGTGCCCTGAATAAATCCGATGACAGAATGTCGCTGGCGACCGCCGATGGAGCGATCGTCTGCGGCAACCGCGATGTTGAAGACGCCCGTCAGCTTGTTGCCGAGACGGTAAAGAGCGGCAGGCGAATGACGGCCAACAATGCTATCTACCAGGTGATAGCGATGCCGGTGCGCTCTGACAACGGTGTGCCGTATGTGCTTCTCTTCGAGAATCGCTATAAAACGGCACTGCAGCTTTACGGCCTGCTGCCCGGCTACACGACGATCTGCATCTCCGGCGTGGTGACGTTGTTTCTTGCGGTTCTTGTAGTACTGCCGATCCGGCGGTTGCGGCAGGCGAGCACGCGGATCGCAGAAGGTGCTCTGGATACACGCGTCAGCCAGGGACGCATCACCAGCAAGTTGATCAGCGTCTTTCATCTGACGGACGACCTCGATGGTCTGATGGTGGACTTCAACAGCATGGCCGACCGCATTCAATCGCTTGTGGTCGCGCAACGAATGCTGCTTCGCGATATCTCGCATGAGCTGCGGTCTCCGCTTGCACGGTTGAACCTTGCGCTGGGGCTTGCGCGTGAGGGAAGGAAGGAGAGCATCGGCGAGCATCTCAACCGGATTGAGCTGGAGTCGTCGCGTCTGAATACCTTGATCGGGCAGATCCTCTCGCTTGCCTATGTCGAGAATTTGGACAACCTGTCGCCGCGAGAGGTATTTTCTCTCAGCCGGATGGTGGAGGAGCTGTTGCCGGATGTCAGCTATGAGGCTGAGGGGATGGGCCGTGGAGTTGAGCTCCTGGTTGCGCAGGACTCGATGGTAAAAGGCGATACGGTGCTGCTGCGCCAGGCGCTGGAGAACGTTGTGCGGAATGCGATTCGCTACTCGCCGCCGGGAAAGATGGTGCAGATTGAACTGACACAGCAGGAGAGCGCGGGAGGAGCCGTCGCTGTACTGTGCGTGACCGACAGCGGACCGGGAATTCCAGAGGACCAGTTGGAGACCGTCTTCAAGCCGTTCTATCGAGTGGGCAATCTGCGCCACAACACGCAGGATGGTTATGGCATTGGGCTTGCGATCGCCAGCCGTGCAATGGCGCTGCATGCGGGCACGATCTCGGCGCGGAACCTGACGGAGAGACCAGGCCTGTGCGTGACATTGATGCTGCCTGTGCTCGAGAGCCGCGACCCGGCGGCGAAGCAGCGGAGCTTTGAGTATCTGAAGGAAGCTTCGGCGCTGGGGGATTAACGGACGGAATCCTTCGGCCTCATTGTCTAAGGGCTATGATGAGCGCGGAGGAGATCATGGCCAAGGATATCGAAGTACTTCTGCGAGAGTTTGCCGATGGGCGCACGGACCTGGCGTTTGAGCTGATCGACGCAGGCGTTGCTCCAGGCCGGCAGGATGAGGGTGGTGTCTCCCTTCTGAACTGGTGTGCGTACTACGGTGATGTCAGCGCTATCAGATTCCTTCTTTCGAAGGGCGTCCCCCTGGCTTCGCTTGGAACTAACTTCAATCTGAATGGAGTTTGCTTTCATGGCCATTGGAGATTGTGCAGGTTCCTGATCGAGCAGGGAGCGGACGTCAATGCTGCTGATAGTGAAACTGGAGAGACGCCCCTTCATAGCGCTCTTTGCACGACCGATCGGGTTTCACACGACCGGGTGCTTGAGGTATTGCTTTCGTCTGGAGCGAATCCGAACGTGGCCACCAAGAGTGGCGCCGAAACCGGCGGGTTCATGCGGGATGCACGAACCAGAGGGGAGACACCGCTTCATCGTGCTGCCGCGTTTGGAGGTGAAGCAACGATCGATTTGCTTTTGCAGCATGGTGCGAAGATTGATGCGAAGGATGATCGTGGAGATTCTCCGCTGAGTTGGGGAAGTTGGCATCTTCGCCCTGATTCGATCCTGCGTTTGCTTTGCTATGGCAATTTCAGGATTCGTCCTGAACGAAAGTCGATGCGGGTGAATCTTGTGGGGAAGCCGTAGGGGCGTCGAGACTGACAATGAGCTTATGTGCCGGGTACCCATCCACGCGGGACATGGGGCCTTTCGACAAAATCGCTTCACATTGAGAGTCAGAATTATAGATCGGGCCTTCAGAGTCTGTGTGAGTACTTGCTTTTCGGGGTTATTTATACGAGAAGAGAGTATGTCACGGTATTTGCCCTATTCGCCGGAGCAAGGGTACCTGGTGCCGCCTCGAGTGGATGAAGTTCTGAGTGCGGATCATC
>NZ_JBFRFJ010000033.1:0-17457 GCF_052114765.1 Terriglobus sp. 2YAB30_2
AACGAAAAAACACAGATGATCCGCGCTCAGAACTTCGTCCACGCGAGGCGGAACAAGATAACCCTGCTCTGGAGAATAGGGAAGATAACGTGACATACTCTCTTCTCGTATAAATAACTCCGAAAATCAAGTAGTACTCACACAGACTCGACAGAGCAGAGAGAGTTCGAGTACAAAACATCCCAATAAAAACGGGCTATTGCTGCACTGTCGCAAAACCGAACAGCACTAAAGAATTTGCGGACTTGACAATCCACAAGCCGAGACGAGAGTCTAGCTGCACAACACAAAAAACAGAACCAAGTTTTTTCTTTTTCCCAGGTCCTGCTCGTCTGGAGGACTGTTCTTGATCTGCCTACAATTCGTCTCGTCCTTGCTGCGCTCTTTTATCAGGAAGAGCTTTGGTGTCGTTCCTGCTCGCCCATCTGGCGCGTTCACAGGAACGAGCCTCATGCCGAGAGGTTCAGCTAGGATTACAAGACTTGCATTCTTGTCTTTTCTTCTTAGTCTTTCACCGTGGGCTGGCGCACAGGCACCTATTCCCCAAACGATTGGCCTTCCCCCCGATGGGACGCGAGTCACGCTCCCGCTAGGCGGGACGTCCGCTTCCATGATCGATCTCTCAATCGATGTCCTTAGTGGGAATCTGCATATCGAGATTCCGCTTTATACCTCGCCGCAAAGAGGGGGATTGTATCTCCGCTATAAGCTCATCTACGACAGTGCTACCTGGGACATGCGGGAGAACAATCAAGCCTTTAAGTTCTATGAGAGAGGTTATTCGGGCGGATCCGGAGGATGGAGGCTCATCACCGAAACCAATGGCGCTATAAGGACTTCGCCTTTCGGGTTTTACGATACTTCACAAGTCGCATGCCCACCCGATACTTACACTGATGGTCCAGACAAGTCAGCGGACGTCTATTACCCCTTTTATCTGCAAGACTGGAATGGAACAACTCGTACATTTCCCGTCGACCATCAGACCAAAAGAGATTGCAGGGTTGGCGACGGGACACCTATTGCGCAAGGATATTCGGACGACGGCGATGGATACTTTCTATCAGTCAAGAATTACAACGAGGTTGATCAGGTTTTTAATGCGTCTGGAGAAGCCCCCTCAAGAGACACCAATGGAAATTTCATCGGAACCACCGATTCCGTCGGGAGGAGCGTCCTCCAGACAAGCATTTCTGACGCAGGTCAGCACTCTTTAACGTTTCCTACCCAGGCCGGGAGTTCTAGCGTTGTAATTACAACATCTGCCGCACCAGCGGTGTGCACGAACTTTTACGGAGGAAATCCCCCTCCAAGTACGTCTGAGTTCTGTGACACAAGCTTAAGCCAGCGAATCACGGCCGTGCAAATTCTTACAGGGCAATCCTTTCATTTCGACTATGATTCGGGTGGCTCGCCTGGCCACTACGGCGGATTGAATTCTATACAACTCCCGACGGGGGAGTCCCTGACGTTTACATACTTGCCGGGCTATACAGATGCCCTGGACAGCGGAGTCCCGGTACTTCGCGTCACCCAGGCCACGGTAGGAACTGCAGTCTATGACATCGTCTATTCCGCGCTGCCGGGAGGTGGCCATTTTACGGTGTCCGGAAGTCGTCAAATATGTGGGGTTACGACTACCGAACATAGTTCCTGTGTTCGTGGTCCTTCGCGTTTTGACGTATCAGCAAACGCCTTTGTGCGGGACGAGACGATTTATTCAGCCCCAGTCGTCGGAACCCAATGGCCAAATCTGGCTACGATCGATGTTTATTCCGGCGCGGCGGCCGGTGGAAGTCTAATCAAGCGAACTACGTTCGGTGACTATGCTTTTCCCGGACGTCCTGGCTTTATAAAACAGACGCTCGACGACGGATCGAGCTCGATCGTGCGCTATATGTATGGCGCATCGGTCGGATCTACTCCACTTAACTTTGTCACAGCCAAGAAGGAATGGGACTTTGGTAAGGCGGAAACCAGTACGCCCGATCGCGAAACGGATGTTGAGTTCGACCACTCGAGTGACCTGGTTAATGCGCACATCTTGGATAGGGTAAAGAGCATTAAAAAGTATGATCAGGGAACCAAGATCAGCCAAGTTGATTATGGGTATGACGAATGGGATCTGAGTACGGTATCTGGCTATCAAAATAACTCGGTTGCCGGCATTGCGAGTCATGATGACACGAACTATTCATCAAACAGAAGAGTCGGAAGAGGGAACCTGACATCTGTCACGCAATACATCAATATGGTTCCCGGTGACACCATATCGAGTAGTTTCCATTACAACATTCTGGGTCAGCTTGTGTACCAAGTTGACGGTCGAGGAAACGAGACCGATTACGACTACACGGACTGCTTTGGCGCAGCAAATTCTACTTCTTGTACAAATTCAGGAACGTTCGCGTATCAGACGCGCATACGTAATGCGAAACAGCAAGAAACAAGTTTTCGCTATTCTGCAGATGATGGTGCCGTAGTCGCACACAAAGATGCAAACAGCGAGACAGTGGCTATAGCGAGAGATGCCGCGGGAAGGGTGACGGACACATGGAATCCTGACGGTGGACATATCTCAGTCGATTTTGGGGGAACGCAACATCCTGACTGGGTGACAACGACCGTAATTGCCACTCCGAACCCCTCGATTGAGACACGTGTTGTATTAGATAGCCAAGGCCGCAAAATTGATATACAGCGCCTTAACCAACCCTCATCATGTTCCGGGGGAACCATACATCAAAAGACGGCATACGATCTGGTTGGCAAGGTCGTCTCTGAAACAACTCCATACTGCGCAAGCTCGGATTCCTATACGACAGGTTATGACTATGATGCACTGGGTCGAATGATTCGGAAAACCAATCCCGATTCGAGTAAAGAGTCGAACGTATACTCAGGAAGCTCGGTCACATTTATCGACGAGTCTACTCGCAAAAGCAAGTTGGTCCGGAATGCATTTGGAGATATTACCGACGTCTACGAGGACCCTTCCGGGCTCAGTCTCCACACGAACTATATCTACGATGCGCTCGGCAACCTGAAAACGGTCACCCAATCAGGAGTTTCTGGCGAAGCCGCACGGACCCGCACCTTCAATTACGATTCGCTTTCCCGCCTCACGAAGTCCTGCAATCCAGAGTCTCTTTCTGTGGGCAATCTCTGCGACGGAAATCAAAGCTGGAGTTTCGTCTATAGCTACGATGCGAACGGAAATCTAACCTACCGAACGGACGCGCGCGGCATTATTACGCAATACACCTACGATGCCCTGAATCGGTTGACGGATCGGACTTACCCCAGTGGGGATTACACGAATACTCCATCAGCACACTACCGGTACGATGTCGCGCAGGACACTCACAACTCCAGCGCTCTCTTCGCTGCGAGCAACCCGATTGGCCGCTTGACGTATCAGTGGACCGGCGACGGCGGAACTCCGGAGACCTGGAACGGTTTTAGCTACGATGCAATGGGCAGGGTTACGACGGTTGGATCGTGCACGCCGAGAAGCTGCGGTCATCCTCGTTCTGATACGCAGTTCAGCTATGATCTTGCCGGCAATGAAATATCAAGGAGTTTCGGAGTCGATTGGTGGCACGGTAACTACTTCGAACCATTCCAGATGTCCTACGACAACGCGGGCCGGCTCTCCGACGTTCGCTCCGTGTGGAACGATGCCTATCACCCTGAGCATCTGTTGAGCAATATTGTCTACTCCCCTATGGGGATGACCTCGGCCAAGATCGGAAACGATCTGACAGGGCTGCTTGAGACACGCAGCTACGACACCAGAGGCCGCCTCACCGATGTCCTGCTTAGCCGCGACAACCGTGCCGCGACTTCGACCGATACTCCTCCTGTATGCGGCGGCCCATCGAGTTCGATGACACTTTCCCAGAACGGAATGCTGAACATCGATGGATGGCTGGTCGATCATGAGGACGGCGCACCCTCCGCGGGGGTAGAAGTGCTGATCGATGGCAACGTCATCGGGAGAGTCCGAACGGGTACGCATGACCGCCCTGACGTCGTCGCCGCCTTCAGTCAGCCCGGCAGCAGTATTTATGACTCAAACGCTTCTAATTTCCTTCATAGCGGATGGCTCTTCAGCGGCTCGATTGGGAGTTTATCGGTAGGGACACATACCCTGGCGACACGCGGTATGGATTTCGATGGGAATCAATCTACCTGCTGGAATCAGGCCACACTGACTGTGTCCTCTCATCAGCAGATCATGAGTTGGATCGACGGTTCGGGTACTAATCCGACGGTCAACCAGGGCGCAACGCTGACTGTCTCTGGATGGGCCGTCTCCCCTGACGGTTCGCCGCAGTCGCCTGTAAGCCAGGTGGAACTCTTCCTTGATGGCAAGTCGGTTGGTCTCGCGACCCTTGGCGATTCACGTCCTGATGTTGCCAGCGGCACTGGCATCCCGGGCGCGGCCCAGAGCGGTTGGCACGCCTCGATCCCGATTGGAAATATCGCGGTCGGAATACACCGCATCTCGGCAATTGCGACAGACTCCGCTCAGTCCACCAACACTGGCCCCATCTATACATTCCAGGTGGTTGGCAGCAATCCATCCTCCGCACCTACGATCACAGGGAACACCGTCTACAGCGAGTCTCTGTCGTACGAGCCGAATGGCAACGTACAGCAAATGATTGACTCCCTCGCTGGGACGTGGAGGTATTATTACGATGCGCTGAACCGCCTGACGAATGCCGGCGTCAGCCTGCAGCCGAGCTATCCGGTGGGGCAGTGGCTGCAGTACAGCTACGACTCGTTTGGCAACCGCTATCCAACGAACATGACAGCGTCCACCAACGCGTGGCAGTTCACGGCGCAAAACCAGATGCCCTCTGCAGCAGGTTTTGTGTATGACTCTGCCGGGAATATGTTGAGTACCAATGTACCGGCATCAATGGGTGGGCATACGTTCGGCTACGATGCCGAAAACCGCGTCCGGTGGGCCGATGCCGGAGCCGTGAGCTATGTGTATAACGCTAGCGGTCAACGCGTCGGCAAATACGCCAACGGGAATGTGATCGAAGAGTACCTGTACGACCCACAGGGGCGCCGCATCACGACCGTCGGCCCTGACTTCAATATGACTCGCGGAGAATTGTTCGCAGGCGGTCGTCAGGTGGCCACCTACATCACTGCCAATGGGAGTGACAGCTATCCTCGGTTCCCGATTACGGACCACTTGGGAACAACCCGTCTGGTGGCCAGTTCAACAGGGGCTGTGCTGGAGACTTGCTCCAGCCAGCCCTTCGGAGATGGCCAGACTTGCAGCGGGGAAGAATCGTCGGATCGCCATTTCACCGGCAAAGAACGAGACGTAGAATCTGGGCTTGATTACTTCGGGGCCAGGTACTATAACTCGACGACGGGGCGCTTCATGAGCCCCGATCCGTATAATGCCAACCTCATCAAGCAGAATATGGTGGCTGGTGGATTGCCTGATGAGGCAGCGCAAAGCTTATTCGATGGGTTTATCGGGAATCCACAGAGATGGAACGGGTACTCATACGCGCTAAACAATCCTCTGAGGTTTATTGATCGTACAGGTGCAGCCCCCGCTGAGGGGCATCATCTAATCCCCGAGCGAGATTACATCCATAGTCTGCTTGGTAAAAACTTCGCAGATTACGTTAAGACCGGTCCACTTAGCGGAAACGGAGCTCCAAATCAGCCGGGTCGCAATGTGCCGCACGTTGATTACAATGATGCTGTTGGCGATATGCTTGATGAGGCGGAAACAAAACTAGGAAGCTCTAATAATTGGAGCCTTAGTCAATGGAAGGACTTCGCGACCAAAGTACTCAAGTCGGATGAGCCTGCAATTAAGGATTTTCTCGACGAGCTGGATCATAACAATCCTGGCGCGAAGGCCGCTTTGGCGAGAGCTATAGCTAGCTACCAAATATCGAGATCGCTTGCGATTAGGATGGCAGCAGCTTCCGCGTCGGCGACAGCCGCCGCCGCTGCCGGAAGGATAATGAGTGAATTTTTAGTCTGTTTTACATGCAACCTAACCCACTACAAAGTCACGTCAAGGATCATCCCGCCGATTGATTAGCGAATTGAGGATTTTGCATGCTCTACCCGATTTCAGAGCCGATGCCCGGACGCAATGAAAGCTCCTTCGGGTACATCGACAAAAACGGAAAAACTATTGTGCCTTGCGTCTACCGATTATGTGGCCCCTTTTTCGAAGGTAAGGCGGCAGTTCTAGATGCAGCTAACCGGAGCGGTTTCATAAACACTCATGGCGAGGTCGTGATTGCTTTTGAGTTCAATGGGTTAGGTAGATTTCAAGAGGGTCTTTGTTCTACTGGTGGGGGCTATATCGATCATTCAGGGAAATGGGTAATCGACCCTCGTTTTCTAGTGGCCAGTGAATTTTCAGAGGGAGTGGCTTTTGTTTCAAGTGATGGCGCTAACTTCGGCTACATCGATCCAAATGGTCGCTCTGTGACTCCGCAGAAGTTCAGTTTGTGCAAGAACTTTAGTGAGGGCTTGGCGGCCGTGTGCGTCGATGGTCTTTGGGGATACGTTGACCGCAATGGAAAACCAATTATCGCGCCATCGTTCGGGGGAGCATATGCGACAGCTTTTCGTAGCGGATTGGCAGGGGTCAAGATCGACGAATTTTGGGGGTTTATTGACCGTAGCGGCAACTGTGTTATAGCGCCAGCATATGAAGAGGTCACAATGTTCTCTGAAGGAAACGCGTGTGTAAAGAAGTCTGGCAAGTGGGGCTTAATCGATGAGGAGGGCGGCAATGTGGTCAATTGGCAGTTTGATGATTTGCGGTCTTTACAAAGGGGGATCGCGCCCGCTCGTCTGGCCGGTAGAGCGGGGTTCATATCTGCTAAAGGAAACTGGGTAGTCGAACCGGTCTTTGATCGAACGTATGCTTATTTCGGAGACCTCGCAATAGTCAGATCGGGACCCACCTACAGCTATGTTGATCGAAGCGGAAGGACAGTATGGACCTCTTCCCCGAATGCCCGCGTACCCCGTCCACCTTCTCCTAGCGTAGTGTGAGCGGCAGCGAAAAAACGCTGCTTTTGGTAGCGAGGAAACGTGGGGACATCCATGATAGGTAGGAAACCCATGATAGGTAGGAAACCTGGGGAAACCTGGGAAACCTGGGGACGAAACCTGGGGACAGAAACCGGGGACAGAAACCTGGGGACAGACGAGAAACCTGGGGACAGACGGGACGTAACCAGATAATTTGTAGCGATGGGGCGATTTGCACGAGTAGTTGCTGTAGGAGAGCCGCATCACGTAACGCAGCGTGGCAATGCAAGACGGTACATTTTGGAGCACGATGCAGATCGGGCTATGTACCTGAGGTTGTTGCGGGAAAACATGCAGCAATACAAGGTGTCCCTCCTTGGATATTGTCTGATGTCCAATCATGTCCATCTTGTGATGGTTCCATACGAGGCGGATAGCCTGGCGTTGACGTTGAAGCACACGCACGGCCGGTATGCTGGCTACTGGAATGCTAAACACGGATCGAGCGGACATGTATGGCAGGGGGAGGTATTACTCCTGTTCTTTGGATCGGCCGCATCTGTGGAAGGCATTGCGCTATACAGAGCTGAACCCACTGCGGGCGGGTTTGATTTCAGCAGCAGAGGACTGGCCCTGGTCCAGTGCCGGCGCGCATTGTGGGATGGCAGCGGGTGATGTATCGCTGTCCATGGAACTCTGGGCCGCAAACTGGAAGAGATCGAGTTGGAAAGAGTATCTCGCAGAGAAAGAAACAGAAGAAGAGCTCCAGGCCATTCGGCAGTCGACTCATACCGGGAGGCCTCTGGGCGACGAGAGCTTCGTTCGTGATCTGGAGGGAGCAACCGAACGACCGTTATCTCCACAAAAAGGAGGTCGTCCGGCAAAAGCAACCGGAAATTCCGTGCAGGCTCAATTAACTTTCGAAATCTAACTTGAGGCACTATTTGCTTGGGAACGTCCCGTCTGTCCCCAGGTTTCGTCCCCAGGTTTCCCCAGGTTTCCGTCCCCAGGTTTCCCGGAAAATCTTGAGGGTGCGATAAATTCGTCCAACGGCTCACGCTGAAGAAAATAGTTAAATGATGGAGGACAAGATAAAGATGGAAAGGATGAGTTTATACCTCGCCGCTTGCCTAATCGCGGTTCTTCTTGGAGGCGCTGCATTTATGTGGGGATATGGAACTGTCGTTCCGTTAAAGGGCATCGGGGATCTGAAAGTTGTACCAACAAACATACACGGTCGGGATTTAACCATAAGCGTTAGCGGAATAATCATTGACAGTAGCCCCGGAGCCGCGATAACGGGGGTTAGTCAACAGAGAAAGGGCAATCTGATCATAATCGTTGTTAGAAAAGGGTTTCGCCTGGGCAAATCAGCGACGGGAAGGTTTTCTATAAACGTCCCAGTGCCAGATGACGTCGATGCTGTTGCTTATAAAACGCCAACAGACGTACTTTGGCATCGATAGTTCGGTGTCTCCGCCAAGACTTGTAACGGACGAGAACCTGGGAAAAGACGGGACGTAAATCGATAAGTTGATGTATGGGACGATTTGCGCGAATGGTGGCAGTTGAGAGCCGCATCACGTGACGTAGCGTAGCAATGCAAGACGGTACATCCTGGAGCACGATGAAGATCGGGCTGTGTACCTGAGGTTGTTGCAGGAAAACATGCAGCAATACAAGGTGTCCCTCGTTGGATATTGTCTGATGTCCGATCATGTTCATCTTGTGATGGTTCCAGACGAGGCGGATAGCCTGGCGTTGACGTTGAAGCACACGCACGGCCGGTATGCCGGATACTGGAATGCTAAGAGCATTTTTCCTGTAGGTGTAGTGCAGGGCTTGTGCATCTATGGGCGTTTTCCGTAATGAAAACGCCGCTGCGCGTTCCTCCCGGGATACCCAGCAACAGGAAAAATGCTCTAAACACGGATCGAGCGGACATGTAAGGCAGGGAAGGTACTACTCCTGTCGGTTGGATCGGCCACATCTATGGAAGGCATTGCGCTATACAGAGTTGAACCCACTGCGGACGGGTTTGATTTCAGCCGCAGAGGACTGGCCTGGTCCAGTGCCGGCGCGCATTGTGGGATGGCAGCGGGTGATGTATCGCTGTCCATGGAACTCTGGGCCGCAAACTGGAAGAGATCGAGTTGGAAAGAGTATCTCGCAGAGAAAGAAACAGAAGAAGAGCTTCAGGCCATTCGGCAGTCGACTCATACCGGGAGGCCTTTGGCGACGAGAGCTTCGTTCGTGATCTGGAGGCAGCAACCGAGCGACCGTTATCTCCGCAAAGAGGAGGCCGTCCGGCAAAAGCAACCAGTAAATTCCGCGCAGGCTCAATTAACTTTCGAAATCTAACTTGAAGCGCTATCTGCTTGAGAACGCGTCTCCAGGTTTCTCGCCGCCTCACTGTAGCTCAGACAGGTAACTGGACCTTCTCCAACGTGTCAGGATTCTGTAGGGCGGCGAGAAGAAGCCTCTGTGCTCTCGTTTTCGGAGTTTTAGATAGGGAAAACTCAAAGCGGCAGTTTAGCGCTACTAAGTTGACGATATCTGTCTCGCTTATACCRCTGTCATCGAGGACGATGGTCACATTGACGGCGTATGCCATGCGGCCAAGCGAGTAATTTCCCCCACGTATTACATTCCCTGGAGGCAGCGAACTCAAACGAAGTCTGCAGTTGCGGAAGAGGTAAGCCAAAAATGGCACCTTGCCAATTTCGGGTAGCGGGGGAATGTATCCGGCCTCCACGTTGGTGTCGCATAGAGGCAGTTCGGGTGATACAGACGTCGAACTTGTGCTGTAGCTCACGAGTTCGGCAGCCGCGGACCAAGATTCATCCACATCTGGAAACCGTGCGAGAGTCTTTTCAACTTCCGCCGAGATTGCTCGGATCTTCTGTCGGTTTGGCTTTTTGTTGCTAACAACTTCAACTTGAACTTCGCTCTTGAGGAGGTTCATATTCGCGGCTACCGCTTTTGGCGAATCTGCCTTCTGCAGTTGCGTAACAAGTTGATGTGCGCCACCATCGGCGAGATTTTGCTTCATCGCGATGACATTCGTAGTGATAAAGGCACCCCAAGTAAGAACTGCAATAGTGCCGATTGACGCGACCCATTTGGCACCGCCAAGCATCGTTTCTATTTTGGTGACGCGCATTTCGAGCGTGGAAGCTTGATCGGCGATTTTAGTCGCACGCTCATTTAGATTCTTGATATCACCCTGTGATGCCGCCATCGATACATCCTCAAAAAGCGTTTTATTGGCAGAAACATAATTCTCTTCGAAATCTACCGTGGTGTCCACCGGGAACGGATGCTTTGTTGTTAGATGATTTGGGAGACTGTCCTGCGCCTTAGAGTGTCAGCATCGGCGCGTTTGGAACGGATGGAGGGAAACTTGGGGACGGGAAACCTGGGAACAGATGGGACGTAACGAGGTCCCTGTGTTGCTGTCCATTGGAAGCGAGCACAGATGATGACGTCAGCTGATCGAGGATGTTGCGGCATAGTTGATCTGATCTTCAAGAGGTCGCAGATTGGGAGAAACTGTGGGAGAGATTGAAGGATTCTGGAAGTGGTTTCTTGCCAATCGGGAGCGACTGCATAGCAGCGCATACAACGATGAGGCATTGCTTGACGAGGTAGGAGAGGCGCTGTATCTCGTTGACGCCCGGCTTGCGTTTGAGATTGGGCCACCTGAGGCGATTAGAGAATTTGTGATCAGCGCCGATGGTTTGAAAGATGTCTTTCCTTCGGTTGTCTCGCTTGTGAGTGCTGCGCCGAATATTCCTCAGTGGAAGATCACTGCTTTCAGGCCCCGTCGTGTACTGCTGCCGGCCGTCGAACTCAATGGGTGCAGTGTGGACCCGGAGGATGTTTCGTTCTCGCTGTTGGATAACGGTAAGATTGCCGGCATTCATCTCTTCTTGCCTAACTTCCATGCGGAGAATGTCAGTCTGCAGCAGATTGGATATCTGCTGTTGGACAGTGCGCTTGGGGAGTTTGATGTGGAGATGAATCTGGGGCCGATCAAGATGATCGATGTTTCAAGCCCGGAGGAGTTCAAGCGATATCCATTCTCTGAGCTTCCGGAGATGTTCGATCGCTTGAATCAGAGGCTTGGCAGGCAGTCGGTAACTACGCATTGATTCGGGGGCCGTCTGCTGAGAAGCAGATCCCTACGGGATGACAAACAAAATGCGGCCGGGTGACTTTTACCGCATGACCGAAGTTGTCGTGGCCGCCTCACCCACATCTGGCGATAATGCTGCCAGATATGGGGCACCCGGCACTCGTCAGAGAAGCAGATCTCTGCGGGATGACAAAAAGGAAATTTGAGAAGGGGATTTTTGGTGGAGCTGAGCGGGATCGAACCGCTGACCTCCTCGTTGCGAACGAGGCGCTCTCCCAGCTGAGCTACAGCCCCACAACAGAAGTCCGCGCATCTGGTGGGCGCGGACGGTGGCACAACCAACGAGGGTTAGTTTAGCAGACGAAGGGCGCGTCTCTCAACGCGCCCTTCGGTGTTTCTGTGATTCTGTGTTGCTACCCAGACTTACCGCAGCGCGGCCTGTTTCTGCGCGTTAGCGGCCTTGTCGGCCAGGGCCTGTGCCTGTGGTAGGAAGCCGACGGCCTTCTGGATCATTGGATCCCAGTCGGCGCGGACGTGCAGACCTTCCGTCTGTCCGAACTGCGAGGTGAAGAGCTCGGCCTTGATGTTGGCCTTGATCCAGTCCTTCACCGCATCGAAGTCAGCATCGGAGTAGGCAATGTTCTGCGTCGATGGAGCAGACTTCAGGAAGCTCTTGAAGTCGGTGATCACTGCATCGTCCACCGTGAACTCCTTGGTGACCGGATGCGTCGCCAGGTAGTGCTTGGAGTAGTTGAAGAAGGCATAGCCGATCAGCAACTGATCCTGCAGGTGCGTGGACTTCGGCGTCTCGACCTTTTCGTCCGGAGTGATGCCGCCGCCGCCGTAGACGGTGCGTCCGCTGTCGGTGAGTTTCACCTCGCGGTTGGCGTTGTCCTTAGGCGTGTCGCGTACGTAGTAGTAGTCGTAGAGCGAGACGTTGTCGTAATTACGCTGAATCAGGCGGCCGCTCGGCGTGTAGTAGTGATATGTGGTCAGCGCCAGGCCGGTGTTCTCGCTCAGCGTGCTAACGGTCTGCACCAGGCCCTTGCCGAAGGTGGTCTCACCCACAATCAGAGCGCGATCGTGATCCTGCAGCGCGCCGGAAACGATCTCCGCAGCCGATGCCGTGTTGCGGTTCACCAGCACGACGATGGGATACGACTTACCCTGTTCGCCGCGGGTGGCGCGGTAGACCTCATCCGGGAAGGCGCGTCCCTTCTGGCTGACGACAATTTGTCCCTTCTGCAGGAACTTGTCGCTCATGGCCACAGCTTCCTTCAGCAGGCCGCCGGGGTTGCCGCGCAGGTCGATGACCAGGCCGTCAACCTTGCCGAACTTCTCCAAAGCATCGGCGACCTCGTGGCTGGTGGTCTCCATAAAACTGGAGACGTGGATGTAGCCAACGCCCGGCTTGATCTGGAAAGCCAGGTCAACGGAGTAGCGGGGAATCTCGTCCCGGACCAGGTCGAAGGTCAGGGGCTTTTCAGAGCCTTCGCGGGCCATTACTACAGCAACGTGAGTGCCGCGGGCGCCCTTCAGCAGGCTGGCCACTGCGGCCGAGTCCATGCCTTCGGTCGACTTGCCATCAACGGTGACGATTACATCGCCTGGGCGAATGCCGGCCTTATATGCGGGCGTGCCTTCGAAGGGAGCGACGACAACAATCTTGTTGCCCTGGGGCTGGATCTGCATGCCCACACCGTAGTACTTGCCGTGCTGATCTTCGCGCATCTGCGCGTAGGCCTTCGGGTCATAGAAGTTCGAGTGTGGGTCGAGCGTGTGCAGCATGCCCGGGATCGCGCCGTCGTAGATGGCCTTGTCGATGCGCTCGCCGGTCATGGGGTCGGCGTAGTTCTGCTCGACCACGGCGTAGGCGCTGGTGAAGCTTTTAAGGCTGTCGCGAACTTTGTTTTCGTCAGTGGCCTGTTGCGCTCCGACTCTCTGGTTCACGAAGGAACCGGCAAGGGCGCAGCTGGCTAGGAAAACGGTTGCAGAGAAGGCGGCACGGCGGGTGCGAAGAGCCATTGTGGAAGGTACCTCTTTATGCAGGTAGGGAAACAGCTTGAACGCGGGCTGCTCTATCTCCCGCGTATGACGGAGTATAGCACTGGAAGGTGAGCCGAACCGAGGCCCAAAATCGCCTCGCGGGGCGTAGAATAGGCGAGTCGATACCCGATTTGGCACCTTCGCGTCGAATCTGATATGGCAGTTCAACCGGCAGGGATTCTGTTTCGATTTATGACCATTCGTCCATCCATCCTGACAGGCAGCGCCAGCCTGCTTCTGGCTGTTTCCGCGTTCGCCCAGCAGCAGCAGCAGAAGCCCAGCGCTCCGCGCTATGTAAGCCCCATTGCCCAGAAGCAGCCGGTGAATTCGCCCACGCCCAAGGCCATTACGCCCGACGCCGAGGTGGTGGAGGATATGGTCGTCCGCGTGAATGACCAGATCATCTCCCGCTCAGACTATGAGCGCGCCCAGCAGCAGCTCGAGGGCGAGATCACCCAGAACCGGCTGCCACCAGAAGATGCCGACAAGCGCCGCAAGGACCTGCTGCGCGACCTGATCGACCAGCAACTGTTGATTTCCAAGGGCAAAGAGCTCGGCGTCAATGCCGATGCCGAGGTTGTCCGCCGCCTGGACGAGATCCGCAAACAGAACCACTTTGACTCGATGGAGGCCCTGGAAAAGGCGGCTCGCGATCAGGGTGTCAGCTTTGAGGACTTCAAGGCCTCGATTCGCAACAACATCATTACCGGCGAAGTAGTGCGCAACGAGGTTGGCCGTAAGTTGCAGATGACGCACGCCGACGAGCTGCGCTACTACAACGCCCACAAGAACGAGTTCAGCCAGCCGGAACAGATCCACCTCGCCGAGATTCTGATTCCCACCCCGGCCACCCCGACCGATGCCGATGTCGCCGCTGCCCAGAAGAAGGCCGACGATGTGGCCGCGCAACTGGCCGGTGGAGCGAAGTTCGAGGACCTGGCCAAGACTGTCTCCGGCGGACCGACAGCGTCACAGGGCGGCGACCTGGGTATGTTCAAGCGCGGCGCTCTGGCGCAAGTGCTTGAAGACAAGACCTTTCCCCTGAAGGCTGGCGAAAATACCGCTCCCATCCGGACTCGTCAGGGCTTCGTGATCCTGAAGGTGACGGAGCACATCGCGGCCGGCGTTGCTCCTCTGGAGCAGATCGAGCCCCAGGTGCAGGAGGCGATGTACTCCGAGCAGATGAATCCGGCGTTGCGTGCCTACCTGACCAGGCTGCGTGAGGATGCCTACATCGATCTGCGGCCGGGCTATACGGATTCCGGCTCTTCGGGCCGCCAGACCTCGTTTGTCTTTACGGCCTATACGCCGCCTGCTCCGAAGAAGAAGGCGAACAAGTCCCGCTTCGATACGGCGAAGACCGGCCGTCTGGCCCAGGCTCCGAAGGACGGCGCCCAGCTTGCCAGCCTGCCGTTGGACAAGAACGGCAAGCCGAAGAAGATCAAGCGCGAGAAGGTACGTTACGGTCAGGCTCCGCGTACGGCGTTGCCTGCGGCTCCTGAGGACCAGGTGGCCAACACCGCGCCGCAGCAGGAAGCTGCTCCCGGCACCGCGATCGCGCCGGTAGACAGCAATCCGCTGTCACAGGCGAATGCCGATGCTGCCGCAGCAGCGGCTGCCGCCAATGTCGATCCGCTGGCGCCGAAGGCTGCGGTGGCCGATCACAAGTCACGCTACTCCGCCAAGCAGAAGGAGTTTGAGCAGGCGAAGGTTGACCGCAAGATTGCCTTTTCCCGTGAGAAGGCCGCTGCCATGCCGGATGCTCCTCACGAGGAAGAGGTGCAGAGCCGCAAGGTGCAGTCTTCTGCTCTCGGTCTGAATGGTGACAACGCCAAGAAGAAGAAGGTAAAGCGCAAGAAGGGCGAGGAGAAGAAGCGCATCCAGCAGACCGTCCAGGCTCCCTCGGAGACGCAGAAGGAAGTCAACAGCCAGCGCAACGACGACGGTACGTATAAGAATCCGGTACCGGCGGGAACTGGTGATACCACCAATAAGTAAAAGTGAAGAGCGGATCCTTCACTTGCGTTCATAGAGAAAAGGCCCCGGAGACGGGGCCTTTCTGCCGTTTGAATCTTTAGTCATCGTGGTGGTGCCTGCCGCCGTGGTGGTGGTCGTCTTCGTCCTGGTCCCCGTGGTCCCAATGACCCTTGCGGAGCCGCCAACCTCCTCGGTCGTGATCGTAGTGCGGATGGACGTAGTACGCCCTGGCGTAGGGACGGCGTTCCCAGCGGCCGGGGGTCCATACGTAGCGATCTCTCGCGACATTCCAGTAGCCGTCGATCCACAGAAACTCAGGACCCGGGATGGGTGGGGGTACCTCATAACGTAGCGGGGGCGGCGGAGCTCCGATAGTGACGCCGATACTGACCTGGGCATTGCATGAAGCCGCCAGTGATCCGGCAAAGACGGCTGCTGCCAATAATTTTGCTTTCATTCAATCTCCGTTGTTTTGGTACCGCTTCGCTGTGAGATGCGCGATAGGAGAGTGTTGTTGTGCTGATGGCACAGGTGGAGCGGTTCTTGAGCAAGGAAGCGGAAAGGCCCCGCTGGCCAGGGACCCCGGAGCAAGACAATTCGCGCGGTGCGCGAATACCCATGTCCCTTTGGGGACATGGAGCACCCGGTGTGGTGGCTCTTTAGGCATCCTTAGTGGCGGTGCCAGTCGTGGTGGTCGCCGTGGTCTTCACGGTCCCAGTGGCCTTCGTGGAGGCGCCAGCCTTCGGGATAGTGATCATAGTGCGGATGGGTGTAATACGCTCCGGCGTAGGGGCGGCGCTCCCAGTGGCCGGGAACCCATACGTAGCGGCGGCCGGAGACACTCCAGTAGCCGTCAACCCATAGATAGTCAGGACCTGGCGTGGGCGGGGCAACCTCATAACGCAGCGGGGGTGGGGGTGTTCCGATAGTGACGCCAATGCCGACCTGTGCATTGCCGGGAGCTGCCAGTGCTCCGGCGAAGACAACTGCTGCCAACCATTTTGTTTTCATTGCGATCTCCGTTTTGGATACAGCTTTGCTTTAAGATGCGCGAGATGTCAGATGGTGTTGCGCTAAGGGCACAATTGACGGGTATTCTTGAGTTTCAAGGATATGAAGTCTTTCTTTATCGCAGACGCCTCGCAGTACGAGAACGAGGTCATTACCAGCTACTTTGTGTTGGGCTCCATCTCGGCGCGCGAGAAAAAGTCGGGTAGCGGACAGTACCTGGCGCTCACGCTGGTGGACAAGACCGGCACCATGGACGCACGCATGTGGGACGAGTTCGAGGACGCGCTGCGTACCTGCGAACCCGGCTGCTACGTGAAGGTGCAGGGACAGATCTCGAAGTACAACGGCCGCTTCCAGATCACGCTGCAAAAGCTCCGCCTGGCGGCCGAGAGCGAGGTCGACCCGGCAGACTTTCTGGCGCACACGCAGTACGACATCGGAGAGATGTGGCAGGAGCTGCGCTCGACCGTCGATGCCTTCAGCAACATACATCTGCAGCGGCTGGTGAATGCGTTCCTCGATGATCCGGTCATTGGGCCGGCGTTTATGAGCGCTCCCGCGGCGAAGGTGCTGCACCATGCCTGGATCGGCGGTCTGCTGGAGCATGTCGTCTTCCTGCTGCGCATGTGCAAGCGGGTAGCTCCGCAGTATCCCGAGGTGGATCCGGATCTGCTGTGCACGGCGGCTATTCTGCATGACGTTGGTAAGACCCGCGAGCTGGAGTGGAAATCGAGCTTTGCCTACTCAGCCGAGGGACAGCTTATCGGGCATATCTCCATTGCAATGGGGATGCTGCGCGACAAGCTCGCACTGATCTCGCAGGTGGAGCCGTTTCCGGAGAGGCTGCGCATCCTGGTGGAGCACCTCATCCTGTCGCACCACGGATCGCTGGAGTTCGGCTCGCCCAAGCTGCCGATGTTTGCGGAGGCGCTGGTCTTCCACGCGATCGACGATCTCGAAGCGAAGATGCAGAACCTGCGGACGCAGCTCGCGAACCATGTTGCCGGTGGAAATCAGCCGGGGTCGGTGACCGACTGGATCAGGAGCATGGACCGGCAGTTGGTGGATTCGAAGGAATACCTGAAGGGCTAGTTGCTAGTTGCTGGTTCCTGGTTGCTAGGGCGTATCGACATATTCACTTCCGCTGCGGGAGAGTTTTTGTTGCAGTTTTTGCATGGGAGTATTGCGCTACGAGCTGACCGATGCTCAGTGGAATCGGATAGAAGGGTTGTTGCCAGGCCGAG
>NZ_JBFRFJ010000034.1:0-17414 GCF_052114765.1 Terriglobus sp. 2YAB30_2
CAGGACGGCCCACATGACCCGCTCGGCCTGGCAACAACCCTTCTATCCGATTCCACTGAGCATCGGTCAGCTCGTAGCGCAATACTCCCATGCAAAAACTGCAACAAAAACTCTCCCGCAGCGGAAGTGAATATGTCGATACGCCCTAGTTTTCCTTAGTGCCCGGCGAGCAGGGTGTTGAACTGCTCGAACCAGGCGTCGAACTTTTCGGCGTTGAAGTCGCCGGCGAAGCGTAGCGGATGGACGTTCTTCACCAGGATCTCCTTTGCCTGCGGCTGGGTTTCCAGAATCTGCATGGTCTCGTCGATGAAGGCATCCAGAGGCATAGCGCGGGGATCGCTCTTCTGATGCGGTCCAAGCAACTCCGTCTGCACATAGGGCGGAGCCAGTTCCAGAACCTCGACGCTGCCGCCCTTCAACTGGTAGCGCAGCGACTGCGACCAGGAGTGGATCGCAGCTTTGGTGGCCGAGTAGGTCGGCGTCAGCGCGAGCGGCGTGAAGGCAAGCCCGGAGCTGACATTCATGATCGTCGCACTCGGCTGCTTCTGCAGTGTGGGCAGAAGTGCGGCGGTCAGCCGAATCGGCGCCAGGAGGTTGGTGTTGATGGTCTCCTCTGCTGCCTTGGGATCGATGACCTGTTCGGTCTTCATAATGCCGGCCATGTTGATGAGCACATTCAGAGCGGGATACTTTGCCGTCAGCTCCGCGGCGAAGGCATTGATGGAAGCCTCGCTCTGCACATCGAGCTGCACCCCAACGGTACCTGGGTTCGCCGCAGCAACCTGGTCCAACACCTCTTTGCGGCGGCCGGCGATGATGACGGTATTGCCGCGCTTGTGAAAGGCTTCGGCGAGACCGCGGCCAAGACCGGAGCCGCCGCCTGTAATCAGAATCGTGTTTCCTGTGACCTTCATGGGTATGCTCCCTCTTGAGTTACTGTAGGAGTGCCACTCTCTTTTGGGAAGTAGGCACTTTTTCGTATGTCAGTTACCGTGAGGTAAGTAATATGGCTCCCGCAAAATCCTCAAAGAAGAAACCGAAAGCCGCCCTGGCCTTCCAGTCGCCGGACGGAAAGTCTTCCCCACACCCTGACCTGGATGCATTGGTGCAACAGACCATCGCCCGTGTCGCCGACAAGTGGACGCTGCTGACTCTCGAAGTCCTGGATCAGCATGGTACGCTGCGCTTCACTCAACTGGCAGAGCTGGTCAATGGCGTAAGCCAGAAGATGCTGACGCAAACGCTGCGGCAGATGGAGGCCGACGGATTTGTCACACGAACGGTGCATCCGGTCATTCCACCAAAGGTGGAGTACACGCTGACGGTGCTGGGCCGCAGCCTAGGAGAGGCCTTTTGCAGCGTGTGGACGTGGGCGGAAAAGAACTACAAGGCCATCGAGAAAGCGCGCACGACGTACCGCGAGCGCTCCTGAATTTCCCGATAAGGAACACGAACTTCACTTTGTCGTCTGGAAAACGGATAGCCGGAAGTTAACCGGGATAACAATGGCAGTCGAGACAAAGGTGCTGCCATGAAGCTCTGGTTCGTAAAGTTCGCTGCTTGTATCACGTTGTCGGTTCCAATGGCCGGTACCGCCCAGGCCGCCGACCAGATGCTGCGAGTGCAGACGACACCGATGGAGGTTATCGTCGCGCTGATCTCAAAGGAGAGCTCCGCCTCCAAAGCGCGGCCGGCGTACCTGTACACCTCCTACGAACGCTCAGACCGCACGAATGGGAGATTGTGGAAGGAGCGGGTCGCCGACCTGCCGGAAGGACGCATCCGCCTGCTGGTGGAAGAGGACGGCAGGCCTCTGGATACCTGCCGGCAGCAGACCGAGCGCGACCGGGTAAAGCAGATCACCGGCGACTCCGAAGCGCTACAGAAGGACGTTCACGCGCAGCAGGAAGACTCCCAGCGCGCGCAGCGCATGTTGGACCTGCTACCTAAGGCGTTTCTGTTTGAACGGGTGGGACAGGAGGGGCGATATACCCGCATCGCCTACCGTCCTAATCCGGAGTACACCCCAAAGAGCTTCGAAGAGCGTGTCATGCACGCGATGCATGGCACGGTGCTGGTGGACGAACGTGAGTTCCGCCTGCACCAGCTCGATGGCCGCCTGGAGAAAGACGTGAGCTTCGGCATGGGTCTGCTGGCCACGCTTCGCAGCGGCAGCAGCTTCAGCACCATACGGGAGGAGGTAGCTCCATCCATCTGGAAGGTTGCGAAGATGCAGACCCGCTTTGATGGACGGGCGATCTTCTTCAAAACCATCAATCGCCAGCAGCAGTCAGAGCACTCAGAATTCAAAGCCCTGCCGGAAGGAACAACGATCACCCAGGCAGTGGAGTTGTTGTTGCAGTAGTAGAACGGTGGAATCGCTGCATTGCCATACCTGAAGTTTGTTGCAATATCTGCTTGGGGGTAATTGGAGGTTTTTCCGATGCCCCGCTTTTCCCTCAACGTAACGAAGAGCAAAACCGTCAAAGCTGCACTCGAATACCCCATACCACCTCCGCGGGTGATGGGGTATTCGCTTTTAACAGCCCTTACGGCTTAACGGCCCGGGCGACGCTTCTGGGTGCGCGAAGGCCAGTACTGAAAGGCGTCGGCGTGTAGCTCTCCGTCGAGGTCCATCAGCTTGTGCTGCATGCGCTGCTGGGCGTCGGCGACACCGCGGTTGTAGACCAGGGGCCCGATCTCTTCCAGGAAAAAATCCAGTAGTAAACCCGCCGCCAGCGTATTGAGCGGTTCGGCCAGATTCTGCTCGGCGTAGGTCTGCAGGGAGGCGATCGCCTCCTGACGGTCTTGGGCTGAAAGTTCGGTGAGCTTCTCGGTTGGCACTCCTGTCCCTCCCCGTTCCCGCCTGGGAACACTTTAAGATTAAATCCCGCAATGCAACCTTCACCTCCCTGTAACAGTCCTGTAACATGGAGCGTTGGGACTTCCGTGCCGTCTGTGTCAGGGAAAGACCCGCAGTTTGAATGAAGGGACGCACAGAGGGCCGTGTCTGCAGCACTCAATATCCGTGAAGAAGAGGTCGTCGTTGACGGTATCGCGGTGCACTATCGCGTTGCCGGAACGGGGCGTCCGCTGTTGCTGCTGCACGGGTTGCTGGCCGACGGACAGACCTGGCGGCGGAACCTTAAGGATCTGGCGCGCCATTCCACGGTCTACGCCGTAGATCTCTTCAACATGGGGAAGAGCCAGCGGGTCGCAGGCCTGGACGCGAGCCTGGAGGCTACCGCCGACCGGATCGCACGCCTGATGGATGCCCTTGGTCTGGACGAAGCCGATATCGCCGGACACTCGCACGGCGGAGCGCTGGCGATGATGCTGGCCGCGCGACACACGAACCGTGTCGGCAAGCTGGTGCTCTTCGCTCCGGCAAACCCGTTCTGCGGACACGGAGCGCGCAATGCACGCTTCTTCTCCACTCCGGTAGGCGCCTGGTTGGGACGCCGCGTTCCGCAGTGGCCGGGTCTGGTGCACCGTGCCGCCCTGCGCCGCATGTACGGCGAGCCCTCGCGAATCATTGACGGAACGCTGGCCTGCTACACCGAGCACCTCAGCATCCCCGGAACCATGGATCACCTTCTGGCGATCGTGCGCTCCTGGGGCAGCGACATGCGCGGCCTCAAGAAAGTCCTGAACCGGCTGGCCGATGTTCCGGCACTGCTGATCTGGGGCGACCGCGACCGCGCCGTCAGCCTGCCTTCGGCACAGCTGCTGGCAAAGGAGATGCATCACGCCGAGCTGCTGGTGCTGCATGGCGTCGGACATCTTCCGTTTGAGGAACAGCCAGAGGTCTGCAACCGCGCTATCGCGCGGTGGTTGAATAGTTGATTTGTTGAATAGTTGAATGGTGTGGCAAACTTTGCTGCTCGCCCATCTCCGCCACTATTCAACCATTCAACGTTTTTCAACCATTCAACTAACTAGTCCACTTCCAATCCCTCACTTCCGGCATATCTTCGCCGTGTTCCGCGACGTAGAGTTTGTGCTCCTGCATCTTTTCGCTGTGGAGCTGGCGAACGCGGTCGTAGTCTTCGGGTAGTGCATACCTGACGCAGTCGAGCGCAAGTGAGAAGCGATCGATCTGGTTGAGCACCGTCATATCGAACGGTGTCGTCGTGGTGCCTTCCCCGCGGAAGCCGTGGACGTGGAAGCTGGCGTGGTTGCGGCGCTTGTAGGTGAGCTTGTGCACCACGGTTGGGTAGCCGTGGAAGGCCATGACGATCGGGCTTTCCTGATCGAAGATCCTCTCGAAGTTTTCGTCGTCGATGCCGTGAGGATGTTCTCCGGGCGTCTCCAGCGTAAAGAGATCGACGATGTTGACGAATCGGATCTTGAGGGCTGGCGCCCAGTTTCGCAGCACCGTCACAGCGGCCAGCGCCTCCATGGTGGGAACATCGCCGGCGCAGGCGAGGATGACGTCCGGCTTCTCCTCCGGCGCACAGGTGGAAGCCCATGCCCAGATACCGAGACCTTCGGTGCAGTGACGCACTGCCTCATCCATATTGAGATAGGTGTGTGCCGGTTGCTTCCCGGCGATGATGAGGTTGATGTAGTTGCGGGAGCGCAGGCAGTGGTCGCCGACCGAGAGCAGGCAGTTGGCATCGGGCGGAAAGTAGATGCGCGTCACCTCGCTCTGCTTGTTGGCGACGTGGTCGATAAAGCCGGGGTCCTGGTGCGAGAAGCCGTTGTGGTCTTGCCGCCAGACGTGCGAGCTGAGCAGATAGGTCAGCGAAGCGATGGGCTTGCGCCAGGGTAGCTCTTTGCACGCCTTCAGCCACTTGGCATGCTGGTTGAACATCGAGTCGATGATGTGGATGAAAGCCTCGTAGCAGGAGAAGAAGCCGTGACGGCCGGTAAGGAGATAGCCTTCGAGCCAGCCCTGGCAGAGATTCTCTGACAGCACTTCGAGCACGCGGCCATCGGCGGCGAGATTCTCATCGACGGGAAGCAGCTCACCCTCCCACTGTTTCGGCGTGGCCTGGTAGACATCCTGCAAGCGGTTGGAGGCGGTCTCATCGGGGCCGAAGATGCGGAAGTTGCGATTGCCGGCGTTGTAGCGGATGACGTCGCGGAGGTAGTCGCCGAGGATCTTTGTGGCCGAGACCTCATTTGTGGCGCAAGGCACATTGCACTTTACGGCGTAGTCGCGGAAGTCCGGCAGCACCAGCGGCTTCAACAACTCGCCGCCGTTGGCGCTGGGATTGACCGACATGCGCAGGTCTCCCTTGGGAGCAAGGTTGAGCAACTGAGGCACGGGACAGCCGCGATTGTCGAAGAGCTCTTCCGGCTTGTAGCTCCGCAGCCACTCTTCGAGCAGCGTGAGATGCTCGGGGTTGGAGCGCACTTCATCCAGCGGCACCTGATGCGAGCGCCAGGTGCCCTCCACCTGTTTGCCGTCCACCATATGCGGCCCCGTCCAGCCCTTGGGGGTGCGCAGAATGAGCATTGGCCAGGCCGGCCGCTGCGGCGGATACTGGCTCGCGGCATCGGCACGAATCGCGGTGATGTGATCGAAGATGCGATCGAGCGTCTCTGCCATCTTTCGGTGCATCACCTCGGGGTCATCGCCTTCGACCGTGTACGGCGTGTAACCGTAGCCGCGGAAGAGCTGCTCCAGCTCCTCCTGCGGAATGCGCGCCAGCACCGTGGGATTCGCGATCTTGTAGCCGTTCAAGTGAAGGATGGGCAGCACGGTGCCATCGGTCACGGGATTGAGGAACTTGTTCGAGTGCCAGGAGGTTGCCAGCGTACCCGTCTCCGCCTCGCCGTCGCCGACGATGCACGGAACAACGAGATGCGGGTTGTCGAAGGCTGCGCCATAAGCATGCACCAGCGAGTAGCCGAGCTCGCCGCCCTCATTGATAGAGCCGGGGACGTTGGCGGCGCAGTGGCTGGGAATGCCGTAGGGCCACGAGAACTGCTTGAAGAAGAGTTTGAGACCGTCGGCATCCTGCTGAATGTTGGGATAGGTCTCTGAATAGCTGCCTTCGAGGAAGGTGTTGGCAAGGATGCCCGGAGCTCCGTGACCGGGCCCGGTAATCAGCAGCATGCTGAGGCGGCGGGCCTTGATGATGCGATTGAGGTGCACGTAGACGAAGTTGAGGCCCGGCGTGGTGCCGAAGTGGCCGAGCAGGCGCGGCTTGATATCGCCGACCGTCAGCGGACGGCGAAGCAGCGGATTGTTGCGCAGGTAGATCTGTCCGACAGAAAGATAGTTGGCAGCGCGCCAGTATGCATGAATACCGGCGATTTCCTCAACGGTGAGCGGCATCGCGTGTCTCCGTGGTTAAGGGTTGGCTGGAGCATTTTTCCTGTGGGTGTAGTGTCGGGTTTCGTCATCTATGGGCGTTTTCCGCAATGAAAACGCCGCTGCACTCCTTTTCCGGGATACCCAGCTACAGGGAAAATGCTCCTACTGGAGGGCCTGCGTGCACTCGTGTGCCAGCTGCAGGCCTTCGTCTGCGTGAATCACCCATACGGCGAGTTTTGATGCCGGCGAGGAGAGCAAAGTGTCACCCGCCATGACATTTGTATTTCGGGCGGGGTCGACGTCGACGCCCCAGCCTCGGAGCCCCTCAAGAATGGGGCCTCTTACTTCAGGAGTATTCTCTCCGATGCCTCCGCCGAAGACAATGGCGCGTGCATCGCCAAGCACCGCAAGATAGGCGCCCATAGTGGCGCGAACGCGATAGGCGTACATCGCCATGGCCAGCAGCGAACGGTCATCTGTCTTCTTGCGCAGGATGCGGGTATCGAGCGATTGGCCGGAGATCGCGAGCAGGCCCGACTTCTTTTCCAGGAACTGCAGCGCGTCCTGCGAAGAAAGATTTTCGTGCTGCATGAGAAAAGGCAGGATCGCCGGATCGATGGAGCCGGAGCGCGTCCCCATCATCAGGCCCTCCAACGGCGTGAAGCCCATCGAGGTCTCTACCGATTTGCCTTCGCGGATGGCACAGACTGACGATCCGCTCTCAAGATGACTGGTGATGACGTTCGCCTGTTCGAGGGGTGTGTTGCTCAGTGAGCAGAACTGCTCCAGCTGATAGCGATGCGAGAGGCCGTGGAAGCCGTACTTGCGAATGCCGTGGCGATTGGCGACATCGTAGTCAATCGCGTAACGCCATGCGACCTCGGGCAACGTGTGATGAAACGCGGTATCGAAGGTGCAGGCAATAGGCAGGGCGCTGCCATGCTGTTGCAGCGCGCGAATCACCTTGACCGATTTGGGATTGTGAAGTGGAGCGAGCTCGGCGCGGGCCTCGATCTTGTGGATTACCTCATCGTCGATTCCCACCGCCGCATCGAAGTCGCTTCCACCGTGTACGACGCGAACACCGGCAAGATCGGGTTTGGGAAGATCAAGCTTGTCGAGAGCGTCGAGTGCAGCTGTGGTCATCGCGTCGAAGTCACCCGCCGGCAATGGCTCGGAGTGCAGCGACTGGTCGCCGCGCGTGATCTCGAGTGTGGTGTCCTTACCGACGTTGTCGATGTCGCCGGTGAGCAGGCGTTTGCCGGCAGAGGCCTGCGGCTGGTTCGCGGTCGTCTCGACAAGGTCGAATTTCAGCGAGTTGCTGCCCGGGTTGAAACAAAGGACGAGCGGCATGACAACTCCAGCTTACGAGGCCTTCTGTATCGGTGTCGTGAATTTCTCGGCGGTTTCGCCCTGCGACCGGCCAGCGTCGGGCAGAGAAGCGAAGCGCGTGCGGGGGAAGTGCTGCGGGTAGTTTTCGCGAATGAACTCCATCATCTTTTCGCGGACGATGCAGCGGAGATCGAAGTTGTCGCCGGCATTGCGGTTGCTGACCAAGCAGCGCAACTCCATGGTGTGTTCCTTAATGTCGGTGACCTGTAACCCGCAGACTTTGCCGTCCCACAGCGGCGAGGCCTGGCAGATCTCACGCAGCTTCTGGCGCAGTGGCTCTACAGGAATGGTGTAGTCGACGTAGAGGAAGGCGGTGCCGAGGATGTCGGAGGACTGGCGTGTCCAGTTCTGGAAGCTGTTCTCGATGAAATAACTTAGCGGCACGATCAGCCGGCGCAGGTCCCAGATCTTGACGACGACATAAGCGGAGGTGATCTCTTCAATGCGTCCCCACTCACCCTGCACGATGACTACGTCGTCGATGCGGATGGGTTCGGTCAGTGCAATCTGCACACCGGCCAGAAAATTCGAGGCGGTGGACTTGGCAGCAGTGGCAAGAACGAGCGAAGCAATGCCGGCAGAAGCGAGCAGACCGGTGCCTGCCTTCCAGAGACGGTCATCGTGGAATGTCCAAAGGCAGCCGGCAACGGTGACGACGACGATAAGCGAGATCAGGAAGCGGCGAAAGAGCCCGAACTGCGTATGGATGCGGCGGGCCTGGATGTTGTCGGTAGAGGTGATGTCGTAGCGGCGGAGAAAGATGTTCTGCACCACATAGACAAAGCCGGTAGCAAACCATCCCAAGGAAAGGACGAACAGAATCGCCATCACCTGCCGCACATCGTCGTGATAACGGGCAGGAATTGGCAGGAAGGGCTCTGCCAGAAAGAAACAGGTCAGCACGAAGATTGCGCGCGCAGGACGAGCGAGATAGCGCTGCAGACCAAGGCCAAGACCCTTCGTTGCAGGACTGGTACTCTCCGCCTGCTTCCGGCGAAGGACACGGAAGAGCACCCAGTGAAAGAGATTGGAGAAGACCAGGGCGGCGCAGAAGAGGAAGAGGGCAAAGAACCAGCCATGCCAGACATGGAGGATTTTGGTGAACATGCCGAAAGAAATCTCCCGAGGTGTGGCGCTGGCCGGTGGCCGTCTATATGGGATGACGCGGCGGGAGGGAGAGGTTGTAAGAGCTTCTCAGAACTGGGTGGCCCATCCATCGCGACGCGATGAATGGGATATCTGGTCCGGACCCGCCGCGCTAATGAAATGACAAACAAAGACGGTTCGCGCGGAGCGCGAATGCCCACATCTGCTTGCACCCCAACGAACAAAGTTCGTCGGGGACCCCGCGGCACAGATATGGGCACCCGGTCGCGGGTTAGATCTACAGCTTTGCGAGCCAGTCGAGAATTGTCGTCTGCAGTGCAATGCGCTGATCGGAGTAGCCGTGGTCTGTTGCGAGGTGTTTTGTGGCTACTTGTGTATTTCCGCTGCTCGTCAGTGCTGCCGCAAATGCATCATTCGATGGAGCAAGGCCGTCATCCGAGGTAAGAATCAGGTACGGAACCTTCGTCAGCTTTGGCGCCAGTGTGGGGAAGTCCCACTGCGTGAGATTCGCCGCCAGCTCCTTTGCCAGTCCCTCGGGTGTGCAACCTGCCAGCGGCGCCATGCCTTCCTTGGCAAGATGTTCCGCGACCTTAGTGACGGCCACGTTCTTTGCCTGTGGTGGCACCTGCCGGATCGCTTCCATGCCCATATTCGCCGCAGACATGGTCACCACAGCCTTAATACCCGGTGTACGTGCCGCTACTTCGTTGGCGACGAAGCCGCCCATGCTGTGGCCCAAAAGCACGAGTTGTGAAGGATTTGCGCGGAGCCGGGCAGCCACAGCCGGATCGCGTAGCCAGGCAATCGCCGCCTGGGCATCTTCGATGCAATGCGAAAACGAAAACTCTCCCGGCGTACCCCACGCGCCGCGGTAGTTGAAATACACCACATCCCATCCGGCACGGCGGAGGGTTTGCGCCAGGTCGAGATTGCGCTCGTTGCCGGGAAAGCCATGCAGCAGGAAGGCCACCGGATGCGGCCCCGTACCGGCGGCGATGTAGACCAGGCCGTTGAGCAGGGCTCCGTGGCTGGGGATCTGTACGGACTCCATCGTCGCCGGATGTGCATGATCCATCGGAGGATCGGCCGAGATAGCCGACTGCTGGGCAGCAGCCTGCGAAACAGCAAGAGAGACGGACAGCGCCAGGGCGAACAGGAACGCGAGGAGTCTTTGCATGAAACATTCTCCCCGAATCCCCTTAAAATAGGAAAGAAGGATTCCGACGGAAGCGATGGCGTTTACAGAACAGTTCGATGTGCTGGTAGTGGGTGCAGGGCATGCAGGCTGCGAAGCCGCGATGGCTGCTGCACGCATGGGCCTGCGCACCGCGCTGTTCACGCTGAACCTTGACCTGATTGCGCAGATGAGTTGCAACCCCGCCATCGGCGGCATTGCCAAAGGACATCTTGTCCGCGAGGTCGATGCCCTGGGCGGCATTATGGGCGAAGTCGCTGACGCTGTCGGCATCCAGTTCCGCCTGCTGAATACCTCGCGAGGTCCCGCCGTGTGGTCGCCGCGGGCACAGTGCGACAAAGCGCTGTATCGCGTAAAGATGCGCGAAATGCTGGAAGGCCAGCCAAACCTCTTCATCAAGCAGGCTGAGGTTGTCGACGTCGTGCTGGAAGATACCGCCGACGGCGCTCGCCGCATTACCGGCATCCGGCTGCGCGACAGCCGTGTTGTGCATGCCGGCGCAGTCGTAATCACCACCGGCACCTTCCTGAACGGGCTGATCCATTGCGGCGAGGAGCGTTACACCGCCGGCCGCTCCGGCGAACCTGCCTCCGTCCTGCTGGGCGAAGCCCTGAAGCGCCTTGGCCTGCGCGAGTGCCGTCTGAAGACCGGTACGCCTCCGCGCCTGGACGGACGCACCATCGACTGGTCGCGCTTTGATGAGCAGCCCGGCGATGCGGATCCGACTCCATTCAGTTTCCGCACCAAAACCGTGCCACAACTCCGTCAGGTGAGCTGCCATATCGCCTATACCACGCCGGAAACGCTGGAGATCATCCGGCAGAACGTACACCGGTCGGCGATGTACTCCGGCCAGATCGAGGGCATTGGACCGCGCTACTGTCCCTCGATCGAAGACAAGATCGTCAAGTTCCCGGACAAGACGCAGCACCAGTTCTTCCTGGAACCCGAAGGCCTGAACACACACGAGGTCTACATCAACGGCATGAGCACCAGTCTGCCCATGGAAGTGCAGGCGGCCATGGTGCACTCCATCCCTGGACTGGAGATGGCCGAGATGCTTCGGCCGGGCTACGCCATTGAGTACGACGCCATCGATCCGACCGAGCTGGACCGCTCGTTGAAGGTGAAGTCGATCGACGGTCTGTATCTCGCCGGACAGATCAACGGGACGTCGGGATACGAGGAAGCTGCCTGCCAGGGCCTAATGGCTGGCATCAATGCCGCGCTCGGCGTGAAGGGTGAGGCCCCGTTCTGGCTCGATCGCGCCGACGGATATACCGGTATCCTGATCGACGACCTGATCTCGAAGGGCACCAATGAGCCCTACCGGATGTTCACCTCGCGGGCGGAGTTCCGTCTGCATCTGCGCATCGACAACGCCGACCGCCGGCTGACCCCTAAGGGACGCACCCTGGGTCTGATCGGCGACGAAGCGTGGGCCGATTACGAGGCTAAGCAGGCGCGCATGGTTGCCTTGGAGAAGCTGCTGGCAACCGAGCGTCTTCGTGAAGGCGAAAACAAGGGGCAGACACTCGCCCAACTTCTGAAGCGCCCTGAGGTCACCATCAATCAGCTTCTGCCTCTCTTCCGGGACAAGCTTCAGGAAGACGACCGCTTTGTGGCGATGACCGCCGGCCTACAGGGCGAGACCTTACCCTCATGGGTGCGCAACGAGCTGAAGTCGGTGGAGACCGAAATCAAGTTCTCCGGCTACCTCGACCAGCAGCGCCGCAACATCGAGAAGCTGAAGAAGGCCGAAGAGCGGTCGATCCCCGAATGGTTCGACTACACCCAGGTCAGCGGCCTCTCCCGCGAGATGAAAGAGAAGCTTGGCCGTGTACGCCCGGCGACCATCGGCCAGGCCAGCCGGATTCCGGGAGTGACCCCGGCGGCGGTGAGCCTGATCAATATTTACATCGAGATACAGGGCCGCAAGCAGGCGGTTTAGGGGTCGTGTTCTGCCCTCAGGGGCTGTAAAGCCCGCTCATAGGCTCCCGTGAATTGGGACGGCTGAAGCCGTCCCTTAAGCAAGACAAGCGCACCTGAAGGTGCGCTATGGCTACGCTGTGTTTATAAATGATCCGGAGAACGAGACGGGTCTTCCACATTTCCTCACCGCAAGAGTTTTGTGCAGAATTTCTGAACCAAAAAGGGTGCGGCGCTGCCGGGAGAATCGGCCTACTCTTTAAAGAAGCAATGGCCTCTTATCTTCAGATTCTTGAGCAGCAAGGCGCACCGGCAGCGCTGCATGCCGAAAATACGATCCTTGGCGCCATGCTCACGGACTCGCTGGCGATTACCGATGCCACCGCGCGGCTGAAGATCGACGACTTCTCGCTGGACTCGCATCGCCGCATCTATGGCGCAATGCTGGAGATGATCGAGGCCGGTCACGCCATCGACATCGTGACGGTCTCCGACAATCTGGCCCGCAAGAAGGAGCTGGAGGGGATCGGCGGCATTCCGTATCTCTCGTTCCTGACCGAGGGCATTCCGCGGAATCCGAATATTGAAGACTACGTTCGGATCGTCAAGGACAAGAGTCTGCTGCGCCAGTTGATGAGCGTGTGCAACGACGGTCTGCTGGCGTCGGCCGACCAGTCCGAGCTCGCCATCGATGTGCTTTCGCGCGTGGAAGGCCGCATTCTGGAGATCGCCGAAGGCGCCATCCAGAAGAGCTTCTCTTCGATTGGTGAGATCGTCGCCGAAAGCTTTGGCACCATTGACGCCCTGTACGAACAGGGCCGCGAGATCACCGGCCTGCGTACCCACTATGGCGAGTTCGACCGTATGACCAGCGGCCTGCAGCACTCGGAGCTTACGATCATCGCCGCCCGTCCCTCGATGGGTAAGACAGCGTGGGCCATCAACATCGCCCAGAACTCGGCGGTGCGCGATGGTAAGGTAGTCGCGGTCTTCTCGCTCGAAATGAGCAAGGAATCACTGCTTCGCCGTATGTTGGCCAGCGAAGCACTGGTCAACTCGAAGAAGATTCAGACCGGCTTCCTTCCGCGTGAAGACAAGCAGAAGCTGGTCAACGCATTGGACCGGCTGATGTCGTCGAAGCTCTATGTGGATGACACCCCCGGCATCACGCTCGCCGAGATGCGCGCGAAGGCCCGCAGGTTGAAGCAGCAGGAAGGGGCCCTGGATCTGATTGTGATCGATTACCTGCAGCTTATGACGGGCTCCACCGGACCGGGTAAGAAGGGCTTCGAGAGCCGTACGCAGGAGGTCTCTTCGATCTCGCGTGGCCTCAAAGCCCTCGCAAAAGAGATGAAGGTTCCCGTGATCGCGCTTTCGCAGCTCTCGCGTGCCAGCGAGCAGCGTGGCGGCGAGAAGAAGCCGATGCTGAGCGATCTGCGCGAGTCGGGATCGATCGAGCAGGACGCCGACGTCGTCTGCTTCATCCACCGCGAAGAGTACTACGATCGCGAGAACGAAGATCTGAAGGGCAAGGCCGAGATCATCATCGCCAAACAGCGTAACGGCCCGACCGGCAGTGTGCACATGGCGTACTTGAGCGATTACACACGCTTCGAGAATCTGGAATCAGCTCACTCCGGAGCTGAATACTAACCCCTCAAATGTGAGTCTCTGGCAAGATGAGGAGCACTCCCTTCGTTGCCCCATTCTTCGTTGAAAACGAAGGGTGGGGTATCGAGCGAAGCGAGACCGCTTTTCATCATATTGACCGGAATACATCCGTAGAGAAGCAGATTTCTCCGCTCCCGTTGGTCGCTACGAAATGACAGACAAAAAGCGGTTCGCGCGGAGCGCGAATGCCCAACTCCCCGAGGGACCTGGAGCACCCCCGCTCTACCGCCTTGCTTTGGCCACGTACACGAAGAAGGCCTGTTCCTATCTGCAAAGGTCTTGAAGCCGTGAGCGTGCATCGCATAACGCCCACGGGTCCCAAAGCTGCCAATCTGGTGAGCTCTCTGCAGTAGAGCTCGCTATTACTGACGAGGCTTGCGGGCAGGTGATTACACGGCGGTAGATTCCATCTCTTTTGCGAGTACGGCAAGAGCCGGAGCCATGAGAGGCTCAAAGCCGCTATCGATAGGGACGTCTTTCCCTTCCTGAATCCAATTCCAGACTTGAGGTTGCAGGAGCCACCGCCTTAGCTCCAACGCCTGGTCAGGCGCAGATTCCCAGAAGGCCGCGGTGAGTGTGCCTCCATTGGCAAACTCCTCTCCATGCAACGTAACGAAATACAGAAGATGCTTCGTCGCTGCGACCGTATTTATCTCACTCCAAAGATCCAGATATGGGGAAAGAGCGACGCCCGTTTGTGCAATAGAAGAGAGCAGCGTCTCGATCTCAAAGAACGCGGGAAGAACGGGATTGACCGGATAACTTTGGATAGCAAGTTTCCAGATCTGCTCCATGAAGCCGCTCACAGCATCTATTTCCACGGACGGCCATGAAAGAAACTCCGCATATTTCAGCTTGCTGAAGAGAATCTCGGTGTTATATCGATAGTCCTCCGACGCAATCCCTTGTAGCAGACGTGGCAGAAAGTATTTGAAGTTCTGAGCGTTGCCCTAGGTTGTCATGGCGCTGAAGGAATAGTCTGCGAGTTCAGCGAAGTCCATCGATACCGCCGTCCGGTGGAGGAGCGGATCAATTGCATCAGACTTGGTGCAACCGCAGGGACAAAACTCCATCTCCTGAACAGGGCCATACGTCGAAAAGACGCTGTACAGGCGTTCAATCGCTGCTTGAAGCTCATGCGTCATCGTCGATCTCCCTCTTACAGAATACGGAACTGATCGATCACTCTCCTATTGGCGCCGGAAGTTCTACTCAGAAGAATCCTGAAAACCTACTGACAGGATGCTGTCAGTAGGACGTCAGTACGCTGCTTCTTGTAATCGACAAGGAGACCGACCGTATGAGTGAACGACCGCAGTCCGCTGCCACCTGGTTTGAGATTCCCACCCTTTCCATTGAACGTGCACAGGCCTTTTATGAGCAGGTGCTGGAGATGAACATGCAATCGTTCCCCGATGAGAACCCGATGGTGGTTTTTCCCAAGGATCCTGCCGGCACCGGCGGTGCGCTGGTGCAGCGCGAGTTCCAGAAGCCGTGCGATTCCGGCACGGTCGTCTATCTGAGCTGCAAGGGCGATCTTGCTCCGGTGCTGGAGCGGGTGAAGGCCAAGGGCGGCTCCATCCTGATTCCGAAGACCGAGATCACCGGCGGCTTCGGCTTCTTTGCCTGCATCCGCGATACCGAGGGCAACACCGTCGGTCTGCATTCCACCGAGTAACCACCGCTACGACGGGATACCATTGCTGCCATGCGCCGTGCCGACCGGCTCTTCCGTATCGTTCAAGTCCTGCGTGCCGGCCGTTTGCTGACGGCACGCGATCTCGCCCGCAAGCTGGAGGTGAGCGAACGCACTGTTTATCGTGACGTGCGCGACCTTCAGCTCTCAGGCATGCCGATTCTCGGCGAGGCAGGCGTGGGCTATACGCTACGCCGCGACATGGATCTTCCTCCGCTGATGTTCAATGCCAACGAATTAAGCGCGCTTGTCCTCGGAGCCCGGCTGGTGAAAGCCTGGGGCGGTGACGAGGCCGTTGCCGGGGCAGCCGATGCTCTGCGCAAGATCGAAGCCGTCCTTCCGCCGGAGATGCGCCAGCAGATCGACTCCGTGATGATGTATGCACCGGGTTACCGGCTGCAAAAGACCGTGCGTACGCTGATCGACCGCATTCACGCGGCATGCGTGGAGCAGCGCATCATCCGCTTCGACTATTGCCGGGAAGACGGGCAATGGAGCCATAACCGGCGCGCGCGTCCGCTGGCGCTTTACTTCTGGGGCGGCGCCTGGACTGCTGCCACCTGGTGCGAGCTGCGCAACGACTTCCGCCTCTTCCGCCTGGACCGCATGGAAAAATTCGAGCTTCTGAATGAACCCTTCACGCTGAAGAAGGGCCAGCGCCTCGAAGACTATCTGCGCCAGTTCGAGAAGCCGAAAAACGCAAATGGGTAGCCGCTAAGGTTCCCGGCAGGTGAGATTCCACCGCAGCGCCCACTAGCATGGAAGTAGATGCGCGCTGTTGAACCCAATCACGTACGGCCGGTATGGGCCGAGATCTCGGCCGTGCGGCTGGCAACGAACTATCGCCATACCCGCGAAGCTGCAGGCATGGAGCTGCTCGCCGTTGTAAAGGCAGATGCCTACGGTCACGGCTCCGAGTTGTGTGCTCCGGTTCTTGCCGGTTCCGGCGCCGCGTGGCTGGGTGTGACCTCGGTGGAAGAGGGCGTACGCGTCAAGGCATCGCTGGGCATGCTGCCAGGCTTCCTGCAGCCGCGCATCCTGGTGATGTGTGGCGTGTGGAATGGTGAGGCCGCTGTGGCCGTAGAACATCGCCTGACACCCGTGATCTGGGAGGAGTACCAGCTTCGCCTGCTGGAAGATGCTGCCCGCGCCCGCAGCCTGGGGCCGAAGAGTTTTCCCGTCCACGTAGAGGTCGATACCGGGATGGCTCGCCAGGGCGTTGCCGATCTGGCAGCGTTCGCCGCGCTGATCGCCGAGGACTCTCCGTTGCGAATTGAGAGCGCGATGACGCACCTGGGTTCAACCGAAGAGGCAGGCTCTCCTTTGAATCGGGAGCAGATGGATCGCTTCGCCGCACAGGTAAAAGCGAGCGGTCTGCGGCTGGACTGGGTCCACGCGGGAAACACCTCCGGTGTCGACGCCGGACAGATTCTCTCGCAGATCAAAGAGATCGCCACCGCCTGCGGCGCACAACCGATGACACGATCCGGCCTTGCACTCTACGGCTACGCTCTGAAGCTGAGCGGAGCCGCACCCCATGTGCGGCAGACACTGCAGCCGGTGATGGCCTGGAAGACACGCATTCTGAGCCTGCGCGATGTTCCTGCGGGAGCGACCGTGGGCTACAGCGCCACCTTCACCGCACCGACGCCCATGCGGCTGGCGCTGATCCCCGTTGGATATGCGGATGGACTACGGCGCGAGCTCTCCAATCGCGGCCGCGTGCTGTTGCGCGAGACACATGCACCGATCGTCCATGCACCGATAGTGGGGCGCGTCTCCATGGACCTGACCGTGATCGACGTCACCCACGTTCCCGACGCCGCCATCGGTGACGAGGTCACACTGATCGGCGACGGCGTTCCGGTCGAAGAACAAGCCGCCATCGCAGGCACGATTCCGTATGAGATCCTTTGCGGCATCAGTGATCGAGTGACACGGATCCTTGTCTAGTTACTAGTTCCTGGTTGCTAGTTGCTAGTTTGAATGCCCATCCAATGAAGGTGTAACTAGGGTGTATCGACAAATTGCTGGAGGTGTAACCACGAGCATGCGAGGGCGACGGTAGCAGCGAAGCAAGCAGCGTATTTGCAGTATCTTGTGGCGAACCTTCTGAACTGTTTGAGTCTGTTGAAGCATCGTTCGATGCGGTTTCT
>NZ_JBFRFJ010000035.1:0-16319 GCF_052114765.1 Terriglobus sp. 2YAB30_2
TCCCACTCCTCCCACTCCACTGCAAACCGGGCACGCTCTTCCAACACTCCGCTCGCTCTCCAAGGCATGCCAGACTTCTACACGCCTCCGCTCGACCTCGCGAAAGTGTTACCTATGTCCCCGGTCTAATCTGTTACCCATCTGCCCGGTCTGTACCGCTTTGTACGGCACGGCTAAAGCCGTGCCCTTAAGCAAGGCATTCGCACCTTTGGTGCGAAATGGTTGCGCTGCGCGCAACGGAGCAATCCGGTGAAGCGCTATCCGCGCATCCGTTCGCGCGCAGCGCGATGTTTTGCTTAAGGGCATGGCTTTAGCCATGCCGTACAGAAGCGCTAAATGACTGCGGCTTTAGCCGCTGAGGGCAATGTGTTGTATCACGTGTAGTGATTCCACTGACCCACCCTAGCGTTACGAACATCCCACCCATCGCGATGCGATGGATGGGACACCCAGTTTTGTGGTCAGCAACAAAGCAGGTTCTTCGCATAACCACCCCAGCCAGCAAAGCTGGCCGGGGACCCCGTCCGCTCAGGATGACAAATTACATTCGGCCGTCGAGCCGTTTCGCAACTTGCCTGTCCGGTCTGCAACATTTCAGAAGACGGGTCCGTAACTCCCGCATAGGCTCGGGCGCATGCAAACTCATTCGCCAGCGCTCCTTTCGGAATGCGGTTCGTTGTATCGCCGCCGGTTCTCTCTCTGGATACTTCTAACCTTCTTTGTCCTGGCTGCTGAGCAACTTGCTTACGCGGCCGATACGATCAAGGTCCCCATGACCAATGACGGCTGGACGGTGACGGCTGGCGCCGTTGACTTCGCCGAGTACATGGGCCGCCCGGCGATCTCCCTGAAGGCCGGCAACTATGCCAAACACATCCCCACCGGAGCGGCCGTGTTGAAGTCGGTCAACTTCCATAACGGCACCATTGAGTACGACGTTGTCGCCACCGGAGGCATGGGTGCGGGCTTCATCTTCCGCCGCGCCGATAAAGATAACTACGAGATGTTCTACCTTCGCCCTCGCCCGAAGTGCGACAGCGCTCCAGACTGCATTCAGTACGCTCCGGAGACGCATGGTGTCCTGCTCTGGGATGTCTTTCCGCAGTACCAGGGACCGGCGCCGTTGCAGCAGGATGGGTGGAACCATGTGAAGCTCGTGGTCAATGGCAAGCGGATGAACATCTTCATCAATGGAGCCGCGGCACCGACGTTGAAGATCGGCCGTCTGGAAGGGGACGTGGATGAAGGCTCCATCATGATTGAAGGCCCCGGCATCTTCTCCAACATCACCGTCACTCCGGATGCAACCGAAGGCCTCACCGGCGAGCCGGAGAAAGACGATACCGACGCCGACAACCGCTACGTGCGCCACTGGCAGCTCTCATCCTTCTCGAAGCTCGAAGCGAATACGGCGCCTGCGTACGCCGGCATGCCTGCCGTCTCCGCGAAGTGGATGCCGATTGACGCCGAACGCGACGGCTTCATCAATGCCAGCCGGGTATATGGCGTCCCGGCCGACCGGCCTGCACGGTCCGTCGTTTGGCTGAAGACCACCATCCACTCCAGCAAAGCGCAGGCAAAACATCTCTCCTTCGGATGGCTCCGCGAGGCCTTCGTCTATGTCAACGGAGACCTGGTCTTTGCCGACAAGAATCTGTACATGCAGGCTGCGTCTGCACGCAAAGCGCCCGATGGCCGACTCTCGCTCCAGAACGGAGATTTGACGCTGCCGCTGAAGGAAGGCGATAACGAAGTGGCAATTGCAATCGTCAACGACTTCTATGGATGGGGCATCAAGATGCACCTGGACGATACGGACAACATCACCCTTGCTACACGGTAGAAGGCTAGAGCATTTTTCCTGTTGCTGGGTATCCCGAGAGGAACGTGCAGCGGCGTTTTCATTGCGGAAAACGTCCATAGATGCACACGCCCTGCACTACACCCACAGGAAAAATACTCCACGCGGTAAGATTGGCCGGGACAGAAATGCAGCCAAGGAGGTGTGGTGATCGAAACGCAACCCCGATCTTTCGCTGACAGCCGCCTGATGGCCACACGCTGGGGCCGCTGGCTGCTGGCGGTTCCGCTCTGGAGCCTCCTTGGTCTGTTGTTTGCTTTGCCCCAGCTGTCCACTCCCCAACGGCACACCATGTTGCTGATGTCGATGGCGCAGTGGTGGTCATGGGGATTGGTCACTCCCCTTCTCTTCTGGGTCGACGACCGCCTGCCATTGCGGGAGCGGCAACTGGGGCTTCGCATCCTGGCGCAGGTTGTTCCCAGCCTGCTGCTCACCACCTTCTATCTTTACGTTGCTACGGCGATGCGTGCTCTGATGGGTATATCCCATTGGAGCGCACTCGCCGGGACGCGCCTGATCGTCAATGCCTTTACCGGCGGCATCCTGTGGAGCTGGTTGATCTACTGGCTGATCTTCGGCGCGCGCCAGACCTTTCTGTACTACAAGCACTATGTCGACAGCGAGCTGCGGCTGGAGCGGATGGAACGCAGCTTCTCACAGGCGCGGCTGAATGCGCTGCGTATGCAACTGGATCCTCACTTCCTGTTCAATGCGCTCAACGCTGTCTCTTCCCAGGTGGAGCGGGACCCTCGCCTGGCGCGCCGCATGATTGAACACCTGGGCGACCTGCTGCGCCTGTCGCTTGAGTCAAGGGACAGGCAGGAGGTCCCGCTGGTGGAAGAGATGGCTTTTCTGGATCACTATGTCGCGATTCAGAAGATCCGTTTCGGCAACGCGCTGCACATCGAGACCTGTATCGATCCCGAAGTGAAGTACGCCCTGGTTCCCTGCTTCATCGTGCAGCCTCTGGTGGAGAACGCGATTCGTCACGGCATCTCGCGGCGTGCTGCGGGCGGCTCCGTGACGGTGACGGCGCAACGCTGTGCGGAGCAGGTTGAGATCCGCATCGCCGACGATGGCGTTGGGCTGCCGCCGGAGTGGTCACTGGAGACATCCGCGGGTCTGGGGCTCTCGGTCACTCGCGAACGGATTACAACGCTGCACAACGGAGCGAGCAGTTTTTCGGTATCGCGTCGTCCCACAGGCGGAACTGAAGTTGAGATCGTGCTTCCGCTCAGGTCTGCGAACGAGAACGGACAAGGGGAGGCATGACGTCACAGTCTTCGGAACGGCTGCGCGTGCTGGTCGTCGACGACGAGGCTCCCGCGCGTCAACGTATTGTCGATCTGCTGAAGAAGGATGCCCAGATCGAAACCGCGTTGGAGGCGGGTGATGGCCTGGCGGCGGTAGAGGCAATCGAACGCGAGGCGCTGGATCTCGTCTTCCTCGATGTGCAGATGCCGGAGCTTGATGGCCTTGGTGTGATCGAAGCGATCGGCGCCGAGCGCATGCCGCTCACCATCTTCGTCACGGCCTACGATCAGCATGCGATCCGCGCCTTTGAAGCGAACGCGCTCGACTATCTGCTGAAGCCGTTCAGCGACGAACGTCTGGAAGCCGCCGTTGCCCGCGCCAAAACCCGCCACCAGGAACGCAACATACAGGCACTGGGAATGGGCATGCTGCGTATGGTCGCCGCGGCGGGACCGTCAGGGCGCAGCATCGATCGCCTGGTCGTGAAGTCTGCGGGGGTGACGCGATTTCTTCGTGTCGTAGAGATTGACTGGATTGAAGCGGCGGGGGTGTATGCCAACCTGCATGTGGGCGGGAAAGAGATTCTCTATCGTGCCAGCCTCAACGAACTTGCGGAGAGTTTAGATGCGATGCGCTTTATCCGCGTCCATCGATCGGCGATTGTGAATATCGACAGCATTCTTGAGCTGCACTCGATGTCGCATGGCGAGTTTGAGCTGGTGTTGAAGGATGGTCATCGTTCCCGTGTGAGCCGGACGTATCGTGCGGAGTTAGAGAAGAGGTTGGGGCAGTCGTTGTAGTGGGAGAGAAGCACTACGTTGTAATCTGGATTCGGGTGGAGCAATAATAGAGCCCATTCCTATTGAGCAAGAAGATGTGTTGAGCGCTGAAGGCGCGACCTATATCAGCCTGGGGCAGCGCCCCAGGTGCTGGGATGGAGAAATGGTTAGAGGGCTGAAGGCCCGATCTATAATCCCCAATCGTCATAAACGGAACGTTCGTGAAACCCGTTGTATGCCTGTCGAAACGACACGGTCGGATTGAAGACTGTTATATAGGGCGGGCCTTCAGCCCTTTAACATCTTGTGGGCACCAAAACCTGGGGCGTTGCCCCAGGCTGGTATAGAGCGCGCCTTCAGCGCTTGATTCTCCGTAGGGCCGATCTGTGACCGGCATGAGAAAGATCGGGCGCACTGTGTCAGCGGGCAGAAAGCCCGCTGCTCCCAACTGGTTCGTGACATCCCGCCCACCCTAGCGTTGCGAGGGTGGGGCACCCGGGTAGGGGAATGAGATCCTCTACGGCATCAGCACAAAGTTCTGAATTGCGATCTTCGAGCCTGCGAGCGCACGGTCGCGATCGGGAGCAATCACCAGCGTGATCTCGTCGAACTGGTGATGCCTAGCCGCTGCGGGCAGCTCAAAACGCATCGATTCATGCACCGGTGGACGCGTCAGGGAGATGTGTTTGACCTGGCTTGAGGGAATCACGATGCTGCCGAGCGAGATCGATTGCCGGTTCTTGAGTGAAGTATCCTTCAGCCGCACCTCGAGACGAATGATTCCCGGGCGTGCATCGCCGTTCAGCAGCTCCACCCGCAGTGCATGGCAGCAGTCCAGGCTGACGGGGCTGGGCAGGAGCTGGTGCGCCTCCATCTGCAAAGGGTGTCCATCGGTCGAACGGACGTTCTCCTTGATGGGATCGCCGTGCTGAACCCTGGCATCCCGCCTCGGTTGCAGGTCAGGATGTTTGAAGTACCAGTAGACTCCGTCGAAGGGAATCACGACCGGCTTGGCGAGCGCCATCGAGAGCGATGTCTGGTCGCTCTTGGTTGGCGGCTCGATACGCGGATGCGGCTTTGGCGGCAGCATCAGTATGACGCCGGAGTAGCCACTACTCGGGACGCCCGCCTGGATGGATTTGATGACCGGCGGCCGGATAGCGAGCAGTCCATTCAACGACTGCACACCATAGGCCCGCTGCAGAAAGGGCGTAAGCGCAGTCGCCAGCAGGAAGAAAGCGGTTGCAGTCTGCAGGAAGGCGGCTTTGGAGAAACGGCGGCGCTGACGGCGCAGGCGATCGGGGCGAACGATGGGATGACCGAGCAGCAGAATCAGAAGGCAGATGGAGAACAGGCCTGCCGCCATCCATGGGCTGCCGCTCATCAGAGATGCAATGCCTGCCTGTGTGGCCACAACGACGGCTACGTATGGCAGGAGCGTCCGCCACAGCGGCACGACCGTCTCGCCCTGGAAGAGCTGCCGGGAAGAGTGCGTGATCGGGCTCTCCGGTTCGGATCTTTCAAAACGGTCATTCCACAGCGCGAGATAGATGATGGCATTCGCGCACGCCCAGGGCACGATGCAGCAGAGCCAGAGGGAGTGTTCTGCATTCAGCAGCGAGACCAGCGGCAGCCACACAATCGCAGCCCAGATATGCAGCATCAGTAAGCTGACCGGCGCGTGCAGATATTCGCGAATCAGCCGCCAGATCGCCCAGACGGTCGCCAGGTGAATACATGCGGCAATCGTAAGATCAACAGCCGCCCGCAAAAAGAGTTGAGCAACGCTGAGGCTTGGCCGCGACGGAGGCACCAGAATCAGTGTGACTGCAACGCTGGTGGCAAGAATGCTGCCGATGAGCGGCAGTAGCATGGGCGATGAGATCTGGTTGGAGCGCGTGAACATCGGTACACCCTCAGAACGGAAATCACGAGCGAATCCATCTTGCCTGTATTTTCACGTTTGCGAAAGTGCTTAAACAAGAAAAGGCCCGGCAACGAGCGCCGGGCCTTTTCTTGTATTGTTGTTTACTTGGTGGCCGGTTCAGGAGTTGGATTGCGCGGCAGCATCTCGGCGCGCGTGGCCGTGTTGTACACGAACCAGGCTTCAACGGCCGCTCCTTGCATCACATCCCCCTGCTGCACTCGGTCGTAAAGATCCATGTTGGAGTGGTGCGTGCGGGTACCGTACTCCAATGGATCCTGCATGAAGCCGTATCCGTTGAGGCCGATCCAACTGAAGGAGGTGGAGTCGGTGCCGCCGGGCTCGCGGGTGGGCGGAGCGGTGGCGCCGATGACCGTGGTGATCTCAAGGTCCTTCAAGGGAGCGATCCACTGTTCGAAGATTCCCTTGGTCAGCAGGTTGCCGTTGGCGGAGATGCCGCGGAAACGTCCGCTGCCCGAGTCGTCGTTGTAATACGCGTCGAGCTTTGCATACTCCGGCGTCAGCTTCATGGTGTCGCGCGGAGCGAAGTGCTGCTGGACATAAAACTTCGATCCCAGCAGTCCCTCCTCTTCCCCACCCCACAGGGCGATGCGCACGGTGCGAGCCATCGGCTTGTGCAGCGAGGTGAGAATGCGGATGGCCTCAATGGCGACCGAGGATCCGGTGCCGTTGTCGGTGGCTCCGGTGCCTCCCTGCCAGGAGTCGAGGTGGCCGCCCAGCATCACAACCTCGTCGGACTTCGACGTGCCGGGAATCTCACCAACGACATTGAAGCCCATCTGGTTGTCCTTATAGGTGGTGGTCTCGATATCGAAGGTCAGTTTGGGCGTCATGCCATGCTGCAGCAGACGGACAACACGGTTGTAGTGCTCCGGCGTGATGGCCACCATCGGCGGAGGAACGGGATCGTTCGGATCCTGTGATCCGCCCCAGGTAGCGAAGACGGTACCGCCATCGCCGTTAGTCCCATAGTTGACGGCGACCAAGGCGCCTTCATCGCTGAGGAATTTGCTGGTGTCGTTGCGCAGCTTCAGAGCAGCGTTGCGATCGACAGGCACAGGAGCCGGCCCGCGTGCAGGAGCTCCGCCGAACCCGCCCATGCGGGAAGGATCGGGAATACGCGTGCGGGCCGCGATCTCCTCGTCCGTAAGGCGATGTGCTTCGGCCTCGGTGTGCATGGCAATCACCTTGGGATCGGCGATGAGCACCACCTTGCCCTTCAACTTGCCTTTGTATTTGGCGAAGTCGGCCTGCGAGTGGATCGGAGCAAGTATCGCCTCACCGGTCACGGGTCCGTTGGTTCCCGGAGTCCAGGCCAGCGGGAAGCCGATCAGAGGAGCGTAGTTAGGCTCTACCAGAGCTCCATAGAACTTCTTGTACTGCCAGGAGTTGCCGAAGGGACCCCAGGGCTCGAGGTGAACATTCTTCAGCCCATAGGATTCGAGCCGCTTCACGATCCATTCGGCCGCGGCGCGATGGTTCGGCGATCCGTTGACGCGAGGACCATAGACATCGCTCAAGTAGAAGAGATGCTCCATGACCTGCGAGTTGTTGAAGGCCTGCCACTTGATCTGGTTCAGGACACCGAGGTCAATGGGCTCAGAAGACTGCTGGCCTGCCAGTGGCATTGCCACCAGCAGGCCAAGGGCGATGAGACTTCTTTTCATCGTCGTAACTACTTCCTTTTAGAAGCTGAGTTTCGCAGCGAATTGAATGTTGAACGGCTCACCTACACCGAGGCCCGGCGCCGAGGCGGCGTTACGCGTGTTGGTGATCAGGCCGAAAGAGCTTGAGGTCGGTGTCACCGTAGGATTGGCAAAGTTGTTCAGGTTGAAGACGTTGAAGATCTCCGCACGGAACTCGCTCATTACCCTCTCGGTCACGGGAGTGCGCTTGATCAGAGAAAAATCAACCGTGTGGAAGATCGGCCCCGAGAATGCGTCACGCCTCAAGTTGCCGTAGGTAAAGTTTGCCGGCTGGCTGAAAGCAACGCTTGCGGCCTGCAGGTACCGATACGTACGGCCGGTCGAAGAGCTGGTGGCAAGCTGCGTACCGCCTACATACGGGCTTACACCATTCCAGTTAGGACGATTCTTCAGCTCGCCGGTTCCGTCGACGTTGGTGGAGTACTGTGGGTTGATAGGCGTTCCTGAGGTGAACTGTACCAGCGCATTCACCTGGTAGCCCTGCGTGATCCGCTTGGCTTTGTCAGTGAACTTGGGCAGCGTATAGTAGGCGAACCCGTTCAGTACGTGGCGATTGTCAAAAGTGCTTGGACCGTAGTCAGCCTTCAGGTCATAGCTATTCATCGGCGTGGTATTGCTCGACGCATAGTCCAGCGACTTGGACCAGGTGTAGTTGAAAGTTGTGATTAGCCCCTTCCAGGCCGCCTGCTTGATGGTGGTCTGCAGCGAATGGAAGTTTGAGTTAGCGGCAAAGTTCAACTGGTTGATGGCCAGCAGCTTCTGCCCCGCAAACTTGGAGCTCATGTTCGGGAAGGTTGTCTGCTGGTAGGGCCGTGCATTCGCCAGAGAGACGCCCGCCGCCAGGTCGCTGATCTTCGGCTGGTTGATGTTGTACAGCACTTCCAGATGACGTCCGAAGGTGCCGACGTAGCCGATGGTGAACAATGTCGTGCGCGAGAGCTGCTGTTCGATATTGAAGCTTATCGTCGAAGAGCGCGGCATCTTAAAGTTCTGGTTGACTCCATAGGCGCCTACCTGAGGAGCTGTAGAGCTGGCAAACGGATTGACATTCACCGCCCACCGGACGTTGGTTTGGTTGAAGATCGCAGCAGCATCGGGCCCCGCCGGATTGTTTTGCGCATACGCTGCGCCGCCGTTGGTGGTGGTACCGGAGATCCAGCTGCTCATCGCCGGGAAGTCGTAGAACAAGCCGTAGGAGCCACGAAGGACAGTGCGGTCGTTATCGAACGGCGAGTAGGAGAAGCCGACACGCGGAGCGGCGCCGGAGAAGTAGTTCGGGTAGTAGCCCTTGTTGAAGCCAGGAGCGGAGCCGGACGTGGAGCCGGGAACGAACATATAGATATCGTCCGCCTCAGCATTGATCACACCCGGAACCGTATAGCGCACACCAAGGTTGAGATTCAGGCGCTTGTTGAGTTTGATGTTGTCCTGTGCCCACAGATCTTCTGTGTTCAGAGTCCACACACGCTGCGCGTTGCCCTGCAGCAGCCGGGCGCCCGAAGAGTTGGAAGGCATGCCGGCGATGAAGTCTGACAGTGCGCCAAGCGCCGTACCCGAGCCTCCCCACGGACCACGCGTACCGTCGAAGGCAAAGGTGCCGCGGGCGCTGGAGAAGTAGAGCTGGTTGACGTTGGAGTGGCGGAACTCTCCGCCGAACTTCATGTCATGGCGGCCAAGCGTCCAGTGCAGGTTATCCGTCACGTGACCGGTGACGTCGGTACGGCCCGAGGGCTGCGTCGCGCCGACGGTATCAAACTGCGACATGGTGATGGTAGGCGAACCCGCGGCGATGATGCCCGACAGGCCGAGATTCAGGCCGGCGTTTTGCTGCGGATATAAGCCCTGGTTGGCGTCATTGAAGGTCTGCAGAAAATAGTTCGTGGCCAGGGTAACCTGGTTCAAAACGCGCGGTGTGATGGTGTAGGTATCCACAACCGAGAAGTTATGGATGTGCATCGGCGCGGTCTGGAAGTAGTCCGCGTAGTACGACGAGGTAGGCGCGGTCTGCTTGCCGGTGGTTCCCAGATAGCGGGCCGACAGCGTATGGGCATCGCTGAAGTGATGATCGATCTTCAGGATTCCATTGAAGCTGTTGTAGTTCGCCGTGTTGCTCATGATGATGTTGTTCGCCGTAGCTGTGGCGGACTTGGTATTGGCGGGATACAGCACCTTGTACAGATTCAGGCTGAGCTGGTTCGCGGCATAGGGAGCGTTCGTCGTCGGATCGGTGTACTTGGCGATATTGGCCGTCGCAGCCGTAATCCATGGATCGGAGACGACCGTGTCGACGATGGCCGTGTTTGCCTTGGCAATCTGCACTTCACCGGCGATGAAGAAGAAGGTACGGTCTCTCCAGATCGGTCCGCCCACAGTAAAGCCGCCCTGGTGATTACGAATCAGCGGCTTCTTGCTGCCGACCGCGGCAACCGGTGAGATTGCCGCGAAGTACTCGTTCCGGTCGAAGTAGAAGAGATCACCATGCAGGCTGTTGGTTCCTGACTTGATCACCATGTTCGAGTTCGCACCGGCGTTGCGGCCCTGGTCGGCCTCGCCGCCAGACTGCATGGAGAACTGGTCGATCGCCTCAATCGGAATGAGGCCGCCGGCAACGCCGGCGATACCGCCCTGGTTCGAAGCAACAATACCGAGCCACGGATCGACGTTGTCGGCGCCATCCACCTGGAAGTTGATGCTGGCGGTACGCGAACCGTTGACGGAGTTGGTGAGAGCGCTGGCGCCGGGAACGAACTTCACCATCTGGGTGAAGTTACGTCCGTTCATCGGCATCTCCTGCACTGACTTGGAGTCGACCACCGAAATCAATGCGCTCGAGATGGTATCGGTCTGAATCGCGTCGGCCGTGACGTCGACGATCATGTCCGTACTGCCGACAGCTAACTCAACACGAAGAGTCGTCGTTTTGGAGACGGCGATATCGATGTCGTCAATCTTTTTCGTGGCAAAGCCGGAACTGCTGACGTTGAGTGAGTACTTGCCGACGGGAAGCTCGGTGAAGGTGAAGTCACCGGTGCCTGTTGTTGTTGAGTTCAATACCGTGCCGGTGGCGGGATTGGTAAGAACCACTTTGACGTTTGCCAGCACAGCGCCCTGAGCGTCTGTGACATTGCCTGAGAGAGTGCCGCGGAAGGTCTGTCCTACCGCAGAGATGGGAATAAGAAAGAGAAGTATCCAGAGAAGACGTCGCATCGTACCTCCAAAAAGACAGCAAATTTTGGGTTTACCGGAACTAAGGTGTGTGTTCTAGACAGCGGAGCCCGTACAAAAACACGTATCCTGTCTGCGCCGGAGGACGCATTCAGGCGCTCTTTAAAGACATCGACAAAGATGCAGAGCGAACGTGTGTTGACCGTTGGTTCGCAAAGGGCAGTCCAAACTGGCTGAATTGTGAAACGAATTAGATGTACTTTACGAAGGGTGTCGAAGTAAGTCAAGCGTTCCGGCGCTTGATATTTGCGGCCTGTGACGTTTTATCAGGCACCTTCCGTAGATCTACTGCTTGCGATAAGAAGAACGTACCGTAGCTCTACTGAATGCACCGCGTCGGCGGGACTGCGGAACGCAATGCTTCTTCTGAAGCGTACGACCGCTGCACCGAGCTGAAGGCTGCCTGGTTGCGACCGTTTCGCTTTGCCTCATACAAGCCGGCGTCGGCGACCGCAAGCAGAGTAGATGTCGTCATTCCAACCTGCCACCTTGCCACACCGACGCTGATCGTTACCCCATGCAGCGCGCCTTCGAGCATGGGAATGGCGTTGCAGATGCGGGTCGCAAGCATCAGAGCGTTTTCGGGCGAGGTATCGGGAAGCAGGATGGCGAACTCTTCTCCGCCATAACGGCATATGTGATCTGAACCGCGGAACAGCCGCGGCAGCACCATCCCGAACTCGCGCAATACCTCGTCTCCGAAGAGATGGCCCTTGGCATCGTTCATCTCCTTGAAGTGGTCGATATCGAGCATGATCAGCGAGAGCGGCCGCCTGCTTCGCGCAGCGTAGGAGACGCATTGTTCCAGCCACTGGTCAAAACATCTGCGGTTCGGAAGTCCGGTCAGAGTATCGGTAATGCTGAGTTTGCCGAGCTCAATGGTCGCCGCCGTCAGCTCTTCCTTCTTGCGTTCCAGTTGTTCTTCGTAGAGCCTTTCACGGGTTACGTCGATTGCGATGCCGGCAAGGAAACGCTCGCCATGCGCATCAGTAAACGGAAACTTATAACTCTTCCAGTAGATGTACTCACCGCGCGGACCGGGAGACCGTTCTTCCTGCTCCACCGCATGGTTCCCGTTCAGAACAGCAAGATCGGTCGCGCGATACTCATCGGCCAGATGCGCGGGCCAGATCTCGTGATCTGTCTTATTGAGCCATTCCTTGTTGGTCACGCCATACAGCGCAGCAAGCCGGCGGTTATAGAAGCGCATACGGCCCTCTGCATCCTTGATGAAGGCGACGATAGGACTATGGTCCATGAACGCGCAGAACCGGTCGTTGCTGGATAGAAGATCTTTGGTGAGCGCCTCAGTATTCTCAACCAGTTGTTGCACCTGCTGCATGCGCTGCCGCAGGGCGATCTGTGCCTCCACCTGTTTGGCTAACATCCGCAGTGTCTCAATCTGGTCCGCGCTGAATGGGCGTGGAACCAGGTCGACGGCGCACAGCGCGCCAAAGCAGAACCCATTGAGATCGCGCAGCGGCACGCCGGCGTAGGCCCGCAGGTGCGGTTTGCCCACAACAAACGGGCTCATGCTAAACCGTTCATCCGCTGTAAGATCGGGCACGATCAGAGGGATGGTCTGCCGGATGGTGTAGGTGCAGAGGGATCCCTCGCGCGCCGTCTGCCGGCATGCCAGTCCCTGCACCGATTTGAACCATTGACGATCTGTATCTACCAGAGAAACAAGAGCGATGGGCACTTCGCAGAATCGGGTCACCAGCGCCGTAATGTCGTCGAATGACTCTTCCGGATCGGTATCCAGTAGCCCACTGGCATGCAGAGCCGCCAAACGGGCTGACTCGAGCAACTGGGCCGCTAATGTTCCATCGGGATCGAGAATCTTCGGCATCTTTCCAACTCTGGAAGAGCTCTTCGGCAGAGGCGCGCGAATTCTTTAGCTGCATCGCAAAAAAGATTAAAAAAAATAACTTCTCTTCCCGTCGGCAAAGCAATCCGTAGCGGCCCGTACATGAAATCACCTAGGGTCCTGAGTCATTAATTCGCTAAAAATATTTAGCGACTGCGGATTTGGTCCTGAGGAAGGCGGTTGAGCCATCGTAGATGGACTTCATCCAGCTTGACGGGTGGGAGCAGCGGGCTTCAGCCCGCGTCTCCCACCCGTTTCGAGCTCCGCTCGAATAGTTCACCCCGTCGAACCAAGTTCGCCGGGCTCCGGTACGAAATGGGTGCAGGAACGCCCCCTCTCTATGCAGGCCTTATCGTTTGTCAGCTATCATGGCACTTCCGGGCCAGCTTCGATGAGTTTTGGTGCAAGCCTGTTGCGAGGTGAATCTCATGCCATTCCAGCTCACTATTAATCGGAAGCCCAGATCGGTCGACGCACCGGCCGATATGCCGTTGCTCTGGGTTCTGCGCGACGTCCTCGACCTGAAGGGCGCCAAATATGGCTGCGGGATCGGGGCGTGCGGCGCCTGCACGGTCCTGATGAACGGAGAGGCGGTGCGTTCCTGCCAGATCCCGGTCTCGGCGGTAAAAGGCAACATCACTACCATTGAGGGCCTGGCGGAGGACGGCAAGCTGCATCCGCTGCAAAAAGCGTGGGTCGACCTGGATGTCGCCCAGTGCGGTTACTGCCAGGGCGGACAGATTCTGAGCGCAGCGTCTCTGCTGGCAAAGAACCCTCATCCTACCGACGCCGACATTAACTCGGCGATGACCGGCAATATCTGCCGCTGCGCCACCTATAACCGCATCCGCGCGGCGATTCATCAGGTTGCCGGGGATTCCGCCACCAAAGAAGGAGGCAGCCATGCCGGTGCTTGAGAAGTTCGCTCAATATGACGCCGAGATGCAGGCTCTGATCGCCGAGGTTGAGACCATCTCGCCCGCGGCGGTGACGACCATTGGCCGGCGATCTTTCCTGAAGCTGGCCGGACTGGCCGGCGGCGGTCTGGTGCTCGCCTTCAACCTCGATACCCGCTCGGCCAAGGCTGAGACGGCGGCAACGCCAGACGCGGCGACTACGGAGATGAATGCGTTTGTCCGCATCGCTCCCGATAACACCGTGACCGTCTACTCCAAGGGCCCGGAGATCGGCCAGGGGATTAAGACGGCCTTTGGCCTGATCATCGCCGAGGAGCTGGACGCTGACTGGAAGACGGTGAAAGTCGACCAGGCTGCTATCAATCCCAAGGTCTATGGCTACCAGGGCGCGGGTGGGTCTACTTCGATTCCGCGCGGATGGGACCAGTTACGCCAGGCCGGAGCGACGGCGCGCGCCATGCTGATTGCCGCTGGCGCGAAACAGTGGAACGTTCCGGTAAGCGAGTGCACAGCCTCGGAGAGCACCGTCGTCCATACTCCCTCGAAACGCAAGCTGACCTACGGTGAGCTGGCCAAAGCCGCAGCGGCACAGCCGGTTCCCGATGTCGCGAAGGTTCCGCTGAAGACACGCGCCGAGTACAAGCTGCTGGGCAAGCGCTACACCGGCGTCGACAACCTTAAAGTAGTGACCGGTCAGCCGATCTTCGGCATCGATGTCACCATGCCGGGCATGGTGTATGCCAACTACACCAAGTGCCCCGCGGTGGGAGGCAAGGTAAAGTCCGCCAATCTGGACGAGATCAAGAAGCTACCGGGAGTGCTCGACGCCTTCGTACTCGAAGGCACCGGAAGCCCCGCCGAGGTGATGCCGGGCGTCGCCATCATCGCCAAGACAACCTGGGAAGCTTTCAAGGCTAAAGCTGCCCTCAAGGTGGAGTGGGATGAGAGCTCGGCCTCGAAGGACTCGCTGACGCAGGCTGCGGCCAAGGCCAAGGAGCTCGGTCCCAATCTTCCAACGCCCGCAACCAACATCGGCGATGTCGATGCAGCCTTTGCCGCCGGCAAGGTGGTGGAAGCAGCCTACGACTACGCCATGGTCTCGCACCAGCAGCTTGAGCCGGAGGTCACCACCGGCTGGTGGCACGACGGAACCATGGAGCTGTGGACACCCAGCCAGCAATCCGACCGCGGCCTCAGCCAGGTCATCAAGATGCTGAACCTTCCGGAAGACAAGGTGACCGTGCACCAGACCCGCGCCGGTGGCGGCTTTGGCCGCAGGCTGGCCAATGACTACATGTGCGAGGCCGCGGCCATCGCCATGAAGGTCAACGCTCCGGTCAAACTACAGTGGAAGCGCGAGGATGACTTCGCGCACGACATGTTCCGCGTGGGCGGCTATCACTTCCTGAAAGGTGCAGTGAAGGACGGCAAGCTCACGGCCTTCCAGCAGCATCTCGTTACTTTCTCTGCTGACGGCAGCCGTCCGGTCTCCGGCGGTGCGCGCAGCAACAACAGCTTCCCTGTCGATATCGCTCCGAATGTCCGTTATGCCGTCAGCCTGATGCCGCTGCAGATTCCCTGCGGCCCATGGCGCGCGCCGACGGATAACACGCAGATGTTCGTGATCGGCAGCTTCCTGCATGAGCTCTCGGTTGCCGCTGACTGCGACCACGTCACCTTCCTTCTCGACTGGCTGGCGCGTCCGCTGGCTGCTCCGACGAGCGGTGGACCGCCGCCTGATCCGAGCCGCACCTTCAATCCCACGCGCGCTGCGGGTGTGGTGAAGCTGGCCGCGGAGAAGTCCGGCTGGGGTAAGAAGCTGCCTGCCGGTCATGGTCTGGGTCTTGCGTTTGGCTTCTCCTACGGCGGACACATTGCCGAAGCGGTGGAGCTGAGCGTCGATGCGAAGAAAAAGATCACTGTACACAAGATCACGGTGGCCGCGGATATCGGTCCCGTCATCAACCTGAGCAGCGCAGAGAACCAGGCACAGGGCGGCGCTATCGATGGTCTGTCGACCGCGATGGGGCTGGAGATTGGCGTGGAACAGGGCCGCATTCAACAGACAAACTTTGGCGATTACCCGATTCTGCGCATGCGTAGCGCTCCACAGGTAGAGGCCCACTTCATCCAGTCGGACTTCCGTCCGTCGGGTCTGGGTGAGCCGTGTCTGCCGCCGCTGGCGGCAGCGCTTGGTAATGCCCTCTTTGCGGCGACGGGTGAACGGGTGAGGACGATGCCGTTCAAACGAGCTGGGTATACGATCTGATGTGACAGAAAAGCCGCCTTATCGGCGGCTTTTCTGTTTGTGTGTCGCTAGTTGCGTAGAGAAGAAGTACAGTGGGTGCCCCATGTCCCCATAGGGACATGGGACGTTCGAGCGAAGCTCGAATCAGGTGGGTCTTAGCTTCACCGTTTATGCCGTTAAAGCGCTGAAGGCGCGTTCTATACCAGCCTGGGGCAACGCCCCAGGTTTGGTTCCCGCAAGATGTTAAAGGGCTGAAGGCCCGCTCTATAATTCCGTGGCTCCGTACCCACCCTAACTCCGTGAGGGTGGGGCACCCGGTCGAGGATGAACCGTCGTTCGAGAGATCGCGGCATTGCGCGATTGGTGATTATAGGTCGGGCCTTCAGAGTCTGTGTGAGTACTTGCTTTTCGGGGTTATTTATACGAGAAGAGAGTATGTCACGGTATTTGCCCTATTCGCCGGAGCAAGGGTACCTGGTGCCGCCTCGAGTGGATGAAGTTCTGAGTGCGGATC
>NZ_JBFRFJ010000036.1:0-15935 GCF_052114765.1 Terriglobus sp. 2YAB30_2
CGCTCTTCGACCATGCACCGTCAATCGGGCATGATAGTGATAGTCCATCCGTTCCTCCGGAAACTTCTATTTGCTCGTCACAAACAGAATCTCCAGATACAAACGGATGGACAACAACCTCTTGAAACATCACAGGTGCCCCACCCTCGCAAAGCTAGGGTGGGCGTGGAGGTAAACAATCCGTGGCCTGGCCAACGCTTGTGGCATCCTTGCCCACCCTAACGTTGTGAGGGTGGGCACCCGGGTTGGGGATACTTGCAACAAAACACAATCAGGCAAAGAGTCTGCAGGAATAGGAAAGCGCAGTCGATGCCTTTCCCGGTACTCTTGATCATGAGATCGCTGCATACGCTCTGTGCGTGATGCCTTCGTCTACGATGGCTACGCCTGTTTGGCGGTGCACAATTCTCAGTCCACATAAAACTCGCGTACCAAAGCATCGGAAAGGAAACTTCTATGCCGCATGTTGTCGTGAAGCTATGGCCCGGTAAGTCTGAAAAACAGAAAGAGCAGTTGGCGATGGAGATCACCGATAGTGTCATGTCTGTGCTTGACTATGGCGCGGAGTCGGTCTCGGTTGCTGTGGAAGAGATTGCGCCGCGCGACTGGCAGGGTAAGGTCTATCGGCCGGAGATTGAGCAGAAGTGGGACCAGCTCTATAAAAAGCCCGAATACACGATGGAGTAGAGGAGGTTAGGCATCATGAGCCAATGGTTGAAGAAAGAACTGGACAGCATTGCCGCAACCGACGATCTGCATATCTCGCCGTTCCGTGAAGATGGAGTCACGTACGGCACACCGACATGGATCTGGTCAGTGGTCGTCGACCACGGGCTGTATGTCCGCGGATATAACGGCCAGGGCTCCAGCTGGTACCAGGCAGCCGTGCTCCAGAAAGCAGGGCGCATTCGAGCAGCAGGGATCACGAAGGAGGTGACCTTCGAGCCGACTGATGGACCGATTCGGGACCGCATCGATCAGGCTTATCAGAAGAAGTACGCCTCCAGCCCTTATCTGCAACCGATGATCGGCGCTCAAGCGCGCTCGGCAACCGTGAAGATCGTTCCCCGGTAGACTGGCAAAGACAGATGTCGATACCGTAGCCGGATAAAGGAGTGAAGCAGAGATGGAGATCAAGAAGGTAGGAACGCAGGCATCGACTAAGGGATCCGCAGATTGGTTTACCGGCACTGTCCGTATCGATCCGCTGTTTCAGGCTCCGGAGCCGGCTCGTGTGAATGGTGCGAGCGTCACCTTCGAGCCCGGAGCGCGGACAGCGTGGCATAGCCATCCGCTGGGCCAGACATTGATCGTCACCGCAGGCTGCGGGTGGGTGCAGCGTGATGGCGGACCTGTGCAGGAGATCCATCCCGGAGACGTGGTGTGGATTGAACCCGGCGAGAAACACTGGCACGGAGCATCGCCGACGATAGCCATGACCCACATCGCTGTTCATGAGCGCCAGGGCGATAAAGTTGTGGACTGGTTCGAACCTGTTACTGACGAGCAATATCGCAAGGATTAGAGCATTTCTCCTAAAGGTGTAGAGCGAAGCTTTGACTGTTTGCTCTAAAAAGACGAGGGTCCTGCCGGTATCCGGCAGGACCTTCGTGCATTCCCTTTGCAGCGCCCGTTTCTCTACGCTTGACGATTGCAATTGATTATCAATAATCTGGCGTGGCGAAAGGTTCCTGTGAAGGTTTGGAAGACCGCATATCCGTGGCTCGTCGTTGTGCTGCTGCTGTTTGTCTGGATGCTCAACTATCTGGACCGGCAGGTCATCTTCTCCATCTTCCCGTTATTGCAGGCGGAGCTTCATATCTCCACGGTGCAGCTCGGACTGCTGGGGACTTCGTTCCTGTGGGTGTATGCCTTCAGCAGTCCGCTGGCGGGCCATCTTGCTGACCGCTTCGGCAGCAAGCGGATGATCTGTTTCAGCCTGCTGGTGTGGTCGCTGATCACGTTGCTGACCGGCTACGTGCGGGGATACGGGCAACTGGTGGCGATGCGGTCGCTGATGGGCGTCAGTGAGGCCTGCTATCTGCCGGCGGGCCTGGCCATGATTGCCGCGTATCATGGTACGTGGACACGATCGAGAGCCGTGAGCCTGCACTACAGCGGCACGTATCTTGGAACGGTGCTGGGTGGAACCCTGGGCGGTTGGATCGGTTCACGTCACGGATGGCGCAGCGTCTTTAACCTCTTCGGCGGCGTGGGTGTGCTCTACGCGTTTGTGCTGATGAGCCTGCTGGGGAACCCATCCGCGGAGACGCAGGTGGAAGAGCCACCGGCGCGGGGGAAGGGATTCAAGGAAGCAGCCCGGGTGATTCTGCGCACGCCCGGGTACCGGTCGTTGTTGACTGTCTTTGGCATTGCATCCATCTGCGACTGGGCGATCTATACGTGGTTCCCGTTGTACCTGTATGAACGCTTCCACTTCTCGCTGACGAGCGCGGGCTTTACAGCGACCTTCTGGATCCGCGCGGGCGGCTTCATCGGCCTGCTCTGCGGCGGCATGCTCGCCGATCGGTGGGCTCGGAGCACCGATCGCGGCCGCGTCTGGACTCAGACGGTGGGGCTGGGGCTTGCTGCGCCATGCCTGATCGTCAGCAGTGTAACCGGGAACGTATCGCTGTTGTGCGCCTCCATGCTGCTGTTCGGGTTAGGGAAGGGAATGTACGACGGCAACACGATGCCGGTCCTGTGTGAAGGCGTTTCTGCCGGAATGCGGGCCACTGCATTCGGCTTCCTGAACTTTGCGGGTACGATTCTGGGCGGTACGGTGGCTCTCACCGCTGGCATCCTGAAGGCGTCAATTGGACTGAATGGCACCTTTCTTGGCTGTGGTCTGCTGATGCTGGTGGCGGCAGCGATTACGGCGCGGATTCGCATGCGCTCTTTAAGTGCGGAGAGTATCTAGAGCTTTGGAGGAAGGATGCAGCCGAGACTTCGACGTTGCGTTGCTTTGATCTTCGTCTTTGCCACGGGCGCGGCCCTGGCACAGGTGGAGACCGCCAATCTGTGGAATGCGGGTATAGGTGGCTATGCCACCTATCGTGTGCCGGGCATGGTGAAGACCAAGCGGGGAACCTTGCTTGCTTATTGTGGGGGCCGGAAAGATCTCTCAAAAGGAGACTGGTCACCGACGGACATTCTTCTACGTCGCAGTACCGACGGCGGCCATACATGGGAGCCGTCACGGCTGATCGCCGGCAACGGGCAGGACCTCACCGACAACGCGGTGATGATTGCTGACAACAAGGCAGACGAGGTGCACCTTCTCTATCAGAAGAACTATGCGAAGGTCTTCGTCCGCGACAGCAGCGACGACGGCAGAACCTTCTCACAGGAGCGCGAGATCACAGATGTTTTCGATCAGTTCAAGAGTGAGTATGACTGGAACGTGGTGACACCGGGGGTTGGGCACGGCATTCAACTGCGCAACGGGCGTCTGCTGGTATCGATCTGGATGGCGAACGGCAAGCTCAATCCCGACGGGACGCGAGCGCATGCTCCCGCAGCGGTAGGCACTGTTTATAGTGACGATCGCGGCCGCACATGGAAGCGGGGCGCCCTCGTGGCGCGTGACTCTGCTGAGATCGTCAGCCCGAATGAGACGGTTGCGGCGCAGCTTGCGGATGGAAAGGTGATGGTGAACATTCGCACCGGAGGCTCGGAGCATCTGCGCGCTGTAGCAACGAGTGACGACGGCGCCTCCGGATGGTCGAAGCCGCGTTTCGATCCGCGGCTCTTTGATCCGACCTGCGATGCAGGGTTGCTGGCTGATGTAGCAGAGAAGCGAGTGTACTTCTCGAACCCCGACTCTCGTGACGTATCTGGGGCAATAGACCGCAAGTGGCGCGCTCGCGAGAACCTGACCGTGAAGGTGAGTGAAGACGACGGACAGACATGGTCACATGAGCGCGTCCTCGATCCCGGCGTGACCGGATATAGCGATCTCGCTTCAGGAAAAGAGGAACTCTATGTCATCTACGAGTCCGGTTCGTTGCAGGGTTCCCAATCGAAGCCGGTCCATGTTTCGGTAGCGCGGGTAACAAAGTCGTGGTTGATGCAGGGGCCACAACCCAGGCCATGGAGCGCGCCGAAGTGAGCGTTGTTTCAAATTGCGGCGCTACTTCAGCATCTAGTAGCATCATCGCTGTGCCTACCAAACAACTGAAGCCAATCCGGACGCTCAGCAAATCACGCGGAGTGTTTGAGGAGTTGCGGCAGGCAATCTGCTCTGGCGACCTGGCGCCGGGAACACCGCTACGCGAGGCGCACATCGCCAAACAGCTCAATGTCAGCCAGGTTCCGGTGCGCGAAGCTTTGCTGCAGCTTGAGCATCTCGGCCTGGTGGTCCGGGTTCAGGATCGTGGCACAACGGTCACCAAGCTTACCCGTCGCGAGATTCAGCAGATGATGGAGGTGCGGCGGTACCTTGAGTTGATGGCCTTTCATCTGGCGGCGAAGCATCTGACCGATGATGTAGTTCTGGAACTGAAGCGTCATCTGCGGCGCATGCAGGAGATGGTTGCTGACGGCGATCATTTTGCAGTGGCCGAAGAAGACTTCGCCTTCCACCGTACAGTATGGCGCGCCTCGGGCAACGAGGTGTTGGAGCAGACCCTGGAACGTCTCTGCGTCGCGGTCTATGCCTTCGTCAGTCTGAAGCGTGCGGCGGCTGGAGAAACGCTGAAGTCTGCAGTAAAGTCGCATCGCAAGCTGCTGGAGGACCTGCTCTCGCGGGATGAGAAGCGCATCACCGCAGCTGTGAACGAACACATTAGCTCGATCACCATTCCCGATACCGTCGCCGACTAGGAAGAGGGGCTTTTCTCCTCTTGGCGCTGTCTGTGATGATACATTATCGATAATCGCTAATCAGTCTTGGAGGCCCTTTGTCCACTCACCCATTCGCCGGCATTTACGCCGCATTGCTCACACCGCTGACCCCCGATGGACGGCTGAATGCTCCGGCAGCGCAGAAGCTTCTTTTGGAGCTGACCTCCCAGGGGCTGGATGGAGCCTATGTCGCGGGAACCACCGGTGAGGGCATGCGTCTCTCCATGGAGACCCGCAAGGAGCTGGTCGAGACGGTGATGGAGGTTCTGCCGGCAGGGAAGCGGATCTTTGTGCATGTGGGAACTCCGGATGTGCGCGATGCTATCAAGCTCGCCGAACATGCCGCCGCAAAGGGAGCGCATGCCATCAGCAGTCTGCCTCCTGCACTGGACTCGCAGCAGGTGATGGCCTTCTATAGGGAACTGGCACAGCACTCGCCGTTGCCGCTGCTGGTCTACTACTTCCCCAAGGCTGCTCCTCTCGCCTTTCAGAAGCCGCAGGAGCTACTGGAGATCTGCGATCTTCCGAATGTCCTCGGAGTCAAGTTCACGGACTTCAATATGTATCTGCTGAACTCGCTGGCGAAGCGCGGCAAGCTGGTCTTCAACGGTTATGACGAAGCGCTTGCCGCAGGCCTGCTGATGGGAGCGCAGGGAGGCATCGGCACGACGTATAACCTGCTGGGGCCGGTGTATCTCGATATCTTCCGTGCCGTGCAGCAAGGGGATTGGGAGACGGCACGCACTTTGCAATACGACGCCAATGCGGTGCTCGATATTCTCTTCCGTTATCCGTTCTTTCCCGCGGTGCGTGAGGGCGTCCGGCACATGGGCATTGATTGCGGTCCGATGGCCAGCGGCGAAGCCTTCGCCTCAGACGCACAACGTAAGGCTTTCATCGAGGACATGGATGCCAATCTACCGAAGGGGATATTGCATCGCATCCAGTGGCCGGTCGCGAGCCGTTAGTTCTTAAAGGACTTCGAATGGGTGGGAGCCGTGGGCTTCAGCCCACGGTTTACGGGTGCTATAAGAGAAGGGCTTTAGCCCTGGGCCTCTTGTTCTACAGAACAAATGCCCAGGGCTATAAAGCCCGCTGCTCCCACCCAATCCTACCTAGGAATGGGCGAAGGCACACACCCTATCGCTCTGACGTAAACGTTCCCAGCGGCAATCCCTTCCCGTTATAGACGTAGCAATCAACGCCGCCATTCCAGGCATACCGAACATAGCGAGGCGTGGCCACTGCTGCTGCTTTCACCACGATGGTTTCACCATCGATCGTCGCCTCCGCGGGAGAGAACTTGTGGTCCTCTCCCGCAACCTCGAATTCGGTCAGCGGATTCATCTCACTGCGAAGGCCGGTTGCATGGGCAAGCCATACCCGCATCGCACCGTCTTCCTGCGTCGCCTGTGTGAACGTAGGCGATTCGCCCTGCAGCTTCTCCCCATAAACGCTCTCTCGTGCGATCAGGGCGAGACGATGGGCGACAGTTTGTTTGTCGGAGGGATGGACATTGTCGTGGTTCCCTACATCGAGCGTGACGGCCATGCCTGTCTGCCCCAGCTCTAGTGTTCGCCGTTGTGCCTCACGTACCTGTCCCCAACCCTCGTTAACATGGCCGAAGTTCGAGATCTGCACATAGAGGAAAAAGAAAGTTCCCTGGCCCCACTGGCGGCGCCAGTCCTGAATCATAGCGGGAAAGACCCTGGCGTAGTAAGGAGCGCGCTCGGGTGCTGTATCTGTCTCTCCCTGGTACCAGATCACTCCCTTGATGGTGAGCTTCGTAAAGGGTGCGACCATGCCGTTGTACAGGCTTGCGGGAGCCCAGCTTCCCAAATGGTCGTTGGCGATGCGAGGACGGGTTGGAACTTCTTTGCCGGCAGCCTTCAAGGCCTCATCCTCTGCTGCATATCTTGCTTTGAGAGAGTCAATCCGCCCCTGATCGATTGCGATTTTGCCTGCATCGGCGGCAACCGAGGGCAGGTTGGCATAACCGATGCCTTCTGCGCTCGTCCAGGCATGCGCCGGTGTACCGCCCCAGGTGGAATCGATCACGCCGATGGGGACGTGTTCTTCCTGCGTGAGCTCGCGGCTGAAGAGGTAGCCAACAGCAGAGAAATCCTTCGCTGTCTCCGGTGTGCATAGCGTCCAGGTATCCTCCGCCTCGTTCAGGATCGTCGCTGAGGTGCGATGTCTCTCACGCAGAAGGCGGATCTTCGGCTGCGTGGCGGCGGCGATCTCCTTATCGCCATTCAGCAACGGAGCGCCGGTGAAGCCCTTGAGGGGGAACTCCATATTTGACTGACCGGAGGCAAACCATACATCGCCGATCAGCAGGTCGCTTCTCTTCAACGGAGCGCTGCTCTGTGATCCCGTGACGGTCAACTCATAAGGTCCGCCTGCTTCTTCAGGACGCAGCCACAGCTCCCAGTTCCCGTCGGCGTTTGCTGTCGCTGTTGCCGTCTGTCCATGGAACGTGACGGTGACGGACTCCTGTGCGGCGCCGGTTCCCCAAATATGGATTGGCCGGCTGCGTTGCAGCACCGCATGGTCAGAGAGCACGTTGGGAAGGCGAACCTCCGCAGCCGCGGAGAGACTGCCGATCGAGAGCAGCGCAAAGGAGAGTAGGGCGTTGCGATTCATTCAAAAGCTCCACGAGAATGTCAGATGGGGATCAAGACAGCAGGATAAGCATAAGCGGAGCGGGCATAGTCACGTCCACGTCCACTTAGGGCAGATCGAAAGATTCGTTCTGTGGTTTGTTAGAAATTTAGGGTATTCCTCACCCATCCTAGCGGTGCGAGGATGGGGCACCCGGTTTAAAAAAGCGCTGAAGGCGCGTTCTATACCAGCCTGGGGCAACGCCCCAGGTATCAGGTCCATTAGAGGTTCAAGGGCTGAAGGCCCGCTCTATAGTTCTTCAGTAAAAGGCGGACTTATCGATAGGTCTTGTCCCTGCAGATGGCCACGCAGCATACCTCCATTCCCAAATAGACTGCACGCAGTAGACAATCTCTGTGTCGATCTATTGACCATCGGGAGGTGGAGTATCGTGCAACGAACCAGCCGGCTGGGAGTCCTGTTCGCTGTGGCAGGCGCAAGTTTCCTCTTATTCAGGACCTCCGGCCTCCATACGGTTTCCGCAGCCGGGACGACGCAAAAACAGGTTGGCTGGCTCGCCTATAACGGTGGGAAAGACAATGCGCACTACTCTCCCCTGACACAGATCACGCCGGAGAATGTCTCGCAGTTGAAGCAGGTGTGGCGCTTCGATGCCGGTATCAGCGGTGGGCTACAGACGAATCCCTTGGTGGTGGATGGCACGTTATATGCCTACACCCCCGCGCTTCAGGTGGTGGCTTTGAATGCTGCCACGGGAGAGAAGCAATGGAGCTTCGACTCTGGCATTACGGCGGCGCAGCCGAGCCGAGGGTTCTCCTGGTGGAGCGATGGCCGGGAGAAGCGCCTCTACGCCTTCATCATGAATTATGTGTATGCCCTCAATCCGGAGAATGGGAAGCCCATTCCATCCTTCGGAGAGCAAGGGCGAATCGATCTGCGGAAGGACCTTGGAGCGGAAGACTTCCAGGGACTACCGGTCGTGGCGACGACTCCAGGTGTGATCTTCCGAAATCTGTTGATCGTCGGCTTCCGTACCGCGGAGACAAAGCCGGCAGCGCGCGGCGATATCCGTGCCTATGATGTGAAGACGGGAAAGCTGCAGTGGAGCTTCCACACCATTCCTCATCCCGGCGAGCCCGGCTACGAGACCTGGCCTGCGGGAGCATGGCAGAAAGCCGGAGCCGCGAATAACTGGAGCGGCATGGCTCTCGATGAGAAGCGTGGCATCGTCTATGTGCCTACCGGCTCGGCAGCGTCAGACTTTTACGGAGCCGACCGCGCCGGTAAGAACCTGTATGCGAATACGCTGCTCGCGCTGGATGCGGCGACAGGCAAACTGCTGTGGCACTTCCAGGGTGTGCATCACGATATCTGGGACCGTGATTTCCCTTCGCCGCCCACACTGCTGACCGTTGTCCATGAGGGAAAGAAGATCGATGCCATCGCTCAGCCGACGAAGCAAGGCTTTCTGTTCGTACTCGACCGCTTAACCGGCAAGCCCGTCTTTCCCATTGAAGAACGCCGTTTCCCAACTTCTGACATGGAAGGGGAGACCACCTCGCCGACGCAGCCGGTATCGACAATGCCCGCGCCGTATGCCCGGCAGGAACTGACGGAGTCGATCCTCAGCACGCGCACACCCGAAGTGCATGAGCAGGTGTTGAAAGAGTTCCGTGCCATGAAGGGTGGTGGGCTTTTTGTTCCCATGAGCACGGATAAGCAGACGATCGTCTTTCCCGGCTTCGATGGCGGCGCGGAGTGGGGCGGTTCTGCGGTAACCCCGGCGGGTGTGTTCATTCTGAACGCCAACGATATTCCCTGGACCGGAGGCCTGACGAAGGCCAAAGCCGATGCGAGTCCGGGCGAAACTGTCTATCAAAGTCAGTGTGCGTTCTGCCACGGCAAAGAACGGAAGGGAGATCCGCCGGACTTTCCATCGCTGGTCGACATTGGCAGCCGCCTCTCTGTACGCGAGATCGAGCAGCGGATTCATGGCGGCTCCGGACGTATGCCATCGTTTCCAGGGCTGACGGGAGGGAAGCTTCGTGCACTGCTTGGATATCTAACCGGAACGGAAGATACGAAGTCCCCTGGCGCCGGGCGAGAGTTGGCGAGCAAGGGCGTGGATGAGGCGCCCTACCAGTTCACCGGCTACCGGAAGTTCCAGGACAAGGACGGCTATCCAGCGGTGCAGCCGCCGTGGGGAACGCTGAATGCTATCGATCTGAACACGGGGAAGTATCTCTGGCGGGTTCCGCTCGGCGAGTATCCCGAGCTGGTAAAGCAGGGAATGCCGAATACAGGATCGGAAGGATACGGCGGCCCGGTGGTTACGGCAGGCGGCGTTGTCTTTATCGGGGCGACGATCTACGACCGGAAGTTCCGGGCCTTCGATGCCAGGACAGGTAAGCTGCTTTGGTCCGCGGAGCTGCCGTATGCCGGCGTCGCGACTCCGGCAACCTACTCGGTGAACGGCAAACAGTATGTTGTGATTGCGGCGAGCGGTGCCCGTGACAAGTCGGGTCCACAGGGTGCGGCGTACATTGCCTTTGCTATACCGTAGAGCATTTTCCCTGTAGGTGTAGAGTAGGGCTTCTGCATCTATGGGCGTTTTCCGCAATGAAAACGCCGCTTCACGTCACTTTCGGAATGCCCAGCAACAGGGGAAAATGCTCTAAGCTGGTTGAGTCCGTTGGAAACAAGTTGTAAACGTTCTCGGAGGAATTTGATTTGAAACTCACCACGATGGTTGTGTTCGGCATCAGCCTCGCCCTGGCGCCGTCGTCGCAGGCTCAGCATGCGGCAGCAGCAGCGCCAAAGCTTGCACCGCGTCCGCCGATGGGTTGGAATAGTTGGGACTCCTACGGCCTGCGAGTCAATGAACAGCAGTTTCGAGAAAACGTTTCCTCGATGGTGAGCAAGCTCAAACCTGCCGGATACGACTACGCCGTCATTGATGAGGGCTGGTTCCTGAAGAACCCGGAATCGCGCCCGCATCCTGAACTGCTGCAGTATGAGCTGGACGCCAATGGCCGCTATATCCCGTTGCCGGCACGGTTTCCCTCCTCACTCGTCAACGGAAAGAACGTCGGCTTCACGCCCGTGGGTCGCTGGGTGCACAGCCAGGGCCTGAAGTTCGGTATCCACATCGTGCGCGGCATTCCGCGCGAGAGCGTGAAACAGAACCTCCCCATCGAGGGCTCAAAGTTTTCGGTGACTGACGCCGCCGACCAGACCGATGCCTGCCCATGGGATCCGACCAACTGGGGCGTGAAAGATACGCCTGCAGGCCAGGCCTGGTACGACGCGTTGTTGAAGCAGTACGCCTCATGGGGAGTCGACTTCCTGAAGGTCGACTGCATCTCCGATCATCCCTACAAGGTGAGCGAGATCAAACAGATCAAACTGGCGATTCAACGCAGCGGACGTCCCATCGTGCTCAGCCTCTCGCCGGGACCTACAGCGATAGAGCACGCCGAAGAGGTGATCTCGCTCTCACAGATGTGGCGCATCTCGAATGACATCTGGGATGTATGGGAGACAAAGGCATCGTTTCCACGCACCGTAAAAGACCAGTTCGCGCTGGCGGCGCAGTGGAGCAAGTTTGCCGGACCCGGTCACTGGCCGGATGCCGATATGCTGCCGGTGGGGGAGCTGCGTCCATCGCCGGATGTAGGCCCCGGTCCGCGTCACACGCGTCTCACACCTGCAGAACAGAGAACACATCTCAGCCTCTGGGCCTTTGCGCGTAGCCCGTTGATTGTCGGTGCGAACCTCACGCTGCTCGATGACGCGACGGTGAGTCTTCTGACGAACAAGGAGGTTCTCCGCATCGACCAGACCGCGACGGCAAGCAGACAGGTGCTGCATGAAGGCGACACGATCGTCTGGACCGCGGACCTTCCCGGCGGACAGTATGCGGTGGGTGTCTTCAACGTCGGTGACTCGCCTGCCTCATTCCAGCGAGATCTAACCGCACTGCAGCTACCCGCAGGCAAGTTCCATCTGCGGAACGCCTGGCAGGGAAGCGAAGAGCTCGGAGTCTCAAAGGTCGATGTAAAGCTCGAGCCCCACTCTACGGCAGTATTTGTATTGCAGCGGAACTGAAACGTCCCTTTGTTGCGAGAAGGAAAGCCGGACCGTGAGAGAAATCGCTTTCGGTCCGGCTTTGTCTTTGATTTACAGGTCTCTACGCGTTGTAAGGCATTGCTCAAACGAGAGGATAGGATTATTGTGATGCAGGCGGGCGAATCGTCGAGCAGGGAACGCCTGACGACCTGATATGAAGCGGCGGAATCTCGCCGCACGCATGCGAGGTCGTCAAACTGAACCCGTGCTCCACCCGTCGATGAGGCGGTGCTGGCATGAGCAGTCTCCGGATCGCGGTTCTGGATAGTGGCATTAACCCATTGCATCCTCATGTTGGTCGTCTTGCAGCAGGTGTATGTGTGACTGCTGAAGGCAAAGGTGAGGACACGCTCGATCGCCTTGGGTATGGAACAGCCGTGGCGGCGCTGATCCACGCATTGGCCCCTGAGGCAACGATTGTGCCAGTGCGAATCTTCGATAAAAGTCTCTCGACGACGCTGCCATCGCTTGTGCGTGCTCTGGAATGGTGTGCGGCCAATTCTATCCAGATCATTAATCTGAGCATGGGGACAGCCGACGAAGGTCACCGGGAACCTTTCGAGAAGGCCGTTGCGCACATTGCCGCTGCCGGCGCTGTGCTGGTAGCACCCTACGCGATGGAAGAGAAGCTTCTGCTGCCCGGCACTCTTCCCGGAGTTGTCGGTGTTGTTGCCGATACTGCTTGCGGCGACACGGCATGTACGGTGAAGCAGGTGAGTTCCAAGGTCGTCTTCGGCGCACAACCCTATCCTCACGAAATTCCGGACTCCTCTCGAGAGTTGAACCTCAATGGGGTCAGCTTCTCTGTGGCGCGTGTCTCCGCATATCTCGCACGCGTCTGGCCCAGCCGAAGAGCCGGCGAACCCGTAGAACAGAGCATATTTTTCAGCCCAGCCGTTCAAAATGCCAGAACCCAGCGTCCTGACGAACGTTCATAGAACGGACGGCAGTACCGGAAGCACTCATACGTAACTGGTCTGTCCAAACTCTTTCTGGCCCAAAACAGAGAGCAGACCATACAATTTCTGAATGAGATCGTCGGCCCCAAAGCTTGCAGATATTGCCAAGGCTGCAGGTGTCTCGATTGCTGCTGTTTCCATCGCTCTTAATAAGACCGGCTCACCCCGCGTAAGTGCGCAGCTGCGCGAGCGTATTATCCAGATCGCTCGCGAGATGGGCTATAAGCCCAATGAGCTGGCGCGGGCGCTTGCGGAAAAGCGGACCAGGCTGCTTGGGTTGGTTGTGCCCATGCGCGACCCCATCTTTTTTAACCAGTTCATCGCGCAGGCGCTCTCTGGTATTCAGAGCGCCCTCATGCGCCGGGGCTATAACCTGCTGATCTTTTCGCCGACCGGCAAGCCGGGGCGCGAGACCCGCGATCAGATGCTGGAGAGCCGCTTTACGGACGGCATTATCTTCATCAACACCCGTTCGTGTACGTCTCAGGATGTGAACAAGACCATTGATGAGCTGCAGCGGGCCCAGGTCAAGTTCTCGATGATCAACTCTTATTACGGCAAGGCGCCCATCAACTATGTCGGTGTGGATGATGCCGCCATTGGCCAGGCCGCTGCCGAATATCTCGCGGAGCATGGACACCGGCAGATTGCCTTCTTCAGCGGATCGGCGACATTGCCCGGGCATCAGCGGCTGGTCGCAGGCCTGCGCAAGGGACTTGCGGGCTATGGCCTGGACCTGCCGCAGGATAGGATCGGCTGTACTGGTTACGAACGGGCTGAGGGAATCCGTATTCTGGATAGCTGGTTTGCGACGAAGCGCAAACGTCCCACGGCCATCTTTACCGCCGATGACCAGCTGCTGCTGGACTTCTATGACTATGCTGAGATGCGCGGTATCGCAATTCCCGGCGACATCTCCGTGCTGAACCGCGGCAACATGGGTTCGAGCGACCATCTCCGCCCGCGGCCGACGACGTTCACTATCCCGACCTTCCGCATGGGAGAGTTGGCTGCAGACCTGCTGATCGACACGATCGAAAATGCCGGCGTTCTACCGCAGCGAGTCTTTCTTCCCTACGAACTCATCCCCGGCAGCACCGCCTGAGCCGCACTGTCACGCGGTGGAACGTTCCTTACAACCCGGGTGCCCCACCCTAGCAACGCTAGGGTGGGTGAGGAACACCAGGAACCTTATAACGTTTTGTGACTTTCGAACCCACCCTAGCGTTGCGAGGGTGGGGCACCCGGGCAAGTAAACGAAATACTTGACAACAGTTCCCCTGAGAGATTAAACGGTTAACCTCACCTTCCTGGAGGTTTTTCGTGAAGCGTATCGCCCTGCTTGCCTTGACCCTGTTCCTTTCCTGCCGCTTTGTACATGCCACAACAAAGATTGATCTGGATGGCGCCGGCTGGAGCTTCCGCACCACTCTGGAGGAACAGTGGAAGCCAGTGACCGTGCCGCACTCCTGGCTGGTTGACGAAGGACACGAGAAGTACATCGGCCACGCCATGTATCACCGCGACTTCGAGATGCCGGCGGTACCCGCGGGAAAGATCGCGCGGCTGCACTTCGATGCGGTTTACGATGTCGCCCAGGTCTGGGTAAACGGCAAGCTAGCGGGTACACATGAAGGTGGCTACACCGCCTTCGACCTGGATATTACGCGCCTGGTGCATCCGGGCAAGAACTTCGTCGTCGTGGATGTCGATAACACGCCTACGTTTACTTCGATTCCGGCACTGGCGACCGGCCATCCCTCGACGGACAAGTTCACGCCGGACGGGGTAGGCAAGGCGACGATCGTGGGCTGGCTGCCGTATGGCGGCATCGTTCGTCCGGTCCACATCGAGATCGGTGACCCCGTGTACTTCCGCAGTGTGAAGGTCGACGCCGATCCTGATTTGAAGACAGGTGTGGCCACCATCACTGTCCGGGCAACCTTGCACAACGCCGGCGAGCGGGCGGCATCCGCGACCGTCAAGGGAGAAGTTGCCGGCCTGACTGCGGGCTTCCGCTCTGTGAGCGTGCCTGCGAATGGCGATGCCAGTGTCACGTGGAAGGGAACGCTCAACAGCGCTCATCTATGGAGCGTGCGCGATCCGTTCCTCTATGACGCGAAGCTGCAGGTAGCCGATGATGAGTTCACTGCACATGTCGGCGTCCGGAAGATTCAGGTCAGCGGGACGCGCCTTTTGTTGAATGGAAACCCGGTGCATTTGAACGGCGCCAACCGTGTCTCGGAAGACATGAAGGAAGGCCTCCGCGAATCGGATGCGATTGTGGAGCGTGACCTGAGCGATATGCTGGCGGACAACATGCGCATGATGCGTATCGCACACTATCCGCAGACACAGGCGGTGCTCGACTTTGCGGACCGTCATGGCATGCTGTTGATCCCTGAGGCAGGGAACTGGAACTTCAGTGCATGGCAGATGGCGGACGCCGGCATCCGTGCGCGTTGGAAGCAGCAGATGCAGGAGATGATGGAGCAGGACTGGAACCATCCCTCGGTCATCGCCTGGAGCGTCGGAAACGAGTATGAGTCATACACACAGGAAGGGCGTGACTGGACCCGCGACATGCGCGCCTTCACACTAGGCCTGGATGCAACACGTTTGATCACCTTCGCTTCGCGCTACACCGGGGATGCTGCGGTGAAGACCGGCGCCGATGAGGCAAGCCAGTACTGCGACTTTGTCTCCATCAATGTTTATGGCGACTACGCCAGACGCTTCGATCGCGCCCATGAGCTGTTTCCCGACAAGCCCATCTTCGTGACGGAGTTCGGCAAGATGGGCGAGCCAGGTCTTCACGATCCACAGCGCATTGCGGATATTACCGAGGCGATGACGGCAGTGAAGCAGCGGCCCTACATGATTGGCGCGTCGCTATGGACCTGGAACGACTATCGGTCGTTCATCCGCGGCACACCGGCTGATGGCATTCGCCGATGGGGTGTGGTGAATACTGAGCGGGAACGGCGCGATAGCTGGAAGGTCGTGCAAAAGCTCTTCGAGACGGAACTGCCGTAAGAGAGCAATCCGTCTTTTGTTGTCATCCTGAGCGAAGCGAAGGACCTGCTTCGCCCATGCCCCCTTAGGGATGTGGGCATTCGAGCGAAGCTCGAATCGGTGGGAGCCGTGGGCTTTCAGCCCACGGTCTATTAGCTCAATATAGAAATGGGCTTTAGCCCTGGGCCTTTTCCAATCGAGATGGAAGAGGCCCAGGGCTGAAGAGTCTGTGTGAGTGAGGGATCTTCTCTTTGTTGAGTGGGCCTTAGTTGCTGGATTTCTTTGTGGCGTCTGGAAGGAGTTGTTTTATCGGGTTTTCTGCGGGACATTTTCTTTGTTGTATCGGAAGGAGTTGTTTTAGCG
>NZ_JBFRFJ010000037.1:0-13031 GCF_052114765.1 Terriglobus sp. 2YAB30_2
ACTGGGAAAACTCAGAACAAAGAGACACCCAACTCGCCCCTTGGACAGACTTCTACAACCAACAAAGACCTCATGCTAGCCTCAACCTACGCCCGCCCATCAGCAGGCTCCAGATGTCAACAACCTCTTGACCTCCTACAGGCACCCGGGTTGGGATGAACCGTCTTGTTGTAGAGATCGTGGCATTACGCGATTGGTGATTATAGGTCGGGCCTTCAGCCCTCTTGCCGCTTCGCTATCCGATACCTGGGGCGTTGCCCCAGGCTGATATAGAACGCGCCTTCAGCGCTTTTTCCATCCATCGGTTCATCTCTACGGCACAATCTGACGCCGCGACACCGCCGTGAACCACAACGCGCGGGCGCAGTCGCTTCCGTAGACGATGTGTTTGGAGTCCTGTTCCCATGAGGGCTGGATCTGGTTGCATGGAAGCTCTGTGATTCGCTGTGTCGCTCCATTCGACAGATCGCGCAGCCACAGATTCCAGAAGCCGGCTTCAAAGCGGCTATAGGCAAGCCACTTCCCATCGGGTGAGATCGCAGGATAACGAGCCTCTCCGGTAGACAACATCGCAAGCGCGCTGCCTGGAGACTTCAGATAGAGCGCCGGTGCTTTTCCATCGACTGCCGCGGAGACGGCATACAGATCGCGCGAGTGGAATGCGGCCTCGTAGATATTGAGCGATTCCGGCGTAAGCGGCTGCGACGACCCTGCAAGCCAGAGTTGTCCGCGACCGAGATGATCGCGCAGATAAGCCGCTCCAGAGGTAGCGGAAAAGGCCGGATCGTGTGCCCCGGTAACCAGCGGACGGAAGTCGGACTGCCTCACGATCACTGACTGCCGGGCCTGCGCCCTTTCCACCCAGACATCATTTCCGTTCACCGCAAACGAGAGGTCATCGATCCCTGCTTCATCGTGGGTGCGCGTCATGCCGTCTTCGGTCACCAGGCGATAGCCCATTGGCATCATCGCGATGTATCGAAGTTTGCCGTCCGAACTCTGCGGCGAGGAACGCAGGTATCCCAAGGCATGATCAGCCGGTAGACGATATGCCATTTCCGTGCGGGCGAGTGTCTCCAGCTTGAGCGTACGCATCACGGTCAATCCGGCACTGAGCAGGAAGAGAGCGGCAAAGACGCGGTTCTCCAGCGTCCAGAAGCGGGTGGAGGGTTCTCTCTCCCTCCATAGCAGAAATACCATCGCCGCAGTGGCAGCCATCATGATGGGAAGGCGCGGCATGAAAAACAGGATCGAGAGCCCACGCCCCGGCCCCGCCGAGGGAAAGGGCGCCCCGATAACAGCGAAGGCCACCAGCATGACGAATAGCCATCTGCAGCGTTGTTGCGCAAGGGCGCGCACAGCCAGGACGCAGAGAGGCAACACGATGAGGACGAAGTTGTACGAAGCCGGAATGGTAGAGACGGTCAGCGCTGCCGAAAGCAGGGTGCACCACTCCAGAACAACGACCTCTCTGCTCTCCCTGCGGGATGCCAGCAGCAGAACAACCGGCGCCATGAGGAGCATCTGCACCAGCGGCAGCAGGACAGCGTACGCCGTGACAGACGTGTGCCACGGATGTGGGTTCCACTCGGGCTCGGAGAGAAAGAGATAGTGCAGCAGCGATGAGATCGATCCGCTGGCCGTGGCATAGGGCGGCAGCACCTCGCCGCGAAGCGTTGCCGGCAGCACCTCGTGCAGATAGACGTGGTGGATTTGTGTTCCGAAGATCGCGATCGCAAAGGCAAGACACGCACCACACGTAAGCAAGCCGGAGATCAGCGCCTTCCAGGCACGCCTTCTCCAGAAGAGGATGAACAGGACAGCGGGAAAGATCTTGCATGCTGCCGCCAGGCCGACCAGGGCTCCGGCGGCGGCGGCGTGGCCTTCCACATACGACCAGAGCGCAGCCACGATGAGCAGGAGAAGCAGGAGATAGAACTGGCCATCGAGCAGATTGCGATGCAGCGGCAGCGACAACGCGAACGCCAGAGCGATACGCGTATAGGAAAGCCCGGTCAGGCGTCGCAAGAACCAGGCGATGGGGATGAGCAACAGCAGATTACAGACGATCCACACATGTTTCGCTGTAAGCGGCTCGAGGCCGGTGAAGGGATACAGGATGAGCGTGGAGAAGGGCGTGATGGGGACAAGCGCGATCAGCGGGTTGGGGATGGCGTGAAGGTCTTTCTGACGTTGCAGCCACACCCACTCCTGCGCGCGCGCCATGTCGGTGTGCTCGCCAACTAGTTTTGCTGTGAGGTAGTAGTTTGGGAAGTCGGTGTTGAGCTGTTTCCAGGCGTGCGGCAGTGTGTGGAACGAGAGATACAGCACCGCGAGCAGGAGGATGCTGCGTTCTATCCAGGCGAAGTACGGCGCTGTTCTCGCTACGCGCACGTCCCATGATGGATGACAAAGGGGTGATGAGTTGTCACGGGTTTGTCAGGAGACGACGTTCGTTCTTTAGGCGAGAACGAGGATTGTGTGAGTCAAATGCGATAGAGATGACTCCGACTGGGTGGGAGCAGCGGGCTTTAGCCCGCTGATATGAGCTTCGGAAGAATGGGCTTTAGCCCTGGACCTTCTTGTTTATCAGAATAAAAACCCAGGGCTAAAGCCCGTCGTTTTTTGACCTCTCAAATCGGCGGGCTGAAGCCCGCTGCTCCCACCCGGTTCGAGCTTCGCTCTAATGGTTCACCCCGATACGCGATGGATGGGGCACCCAGAGTCGTGGTTTACCCAAGAAGTCGTGCTTGTTTAGAACGCGTACCTCAACCCAGCCTCGACACGACGGCCGTTATCCGCTGCATACGGTACGCCGAAGAGCGGCGAGCCCAGCACGCCTCCGACAGACGTGACGTTCTTGTGATTGATCATGTTGGCCGAGCGCACGTTCAGCGTCAGCGTCTGCGGATGCTCTGCCTTGGCGTTGTGTGTCAGCTTGAAGGCGCGCTGCAGGTTGGTGTCGAGATACAGGGTCCAGGGCAGGGTGCCCGCATTGCGCTGGAAGGCACCGGTTCCTCCCGAAGCGACGAGCCAGCCCCATTGCGTGGAGACCGCGCCCGGCGTGCCCGCGGAGGCATACTGTGGGCGGTCGTTGAAGTTGCCGTCGCCGTTGTTATCGAAGCCGGTGGTGATGTTGTAGTGGCTGCCGCCGTGGCCGTTGAAGGTGCTGCTCAGTTCCAGCTTCTCCGGCAGCTTGAGCGTGCCGTTGGCGAAGACATTCCATAGCGGCTGGCTGGTGCGCCGCGCCAGTTCACCCGCGTTGGTGCGCGAACTCTGCGGGCTGGAGAACTCGTTGTCGTCGGTATCGTCGAGGAGATTGACGCGGACACCGCCGAAAGAGAACTGCACTTTTTTATACGAGTGCTGGTCGACACCGATGAAGACAACATTCGCCCTGCCCTGTCCGCTGTTCTGCATCTCGAAGATGTTCAGGTTGGCAGGACCAGGACGCGGCCCGGTGGGCTGGTCGTTGAGCGGCGAGTTGATGTTGGGCGAACGGGTGTAGTTCCAGATGCGCGCGAGGAAGTAGTCGATGGAGAGATTCCAGCCATGCGGCAGCGTGCGGGTTCCACCGATGTTCTCTGCCGCCCAGGTCAGGTTGGAGAGATGCGGGTTATAGGTACGGATACTGTGGATCGGCGTCGCGCCGCTGAACGGATTGCCGTAGACCGGGCTGTAGATGGTGCTGGTGATACGGTCGATGCCGTTCATGCGCTGCACCTCGGATTGGTCGCCCTTGTTGTAGCGGCCGGCGAACATGCCGAAGTGCCCWTGCAGTGTCCAGGTACCCTTCGCATTCGGAGACCACAGGATGCCGATTCGCGGTGTGATGGAGCTGAAGGTATCGGGATTGTTCTGCAGGTAGTAGCGCACGCCGGATGCGACGTGAACTCCGTGGCCAATATTCCAGTCGTCCTGAATAAACAACGCGTCCTGCACGAGCGTGAAGTTCACCACAGGCGAGCCGGCTACGTTGCTGTATGCAGTGGGCGTTCCCCCTGGTAACCCCAATAGCGCGCGGCGGTATTGCTCCAACCCGGAGATGGTTGTGGTCTGTCCCGCTACAGCGCTGCCACCGGCACTCAGCACCGGAGCGCTGCCGCCGCCGAAGGTATAGGTGCCGTTGAAGTTGGTTGTCAGCTGCTGACGCTCGCGATAGATCATCAACTGCGTGCCCATCTTCAGGGTGTGGTTCTTGGTTGTGAGGATGGCGTCGTCGAGGATCTCCATATTGAGCTCGCGCCGATGCTGCGGCCCCAGGGTGTTACCGCCGCCGGTGAAGGCTCCTGCTACCTGCACGGCGACTGCATTCGAAGCAGGCGTGTCGGTCTCACCGTTCCAACGCAGGCTCACACGGGCCTCGTGCATCAGGTGAACAGAAGCAGTCGTGATATTGCTGAAGCGAAGCATGTGTTCAGACTGCTGGCTGTCGTAACCGGTCTCGGCCAGTGAGGTTCCGCCGGCGCCCTGGTTCTGCAGATGATTGACGTTGGCGTTGTAGCTGGCGATGAAGGTGTTCTTCGGTCCGAGCTGCCAGTCGATCTTGGCGCTGCCGATCCACAGCCGCTGCGGTGTGGCGACGTTGCCTACCGTCCTGACCGGGCTGCCTGTGCTGTCGAGCGTAAAGGCGTTTACGACGGCAAAGTTGTCAATGCTGCGATGTTCCAGTGCGAGGACGAAGTCGCTGCCCTTCTTACGGATCGGCCCGGTCAGCTCAAAGCCGTAGCGTTGCTTTCCAAGAGACGCTTTGCTGGTCGAGAAGGGATCGCGTGCGTTCATCCACGGGCTTCCGTTGGTCGCAAACAGCGCTCCGTGATAGGCGCTTTGGCCGGGCTTGGTGTAGACCTCGACTCGGCCACCGCCAAAGGGAGGCTCACGATACTCCGCGGAGAAGAGATCGGGGTTCACCTTGATATAGGCGATGGTGCTCTTGGGTGGAAGCTTGCTGCCATCCTGAAAGCCATCGACGGCGATTACTGTATTCGAAGGGTTTCCACCCGCGGCGGCGGCGAGTTGCTGGAGCTGTCGGGTCAGGTCATCTGGGTCATCGGCGAGTGCATGCAGCCGATCACCCGAGATGGTCTGTGTGGGTCCGCTTGAAGTCGCGTTGGTGGCCGGAGTGTCGTCATCTCCGCTGACATCTACATTGGTCTCCACCTCTTCTACTTTCAGCAGCAGATCGAGTGAGGCGGGGTGCGGAGACCGCAGCGTCACGGTCTGTGTAGCGAAGCCCGGCGCGGAAACGGAGAGACGATGTGAGCCTTCGGGAACACAGGCCAGGCGGAAGTGTCCATCGGAGCTGCTGGTCGCGGCAGGTCCGCTGTCGAGCGTTAGCAGCGCTCCGGGAATGATGGCCTGCGTACTGTCGTGCACGACGCCGGTAAGCGGCGTTCCCGTGCAGGCGGTCTGTGCCAGAACATGCCGGGACAGGGCGTGCGGGAGCGCAAGCGCAGCAAAGGCTGCGGCAGCCAGAAACTTCATAGGACACCTCGATGGTTGCGGGTTGTGTGGGCGCGTCGGTGCAGACTTACGGCCACGTTCACAACGTGACCGGCAGCGTCCGTCTGAAGAGCAACTACGAGGTTGGTTGGGTAAAAGTTCCGGGAAATTTATGAAGCGGTATCTTGTCAAAAGTTATGGGCATGCCTCACCCACCCTAGCGTTGCGAGGGTGGGGCACCCACAAGGGGAGAACGTAAAAAACACCTGGCCTGTGCTATCGGGGTGCCCCACCCTCACGGAGTTAGGGTGGGCGAGGAAGCCACAAACATCCAACGAAGTAGATCTATCTCTCACCGAACGTGCGGGCGAACTGCTCCACCCACTTCATCTGCTGCAGCGTCTCGGGCACCGGAAATCCGCGAGCCGTTCCCAGACGCAGGAATGCGTCATGTGGGGTAGTCCCCTGCGCACACATCAGGGAAGCCATGAGGACAGAAGACCTGCCGATACAGGCAAAGCAGTGAGCGCCAATGTGCTTTCCCGCGTCGAGCTTTTTCTGAAGCCGTTCCACCAGGAGACCAAATTCCTGATGCGATGCCGGGAGCCCATGATCCGTGATTGGGAAGTTCACATACTCGATGCCAACCTTCTCGCATGTTTCACCTTCGCGCGAGAGACCGAGATCCTGCTGCTCCGCCGTTGTCAGCAGAGAGACCAGGACATCGATCCCCTCGCGGCGCATGGCGAGCAATTCGGCTTCCAATGAACCATTCCCCCTGGGACGTGCAACGATGGCCATCGATTTCGGTGCGGTGGATTCAACCCAATAGATATTCATTGCCTACTCCATAATTCCAGGCGTACAGAGCGTATCGATAGTACAGATCGGGAGAGATTTTATCGAACGACCCGAAACATAGCCCTCTGACACATGGCTCATCACCTTAAGCTCCGCTTAAGCAAACCATCCGTTTATCGTCCGATTGCACGCGGGTGCTATATTGCGCCACAGAATTGGTGTCCGAAGAGTTCGCTGCGGACACGCCCAATCAACCGCACAACTGAACGATCGGGGAGCCAGATGTCTACCAGATTTACGTCTTCGTCCATTGCCGCATGCGCATGTCTGCTTGCGCTGTCCACAAGCGGCACAGCCTTCAGCCAGACGCCGTCCGTACATGATCATCCTCTGGGAGAACAGACGAAGCGGCTGCCGACCAACTTCTCCGATGGTTCCGATCTTCCCAATGGATGGCGCATCACCCCCGCCGGTAAGGCCATCGGCGAAATGGGAGACTTGGTGATGAACCTCACCCCCTCGCCGGACGGCAAGGCCATCATCTCCATCAACTCGGGCTTTTTGCCGCACGGCCTCGATGTCTTCGACACCAAAACACAGAAGAAGGTTCAGCACATCGAGCTGCCATCGGCCTGGCTGGGGATGACCTGGTCCTCCGATGGCCATACGCTCTACGTCGCCGGCGGCAATGCATCGGGATCGAAGAACCAGGAGAATCCCATCGCTCCGGTCTATGAGTTCACCTATAAGGATGGCCGGCTGAGCGAACAGCCAACCGCCAAGTTGATAGAAAGCATCGATCCCAAGCTGGTGTGGTGGTCCGGTCTTACCTATCTGCCCGGCAAGCACCAGCTCTATGCAGTGAATCGCGGCACCGGCTCCGGGCCAAGTAACGTGGTCGTCTTCGATGCGAAGACACGCCAGATCGTCACCCGTATCCCGGTCGAGACCACTCCCTACCAGGCTGCGTTGACTTCGGACGGTAAGCTGCTTTTCGTCTCCAACTGGTCGAGCGAGTCGGTCAGCGTGATCGACACCGCAACCAATAAGGTCATTCGCACGGTGCGCGTCGGTATGAACCCGAACGAGATGAAGCTCTCTGCCGACGGCCGCCTCTTTGTTGCCTGCTCGAATGACAACACTATCTACGTGATCGATACGCGCTCGCTTCAGGTACTGGAGCGGCTGTCGACGACACAGACTCCGCTTGCGCCGGAGGGCTCGACGCCCGACGCCTTGGCCATCGATGACGAGCGCAAGCTGCTCTACATCGCCAATGCCGACAACAACTCCATCGCCGTCGCTCACATTGAGAACCGCGAGCACAGCACGGTCGTCGGCTTTGTGCCTACCGGTTGGTATCCTTCAGCCCTGCTGCTTACCGACAAGAACCAGACGCTTTATATCGCCAATGCCAAGGGTGAGGGCGGCCATCCTGATCCGGACGGTCCGCACTTCGGCAAGGAGAGCGATAAGACGCTGCAGAAGAGCAGCCTTGAGGTTCTGCCGGTCACGAACCTGAAGGACAACCTCGTGAAGTGGACGCGCCAGGTATCAGAAAACACGCCTTATCGCGACTCGATGCTTTCAGAGGCGCGGACGCCGCAGGAGCCGAGCGTGATTCCGCAGCACGTAGGCGAGGCCAGCCAGATCAAGCACGTGATCTACATCATCAAAGAGAACCGCACCTACGATCAGGAGTTCGGCGATATTGCGAATGCCAATGGCGATCCGAAGCTGGTGCTCTTCGGTGAAAAGGTCACACCCAATCAGCATGCGCTGGCGAAGCAGTATGTGGTGCTCGACAACCTGTACTGCGATGGTGAGGTCAGCGTCGATGGACACTCCTGGTCGAACTCCTCCTACGCCACCGACTTCAACGAGAAGCAGTGGCCGGCCGAGTACGGCTCACACAGCGCCGCCTCATACAGTGTGCGCGCGATGGTTCCGTCCGCAGGACATCTCTGGGATGTCGCCCGCCGCAAGGGCCTGACCTATCGCTCGTATGGCGAGAACGCCGCGCGCGCCAGCACCGGCACCAGCATGGAAGCAGCTCCCGGAGCCGATGGGCTGGTCGGCCATGTCTCCAAGGAGTATGGTCTTGGGCTCAACGTCCGCGATACGGATAAGGTCGCAGTCTTCCTGAAAGACTTCAAGGAGTTCGAAGCCAACTACGACAGCACTGAGCCTGAAAAGCGCCTGCCGAACTACATTGTGATGAGCATGCCGGAAGATCACACCCGCGGCACCACGCCCGGAGCCTTCACACCGCAGGCCATGGTCGCGAACAATGACTATGCCATCGGTCAGCTTGTCGATGCTGTAAGCCACAGCAGCTACTGGTCCAGCACCGCCATCTTCATCATCGAAGACGACGCCCAGGACGGCGCCGACCACGTCGATGGACGCCGCACCGTGGGCCTGGTGATCAGCCCGTATGTGAAGCGTGGCATCGTTGACAGCACGCTCTACACGACCAGCTCGATGGTGCGGTCGATGGAGCTACTGCTCGGCCTGCCGCCGATGAGCCAGTACGACGCCGCGGCGATGCCGATGTATGCCGCGTTCGGTGCGACGGCGAAGGATACGCCCTTCGACGTCATCCAACCGATGATCGACGTCAACGTAAAGAACACGAAGGACTCCTACGGCGCGAAGCAGAGCAGCAAGATGAACTTCAAAGATGTCGATCTCGCTCCGATGTATGCGCTGAACGAGATCCTGTGGAAGAGCATTCGCGGAGCTGACTCGGCCATGCCGGCTCCGGTTCATCGCTTCCGTCCGCTGGCGGATGCGAGTGAGTCGCCGAAACATGGGAAGGATGCTGATGACTAGGGTGTTGGACTAAGTAGGCGTTGGGTGGAGGATCGAGCTGTGCTCGATCCTTCTTTTTGTTTGTTATTTCGTTGCGCGGCGAAGAAAATCTGCTTCTCATACATCGCCCTCAGCGGCTAAAGCCGCGTTTCCTTGCGGGGCTTTGTACGGCACGGCTGAAGCCGTGCCCTTAAGCAAGGCATTCGCGCTATGCGCGAAACAAAAGACAGGCTAAAGACATAGCTCCCGTATCTGGAACGCTATTTCCCCTCTCGCCTGACTATCCCATCCCACGAAGTCGATAACGAATGCTGGCGGTAGAGTTGCTAGATCGCTCAGTTGCGCGTCGCGCAACCAGTTCGCACCGAAGGTGCGAATGTTGTGCTTAAGGGGACGGCTTCAGCCGTCCCGCACAGGAGTGACACAGGCGGCGGCTTTAGCCGCTGAGGGCGAAGTCTTTCACCTCACGAGATAACGGGGAGCAGGGTCCGGACGTCTTCTGCGGTAACACGTCCCTCCCCAACCATCCGCAAAGCCTCCTCGAATCGTGCCTGCCGCATGTTCTGCAGCAACCGCTCCCAATGAATCCGTCCATAGACGATCTTCGCCACGCTCTCTGCCAGATTGATTTCCCTTCTCCAAAGCCGGCGATGAAACTCATCGAATGCAGGTAACGGCTCACTCCGATCGATCGGCTTCCCTCCTGGGCCCAGCAGTAAGAACAACGAGGCGTACATCATATGCAGCGTCTGTCGCATAAGGAAGAACCGTGCTCGCTGATACGCATCTGCAGGCTTGCCGAAGTACTGCTGAAGATACGAAAGCTCGTCCTCCTCGTCTGCGATGAGGAAGTTCCCAGCGACCGCCAGATCGAAGTAGCGATCGTTTACGAAAGCTGCCTTCCAGTCCGTCAGCCAGACACGCTCTCCGTCGAAGAGGATGTTCTCCGGCTTCAGGTCGCTGTGGCACGAGACCATATCTCGCGGATCTCTGGGGTAGACTTCGCACAAGCGCGCATACGACGCAAAGACCTCATCGATCTCCGTCTGTGGAAGGATGCCCATGCCATGGAATCTCTCGATCGCCTTGCTCGCCGTCACATAGTTGAACTCTTTAGGAAACGGGGGCAGTGAATGCAGCCTGCGCAGAAGTTGCGGTATCCGCAGACGCGCCTCTTCGACCAGGAGCGGAACCTCCTCGACGAGGTCCGTGATGCAGATGCCCTGCTCCATATCAACATATCGGACCCGAGGAGCAATGCCCGCATCGGCAGCCATCGTCATGCAGGTGAACCGCCGCACGGGATCGTTGATCTCATCGATGCGGGTCATGATGCGTAACGAGTAGGGCGCTCCGTCGACAACTATGCGGAAGAGCAGGTCCGAGCCCAGTCCGGCGTCCATGGGATGAATGGCATCGAATGTCGCAACCCCGAACGCTGCATGCAAGCCCTTCTCGACCGACGCGCTCTTCTCCTGTGGAATCATGCATCCCTCCTTGGAAATCAAAACAATGCCTAGAGCATTTCTCCTGTTGCCGGGTATCCCGGAAGGGGCGTGCAGCGGCGTTTTCATTGCGGAAAACACCCATCGATGCGGGAACCCTACCCGACACCTACAGGAGAAGTGCCTGTCGATGGTGCCCGAGTTTTTGCTCAATTTCCAGTCTCGTTTTGCGAGGCGCGGCTTGATATCCTTAAGGCAGAGTTAAGCTGCATCTCCGTAAGATGAAAGGGACGTGAAGCGCCTCTTTCAGTATCTGATCCGCTTCTGATTGCTTCACAGAGCGTGCGCATTGGCGCGTGGTCTAGCGGTTTGCACTTTTATCTGCGTGTTCCCTTGCCCAACCCTGATCCGATCGATCCCTTTGGAGACCTTGCCATGTTTATCTTCCGCATGCGTGCATGCATGCTTGCACTCGCCATCGCTGTCACCGTACCGTTCTGCCAGGCACAAGCTACAGAGCAGTCTTTACCCGATGCTCCCCGTCCCAGCCAGCGCAAGATCATTCTCGGCATGCCGATGGAGATCCTCAAAGACCAGGCTGGCATATGGACCAGTCCGGCGCGTATCCGGTCGCGGGATCTGCTGTGGCTGACACCTCTTGCTGCAGCTACCGGAGTAGCCATTGCCACCGATCATCACACCATGGGCTCGGTGGTCTCGCACGATACCAACTTCAACCAGACCAGCGTGAATGCCTCGAATGCACTGACCGGTACGCTCGTCGCGATTCCCGCGGCGCTCTATGGCTCCGGCCTGCTGCGCAATGATCCTCATCAGCGGGAGACCGGCATTCTGACCGCTGAAGCACTGGTCGACAGCTATGCCGTGCAGGAGGGTATGAAGCTGGTCTTCTGGCGGGAACGGCCGGCGAAGGACAACAGCCGCGGCCTCTTCTTCCAGAGCTCGGCCGGAGTGGACTCGTCGTTCCCGTCAAACCATAGCGTGCTCGCGTGGTCGTCCGCAGCCGTGATCGCCAGTGAGTATAAGTCGCCCTGGGTGCAGGCCGGCGTCTATACGATGGCCACCGGAGTCAGCCTGACGCGCGTGATGGGGCAACAGCACTTTCCGACGGATGTTTTGATCGGCAGCGCGACCGGATGGTTGATTGGACGGTATGTCGTTCATCGCCATCATGGAAGGGCTTATTGAATTTGTATTTTCAAATGGCGCAGTGCATCCGGTTTTCTCCGTGCCGGTACAGATTGGCCCTGCGAAGGATCAAGCGCTGAAGGCGCGTTCCATACCAGCCTGGGGCAACGCCCCAGGTTTTGGATGGTTAAGAAGGCGTGAGGGCTGAAGGCCCGATCTATAATCGCGAATCGCACTATGCCACATCTCTCTGGATGGGATGCTTTGTCAACCAATGAACGGCGCGAATGGAATTGAAGACTCTTATATAGGGCGGGCCTTCAGCCCTTTAATACTGGGTAGGCATTGATACCTGGGGCGTTGCCCCAGGCTGGTATGGAACGCGCCTTCAGCGCTAAATACGCATCAAGGCCGTGCTAACTAGCTTTGCGCCAGATCATCTCGCCTTCCTGTTCGAACTCGTCGTAGGCCTTTCGCAGGCCGAGAAGGATCTCAGCGGTTGTTTTCAAAAGAGCCTGAGCCCTGGGGTCGTTGACTTTCCCGACGTCGTGCCAGGCATAGTCGGCAACACCAGACAACATTGCTTTCAGTTTCGCGGTATGGCGGCGTGGATCATCTTCGCCGTAGAGAACGCGGTGGCTCATGAAAACCTCCGTGAAATGATCAGATGATGTAATCGCCCCAAAACGATGCCCGGTATGTGCGATTTCACACGCATTGCCTAAGCTTGCGCTACGCTGGGTGGGTGCCAAAGACATATCGCGATATCTACTCGGGTCTGGTCCGGCTGCATGTGCTCCATCATGCAAGCCGTGAAGCGATCTATGGTCTGGAAATGATGCGCGAGCTTCGCCATCATGGCTATCGTCTCGGCCCGGGGACGCTCTATCCCCTGCTGCACAGTATGGAAGGGAATGGGCTTCTGCGATCGAAGTTGACCACTGGCCCTGGCCGTCCGCGGCGTGTCTACACTGCCACCGCTGCGGGTAGAAGGGCTTTGAAAGAAGGGCACGAGAAGGTCCGGGAGTTGCTGCGGGAGATGGATGAGGATTAGGAGTGGGACGTAGCGTAGGTATTCGAGCGTAGCTCGAATAAGGTGAGAGAAGCGGGCTTTAGCCCGCTGACAAGAGCCTTATAAAAATGGGCGTTAGCCCCGGGCTTTTTGTTCTTCCAGGCAGAAAAGGCCCAGGGCTAAAGCCCATTTTTTATAGAGCGGATAAACCGTGGGCTGAAGAGTCTGTGTGAGTGAGGGATCTTCTCTTTGTTGAGTGGGCCTTAGTTGCTGGATTTCTTTGTGGCGTCTGGAAGGAGTTGTTTTATCGGGTTTTCTGCGGGACATTTTCTTTGTTGTATCGGAAGGAGTTGTTTTAGCGGGGCTTC
>NZ_JBFRFJ010000038.1:0-11012 GCF_052114765.1 Terriglobus sp. 2YAB30_2
CGAAAAAACACAGATGATCCGCGCTCAGAACTTCGTCCACGCGAGGCGGAACAAGATAACCCTGCTCTGGAGAATAGGGAAGATAACGTGACATACTCTCTTCTCGTATAAATAACTCCGAAAATCAAGTAGTACTCACACAGACTCTAAAGCCCATCTACTTTTATACCTTTACCAGCGGGCTGAAGCCCGCTGCTCCCACCAGCTTCAGCCATGTTCTGACTGCCTCAGATCAACCGAATTTATCAATGCGCTTAGTTCGCATCACCCACAACAAGCGCTTCTCCTGCAACCGGTACCTGCATCTCACCCCGAGGCTTCGCCCTGAAGGCTGTCCACAACAGCACGATCGCAATCGGATGCATCAGGCCCATCGCAATAAACACCGGGCGATAGCCCCCATGCGTCAGGCAGTAAGCAATGATCTCGCTCGAAAGCATACCTCCAAAGGCACTGCCTGCGGCGATCAGTCCCGCAGCGCGTCCCAACTGTTGCGGTGAGAAGACCTCCAGCAGCGTCGAGGTAAGATTCGTGAGCCATGACATATGCGCCATAGCCACGACCGAGGCAAACAGCATCGTCATGCCGATGCCGGGACTCAGATATGCGAGCGGGCTCACCAATACAGCGAACGCTGAGAAGAGCATGGTGCGGCGATAGGCGACTCCCGGGTCGAGACCGCGGCGGATGAACATGCCGGAGAGTGAGCCGCCGACGATGGTGCCGATACCGCCTGCCAGATAGACCATCCATCCGAAGTGAGCCATCTGGCTTGCGGTGAGATGACGATCGCTCAGCAGATACTTGGGAAACCAGAAGAGGTAAAAGTACCAGACCGGATCGGTCATGCCGCGAGCGATCAAAAGCTGCCACATCTGCGGCTGCGCGATGACATCGCGAAAGACATTCGTTGCGGCTGGAGTCGCAGTCTCACTGCGTGGCTGGTCCCGATAGATCCATAACCAGACAGGAACCCACAGTAGCCCCATGGCTCCGTCGATCAGAAAGATGCTGCGCCAGGGAAGATGTGTGGTGATGGCCAGGATGGCGGGGATGGCGATGATCGCTCCCATCGTTGCGCCGGCCGTATAGATGCCCACGGCAAGACTGCGCCGAGCTTTGTCCAGAACCTCGCCCACGGCTTTGGGGGCGGCCACCCACAGTCCAGGCTCTCCGAGCCCCAGGCAGAAGCGTGCGATCCCGAGAAGAAGAATGGAGGAGGCAAACGCCGTCGCCGCTTCCGCTGCTGACCAAAAGGCTACGAACAACGCCATGGAGCGGCGCGTGCCGAGAGCGTCGCAGACGAAGCCTGAGAGCGCGTACGCAAAGGCGGAGGCCAGAAGGAAGAGGCTGACCACATGTCCATAGCCGACGTCGGAGAGGTGCAGCTCCGCTTGCATCCGTGGAGCAACGACCGAAAGACTCTGACGGTCAAAGTAATTCAGAACCGCTACCGCGAAGAGCAGGGCAACGATACTCCAGGGATTCGTGCGTTTGGTCATATCGCCTCAGAAGCAGGACACATTGAAGATTGCAGGCGGAGCCTCTCCATGTTCCAGAACATCGATACGCAGGCCTGAAGTGGTGACTGGCGCCGGCAGATCCAGAGTCCACTGTGTCTGGTGATTCTCGGTTACCTCTGCCAACCTTACACCCTCAGCCGTGGAGACGCGGAAGGCGCGAATGCATCCCGGCATAATCCGCTCCGGATGCGTCATCAGTACCGATTCCATGGGATGGTCGAAGTCGGTATCGAAGGTGATGGACACCTTTCGTACTTCAACCTGCTCTTCCCAGCGCAGTGTGAGTGCCGGTGCGTTGTCGTCCATTGCCGGAGTCCATGCATTGGTTCCACGCCATGGCCGATTGAGACCGTTGATCACGTTTGCAGGGCGATAGAGCGCGAGAGGCTGATGGAACTTCACCGCCAGGTTGCGAGCCTTCGGCCGGCGTTCGGGCAGCCAGAAGGCAAAGGTGTCGACACCGGAACCCTCAGGCGGAGTCTGCACCAGGCTCTTGGCCACAGCAGCATTCATCTTCTGCGAGACGGTGAGAACGCCCGGCATCTGTGCGGTGCTGAGATGAAGGTGAATGTCCGGTTGCGCAGGAACCATGACGAAGTAGTGCGCAGTGGATGACAGTTGTGCCTTGAAGTCAAGCGGAATCTCTACACCGCGGCCGGCTTCTACTGGAACATCGAGCGTAGCTACAAGCACGTCCGGAGTGGTGTTTCCGCAGTGCGCTGAGGTCCACAGCTCCGCACGCAGTGTCATTGAACTCGCTACGTCAGCATAGAGCGACAGCGCTGGGCTCGGACCATCCTGGAATGGGACTAGAAGAGCGTAAGAGCGCTCTTCCGCAAGCTCGCCGCAGGATGGCAGTTCTTGCAATAGAAGTTCACTGGAGGCGGAGACCACAGCCTGGCGAGAGAGATCGGCTTCTGTCTGGAAGACAACGCCGGGAATATGCTGTCCTGCCGCGAGCAGATCCTGCTGTAGCCGATGCATATGGGCAGGTTCAAGCAGGTCACGCGGCTGCAAGCCCTCTTCTGCGCAGAGGACGGCAGCCATGCCGACAGCTTGCCCGTTGCTGGCGCAGGTCGCCATCACGCGCGTGGAACCGAACGCAATATGCGTCGTGCTGATCAGTCGGCCGGTCAACAGCAGGTTGGGAATATTGCGGCTGTACATGCTGCGGAATGGAATCTGGTAGACGCCCTTCGCGTGATACTGCGTGCATCCGGGCTTTGAGCTGAAGACTCCGTCCGAAGGATGCAGGTCGATCGCCCACCCGCCAAACGAGACGGCATCCGGAAAGGTCTTCTGCTGCACGACATCGTTCTGCGTCAGGATGACATCGCCGATAAAGCGGCGGCTCTCGCGTTTGCCGGGGATGGTCCCCATCCACTCCAGCGTGAGATTCTCCGCATCCGGAAACTCGCCGGAGTTCTTGATGTAGTTCCATACACCGTACGCTACCGCCCACAGCTCCCACTTGATCTCTTCTGTCTGCCCGACTGTGTCCAGGGCTCCGCCGTATTCCAGCCACCATAGACGACAGCCGCTGTCTGAGACACGAATATCGCGGAAGCGCGGAATACGTGTGATGTCCTGCAGTGCAAAGGCCGGCGGCACATACTTCACGGGCTGACCGGTATCGCGGCTGTAGAAGTAGAGCGAGTGACCAAGCAGCGTGTGCTCCTCGGTCTCCGGAGCCATGCCTTCGTTGAACTCGGAACGGGCTTCGGCGCCCATGCGGAACTCTGCGCCCGCGAGAAAGCCAAGAATGCCGTCGCCGGAGGCATCGACAAAGAGCGGCGCCTCCAGTGTGTAGGCCGTCTGGTTCTGGCTGTTATAGCCGCGTACGCGCGCGATGGCGCCGCCTTCCATATCGAGCTCATGGATAGCCGTATTCAACAGCAGGGTGATCTTCGGCTCGCGCTTGACGGTTTCCAGCAGGATGGAGTCGAAGAGGATCGGGTTCCCCTCGGGATTGCGCCACATGTTCTCTACGAGCAACTCGTCAATAACGCCGCCCTCGCGAGCCCAGCGATTGTTGTTGCCCATGTGTGAGGTCGCCCCCAGTACCCACAGTCGTACTTCACTTGAGGCATTGCCGCCCAGGACAGGGCGGTCCTGCACCAGCAGAACACTGATTCCCTTGCGTGCCGCGGTCACTGCGCAGCAGACGCCGGAGAGGCCGCCGCCAACGACGACCAGATCGCCACGTTCTTCCACGTGCGTAAGACTTCTCACCACTTCACCCTGCCCTCATCCGGAATGAAACTTGCCAGAGAAACACTATAGGTTAATCGTTTAAGTTGTCTAGGGACTCTTGCGGTAGCCGGCCAGCGCCTGTTCCACGATGGGCGCCAGCAGTGCATAGCCGGCAGACTTAGGATGTACGCCATCTACGGTCAGTTCCGCCCGCATCAAGCCGTTCGCATCAGCCAGCGGCGCGTTGAAACGAAGCAGCTCCCAATGCTTTTCCCGGCACATGACGGCTAGCAGATCGTTCAATTGCCGGATCCGGGCGACTGTCCGCAGGCCGGTCAGAGGCCGAACGCAGTCACAGACGGGAGTCATCTCCGCAACGTAGACGCGGATGCCGTGTGATGCCGCTAACTCACCCATCGTGAGGAAGTTATCCCGGATCTCCTCTGGAGAAAAACCAAGGCGCATATCATTGCCGCCACCTTCGAGCACAATCGCCTTGGGATGCAGATTGAGCGCGTCGTGCCGCTCGCGCAGCAGCATCTGCTGCGTCGTCTGGCCGCCAATGCCGCGATTGATCCAGCCGGGATAGGCGAACCAGGTTCCCTCCCGCGATCCCCAGTAATCGAGGATGGAGTCGCCAAGAAAGACAACCTCCGCCGAGAGGTGTTCGTTGGCCTGGCGATAGCGCGCGGCCTGCGCAAAATCCGCTTCACCGGAGTTTGACGGCGCAGGCGGTGAAGTTTGCGCGATGCAGGCTGTGCCCAGTAGCAGACAGAACAGAGATAGACGGTGCACGAAAGGGACTCCTCTCAAACGGAACAAAATGAATCTTGCCTGAAGATTAAACGGTTGACAAGATTTCTCTGACGAACTTAGGATTCTGGCGTTCCGACGAAAGCTCTCCCCCAGGTATTCGCCGAATCCGAGAAGTTAAACGTTTGATGTAACGAGGCCTGACGAATATGACCAGACAAATACGACTCTCCCTGCGCCGCCAGAGAACAATTACAAGGCGCTTCTGGATTGCGATAACCTTCCTGCTCCTCCTGGCGCTGCCCATGACCGGCCGCGCACAGCAGGACGTTGGAACCATCGGAGGAACGGTGGTCGATCCGACCGGAAGCGTTGTTCCGAATGCAAAAGTCACTGTCACCAACGACGCCACCGGCCTGAAGTACGAGGCCACGACCAACGAGAATGGTTTCTATCAGTCACAGCCGCTGCCACCCGGGACCTACAGCGTCACCATCGTCGTCGCCGGATTCTCGACTACCACGGCACGCAATGTCGTGGTGGACGCCGCCGCGCACGTGACGACCAATGCGCAGCTCCGGGTCGGCACCGTCGACAGCAGCATTGTGGTTGAGTCGACTCCGCCGGCGTTGAACGTCGTCGATGCCCAGATCAGCAACACCATCGACACGCGCGCTGTACAGGAGCTTCCGGTGAATGGGCGCAGCGTGCTTGCGCTGGCCACATTGAGCCCGGGTGTGGTCTCAGCCGCAGGCGCGACCAACCAGGGCTTCACCAATCGCGGTACACAGGCTTCAGCAATCCGCATCTCAGGCGGCGTTCCGGGCGGCAATAATAACCTGCTCGATGGCACCAGCAATCTGCAGAACTATCTGGGCGAGGTGGCCATCAATATCAAGGCTGACTCGGTGCAGGAGTTCCGCATCATGACGGGAGTTATCCCGGCGCAGTTCGGTTACACCTCCGGCGGCGTCATCAACGTAGTTACCCGCTCCGGCGCGAATCAGTTTCACGGTTCGGTGTATGAGTTCTTCCGCAACGACTATCTCGATGCGACCATCGCGCTGCCCAAGACCACAAAGCCGGAGCTTCGCTTCAATAACTACGGTGGCACCTTCGGCGGCCCTATCATCCGGGATAAGGCATTCTTCTTTGGAAACTACGAAGAGTACCGGTATGTCACCGGCTCAGCGATCTACTATTCGGTGCCGACGGTGCAAGAGCGCGGTGGTGACTTCAGCGATCTGCGCCGTGTTGTGAGTGGCACCTGCACGCCTTTCAAGATCTTTGATCCCAACACAGGCTCGGCAACGACGCAGCGTCAGGCCTTCCCAAACAATCAGATTTCAGCCTCGCGTCAGGACCCGGTTTCGATCGCGGCCATGAATCTCTTCATTCCCGCTCCGAACAACTCTATCGGTTCCTACGATAGCTGTACGAATGCGAACAACTATCTGGCAAATCCAAAGCTGGTCTCGACCGAGCGCACGATCCTTGGACGTGGAGACTACCGGCTGAGCGACAGGGATAGCATCATCGCACGGTATGCCTACTACCAGAACTACACGAACAATGGTTCTCAGGGCTTTGGGCCGCTTTATTACCGTAATGACACGCTGACGAACTTCACTGCAATGCTGGCGGAGACGCACATCTTCTCGCCGACAATGGTGAACGATCTCCGTCTCTCCGGCCTGCGCTCTGACTTCCCGTTCCAGGCAGCGACCGCGAACCAGAACTACGCACAGAAGATCGGTCTCCCCGGTGTCGGTGGGGACGTTGCTCCAATCCTGAGTATCTCTGGTGTTCCAGCGTTGAATGGAACGATCGGCTTCCGTGCTTCCACAACCTTTGAATTGCTGGATGATCTGACCAAGACCCTGGGTGCTCACACCATGCACTTCGGCTTCGATGGCCGCTGGGTTGAAGGCTTCAATCTTCAGTCCGGGAATGCGTCGGGCTCCTACGGCTTCAGCTCGAACAACACAGCGGAGGGCTCCGATACTGTTCTGGTCACAACCAATGGCAATGTGGGTAGCAGCTTTGCCACCTTCCTCGCCGGCAATGTTTCTTCGGCGAGCACGCAACTGGCGCGCGGCACAGCCTTCCGCCAGTTCCAGATCGCCGGATATGTGCAGGATGACTGGCACGCCAACCAGCGCCTGACGCTCAATCTCGGACTACGCTGGGATTTCCAGCAGCAGCCGTACGAGAAGAAGAATGGCATGGGCAACTTCGACATTACGCAGGTTAACCCTGTGACCGGATATCTCGGAGCAGTTCGGTTTGCCGGGCTCAATGGCGAAGGCCGCAATTTTGTACACCAGAATTGGAGCGACTGGGGACCGCGTCTCGGTTTCGCCCTTGTGCTGACGAATGACAATAAGACCGTCCTGCGTGGTGGTTATGCAATGTACTATCCCACCACGGCTCAGGCTTCGTATGACGAAGCTGCGGGAAGCTCAAATGGTTTCGGTCGCATTACCACCAGCTACAACGCTTCTACGACCTACGGAACCGCCTTCCTGTTCAAGAACGGTGTGCCTTCACCTGCGCTGCAGCCTCTGGGCTCGTCGCTTGGACAGATCTCCTTCCGCGGCCAAACCGGATATTACGTCGTGCCCCGTGCCCGCACGCCGCAGAGTATGCAGTACACCCTTACGCTGTCGCGCCAGTTGCCGTTCAAGATGGTGATGGATCTCTCGTACCTGGGTAACCATGGCCGCTACTTCAATCTGGGTACGTTAAACATCAATACGCTCGATCCCAGCTACGCTTCGCAGGGCGCAGCGTATCTCAATGCCCTGGTGCCGAATCCTTACGCCGGAAAGATTCCTGAGAACTCCGCGCTGAATGGCGCAACCATCTCGCGTGCGAACCTCCTGCGTCCTTATCCGTATATGTCCAGCGTGCTGCAGAGCTTTCCGCGCTCGGCACATTTCGATGGCAACTTCATGTATGTCACGCTGCAGCGTCGAGCGGCTGAGGGATTGCAGTTCCAGGGATCGTATACGTACGGCAAGCTGATGAGCCTGCCGATCTATACGGATATCGCTACCACTGCAGGCATTACTCAGACAGGGAACGGTATTCAGAATCCACGCAATCTGGATGGTGACTACAGTGTCGATGCCATCGATGTCACCCACCGCGGTATCGTGGCCGTGCTCTACGATCTTCCCTTCGGGCGTAATCGCCGTTATCTGAACAGAGGTGGATGGATGGATCGCCTGGTTGGTGGCCTGCAATTCAATACCACCATGACGCTGGAGTCAGGACGCCCGTTGAATTTCAGCGGAGCGAATAACTCCGCGGCAACACGCCCGGACCTGAATGAGTCGTTGCTGATGCAGAATCCCACCGGTTACACGCTGGGCAAATATCGTCGCTTCAACTATCTTGCCTTCACTAACCCGGCTGCCTACACCTACGGCAACGCGCCTCGGTTCTACTCGAAGTTGCGCGCGCCTGGCGTCGTCAACTTCGATATGTCGGTCTTCAAAACAACCCGGATCACCGAGGGAACCTCGCTGGAGTTGCGGCTTGAGGCGTATAACGCCTTGAATCATGTCAACCTCGGCGCGCCGAATGCCTCCTACTCCGGTACCAGTGTGAACACAAATAACAACATGGGCGTCATCACGACATCGTACGCAGCCCGTACGCTACAGTTGGGTGCGAAGCTCCACTTCTAATGCGCAGAGGCCCGGCCGCAAGACCGGGCCTCTGCAATGTTTTGTTTCAGGGAGAACTATGCAACGCCTGGCCAGTCTTCTTTGTGTCTCCGCGATCTCGTGTGCGTCATGTCTTTATGCGGAGACCCGCCTGCAGTATCAGGGTCTGACCTTTCATCTTGACGAGTCCTCAGGCCGCTACGGCTTCGCAGCAGGAGCCGGCGATATCGTAACGCCGGACGGCAGTGCAGGCGTCCTGCTTGGCGGCGAACCGGTTCGGTTCAAGCGGGTGAACGCTACATCCAGCACAGTATCGCTCGAGGGAAGCACCACGTCAGGGAAGCGCATGTCGTTGAGGGTGACACTCTCGGCACACTGTGCGGATCTTGAAGTCAGTGTCGCAGAGCCGGGGGCTGAGCTTCGCTTTCAAACCTCCGGCGCAAGCCCGGCGTATGGACTGGCGGACCATGCGGTGTATCGAGCGAAGTATGAGAACGCCGGTGGCCAGTCATTCACGACAGACGTTACCGGATTCTCGGATGATGCCTTTCTCTCTGGACAGGGAATCTCGCGGCTGGTCAGTAATTTTGTGATCTATCCCAGGCAGCAGTTCGCCGAGCTGCTGATCGATCCAACCACGAAGATCGTTCATACCTCCGCGCAGCAGATCGTGCAGGGTGTGAAGCGTGCGCCGGCAAAGGTGCACCTTTATTACTTCTTCGGCGAGCCGCATGCTATTTATGCGGAGTATCTGCGTGTCCGCAGAGCAGCCGGATACAAGGTAGAGATGCCGAAGTATCAAGCCTTCGGCGTGGGCTGGGAGGCCTTCGGCGCTCTTGGTTGGGAGACCAATACGAACACCGTCCGCGACAGTGTGGACCATTATCTGAAGGATGGCTATCCGCTGACCTGGATGGTGATCGGTTCAGGCTTCTGGCCGGCTGAGCCAGAGACCATGCATGAGACCACCAGCTTCGGCTACTGGGACAAGACAAAGTATCCCGATCCGAAGGCGCTGATCCAGCACTTCCGCGATGAGGGGCTGGCTGTCATGCTCGGCCTGCGTATCACCTTCATCGTCGGTGGACCTTACTCGGACGAAGGCGTCAAGCATGGTTACTTCCTTACCGAAAACGGGCAGGCAAAGGTCTATAAGGGCGGCTGGCCAAAGCAGCCATACTACCTGCTCGATGCCCACAACCCGGCGGCTCTGGACTGGTACATCGGCCTGGTGAAGAAGTGGCAGGACTACGGCATCAACGGATGGAAAGAGGACTTCTACGGCTATGCCGGCTATGACCTGCGCGATGACAAGGTCGATCCAACGAATGACCGTCTGTTCGCACAGAAGCAGTTGATCATCGAGCGCAACGGATATCTCTCCTCCAACGGTGACCTGCACCGCATCAACGATTTCAACTACAACCAGCAGCAGGATCGTGGACCGGTCAACGCCCTGGCCTTCGCGTACAGCGGCTTCCCATACGTCTATCCCGATATCGTGGGCGGCACCTTTGGCGAGAATCACTTCAGCACCAATCGCACGCCAAAGATGGAAATGTACATGATGCGCAATGCGCGCTGGGCCTCGCTGCACGCTTCCATGGGCATGGGTGAGCCACCGTGGAGCTTCCGCAAGGAGGTCTCGGACGTGATGTTGGCGTCGGCGCAGTTCCACGCCAGAATCGTGCCCTACCTCTACAGCAACGCTCGCAAAGCCAACGCAGACGGTTATCCCTGGACGATGACTCCGCTGCCCATCGCCTTTCCGGACGATGCCAATGTCCATGGCCGTGAGAACTCCACCACCCGTGGTTACGAGTGGCTGATCGGCGACTCCATGCTGGCCGCGCCTCTCTATGGCGATGACTATCTCTCGGCCACGAGCCGCGATATCTATCTCCCCGAAGGCCGCTGGATGGACTACGACACCGGCAAGATCTACGAAGGGAAGCAGATGCTTAAGGACTTTGCCATGCCGGTGAACAAGACCCCTGTCTTTATCGGCGGATCAGGTATCACCCTGGAAAAGATCAACGGAGAGACGCGCATCTGTGTCTATCCCGTTGGTAAGGCTTCGACAGTGCAGCTCACGTTACCCGAGAGCGAGCAGGTGATTACGGTGAAGGTGCCTGCAATCCGCTCGATCGCAACGGTGAAGGTGACGAACTCGGGCGCTGCTGTCGCAACGCGAACGGATGGCCATGCCATCACCTTCGTTCCGCGCGCCGGCGCGAGCTATGTCGTGACCGGAGGCGAGTAGGCGTAAGCTGGTTGGCATCATGCTTACGCACTTTCCGATGGCGGTTCCGGAGATTCCGGTCAGCAATATCGAAAAGGCCGCCGAGTATTACGTCCGGGCGCTCGGATTTCAGCTCGATTGGGGCAACGATCTCGGTGGCATCGGCGGCATCTCGCAGGGGGCCTGCCGCATGTTCCTGACGAATGCAGCTTTCCGCGGTCACTACGGCAATGGGGAGAAGGTCGTTATCTGGCTGAACCTGGAGAGCAAACAGCAGGTCGATGAGCTCTACCAGCGTTGGCGGGATGCGGGAGCGAAGATCCTGGCCGAGCCGGAAGATAAGCCCTGGCACCTTCGCGAGTTCAGGGTCGCGGACCTCGACGGCAATCAACTGCGGGTGTTCTATGACTTTTCCTGGGAGTTAAAGAACAAACAGGGCTAGGGCGTATCGGGTTTGATTTCTCTGTAGAGCTATAGAGCGGGCCTTCAGAGTCTGTGTGAGTACTTGCTTTTCGGGGTTATTTATACGAGAAGAGAGTATGTCACGGTATTTGCCCTATTCGCCGGAGCAAGGGTACCTGGTGCCGCCTCGAGTGGATGAAGTTCTGAGTGCGGATCATCTGTGTT
>NZ_JBFRFJ010000039.1:0-6705 GCF_052114765.1 Terriglobus sp. 2YAB30_2
TTTACCCGGAGTTCCGCTGTCTTTGTCACCGACACACCTTGGCGGACAAAAGGATTCGACACCACCATCTCAGTCACCGGCCGATCGACATCAACACCGAACCCGCCGACTTGACGACCGGGCCACCACCCTTAACTGCGCGGCATTGGGCCTAACGCTCCACAACCCGAACCCTTTTGACGGTGGAAGGGCCAGCGATTCGGATCAGGCCGGTAAGCTCTCGGCAAGTGAAACCAATGGCTTGACCTGCTGTCTTTGCGAGGTTGTCGGCGATCGGCGCTCCGCTGGTGCATGGTCAGGACCACAGCGCACGCTCATGTGTGTCAGCTCGGTTCGTTCGCTCGGTACATCGGCGGATCTCAACCTCAAGTCACGATCCCAGGCAGTTCCGGCGACGTCGAGACGCCGCGTCATGTAGCTACTCTATAAGACACGGGTACTCGCGGATCAACTCGGCCAGCTTGCCTCGGGTTTTACCCGATGTGGCTTATCTATATCGAGCGGTATGTGGTCAGCACATCTTTCACCGCGTCGGTGACGGGCAGCTCCTCTGTGATGCCCGTCCACGTGTAAGCGTCGTGCTCGGTCAATTTCACTGGCCCCGGCACGCTCACCGCCACAGTGAAATTGAATTGACGGCTCTTCTTTCCGCTGCCGCCCTGGTAATCGAAGCTGCCGAGGAATTCACCGAGGTAAGTTACGTTCAGGCCGGTTTCCTCCGCGACTTCGCGGATAAGGGCCGCATCCAGAGTCTCTCCAGGTTCAACCTTTCCGCTGGGCAGCTCGAATATCCCGCCCATGAAGTCATCCTTGGGGCGCTGGAGCAAAAGCACCGTGCCCTTGTGTTCCACTACAGCGCCCACAACGAGTTGCTGTATTCCGTCTATTTCGGCTTCAGCGGTGAGACGGGCAATCAACGCGGTATCGACCATTGTTCTTATTCATCCTTCACAGGTCGCGGTATCGGTCGGAGATTTTGCGGAACGCTTCGATGTAGCTGTCTACCAGCGGCATATCCTCCTCACGGTGCCAGACGGGCAGTTTCAGGATGGTGGCATGTACGGCCTCGGCTTGCGGGAACTCGCCGGGGCCGTAGGCCAGCGCGTCTGCATAGGCCGGTAGCAGCGGTTCAGGTTGCTGGAACAGGGGCAGCAGGTTCAGCGGGCACGTGGAGCCGGGCCGGTCCAGTTCGCGGCACCCTTCGGCGTGCAGCGCATCGTAGAAGCGCTGTATGGGAAGCCCGCCCAGCTCGTCTGCCCGGTATCGCAGCGTCAGCCCGTACCAGGACGGGCGCACCCCGGCCGGTACGTTGGGCACGGTGATGCCCGCTAGGTCGCTGAGCTGGTCACACAGGTACCGCGCGACTCTGGCCCGGCCGTCTAGGTAGCCGTCTAGGTTCGCGAGCTGGTCACGCGCGAGACTCGCCGCCAACGGGTGAATGCGGTGCTTGAGCCCGGTACCGGTAACGGCGTAGCGGTAGAGCGGATGCTCTCGCGGGATCTCGTTGCGGCAACGCTTGTTGTACTGGCCATGCAGGAGCGCCCGGTAATAGACCTCCGTGTCGTCGGTGAGGATAAAACCACCCTCCCCGGCCGATAGCGGTTTGGGGCCGTTCATGCTGAAAGCGGCAGCGTGGCCAAAGGTTCCGGCGCGCTGGCCGTTTATGCTCGCGCCGTGGGCGTGGGAACCATCCTCCAACAGGATCAGGCCGTGATCATCCGCGACCGCTTGAAGCCCAGGCATGTCGGCGGGCAGTCCCCACATGTGGGTAACGATGAGCGCCTTGGTATTTGGGGTGATGCGCCGTGTTACGTCGTCGGGGTCAAGGTTGCCGGTAGCGTCGCAATCGGCCAGCACAGGCACCGCTCCCACGTGCAGCAGCGGCGTTACAGTGGCGAAGAACGTGTATGCCGGGGCTATCACCTCATCACCGGGGCCGATGCCGCACGCCGCGTACATCGAGTACAGGGCGGCGGTGCCGGAGCTGGTGAGCACGGCGTGTTCCACACCGTGGTACTCGCGTAGGTCGTTCTCCAATTCTTCGACCACGCCGGAACGGTCATAGATCGACACCGCGCGGTCGAGCTGGCCCAACACAGCGCTTCTTGCGCCGTCTCCCAGTGGTGGCCAGGTGAAATGTGGGCCGTCATGCCGAACGGTTGGTGTTCCGCCGAGCAAGGCTAGAGGGTTGGCCACTGCGTCCCCTTCGGATTTACGTAGGTGTGTGTATTGGCGGACTCGTAACAAGCTGCGATGAAACTCATGTGCGCAAGGTTTTCTATTGGGCCGCTGAGGTTGGGTCGCAGTCCTTCGATGACCCGGCAGAAATAATCAATCTGGCAGGTTGCCGCCGAAGGCCATGACTGTTCACGCGATAGCGATTCGATGACTTCGCCGCCATTGGTGAGGCGGCGTAGCCGCCCACGCTCTAAATGCACCACACCTTTACTGCCGACAAGCCTGATTTGCTCACTTTTCGGCCCGATGAATCGCGACAGCAGCAGCGACCCGTATAGGCCGGAGTCGTAGCCGAAATGAATGAGCGCGGTGTCTTCGGCGTCGTAGATGCGGTCTGGTCTGGCCTGTACCGACATGTCCGCCAACACGCGATCGGGCAGGCCGAAGTACCACAGGACCATGTCGATGAGGTGGTATCCCATGTCGATGACGCAACCGCCCCCAGCCATCGCCGATTTACCGCGCCACCCATCGGAGGGATCATCGACAAACAGCGTGTATTGCCCCTCCACTATGAACGGTGTTCCGATCTGGTCGGCCAACTGAATGAAGCTCGTATAAATCGGATTGAAACGACGCTGCAACGTGACCATGAGCTGAATGTCGGCACTCCGGCACTGTTGTGCAAGGTCATGCGCTTCGGCAATAGTGGTGGCGAACGGCTTCTCTTTCAGCACGTGAACACGATGCTCGGCGGCGGCACTGACAACGGCACGCCCGATGTGGTGTGGCACGGTGACAATCACCAAATCGAGTTGTTCTGTGCGGAACATCTCATGAAAATCGGTATAGCCACCCACATTCAGCCGGTATTGATGCTCACGTACCAACTCGGGATTGTCGTCACACACCGCCGCTAATTCGGCGCCCTCGGACTCTTTGAGCCCCGGTATGTGATCGTCGAGCGCCTGCCTACCGAGGCCGACTACGCCCGCGCGTAGCTTTCCCTGACGCCGCCCACTGAGCCTTAACGGGTGGATATGGGCTCGGGATTCGGCAACGTCCGGGTTGGACAGTAGGTTCACCGTCGTCGTGTCGTTGCAAGAGATAGCCATAGTACGCCTTTCTCGCGGTGTTGACTTGTTGCTGTAGCCCGTCAAGCGTTCGTTGAATTACGGGCGCGTCAGAAAAGGCTGTGATCGGCGGATCGGGTTCGGGATAGGAATAGCGGCCAACAGTGCGGCGCGGCATACGGTCGGCGGAGTGGTGGAGTTTGGCCCAGATAACTTTCCCGCCGCCGGGTGCCCGATACCAGCCCCATTCGTCACTGAGCCTTTGCACAGAGGCCAAATCGTCATCCAGAAACTCACCGTCCGGCGGAAGTGGGGTACCGCTTTTGCTGTCCCACACCTCGATAAGCAAACCGAGCCGGATGAGCCTCAGCCGGATACCGATCAGCGGCAGCGGGTCTTTCATCACCTCGATAAAGCGCGCCGGCGGGTTGGGTACCCCGGTAAGTTCCACCGCCCGAGTGACCAGGTGCGAAGTGATGGTTTCAGCGGTATCGGCCATATGCGAGAAACCCCACGTGATGGCCGCGCGGCGCGCAAACAGCACCGACAGATTCTCCGCCCCGCCCAGGTACTTGCCGCTGCTCCCCAGCGCCACGAGGGCTAGTTCTTCAGGTGTGGCGGCCGGATGGGCATCGGGCGGTTTCAGATAGCTGGGATTCAAGCGGACGATACTCACAGCATCGCCCCAATTATCTTGTGCCCGAGGGTGATCAAAGGCGCAAGCCGGTCAAGGTGGTGCAGGGAGAAACCCAGCCCAGCGCGCACCGTGCATGTGATCCGCATCGGCCACGGCCACCACCGGCCGCGCACTTCACGACACACCGTGCACCGGCCGCGCTTGTCGAGCTGGTGACGGTCCAGCAGCGGCGGCAGCTCCCCGGCAATACCAAGCAACCACCGCTCTGTCTCCAATTGCCCTGCTGTCTCGGATTCGGGGAAGCTCATCGCGCGCCCCCGGCCATGATCAGCACGCCCCCCACAGGGCTCACTGTCCGGGGRCTGACCGCGCTGCGCCGCGCTGTATCTTGACTGGTCATAGCTCGTTGCCTCCATTGCTACGCACTAGGTTTCGGCCGTACCCTGTAGCCAACCGTTGGCAGCGACCACGGACCAGAGCGCACACTGAGCACTAATGAGGCGCGAAAGAGGCAATGCCCCGCTGAGCTCGGGTGTAGGTAGGGGCGGAAGGTGAAGGGCATGGCTGCTGTTGGGCGCGGGGCGCGCCGCGGTTTCGCGCAGCRCCGTAAGGCTCTGGGGTTTACTCAGGAGTCGTTGGCGGCGCGTGTAAACGTGGAGCGGTCAACCGTGGTGCGCTGGGAGGCCGGTAAGAGTGAGCCTCTGGCGTGGCTGTGGCCCAAGCTCGCTGTCGCGTTGAAAGTCACCCCCGAACAACTCACCGACCTCCTTGGTGCTGACGCGATACTGTCCGACGCTCCCGCCGCTGTGCCCCTGCGACCTGCCGACAAAGCAATCCCGGATGACTCGAGCAGCGGCTCGCATGACGGCAATATGTTTCATCTGCGGCGGGTGCTCATGGGATGCATTCCAGATACGCCGCCAGGCGAACAGCTGGAACTGACCGCTGCAGTAGCTCGCGCATGGGATTTGTTCTTTTCGGCGCGATTCGGCGAAATGAAACGGGCGCTCCCTGCCGCTTTAGCAAGCGCCTACAGCGCAGCTGAGGCGGCGACAGGTGAGACRCGGCGTCAGATCAATATTTCACTCGCTCAACTACTGCACGCCTCATCAAATTTTCTGGGCTACGTGGCGCAGGAAGACTTAGCTACACTGGCGCTCGTCCGCGCAGATGCACTGGCAACGGAGAGCGGGGACGAGCTGACACGAGCTGCTATTAAAGGATCACAGTCATGGCTGTTTGCGAAAAACGGCATGTATGACGATGCAGCCGCGTATGCCGACCMGGCAGCTGCCGACATTGAACCGCGTTTGTCCACTGCCACCCCGCGCCATATCGCCATATGGGGAGAACTCCTATGCTATGCGGCATTCGCTGCCTCTCGAACGGGGGACTACCGCGAGGCACGAAGATATCTACGCTTATGCGAATCGGCTGGGACGCAGCTAGAAGACGAGTATGCCAGTAGACCCGAGGTGTCCAATGTGTTCGGCCAGACCTCGGCCGCTAGTTTCGGTGTGATCAACGAGACTGGTGCGAATCGGCCGCGTGAAGCTCTGAGACTTGCCGCTGTTGTCAGTGGCGGTGATACCGGAATTCCGCCCACGCTGCGCAGCCGCAGGCTCATCAACGTTGCACAAGCCCAGATCCACAACCGGGACGATGCGGGAGCCGTGGATACGCTTCGCCATGCGTGCTCGATGGCACCGGAATTCGTTGGTCACATACCCCTGGCCCACACGCTGACCAATGAGCTACTGACCCGTCGAGATAGGCAACGGCCGGATGGGCTTGTCGGCGTTGCCGAACGCCTCGGCGTATCCGTCCAACCCGTAGGAATCCGACCTTGATCGTCAACCCTGCCGCGTTTACCRTCTTGTGCTTCGGTGACTCCAACACCTTCGGCCAACCCTCCGAAGGGCGCGGCCGATGGCCGGCCGACGTGCGCTGGACCGGGCAGCTACAGCAACTTCTGGGTACCGGATTCGCCATTATCGAGGAAGGTCTCGGCGGTCGTACCACCGACTTGGACGACCCCGATCGTGATGACCGCAATGGCCGTACCTACTTTCAACCATGCCTGCGCAGCCACTCGCCCTTGGACATGGTGGTCATCATGCTGGGGAACAACGATCTYAAAACCAAGTTCGGTCGAGAAACAGACGCCGTCGCAACCGCGCTCGAGGGCTATATCGACAACATCGAGCGTACTGCTTGGACCCGCACTGGTGGAGTGCCTGCGGTATTGCTGGTCAGTCCGATCCATCTCGATGCCGACCAGCCTGCGTTTGCCGAGCAAAGTTCCGAGTACGACGCCGACTCCGTACGCAAATCGCGCGAACTCGGCRCGGCAATACGCCGCGTCGCYGACAAGCGCAAGGCTTTGTTCGTGGACGCGGCTACCGTCGCGTGTCCGGGAATTGACGGTACACACCTGAGTCGTGACTCACACGAACCTCTTTCAAAGCTGATCGCCCAAAAAATCAGGTCAAACAAATAGMCTGGTGCAGAATCAGCCTGTCTCTGATGTATGCGGCGCGTGGAGCATGTGCGCGAGGCCAGCAGGTGGCGGGACACTTGCGGGCCTCAACTAACCCACGGGCTGGACCAATACAGGTACACAAGTGGTGAGCCCCAATAATTTGCACGTCGGGCTTAACACTTGGTWGAACGATCTTCGCGCTCATTATTTGTCCGAGTTCAGCGACGCCGCCGCCGATGCGRTCCTGGCACACTGCCGAAGCATCAGTGCGCCCTTCACACAGGTCTTCGTGGAGCATCTCGGCGGTGCTGTCGGCCGAATACCGGACGATGCCA
>NZ_JBFRFJ010000040.1:0-5321 GCF_052114765.1 Terriglobus sp. 2YAB30_2
TAGTCAACATGTTTTGTGTTGGCGTTTTGTTTTGCTGGGTTTTCGGACTCTGGTTCAAATACTTTTGATTGCACCCTTTCGGGGGTGTGGTTGTGAGTCTTCAACGGAGAGTTTGATCCTGGCTCAGGACGAACGCTGGCGGCGTGCTTAACACATGCAAGTCGAGCGGTAAGGCCCTTCGGGGTACACGAGCGGCGAACGGGTGAGTAACACGTGGGTGATCTGCCTCGTACTTCGGGATAAGCCTGGGAAACTGGGTCTAATACCGGATAGGACCTGCTGGTGCATGCTGGTGGGTGGAAAGATTTATCGGTGCGAGATGGGCCCGCGGCCTATCAGCTTGTTGGTGGGGTAACGGCCCACCAAGGCGACGACGGGTAGCCGACCTGAGAGGGTGACCGGCCACACTGGGACTGAGACACGGCCCAGACTCCTACGGGAGGCAGCAGTGGGGAATATTGCACAATGGGCGAAAGCCTGATGCAGCGACGCCGCGTGAGGGATGACGGCCTTCGGGTTGTAAACCTCTTTCGACTCCGACGAAGCGAGAGTGACGGTAGGAGTAGAAGAAGCACCGGCCAACTACGTGCCAGCAGCCGCGGTAATACGTAGGGTGCGAGCGTTGTCCGGAATTACTGGGCGTAAAGAGCTTGTAGGCGGTTTGTCGCGTCGTCTGTGAAAACTCACAGCTCAACTGTGAGCTTGCAGGCGATACGGGCAGACTTGAGTACTTCAGGGGAGACTGGAATTCCTGGTGTAGCGGTGAAATGCGCAGATATCAGGAGGAACACCGGTGGCGAAGGCGGGTCTCTGGGAAGTAACTGACGCTGAGAAGCGAAAGCGTGGGTAGCGAACAGGATTAGATACCCTGGTAGTCCACGCCGTAAACGGTGGGTACTAGGTGTGGGTTTCCTTCCACGGGATCCGTGCCGTAGCTAACGCATTAAGTACCCCGCCTGGGGAGTACGGCCGCAAGGCTAAAACTCAAAGGAATTGACGGGGGCCCGCACAAGCGGCGGAGCATGTGGATTAATTCGATGCAACGCGAAGAACCTTACCTGGGTTTGACATACACCGGAAACCTGCAGAGATGTAGGCCCCCTTGTGGTCGGTGTACAGGTGGTGCATGGCTGTCGTCAGCTCGTGTCGTGAGATGTTGGGTTAAGTCCCGCAACGAGCGCAACCCTTATCTTATGTTGCCAGCGCGTAATGGCGGGGACTCGTGAGAGACTGCCGGGGTCAACTCGGAGGAAGGTGGGGACGACGTCAAGTCATCATGCCCCTTATGTCCAGGGCTTCACACATGCTACAATGGCCGGTACAGAGGGCTGCRATACCGTGAGGTGGAGCGAATCCCTTAAAGCCGGTCTCAGTTCGGATCGGGGTCTGCAACTCGACCCCGTGAAGTTGGAGTCGCTAGTAATCGCAGATCAGCAACGCTGCGGTGAATACGTTCCCGGGCCTTGTACACACCGCCCGTCACGTCATGAAAGTCGGTAACACCCGAAGCCGGTGGCCTAACCCCTTGTGGGAGGGAGCCGTCGAAGGTGGGATTGGCGATTGGGACGAAGTCGTAACAAGGTAGCCGTACCGGAAGGTGCGGCTGGATCACCTCCTTTCTAAGGAGCACTTCTGCACGGCACCCCGAACAGTCGGGGAAGGTAAACGCTGGTGCCAGAGACCGTTGAGTCCCCGTCTGTGGGGCTGCGGATGCTCATGGGTGGAACGCTGACAGGTTTCCCCGTATTCGATCAATCCTCGGTGATTGGTCGCGGTGAATATATCGACACRCTGTTGGGTCCTGAGAGAACACGCGAGTGTTTCCTCTTGGGCAAGATAACGACAAGGCTGGGTCTTCAGTCATACCGCGAGGGTTTTCGGATCCTCGGCTGGTGCTGAGTCAGGGTTCGGTCTTGTGTGTTGTTTGAGAACTGCACAGTGGACGCGAGCATCTTTGTTAGTAAGTGTTTAAGAGCGTACGGTGGATGCCTTGGCACCAGGAGCCGATGAAGGACGTAGGAGGCTGCGATAAGCCTCGGGGAGCTGTCAACCGAGCTGAGATCCGAGGATTTCCGAATGGGGAAACCCAGCACGAGTGATGTCGTGTTACCCGCACCTGAATATATAGGGTGTGTGGAGGGAACGTGGGGAAGTGAAACATCTCAGTACCCACAGGAAGAGAAAACAATTGTGATTCCGTGAGTAGTGGCGAGCGAAAGCGGATGAGGCTAAACCATGCGGATGTGATACCCGGCAGGGGTTGTCCGTGTGGTGTTGTGGGGCTCACTTTCTTGTCACTGCCGTGGCGAGCAACAGTCAGAAAGGTTCGTGTTAGTCGAAGTGGTCTGGAACGGCCTGTCGTAGAGGGTGAGAGTCCCGTAGACGAAAACACGTGCCCTGTTGTAGTGGGTGCCCGAGTAGCAGCGGGCCCGTGAAATCTGCTGTGAATCTGCCGGGACCACCCGGTAAGCCTGAATACTCCCTGGTGACCGATAGCGGACTAGTACCGTGAGGGAAAGGTGAAAAGTACCCCGGGAGGGGAGTGAAATAGTACCTGAAACCGTGCGCTTACAATCCGTCAGGGCCTACGCACAGCTTGCTGTGGTGGGTGATGGCGTGCCTTTTGAAGAATGAGCCTGCGAGTTAGTGGCATGTGGCGAGGTTAACCCGTGTGGGGTAGCCGTAGCGAAAGCGAGTCCGAATAGGGCGTTCCAGTCGCGTGTTCTAGACCCGAAGCGGAGTGATCTACCCATGGCCAGGGTGAAGCGACGGTAAGACGTCGTGGAGGCCCGAACCCACTTAGGTTGAAAACTGAGGGGATGAGTTGTGGGTAGGGGTGAAAGGCCAATCAAACTCCGTGATAGCTGGTTCTCCCCGAAATGCATTTAGGTGCAGCGTCACGTGTTTCACACCGGAGGTAGAGCTACTGGATGGTCTAGGGGGCCCACAAGCTTACCGAAATCAGCCAAACTCCGAATGCCGGTGTGTGAGAACGTGGCAGTGAGACTGCGGGGGATAAGCTTCGTAGTCGAGAGGGAAACAGCCCAGATCGCCGGCTAAGGCCCCTAAGCGTGTACTAAGTGGAAAAGGATGTGGGGTCGCGAAGACAACCAGGAGGTTGGCTTAGAAGCAGCCACCCTTGAAAGAGTGCGTAATAGCTCACTGGTCAAGTGATCCTGCGCCGACAATGTAGCGGGGCTCAAGTACACCGCCGAAGCCGCGGCACTCGAACATAGACATCCGCATCCGACCCCGGTCGGGTGCGCAGTGGTTCGGGTGGGTAGGGGAGCGTCCTGCATCCAGGGAAGCCACGGAGTGATCCAGTGGTGGAGGGTGTGGGAGTGAGAATGCAGGCATGAGTAGCGAAAGACGAGTGAGAAACTCGTCCGCCGAATGACCAAGGGTTCCTGGGCCAGGTTAATCCGCCCAGGGTGAGTCGGGACCTAAGGCGAGGCCGACAGGCGTAGTCGATGGACAACGGGTTGATATTCCCGTACCCGTGTATCCGCGCCCATGACGAATCAGTTGTGCTAAGTGTCCAAAACCTCCGAGAAGACCTTCGGGTCTCGAGCGAGGGGCTGCACACGACCCCGGCTGGTAGTAGTCAAGCGATGGGGTGACGCAGGAAGGTAGCTGGGCCAGTCAGTGGTTGTACTGGTGTAAGCCTGTAGGGCGTTGTGTAGGCAAATCCGCACAACACGTGCCTGAGAGGTGATGCGTAACCGATTGAGGTGAATTCAGTGATCCTRTGCTGCCGAGAAAAGCCTCTAGTGAGTTGATACACGGCCCGTACCCCAAACCGACACAGGTGGTCAGGTAGAGAATACCGAGGCGATCGAGAGAACTGTGGTTAAGGAACTCGGCAAAATGCCCCCGTAACTTCGGGAGAAGGGGGACCACGTCCGGTGACGACCCTCGCGGTCCGAGCTGGGTGTGGTCGCAGAGACCAGAGAGAAGCGACTGTTTACTAAAAACACAGGTCCGTGCGAAGTCGTAAGACGATGTATACGGACTGACGCCTGCCCGGTGCCGGAAGGTTAAGAGGACCGGTTAGCGCCCCTCGGGACGCGAAGCTGAGAATTTAAGCCCCGGTAAACGGCGGTGGTAACTATAACCATCCTAAGGTAGCGAAATTCCTTGTCGGGTAAGTTCCGACCTGCACGAATGGCGTAACGACTTCTCTGCTGTCTCAACCACAGACTCGGCGAAATTGCATTACGAGTAAAGATGCTCGTTACGCGCGGCAGGACGAAAAGACCCCGGGACCTTCACTATAGCTTGGTATTGGTGTTCGGTACGGTTTGTGTAGGATAGGTGGGAGACTGTGAAAACGGCACGCCAGTGTCGTGGGAGTCGTCGTTGAAATACCACTCTGATCGTATTGGACTTCTAACCTCGGACCATGATCTGGTTCAGGGACAGTGCCTGGTGGGTAGTTTAACTGGGGCGGTTGCCTCCCAAAATGTAACGGAGGCGCCCAAAGGTTCCCTCAGCCTGGTTGGCAATCAGGTGTCGAGTGCAAGTGCACAAGGGAGCTTGACTGTGAGACAGACATGTCGAGCAGGGACGAAAGTCGGGACTAGTGATCCGGCACCGGCAAGTGGAAGCGGTGTCGCTCAACGGATAAAAGGTACCCCGGGGATAACAGGCTGATCTTCCCCAAGAGTCCATATCGACGGGATGGTTTGGCACCTCGATGTCGGCTCGTCGCATCCTGGGGCTGGAGTAGGTCCCAAGGGTTGGGCTGTTCGCCCATTAAAGCGGCACGCGAGCTGGGTTTAGAACGTCGTGAGACAGTTCGGTCTCTATCCGCCGCGCGCGTCAGAAACTTGAGGAAGGCTGTCCCTAGTACGAGAGGACCGGGACGGACGAACCTCTGGTGTGCCAGTTGTCCTGCCAAGGGCACCGCTGGTTAGCTACGTTCGGAAGGGATAACCGCTGAAAGCATCTAAGCGGGAAGCCCGTTCCAAGATGAGGTTTCTCACCACCCCCGAGTGGTTAAGGCCCCCCACAGACCATGGGGTTGATAGGCCGGAACTGGAAGCACGGCAACGTGTGAAGGTGACCGGTACTAATAGGCCGAGGACTTACCAACAAAGAAGCTACGCGTCCACTGTGCAGTATCTGAAACAACACACGCCCGCGCCGCAACCYCCACAACGGTTGCGCCACGTGAACAGTTTCATAAAGTTACGGCGGCCATAGCGGCAGGGAAACGCCCGGTCCCATTCCGAACCCGGAAGCTAAGCCTGCCAGCGCCGATGGTACTGCACCCGACAGGGTGTGGGAGAGTAGGACACCGCCGGAACATCCTTCCACGA
>NZ_JBFRFJ010000041.1:0-5144 GCF_052114765.1 Terriglobus sp. 2YAB30_2
AAACTCAGAACAAAGAGACACCCAACTCGCCCCTTGGACAGACTTCTACAACCAACAAAGACCTCATGCTAGCCTCAACCTACGCCCGCCCATCAGCAGGCTCCAGATGTCAACAACCTCTTGACCTCCTACAGGTGCCCCACCCTCACGGAGTTAGGGTGGGTTCGGAATACCCTGAAATCCCTAACAAAGATGACACCTCTGCCTCTATCGATTCAGCTTCGCCGCAGCTCCATCCACCAGCGCCTGCAACAGTTCATGCACGTCAGCACACCGCGCGAGGTTCGCGCTCTGACCTGCCCATAGAGCCAGCAGCTCCGCATTGCCGGCCTTCTGCGCAGGGATCGCGAGATTGCGCATCAGGCTTCGCTGCCGTGGATACGGCAGAATCTCCGTCCCGGGACCATTCATCTGATCCATCAACTCGTTCTTAATACCGCGAGCGAGCCTTCCAGTGAAACCTCGGGTCAATCCCGTACGCGCGGCTCTTCCACTGCGGATCGCTTCGCGATGCACCGGATGCGCGCCGGACTCCTCGCATGCCAGAAACACCGTCCCCATCTGCACGCCCTCCGCACCGAGTGCGAAGGCGGCAGCAATGCCGCGTGCATCGGCGATGCCTCCGGCCGCGACGACCGGGACACTCACGGCATCGACCGTCTGCGGCACCAGCGAGACGGTGCCGGTCAACGAATCCTCAGAGGAGCGCAGGAATGAGCCGCGATGACCTCCTGCTTCAAAACCGGAGGCGATCACCACATCCACGCCTGCCTGTTCCAAAGCAATCGCTTCCTCCACCGTGGTCGCGGTGCCCATGATGACGATCTTCTGCCGGCGAACTTCGTCGAGAATCTCCATAGGCGGTATGCCATAGATAAAGGAGAAGACCGGCACCTTCGCATCCAGCACGACACGCGCCTGGTCTTCAAACCGTATCGGTTTGTATGGAGCAAACACAGGCGCAGGTCCGCCGAGACGCTCGATATGAGGCGCAATCGCTGAGGATGCCCGCTGAAACTCGGCATTCCCGGAGGTACGTGCACCTTCGTCCTCCATCGAGACCCAGAGGTTCATCGCGAATGGCTTCGTGGTCAGAGAGCGGATCTCCGCGATCACGTCCTTGATCGCCTCAGGCTCCATGCCATGTGCACCGAATCCACCAAGCCCGCCGAAGTTTGAAACGCCGGCAGCAAGCCGCTGCGATGAGAATCCGCCGAGTGGTCCCTGGATGATTGGATACTCAATTCCCAGCAAGCTGGCGACACGGGTCTGATTCCACAGTCCGGACACAATGCACCTCGCAACAACAAAAGAGGCGGACAAGCCGCCTCTTTCCTTTATGCCTTCACCTCAAACAAAACTTCCACCACCACCGGGACACCGAGCGGAAGACTGGCCACACCGAGCACCATTCGTACCGGCAGCTTGTCTTCTCCGAAGACATCGCGCAACAGCTCCGAAGCTGCATCGGCCACCTTCGCATGTGCGGTGAACTCTCCCTCGGTGGCCATGTAGACCGTCAGCTTTACTACCCGGTTGACCTGATCGAGCGAGCCCAGGTGATCTCTCGCGGCAGAGAGCACGTTCACCGCCGCGATGCGTGCTGCCTCGCGGCCTTGCTCCACGTCGAGCTCCTTACCCAGCCGCCCGACAAACCGCGGTTGGCCGGCAACCACCGGAAGTACGCCGCTGAGGTAGAGCAGGTTGCCGGTCAGGACGCTTTCCACGTACGCGCCAATCGGCCCGGGTGCTGGCGGCAGCTCGATACCGAGCTCCGCAAGCCGGCGTTCCGCCTTCGCCGGCTGCGGGCTCGCTGGCTGCGTGCCCTTCGCGCTCACCATTTGCTTGCGTGCGCACCACCGTCCACGTGCAGCACCTCCCCGGTTACGTTGCGGGCTTCGGTCAGATAGACCACCGCATCCACGATGTCACTCACATCCGAGATGGTGCCCATCGGTGAGAGCGTCTTCAGAAAGTCCTTTGGGTTGTCCTTGTGCAACGGAGTATCCACCGACCCCGGCGCAACAGCGTTGAAGCGGATGTGCTGTTTCGCGTACTCACTTGCCAGGCTGCGAACCACTGCCTCCAGACCACCCTTGGTGATCATGGGCACTGAAGCCGTAACACCGGCAATCGGATTCGCCACCAGCGAGGTCGTGATGTTGACCACGCTTCCACTCGACTTCTGTGCGAGCATCTGTTTCACCACGCCCTGCGTCACGTAGAGGAAGCCCTCAAGGTTGGTATTCGAAAGCGCTTCGAAGTCCTCGGCGGTGTAATTGGTAAATGGCTTGGTGAAGAAGATTCCCGCGTTGTTCACCAGCGCGTCGATCGATCCAAACTTCTTGATCGCAGTCTCTACCACCTTAGCCGCGACAGCGCTATCGCCAATGTTGCCATCCACTAGCGCAAGCTGAGCAGACTCCGTATAGGCGCCCGACTTCGTAATGTTGCGCGAGTTGGCGACAACGTTATAGCCGCGATCCAGAAACGCCTGCACTGCGCCTGCTCCGATGCCCTGTGATGCTCCCGTGACGATGATTGTCTTCTGTTTGCTGCCCATCTCCAGCCTCCTTGGCTGACGGCCTTTCTCTTGCCGTACACCAGAAGAGATTCCGAAGATGGTGATTCCGATTCCTCGCATCTTTCGATCAAGTGATCGTTAATGCCTATCGCTCCAGATACCGCATCTTCTGGCGGATGGCCGGAAGCTCCTCGTCGAGCAGCTCAAGAAACAGCTTGAGAGCAACCGAAGGCTCCTGCTTCCGCCACGTTGCGACAATGTCGACGCGGACATCATCCGGTTGCAACCTAAAGAAGGAGACATTATCTGCGCGTAAGTTATGGGCAGAGGCAGAGACGATCGCCACGCCTTCCTCGGCCTCCACGGTCGACAGCACCGAGTGCATATTGTTCAGCTCGTTGTACAGCCGCGGCGAGAAGCCATTGTCGTTGCAGACGCGAATGATGGTATCGAAGACCTCCGGAGAGCTTGCTCGCTGAAAGGTGACGATGCGCTCGCCTGCGAGATCCGCGATACGGATACGCTTTGCCTTGACCTTACGGCTTTTGGGGAGCGCCACCACCAGTGGCTCGCGGAAGAGCAGGCGCGACTCGTAGGACGCACTACGATCTGCCGAAGGAGGACGGGTAAAGCCGATATCGATCTCGCCCCGGTCGAACGCGAGATCCTGTCCGCTGGGCACGTTCTCTTCAAGCCGCAACACCACTCCGGGATGACGCGCTTTGTACTTGCGCAGCAGGTCCGGAAGAAACTGGCAGGTGGCAAATCCCATAAACCCAATGCCCAGCCTGCCGATCTCGCCCCGAGCCGCACGCTGAGCAGTGACGATTGACCGCTCGGCCTGTGCCAGCGTCTTCAGCGCCTCCTCATAGAAGACCTGTCCCTCCGGCGTAAGCCGCGCCACGCGTCCCTCACGCGAAAAGAGCTTAATGCCCAGCTCGCTCTCAAGATCAGCCACCGCCTGGCTGATGGACGGCTGTGCCACGTAGAGATGTCGTGACGCCTCACGGTATCCCTTCCACTGGACCACCGCCGTGAAATAGCGAAGATGCCGCAGTTCCATCTGATAGCCGCTCCCTATCGGTCGATATAAAGATACGACTAGAGGTGATCGTTTGTCTGGCATGCTTAGGTGGCAACAGCGGGCTGCCAACTAACTCGATCGCTCGGTGAAACGCTCACAAAGTTAGGGTGGGCAAGGGTGGGAGCAGCGGGCTTCAGCCCGCTGATTAGAAGCCATCAAAACAATGGGCTTTAGCCCTGGGCCTTCTCTGCGAATCAGAAAAAAAGCCCAGGGCTATAAAGCCCGCTTCTTTGTTGAGCCGGTAAACCGTGGGCTGGAGCCCACGGCTCCCACCCGGTCCCATTCCAGCTTGGGAGATCCCGCCAAGAGCCCGAAATCTATGCCCTCGACGATGAAGGCCGGGCCCATGTCCCCCGGCACACCACCCCAACGAACAAGTTCGTTGGGGACCACGGGACATGGGGCACCCGGTGCATGGGCTATCTCAGATTTATCTACTCCCCTTGCTCTTGCTTCATCTCCGCGCTTGCCTTGCGGAAAGCCTTCTCACCCGCATCCGACACCTGGACCCACTTCTCATTCGGCGCGGCCTCGGCTTCATACGAATCGTGCCAGTTCCACCACTTATACGTCGGAGTCTGCGGGTACCCTTCGGGCGAATCCTCCCACACTTCCTGCCGGCCGAGCGGTGTGATGTCGAGATAGCTCCACACCGTTCCCATGGCCTCATCGCCGCGATTGTTGATGTAGTACGTGCGGAAAATCTTCTCTCCGTCACGGATGAAGACATTGTGGCCATGCCACTCATCGACACCGAAATCCTTATCGAAGCTGTCGGTAAGGGTGTACCAGGGCATCTCCCATTCCATGCGCTTCTTCAACCGGGCAATATCTGCCTGCGGAGCCCGCGAGGCGTAAGCAAGCGTCGTATCGCGCGCATTGAGATGCGCCAGGTGACCAACCTGATCGGCGCCAAGCGAGCAGCCGCGGCAGGCATGCTCGGGCCAGCCGAAGACTCCCGGTTCATAGAAGGCGCGATAGACGATCAACTGCTTTCGGCCTTCGAAGAGATCGAGCAGACTCACCTTGCCCTGCGGGCCCTCAAACATGTACGTCTTCTCGACAGGCATCCACGGCATGCGCCGGCGCTCTGCGGCCAGTGCATCCCGCGAGCGGGTAAATTCCTTTTCCTTCACCAGGAGCTGCCGCCAGGCAGCCTCCCACTCCTGCTGCGAAACGGTTGGAGGTGCCTTCATTGCGCTGCCGGTTGTCTGTGTCTTCACTGCGGTCGTCATCTGTGTGTCTCCTTCGTTGCTTCCGTTGCGATCCTTGGAATGATCTTGATGGAAAGCTTGCCCAGGCTGAGAGTGACAAGTCTGACGCGATTCGTCGGGTAATTGGTCGCGTGCGTATTCCCCACCCACCCTTGCGTTGCGAGCGTTCACCCCGAGGGTGGGGCACCTGTGATGTTTCAAGAGGTTGTTGTCCATCCGTTTGTATCTGGAGATTCTGTTTGTGACGAGCAAATAGAAGTTTCCGGAGGAACGGATGGACTATCACTATCATGCCCGATTGACGGTGCATGGTCGAAGAGCG
>NZ_JBFRFJ010000042.1:0-4644 GCF_052114765.1 Terriglobus sp. 2YAB30_2
GGCTGGCGCATCGAGTACAACAGTTACCGGCCACACGGATCCCTGGGCTTTCTCGCCCCCAATGCCTTCCGTGAGCAATGGTCACCGACCGAGTTCAAGCAACAGCTACAACTCGCATAGCCGGTGGACCTGCAACCGGGGCCCAGTCAGTGGTGCTGGTACCTGCAACGAAAGCACTGTGGGGTATCCAACACCTCGAGTGACCTGCTGTCGAGAGGTAGTCGTGTGCTGATGAATCGTCAGTCCTTTCGCGGTAGCTAGCTGACTCGGCAGGATTCGTCAGGCGTCCGTTCGGATTCAAGCGACCTCAGTCCGCAGCGTCATCGTGGTAACGACCCTCCTGACTGGAGCTCCCTGAGCAGGTCCGACTGCAACCGGGGCCCAGTCAAGCTCGGAGTGCCCCCGCGTGGGACTTTGAGCACCGAAACCTTGGCGTCAGCCTTCCGGACGTGGCCCCCAACGGAGATTCGCAACTGGACGAATCCGAGTAGAGACTCCTCGAATTACGTCTCGTTCGGGTGCTGCGTAATCGTGCTCATCGATGCTTGAGACGGAATCGGCGCTTGGACCTGAGAGCGGTCCGCCGCCATCCGGAATGGTAAACGGTGCTGATCACTTTACGAGGGAAGGTGTTGTGGTCACTGCGAGTTCGTCCGATAGGAGTAATTGTGGTGGCTGCTCCGGATAATTCCGCTCGTGACAGTGACGTTCGCGGGTCGTTTCGTGGGACTGGAAGGTCGCGGCATCGCTGAGTATCCGGCTTATGGTGGAGCGACTCTTGTTCAGTTTGGTAGCGATGCGGGTGGGATTCCAGCCGTCGAGGTGATGATGGGCCAGTGCCCTGGCGACGAGTTCGGGGTCTCGCCGTCGGGCTGGGTCACGTGCGCACAGTCGCGCTGCTAGTTCCGAAAAGTCTCGGTCTGTGCCTTCGGAAAGGTGCGATGGAGTGTGCACAAAGCCGACTCCCGCAGATGGTGTCTGTGCAGGCTCAGCGCTGTCCGCGAAGGGTTGATCGTTCGGCTGTGACGGACTATTGCCGGCTTGGCCAGTTGCGTGCACACGCTCATGGCTATGCGTGGAGTGGGCGAGGGCGAGCAACGCGACGGTGGATTGGGCCGTGGATCCTTCGATGATCAGAGGCCATAACCATGCTTCGCCGTGTGGGACTCCGGCGGTGATCGCCAGTGACCGTAAGGCGGTGAAGGACAGCCAGAAGGCGCCGGTGGCGATCAGGACCGTCATGGCGGTTGCCACCCATCGTGTGGCGCGGGTCGCGGTGTGCGCACGCGCTAGGACTGTCACGCCGTGCACCGCCGCCAACAGTGCCAGCGGTGGGATGATCGCGACCGCAGCAGCCACGACGGGTAACGCGGTGTCGTGCAGCAGGGCTTGCGTGGCGTTGCCGGTGATACTGACGGTGACGGCGGCTGCGAGCACGGCCCAGAAGAAGGTGTGCGCACGCGATTTCGGTGTGGTCACCTCGGATGGCGTCGTCCGCGCGACTGTGGTGGGCGGAGCGAGAGCGGTGTCGGTCATGAGGATGATTCCTTCGGTCGCGGGGCTCAGCGTGCGGACGGTATGGGCATGCCCGGGTGGTATGCCGGCACGAGCGGGTGCGCTTTGCTGGTGATCACGGCCAGTGTGGCGGCGACTTCGGTGAGGTGAGATTTGACGTAGGTCGCGGTGGTGCCGTTGCTCTTGCTGTGGTGTCCGGCGTACTTCTAGGCGACGGCGTAGCTGGAGGTGCACTCGACCCAGGTGAGCGGGGTGTGGCGTAGCCAGTGCGTGCTCATGCCCTGGCTGGAGACCCACGGTAAGGTCTGTCCGATCCGGTTCCAGATGCGGGCGAAACGTCGAGAGGTGATGGGTTTTCCGTTGCGGTAGCGCGTAGCTGTCTGGAGTGGGGGCTGTGGCGTTGGGTGGCGTGATCTTGCAGGTGGCGCATCAACGTCGGTGAGACCGGTTGTCAGGGGTCGGTGCCGTCCTTCTCCCGCGGGAACACTAGGCATTGGTCGGGGTCTAGATCGTGCGGGCGCAGGGCGAGGGCCCCGCCGCGGCGGCAAGCGGTCTCGATGTGCAGGCGCAGTATCAGAGCGTCGAGGTCGGGGGCGTTGCCGCTGGTCGCTGCGGCCTGGCAGATCTCTGCCAACTGTCCCGACGGGATCGCGTTGCGGTGCGAGGGTCGTCGGGCGGGCATGGTGAGTTGGCGGGCGGGGTTGTCGGCGGAGCGGATCCAGCCGGTTTCCTCGGCGTAGCGGTAGATGCAGCGGGTGGCGCTGATGAATGCTCGACTGCGCTGGTCCCGCCGCGTGAGGCGCGATCGACGCGCGTTGGCCTGAACGCTGGCAGCCCTGCTCATCGGGCATCGCAACCACAACCGGTGCCCCCGCAGCAAGGGCTATGGCGTCGAGGTATTTCGCTGTGCGCGTGTAGGTGTCGTGGTCTGTTCCGGTGGTGGTTGCGCGTGGCTCTTTGTAGGGACTGTCGATCAAGAGAGTTGTTCCAGCCTCAAGGCGCCCTCTTCCTCGGGCAGACCCGCACTGCGGGCGTGGTGAGTGTCGTGAATACGCTGGTACAAGTGGCTTGGTCTGGACGCGGGGCGGCTACGACCGGTCGACGAGAGCTCGGAGACTGTGAATCAACTCGTTGGCCTGGACCATGACGGTCTCCGAGGTGAGCCATATCCGGACGAGGTTGTGGCGTACCACGTCCTGAGGCAACCCCAAGGTGCGAGCGTATCGAGCAAGCCAGTACTGGTGGTCGAGATCAGCGCACGACGCCGCCGCGGTGGCAATATCGATGGTCTCCCGGTTGAGCAGTTGCGCAAGGCGTTCGGGTTGTTTGGCTGCGGCTTGTGCCAGTTCTGTCTCCGGCGATTGGCTGCCTGGCAGATATAAGACCCGCTGCGTGAGGTACTCGGCGGTCTCCACGCCGACCTTTGATTTTGGAAATAGATCCCTGCCTCGGCAGTCTCCGTCAAGAATTCCGACATATCCGATCTCGCGCGCATTTCGCATGGCCCTCAACCCGGCTATTACCATACTTTCTCCGTCCGCTTGGACGATTTCCAGTTGCCTGGCAAGATTCCAGTCAAGTTCGGCAAACAGATCACCCAGGATGTGTGACGCCATGTCATCCTCCACGAGAACAACGATCCGAACGGAGCCTGTAGCTCCAAGCAAGTCGAAGATTTGCGAGGCACTCTTTGCTGGAGCGATAAGAATCCCATCAGCGCTAGGCAGGCAGAGTCGGATATTATTCAACGGGAAGCGTGATAAAATTTGCGGCGAGTGTGTCGCGACGACTAGCTGATTATCGTGTTCGAGACAACGGCGGAATACTTCGTCGATAAGTGGGCGATGACCGCGCTGAGCCAAGAAGGACTCGGGCTCATCGAGCAGCCGAGGCCACCCATTGGCACCGATGAAACACCAGCCGAACAACCAGTGAGTCCACAGTTCGCCGAGGCTCATCATCAAGTTGTCGATTCGCCTGCCGCTGGCAGTTTCCGCGATGATATGCGGAAAGGGTTCGATCCATTTATTATCGTGGTATTTCCATCCAAAACTTGAGGCGGACTCATAAACCTTGCCAAGAATGTTTCTGACTGCGTCGAGATCCTTACGTCGATAGGAGCGGAGCAGCTCAAGATTTTCCGGTGCAGGTGATACTGCCCCATTTCCGCGATGCGCCGCATGAGTCGCATGCTCCTCGTAGTATTGTAGATACGTAAAGAGCTCCGAAAGCATGTACGGCACGCCGATATGCTCTGGCTTGAATGTTAGACCGAGAGCGTCGGCCCATTTCTGCTTGTTCGCGCTCGGCCCTTCGGAAATATCGATGGGTACCGTTATATGGACATGGTCCCGGATTACTGTGATATTCACCGTAGCAGTGATTGGATGCGGTAGTGCCGACAGCAGTGGCTCTTCATCCTGCCCGTACTCGGGCATGAACGGCGGCGCGAATGTTTGACGAACGTTGCCGAACGCACCTTCGATCAGGCGTAGCGTCAGACTCTTACCGGCACCGTGCGACCCGACGATCGCTATCAGTCGATCGAACTCGATGGCCTGCGGCGCAAGGATGTTGGATTCGAGAACTTCGATGCGCGCTATTTGAACCGATGCTGGTTTACGAAGCATTCCTTGAAGACTGCTGACCCGCCGGTCGCCCGTTGTGTTCGCCACCGACACACCGTAGCGGTTCCGTCCGTTGCTGCGGCTCACGATAATGCCTGAGCATCTTGGGGTTTCGCAGTCGGATGTCCTCGAACTCTTCCTACAGGCTGAGTGCCCTCACGTATGCGCGGGGTGGAACTCGTCGAACGGCTGATGAGGCCTGCTATTGCGAGTGGAGCTGCTTCGCAGCGACTGTTGATCATCGGATGCGGTACGGATCTCGAGCTCGTCGGCCAGGTTCCTTAATGACAGGTTCCTGAAGTCGACGTCCTGATGGGCACAGACGACCTGTACCAGCGTATTCACGACACTCACCACCGGAATTTTTCAAGCTGAATGAGACCGGTGGGTGTGTTTAAGCGGCTGTCGTGTCGGTCTCCTGGGTGGTGCCGTGAGTTGGTTGGTTGATCCAGACGGTGTCGGGGAGGTCAAGGATCTTCGGTGCTGTGGTGGTGGCGAAGCG
>NZ_JBFRFJ010000043.1:0-4618 GCF_052114765.1 Terriglobus sp. 2YAB30_2
GTAGAGGCCGTAATCGGTAGAGGCCGTAATCGATGTCGGCGCGCAGCGTGTGCAGCGGCACGCGACCCTCGCGGTAGAACTCCGAGCGCGACATTTCGGCGCCACCGAGGCGGCCCGAGCACTGCACACGGATGCCCTTGACGTTCGGCGAACGCATGGCCGACTCTCGCCGGAGCTTGGCGGCCGACACGGTGCGGTCTGGCCAACTGACGACGCATAGACCTACGCTGGAGTTATGCCGACAGCCGCCCATGATCCGCGACTCGGGGACGTGATCAAGGCGTACATGAAGGCGCGCGGGGCCACTACGCATGAAGAGATGGCACGGGTCCTCGGCGTCGAGCGCAGTCTGGTGTCGAAGTACGTCAGTGGCACGAGAACATGCCGAGACGTTACTCAGTTGCGGCGGTTTGCGGATGCCATGGAGGTTCCTCCCGAGACCTTCGGATTGCTGAGCAGCCCCAGCAGAGATCAACATGACCGTACCGACGATCTCGCCGAGTGGAGTCTGGTACGACAGACCCTGAATCGGAATCGCCATGCCCTGACCTCGGTTGCAGCTCGCCTGTACTGGGAGCCCATACGGATCGAGGGAACCTCGTGTATCACGCGGCCGGACTGGATGGCCGCGATCCCCATCGATCTCGATGCTGTTCAGCTCGATTTGGTCTCCAACGTCTGCGAACCTTTGCTGAACGGCAGCGAGCCCGAAACCGAGCCTTTCCGACCCATGAGACCGGATGGATCACGCTTTGAACGTTACAGCCAAGTAGTCCGGTCGATCGCGCAACCTGCCTTGTTTGAGAATCGGACATCATACAGATTGCTCGCCGCCGGCTTCGACGAATCGGGCGGACGAATGGAGTTCGGCCTGACAACATATTTCGACATGGTCGATGTTTGCGAGGTTCTCGCACACGAGACCACTGCGGCATGGATTTCTCGTAACCGCACCGAGAGATTCGACATCCGTGATCTTCCGTTCCGGGAGCGAGTTGGCGATCTGTTCGATACGATTCGGCGGCCTCTGCTTCCGAGCATCAACACGTTGACGGTCCGACGCGCTTCGGATGGCGACACATTCTTCCTACACCGACGAGGGGCGGCATCAGTGACTCTCGCGGCCGGGTTGACTCACATCATCCCGGCTGGCGTGTTTCAACCGGCGGCGATCGGCCCTTGGAATGTTCTGGAAGATTTCAGCTTGTGGCACAACATGATCCGCGAGTTCTTCGAAGAGTTCCTGGATGCACCGGAGCATGATGGCAGCCGAGGAACATCGGTCGACTACACCGCCGAACCTTATAGGACGCTTACGGAGGCCCGCCACGACGGCACAGCAAAAGCATGGTGCTTCGGAGTCGGACTCGATCCGCTAGCGCCGGCTGGAGAGATGCTGACGACGGTCGTGATCGACGCAGACGTGTTCGATCAGGTTTTCGCGGGCCTCGTATCGCAGAACGCCGAGGGCGAGGTGTATCCATCCGATAACGGCACAATCGGAATCAGGTGGACCGCCGCAAACATTCGTCGGGTACTCAATCACGAGCCACTCGCCGCCGCTGCGGCGGCATGCATTGCCCTTACCTGGAAGCACCGCGACCTGCTGCTGCCCTGATGCCAAGATGGGGACGTGCGAGTACTCATTACTGGAGCGAATGGCTATCTCGGCCGGGCGGTCGTTGATGCGCTGGAAGCAGCCGGGCATGAGCCGATCGCGATGATGCGGAAGGCTACTTTATCCATCCATGCGGCAACTCGGATGGCCGACCTATTCGATGAGGTCGACCTTCGAGAAGCGCTCGACGGAATCGACGCGGTCTGTCATCTTGCCGGACTCACTCGTGCGCGAGAGTCGATAGTCGATCCGCTCCGGTATTTTCGCGTGAATACCGGCGGAACCGTCGCCCTGCTGGACGCGATGGCTGATGTCGGGGTCTCACGAATCGCCTTCGCGTCGACCGGGGCGATATACGGAACTCCGGAGCGCCAGCCGATGACCGAGGATCTGCCCGACGCGCCACCTCATCCGTACGCCGCGAGCAAGCTGGCGGCTGAGTTGGCGATACATGCGCAGGCCCGTACAGGTCGATTGTCTGCCACCGTGCTGCGCTTGATGAACGTGGCAGGCGGAGTAGACCCCGACCCCACGCGCCTGATCCCCCGAATGTTCGCCGCCGCTATAGATCGCTCCGCGTTGGAGATCAACGGCGATGGCAGCGCGGTCCGCGATTACCTGCACATCACCGACGCCGCAGCGGCTTTCAGCGCTGCTGTCGAGAATATGCCACCGCTGGGCGAAGCCACGCAGTACATCATCGGCAGCGGACGCGGCACCAGCATTCTCGATGTCGCGGCTGCCGTCGAACAGCACACAGGCTGCCAGATCCAGCTCATACGTCGGCCACCGGCACCCGAGCCTGCCGCGCTGATCGGTAGTCCCGCCAAGGCGGCAGCCGAATTGGCTTGGTATCCATCGCATTCCGACATCGGAACCATTATTCGCGATATATGGCGCGCGATTAGGCACACCGACAGCAATAGGAAATCGCGCTGACCAACTAAGCACCCGCGTGACAAGTTGTCACATCCGGTCGCTCAGATCCACTGTCACGCTTGGGCCATGATCCCTACTGTTCCGCCGACGGATCACAGCGTGCCGCCCGGCGTCTTGATCAACACCCGAACAATCAAGTCGGCGGTCCGGACACCGTCGACCGCCTATCAGGAACACGACAGAACGAAGGCCATCGGGTTCGAACACCGGAATGATTCCGGCGCCGATACCTCCCGCCAGGTGGGAGCAGCCTGATGAGCGAAGAAATGCTCGTCACCCCGCCGACGATCTGCGGGTTCGCCGAAGTCGAGTTCGCTCACCAGCAGATGCGCAGGCATCGTGAGTGCAACATCGACCGGTGCGCGTGGAAGCGAGTTGCTTATCACACGTTGGTCCACTTCAGGCGGATCGTGCCGCAGGAGCTGAGCCCACGCGAACGCGCCCATCAACGCGGCATCTATTACCCCACGGACGACACCTGTAACGCGCTACCCGTCATAACACCCACAGCGCAGACGTACCAGCAGGTTCTCGACGGACTCACGCAATTGGTGCGAGGCGAGCTGCCATGAGCACGTGGAATGTGGTCTGGAGCGTTGGCGCGGTCGTCGCCACGAGTGTGGTGGCAATCACCGCGATCGGGTGCGTATGGCCGAGCGGTCAACGACGCAAACCCACTACCGCGCGACGGCACGCCCGAACCCGCTGCGCCCTGCGGCCCGTCCAGTGGCCGCAAGCATGGACCTGCACCCCACCCACACGCCCGCTCACCCTCACCGAAGCCCATCACGCAATGCAACTCCACCGCGAACACACCTGCGCCCGAAAGCAAGCCGCGTTCGCCGCACTCGTCACCGCTGGCCGCGCAACACCGGACTCGGCACGTCGGCACCGCCTCTGGGAGTCCGGCGAATGACGGAACACACAGAGCCACAGATGATGACCGGGGTTTCATGATGAATGTACATAAGTCGATGGCGATCGCCATACTCGCAGTGCTCGCGACATTCGGCTTCAGCGCATCAACGGCCGAAGCGACTCCCCAGGTGTGGGGAGCCTGTGGGACGTCCTCGCCGGAGGACAAGGTTGTCGCCAAATACGGCAAGGCACGTCTGTTGTGCGGAAACGACAAGTGGGGGTTCCGTCACATACAGGAGGGCCACGGGACGGAGTGGGAACAACTGGCCGCCATCGAAAACCGAAACTGGCGCGATATCGCCGACATGGCAATATCCAAATCACTGGACAACCCGGATCGCACCGTGAACCAAGCCGGAGGTAGAACGTGCTATTCTGGCCAGATTTATCTGGTCAACTTCGCCACGGGTGCGATTGCCACAACTATCTACCCGAGCATAATCGTCCTCAGTGACGGACGAATCATCACAGCGTTCCCAGGAGGGGGATGTGCCTGACCCATCGGTGTCGGATTTGGTGAACTCGGTCGTGGACGCCGGGCGCGACTTGAAACTGGAGATCACGTCCGATTCTCAGGGTTCTCTGTGGCTCACTGGTCAACGTGGCTCGCCGGTGAGTCCTCCCGTTGCGTTCAGGTTCACAGAAGACTCGCTGATCGAGTATTACCAAAGTATCGCCGAGGACCCCGGCCGTGGCGAGCTGTCCCCATGGGAGTGGTGGATGACGTTGATGTCAACGCATCTGTACGAGGCGCTCTACAAGATGGACAGGATCGGCAAGCCCTGTTTCCTGGCCATCGGTACCACCGGCTTCACAGCATCCGCAGCGGATAACGAGACGTGACATAGCCAAGGCACATTGGGGCACCCAGATCAAAGGTCGCCCCGCCGCCGAATGCCAGCTGGACCGTACTCGAGGTACAGAGTCCGGTTTCTCGAACAGACCAACGAAGRCCCGCTTCCCGAAYGGGAAGCGGGCCTTCGCTATTCGACTTGCCAGCCGGGGAGCAGGCTTACTTGGCCTTCTCCAGCACCTCGACCAACCGCCAGCGCTTGGTGGCCGACAGCGGACGGGTCTCCATCAGCTGAACACGGTCACCGATACCGGCGACCTCGTTCTCGTCGTGCGCCTTCACCTTGGAGG
>NZ_JBFRFJ010000044.1:0-4447 GCF_052114765.1 Terriglobus sp. 2YAB30_2
AGGACGGGGACGGCCCACATGACCCGCTCGGCCTGGCAACAACCCTTCTATCCGATTCCACTGAGCATCGGTCAGCTCGTAGCGCAATACTCCCATGCAAAAACTGCAACAAAAAACTCTCCCGCAGCGGAAGTGAATATGTCGATACGCCCTAGGAACCAGCAACCAGCAACTGCTTCTCACCCTCTCGTCTTCGCGATATCCGGACCGACGAAATCTTCCACACTAGGCGGAGTGGCCGGTTCGGCCTGCGGCTGCAGATGGTTCTTCGTCAGACCATCGACCAGAAGATGGAACGCTTCTTCCGGTGTGTCGGCGAACTGGAAAAGATCGCGATCTTTGACGGCGATTGCTCCCTTATCCACCAGCACATCGAGATTGATGACTTGCGACCAGTATTCGCGGCCGTAGATCACGACCGTGATCTGTTTGGCCAGCTTGCGGGTTTGGGCGAGGGTCAGGAGCTCGAACATCTCGTCCAGCGTTCCAAAGCCTCCGGGAAAGACCACCAGAGCCTTTGCGAGGTAGGCGAACCAGTACTTACGCATGAAGAAGTAGTGGAACTGGAAGTTGAGCTCGGGGGTGATCCAGGGGTTCGGCAGTTGTTCGAAGGGGAGCGCGATGTTCAGGCCGATGGTCTTGGCTCCGGCCTCGGTGGCGCCGCGGTTCGCGGCCTCCATAATGCCCGGCCCTCCGCCGGAGGTGACGACGAAGCGATTGCGGCGGCCTGGGAGCTTCATCGCCCAGGTAGCCATCATGTTTGCCAGTGTGCGCGCGTCTTCGTAATAGCGAGCCATCTCAATGGCGGCTTCGGTACGTTTCTTCTTCAGCTCGCTGGTCTCTTCGCCGTCGAACGCCGGCTGTTCTTCTTCCGGTGCAAGCTTCGCGGAACCGGTGTTCTCCAGCAGTCGCATCTGGTCTTCGGCGGCGTCCATACCGATAAAGCGGGCGGAACCGAAGAAGACGACTGTGTCCTGGACGCGTTCCTTACGAAAGCGCGCAAGAGGCTCAGAGTACTCCGCCAGAATGCGGAAGATGCGTCCATCGGGGGAATTGATGAAGTGATCGTCCTCGTAGGCGAGGGGAGCGTGCTGGAGGGGATCCGGAACCGGATGCTGCTGACTCATAACACAAGGGTAGTTGAATGGTTGATTGGTTGAATAGTTGAATGGTCAACGATTGGTACTGCGTCAAAACCATTCAACTATTGCACTATTCAACCCGGCGTTAGAGCATTTCTCCTGTTGCTGGGTAGCCCGGAAGGGGAGTGCAGCGGCGTTTTCATTGCGGAAAACGCCCATAGATACGGAATCCCTACACCACACCTACAGGAGAAATGCTCTAGCCGCGATAGTCGCGATACTGGATCACTTCGCTGATGCCGATCCAGATGTCCAGCAAGCCGAGGCCTGAGATCAGGCCCTTGATGGCGCCATTCCGTAGAATGGCGCCGATGGTGGGATAAGCGTTGAAGAGATTGTTGTGGTCCCAGACGCGGGGCCACCACGGAAGCACCGTCACCAGCACACCCAGGTAAACGCAGAAGAGTACCAGGATGAACAGCGAAATGCGTTGCAGCCAGACGGGGGCCGGACGATCGTGGTGCTGTCTTTCGTGTGCTGCTTCCGGCTGTACTGCCATCAAATCTCCGAGACTAGCTCTTAGACGTAAGCCTACTACTCCACGTTTTGGTTGCGGCGTGGACGGCGGTTGGCCTGCAGGACCTTCTTGCGCAGGCGCAGGTTCTTCGGCGTGACCTCAACCAGTTCATCGTCCGCGATGAACTCAATGCACTGCTCCAGCGTGAGCTGCTTGTAGGGCACCAGGCGCAGGGCTTCATCGGCCGAGCTGGCGCGCATGTTGGTCAGCTTCTTTTCGCGGACGCAGTTTACGTCGAGGTCGTTGTCACGCGAGTGCTCGCCGACGACCATGCCCTCGTAGACTTCGATACCATCGCCGACGAAGAGAACGCCGCGGTCCTGCAGGCCGTTCAGTGCATAGGTGGTCGTTGTGCCTGCGCGGTCGCTGATCAGGGCTCCGCTGGGACGCTGCGGAATCTCACCCTGGTAGTTGGTGTAGCCGTCGAAGATGGAGTTCATCACGATGGTGCCGCGCGTTTCGGTCAGCATCTCCGAGCGCAGGCCGATCAGGCCGCGGCTGGGAACCTTGAACTCCATACGCACACGGCCCTGGCCGTGCATCTTCACCATCTCGCCTTTTCTAGGCCCAAGCTTCTGGATCACGGTTCCGGCAAACTCTTCCGGAACGTCGATGGTCACATACTCCACCGGTTCCATCAGGGCGCCGTCGATGCGCTTGGTGACGATCTCAGGGCGGCCGACCATCAGCTCGAAGCCTTCGCGGCGCATCATTTCGATCAGCACGGCGAGCTGCAGCTCACCACGGCCCAGCACCTTGAAGCTATCGGGTGAATCGGTCTCTTCCACGCGGATGGAGACGTTGGTCAGCAGCTCGCGGTCGAGGCGGTCGCGCAGGTTACGGCTGGTGACGTACTGGCCGTCGCGTCCGGAGAAGGGCGAGTTGTTGACCGAGAACTGGATGGCGATGGTCGGCTCGTCGATGGTGATCTTCGGCAGCGGCTGCGGATTGTCCACACCGGTGATGCTCTCGCCGATGGTGATGCCGGCAACGCCGGCGATGGCGACGATGTCGCCGATCTGGGTCTGCTCGATGTCGGTCCGCTTCAGGCCGGCAAAGCTGAACAGCTTGGTGATCTTGGTCTTCTGCAGTGTTCCGTCCAGCTTGGCGACGTTCACTTCGTCACCGGTCTTCAGATTGCCGTTGAAGACGCGGGCGATGGCCAGGCGGCCAAGGTAGTCGGAGTAGTCGAGGTTGGTCACCAGGATCTGGAGGGCGCCTTCGTGATCGCCGACGGCCGGCGGAATCTTCGCGAGGACGGTGTCAAACAACGGCTTCAGGTCGGTGCCGGGCTGGGCCAGGTCCATGGTGGCGGTACCGGCCTTGCCGTTGGTGTAAACCACGGGGAACTCGAGCTGGCTCTCATCGGCGTCGAGGTCGATGAACAGGTCATAAACCTCGTTCAGAACTTCCTGGGGACGGGCATCGGGACGGTCGATCTTGTTGATAACAAGGATCGGAGGCAGGCCGGCCTCGAGAGCCTTGGACAACACGTAGCGGGTCTGCGGCAAGGGACCTTCGCTGGCGTCGACCAGCAGGACGACACCGTCCACCATCTTCAGGGCGCGTTCTACTTCGCCGCCAAAGTCGGCGTGGCCGGGGGTGTCGACGATATTGATCTTGGAGTCGCCGTAGTGGACGGCGGTGTTCTTGGCCAGAATGGTGATGCCGCGCTCTTTTTCGAGCTCGTTGGAGTCCATCACGCGCTCGGCCACGGCCTCGTTCGCGCGGAAGGTGCCGCTCTGGCGCAGCAGCGCGTCAACCAGCGTGGTCTTGCCGTGGTCGACGTGGGCGATGATGGCGATATTCCGAATAGGCGTAGTGGCGTTGCTCACGGGAGTGGATCCTGTTCTGAAAACTTGAGTTTTGCGGGGAACCGGCAGGAATCTGCCGCCTCCAACAGTTTACCAGCACGGGCTGGCGGCACGCCGTCGGGGAGGCTAATCTTTCCTTATCTACCCTATGGAGCCACGTTTTACAGCAGACCCTCGTTCCGTCCCCGGCGACTTCTACGTCATTCAGAATGAGTGTCTGGGCTGCGGCATTCCCCAGAAGATCGCCCCGGAGCTGGTGAACTGGGTCGAAAGTTCGCCGCCGCACTGCGGCTGGATGCGCCAGCCGGCCACGAAGAAGGATCTGAAACGGGCGATCGAGATCCTGAAACAGCAGGACTTCGGCTGTCACCGGTATGCAGGGACGGACCCGAGGGTGCTCCAGAGCGTTCCGGAGTGCTGTGATTATTTCGTCCAGCCGGGAGTGGAGATGCCGCAGCAGCGGGTGAGCTGGTGGCGGAAGGTGTGGAAGAAGCTAGCTGGCTCCGAGCGCTGAAGGCGCGTTCTATACCAGCCTGGGGCAACGCCCCAGGTCTCCGGGCACATTCAAAACCAAAGGGCTGAAGGCCCGCTCTATAATTCCGCAGCGAAATTTATTGATACACCTTACTTGTTAGTTTAAGTCGCGCCAGACGATTCGTCCCGCACGCACATAGATTTCGGCACCTTGAAGAGAGGTTAGAGCCCAGTCGGGAGCGCCTGGTGCGCTTCTCCGTGAAACAAGCTTCAGCCCGTTCGAGAGCTGAAGCTCGATCTCCGGAATACGACCGATCCATCGCACTGTTTCGATGGTTGTTCCGGGTACCGGGCGTAAGAGTCTGTGTGAGTACTACTTGATTTTCGGAGTTATTTATACGAGAAGAGAGTATGTCACGTTATCTTCCCTATTCTCCAGAGCAGGGTTATCTTGTTCCGCCTCGCGTGGACGAAGTTCTGAGCGCGGATCATCTGTGTTT
>NZ_JBFRFJ010000045.1:0-4175 GCF_052114765.1 Terriglobus sp. 2YAB30_2
AAGGACGAATCACTCCGGACCCGTGGAACCCGGCAGTCAACCCGCTGACCGGGCCATCCTCGGTTGCCCGCACGCTGCCGGTCAAGCAGCAAAAACCCAATCCGAGCCCGATCACGCCGGGCCGAAGGCCCGGTGAAAGATCGAGGCTAACGATGCCTGACGACAATCCACGCGGCGGCTGGTCCGCGGGTTCCTGCACAAGTTTCGTAGCGATCGCCTCGGGTTCCCCACAGTGCAACGTAATTCGCGACCAGTCCCCTGCCATGTCGGTGCACATCAACTCGACGAGCAGGCGGCGAGTATCCACGGGATGCGGCGCCGCCCGGGCCCCGGCGGCTCGCAAAGCTGTCACGACCTTCGAAGTGAGGGCACGCCAGCCAATACGTCGGTCATCGCGATGTAGCTCTCAGCGGTCGCCCCACAGCCGCCTGGCCTCGTGTTTCATTGAAATCCTCACTTTCCGATCCCGCACCGCCGTTCCACGTGTCATACCGAGTGTCAGGCACCACGTTCATCTTTGATGACGCGGATTACTTCCGCGATCTTGGCATTTATCGTGGCCGTCAGGCGTTTCCGATCCGCCGCCACCGCGACCAGCGGATTTTGGACAGTGATTACGTAACGACCGTCGCCTTCCACATCCCGCCACTCGAGTACATGCCGTGTGATGCCGCGCGGCCCGAATCGCGATCGGCCCTGGATGATCTCGATCGCCCCGATGACAGACAACGAAGACTCAAGAAACCGCCGCGACCGCTGTCTGACCGAATCTCCGAAAGAAGCCTGTTTCACCTTGGATTTACCGTACGAGTAATCTATGTCGTCGGCCGAAGATCCCGTGACCAACGTGACATCGGCAAGTTCGCCCGGCCCGGCATCGGGAAGCTCGGCGACGACCGCGTCGGCGAGGCCCACCGCACTGCATTCGGTGATCGTGAATCCCTTGCTGTGCCAGATGGTTTCGCCGGGATGTTGTTTCACCACATACCCGGTACCCGCACTTCTGGCCGCGAGAATACGAATACTGCCCGCCGGGTCATCGAGGTCTTCGCCGTTGCGGCCCTGGACCGCCAAGCGGACATCTGGGCGGGCAATAGCATCGAACGCATCCCTGAGCGATCCGTCCACCCTCGAACGCAACCGCTCCCAGGTCGCGGCTTTTTCCCGGACGAGGTCGTCGTGCAGGCGAATACGGCTGGTGAATATGAGCGGGTGCGGAAGCAGATCCTGGTTCAGTCTCTGCCAGAGAACGACGAACTCGAGATCTGTGAAACTCCAGGTCCGGTTCATTCGTCAAGAACAGGTTTGATCGCCACCGGCTCGCCGATCGCTTCCTCCAAATGCCTTGTCGAGCCCAGGAAGTCAGCGCGCTTGTGTTCCTTGCCTTGGTCTTTGCCTGCCCCATGCGGCGATGCCGCGCCCGGTGTGCCCGGCGCTCCGGTAATCGGAGCCATGCCCGCCCGTCCGATCGCCGTGCTGGCGACCGTCCCGGGAAGCCCAGCCCGTGGAAACAGCTTCGACTGTGCCGCCCCCTTCGCCAAGGCCGCTTCTTTCGCAAGCGGCGCTCCGCCACCGCCTACGCCTCCCCCCTTCGCGCCGGCGGCGAACCGGCTCGCTTTAGCCGCGTCCGCGGCCGCCTTATCCATGTTCATACCGCCCACCGGTGGAACGGCCGAGCGACCTGCTGCCTCAGCGGCGGTTTGGGCACCCGACATAGCCTGTTGCGCCATATTGGCCAATTGGCTGGTCAATTGGCCGGAATCCGGACCTGATGGCGAGGTCGGCGGGGGGACCGGCGGATCACCGACACCGGAGGCCGGATCCAGACCACCACCGGCACCCGGCAGCGCACCGGTCAGGCCGGAAGTGTCCACGCTGGCGGCCGTTAGTCCAGGGCCTGGGACCCCGCCGGAATATCCGCTGCTGCCGCCTGATCCACCGGCGCTACTTCTCGGCCCGCCGACGCCTGCACCAACGGGGACCGGATCGGGTGCTGTCAGCATCGGAACTACTCGGGATTCCTGAAAATTGACCCGATAGTAGTCCTCGTACCTCTGCTGGTATACAGGAGTAGGGTCTTCTTTCGATAATGACCCAGGATTCGCTAGAACACCATCGTAATCCTTGTATCCGGGGCCACCCGCCTCCGTCTGCGGCATGCTCCATTTCGTTACGTTCAACCAAACACCGGCTTTGCTGAGATTATTGCCGATCTTTGTCATATCGTCGACCAGGGGACCTGTTGCCGCCACATAGTCCTGAACGGCCTTGCGAGCAGCCTCTCCACCGAATCCCGACCACGAATCCCTCGAATTGTCGATTGTATCTGCGAGGTCGGCGAACAGACGCTGCAGCCATTCGGCGAGGTAGAGCCAGGTGCTGCCGGCATCTGCGATCGGCTGAGGTTTGATAGTTTGGCCCAACTTATACAGATCGTGGTACAGGAGCGACTCGGCAGCATCGGGATTCTTGATATTTTCGTCAACGACGCCATCCTTCAGATACACAGGTCGGACTACGAGCGCCGGAGACTTTGATGCGTTCCCTTCGATACGCTTTCCATCAAGCGCTTCCTTGAATTCCTTGACGCGAGGATCGGATTGGATGATAACTCTTTCAGTTCTCTCAGCACTGGTCTCGACGTTTGGCGCATTTCTTTCGTTCGAGCCGAAGCCGACATCGCGAGTAATAGCGATCTTTGCCGGCCCACCCGAAATCGCTGCCGGGGCAACGTTGGCGAAATTATGCCGGGATTCCGCTTCGGCTTCGAGGTATGCCTTTCCGGCCACACTGAAAGCATTCGCCATCTCGGCTACGATGGCGAAATGCGCCCCAAGAATATCACTGAGATACTTCGCCCTGCCGTTGAAGGCACCGGCCATACTAATGCCGGAGGGGCGTCTACCGAATTCAGGAAGAGCATTCAGCGGCTGCCAACCAGCCGGCGGGGAAAAAATGCAGCCCTGAATCGCTTTCAGGCCGGAAAGCGCAGTTTCGCAGGCCTGGACACACATTTGGGCCTGATACTCCTCGAATTCCAGATTGCCGGACGATGCCTGCCCCGCCAGTTTCGACCAACGCCGCCGCAGATCACCGAGGTCACTCATCGGTTCCGCTCCTGACTATCTTGTCCCGCTCGGTATTCATCCATTTCGAACTCAAGGTGCGCGAGCCGGTCGCGGATCGCCCATCATGCCGCGATACGTCGGATGCCATCACTGTCCATTTCTGGGAATTCCTCGTCGAATACACACCACATCAGAGCAGAGAATCCCGACGGCGAGTTTCGCGCCGTCACAGTGACAACCTCACCGGACCTCGCCCACCGACAACCAGAAACACGGGGCATCTGCGCGTGTGATGCTATGGGTTGGACGGAGTTTCGTCGCCATGAAGTACTTGCCGACACGGGGTCACCAGACCTCCGCAATGCGCGACGGCCACGGTCTCACGTCATCGATGCCGACGACGACAGGAGTCATATCCCCCATCACCTCAGTTTCTTGTTACAGCTCGAAGCACGATCCACGAAATCGGTTGACTTCGCTTCCGGACACAGGACGACGACCAGTATGAGTGGATAGGTGGCGCTTCGCGCATCAGGGACCAATAGGTGAACTTACCCATCCCCACGCGAACAAGCCGCTGGAACCGGGCAAGGCGGCTGCAGCTACTGACCGTGCGCGTCGATTACCCAGCCAGACCACGCCGCCTCGCAACGAGATCGCTCATCCCAGGCTGTGCTGAGTCCAGTTCGCCCATGAGCATTCATGCACTATCGAGGTCAGCGAGATGTCCAGCACCCTGCTATATATTGTCAGCAATCGAGAGAGCAGATGGTAGTAGTGGGCAACGCCGGAATCATCGACCAGATCCACAGTATTTTCCAAGATGTCGTCGAGCACGGCATGCGCCCCGCATGCTGTCGCAGGGGCCACAGATTCCGCGATCGACGAAATGGCCGAAGCCCAGGCCGCGCCGGTCGTTCCCGCGGCCGTCCGGGAGGTCTTCCGGCTCAACGGGGAGAGTAAGACCGTGTCTTACGTGGTTGTGATTCGGTTCTGCTGCGTCGGATCCGGTTGTGCTGCATGATGTTCGACTTGTGGTAGACGAGTTGTCGAAACGCCTTGTCCCGGACGAGTTGTGGGCTCTGGCCGAGCCGCTGTTACCGGAAT
>NZ_JBFRFJ010000046.1:0-3905 GCF_052114765.1 Terriglobus sp. 2YAB30_2
CGCCGCCACCGCCTACAACCTCAAACGCATCTACATCCTCCAGAAATCCCACTAAAACAGCTCCCATCCACACTCAACAATGAAATCCTCCAACAACGGCTCACTCATCCAGAGAGATGATGCCTCTCTCACACAGACTCTTCAGCCCTCATGCCGTTTCGCTATCCGATACCTGGGGCGTTGCCCCAGGCTGATATAGAGCGCGCCTTCAGCGCTTTTCCATCGACGGGTTCTATCTGTATCGCCTACGACAACGGCTATCACTGGGTGCCCCACATACGCGAAGCTTATGTGGGACGTTCGAGCGTCGGGGTCCCCAGCGAACTTGTTTCGTTTGGGTGAACCCGTAGCTCGAATGCACCGCTGTAGGGGTACAGAAAGTAAAGGCCGGGCCCATGTCCCCGAGGGACACCACCCCAACGAACAAGTTCGCTGGGGACCCCGGACATGGGGCACCCGATGTATTGCTTCGTCGAGCGATATCGGCCCTCCTTCACTACTGCTCACTCGCCAGTGTCCAACGCATGCCGAATGAAACCGTTGGACGATAGTACTCGCGCTGCACCGGATAGATGGTGCTTCCGTTGTAGAAGCCGAAGACTTCATTGCTGAGATTCAGTCCGGAGGCGACCACCTGCCATCCCTTGTGAACGCGATAACTTCCCTGCACATCGAACTGCGTATGCGCATAGAAGTAGTTGTCTCCGGTAGGTCCCTTCAATCCGAGGATTGGATCGTTGGCCGCTCCTGTGCCTGCATTCCACTGATAGGCTGCGATACTCGCATCGTTATGACTGATCGCAAAGCGACCTGAAAAGCGGCTTTTATCGTAGGTCAGATTGAAGTTGTAGTTATTGGGTGAGGTGCGGTCCAGTGCGGGATGGTCACCGCGGTCGCCATCGAAGCCCGACGGGAACGTCACATGCGAGGTTGCGTAGCTGTAGTTCGCGTTGACGCCGAGGCCATTCAGCATGCCCGGGAGAAAGGAGAAGCGCTGCTGCCATTGCAGCTCGATTCCCTGAAGCCGCGCATTTGGGCCGTTGATGGAGAGCGTCTCCTGATACGTTCTGCCCGTGCCGTTGTAATTGTTGACCAGGTTGGCAACCGGATAGATAGGATTATGCAGCTCCTTGAAGAAGTAGCCGGCCTGCACGATGCCGAGGGGTTGGAAGTAGTGCTCGGCAAGGATGTCGAAGTTGTCCGACAACGTCGGCACCAGGTTTGGATTGCCGGTTGACACTGTCGGATAAGGAGTCTGATTGGGATCGACGACCGTCGCCGGCACAAGATCGCCGATGTTTGGTCGTGCCGATCCGCGGCTATAGACGAAACGCAGGTTGCTGTCTTTCTGGAACTGCCACTGCAGCGCCGCGCTGGGAAGCGGATTGAAGTAACTGGCATCCTGCCTGGTCGGTGTTACACCAGGACAGACTTGCGTTGGGTCCTTGAAGCACGGACCCGTAGCCGCATTGTTGACGGTATTGGCAAGGAAGTGCGTGCTGCCCGCGTCGAAACGAAGGCCGCCCTCCAGGCGCAGATTGCCGATAAAGATTACGTCCTGCAGATACCCGGCAGTAATACGCTCATCGGCATTGAAGAAAGCCTGCGCGTAGGTGACAGAATCACCCACAACATCTTCCGTAAAGTCACCGGCATTGGCTGCGACCGCGTGCTGAATGCCACCATAGGATGACGCAGGACCATACGCCTTTCCATTGATGGCGAAGCTGTTGTTGTAATATGTCGGATTGGTGTAACTGCCCACAACGCTGGCAAGCGTAAATGGTGTGGCGCCCGTGTATGAAAGATGATTGTCGTTCTCCCGCTGAGTCGAGTACGAGTTACGTATCTTGACGCCGAAAGAGAACGTGCTGGGATGGCCGCCTGCGTTGTAGTTGTGGGCATAGGAGGCGGTGCCCTGAATGTTGAGCTGCGTCGCATGATAGCTGCCGCCATCGGACTCGTTGACCGTGTACTGCGTCGCATCAAAACCGTTGGTGCCATCCGTCGCTGAGAACTTCGGCCGGTTCGGATTGCTCAGATCTTCAGTAAAGGTGACATTGCTGGGGCCGCTGAAATAGGTACTGGGAAAGACCTGGCCGCCGATGTTATGACCACGCGAGACGGCGAAGTCATACGTCAGCACATCTTTGGAGATCTCCTGGCTCGCGCCCGCCAGCAGGCTGAAGATCTGCTGGTCCGGCCTGCGGATGTAGTGGCGATACTGCCATGAGCCCGTGTTGTCGAAGATGACCTGGGAGCCGCTGCCGCCGACGATGTTTCCCGCATTGGGGGTGTAGACACGCGTCTCACCGAAGTCATGGAAGTCGGCATAGAGGCCCTTGAAATACACGGAGGTGTTGGGACTGACCTTATAGTCAATGCCGGTTACAAAGCCGTAGCGAGTGCGGTAATACTCGTAGGAACGCAGGTCTTCGCTGCTGACATAGGCGATGTTGGTGCCGTTGGGCAGCACTCCAATGCCCTGGCTGGGCTCGAGGTCGTCGATGCCGCGGTTGGTGCGGTCCCAGTTTCCTCCCAGCAGAAACCCGAACTTCTTTCCAGGGCCAAAGCGCTTGCCGAAGGTTCCATCGAATCCTCCGCGCCAGAAGCCATTTTGCAGTGGGTTGTAGCCCGCGGTTCCGTTAAGCGAGTAGGTTGGCTTATCCTGCGCCGTGGGTGTTACGAGGTTCACGGTGCCGCCCACACCATCAGCATCCTGGTCTGCAGCAAGGGTTTTGTAGACCTCGATACGGTCAATCCCGTTGGATGGAATCGCATCCATCTTGACGTTGCGTACCGTCACCTCCACCGATGGCACGTTGACACCGTTGATGGTCAAGTTGGAAAGCCGCGGCTCCGTTCCACGGATCTGCACGTACTTTCCTTCGCCCTCATCTCGTTCCAGCGACACACTGGGCAGACGGCCGATGGCATCGGCGATATTCGTGTTGGGAAGACTGGTGATCACACCCGCCGGCGCAACCTGAACGATCTCGGCAGACATACGCTCAATGTTGATGGCTTCGGCATCGCCGCGCAGGCGAGGCGCTGTAACGATCACCGTATCGCTGTCAGATGCTACCTCGAGCATTGCCGCAACGTTCTGCGTCTGATTCGAGACGACACTGACGGTCGTGATGAACTGCTTAAATCCCACATACGACGCGGTAAGCGTGTATGTACCCGGAGCCAGGTTGGGGAAACGAAACTCTCCATGATTGTCCGTAGCTACCTGACGTTGCGATGGTTCAAGAACCACCTTTGCACTGACGAGAACAGCTCCGGCGGTATCGCGCACGTTTCCTGCGATTCCACCGGAGATTGTTTGTGCAGTGAGAGATCTATCCGCCCATAGACAGACAAATAGAAGAACAAAACTTTGCCAGAAAAATTTGCGCATACGCTCTTATCCCTTTGAAAAGCCCGGGTTGGAGTGAATGGATTCCCTACATCGTCGGCCTCTTTACGTGCAAGGGGGAGAGGTCTCTACGATGTGGTAAGTCGTTGGGGGGCACTAACTGAACTTCAGCGTAGGCGCTTGCGACTTAACTCAAACTTAAGAGGAGACAGGTGCTCTGTGATTTCATGCGAAATTCATTGAAGGATGAGTCTGTATGGCGGGGGGCGTTAAAGCGCTGAAGGCGCGTTCCATATCAGCCTGGGGCAACGCCCCAGGTTGCAGTGCCAACAAGATGTTAAAGGGCTGAAGGCCCGCGCCATAATTCCGTGGATTCGTACCCACCCTAACTTCGTGAGGGTGGGGCACCTGTGATGTTTCAAGAGGTTGTTGTCCATCCGTTTGTATCTGGAGATTCTGTTTGTGACGAGCAAATAGAAGTTTCCGGAGGAACGGATGGACTATCACTATCATGCCCGATTGACGGTGCATGGTCGAAGAGCGA
>NZ_JBFRFJ010000047.1:0-3758 GCF_052114765.1 Terriglobus sp. 2YAB30_2
CACCGGAACCAACCCGGCCACCGACACAAGGTTGTCGTCATCGAACATCGCCGAATCCTCGGCGAACGTGTGGAACAATCGCACTGAAAGTGTCTGCCYGTCCTGGTCTTGATTGCTGCGTGAGAACATTAATCATCCCAGTTCAGAGGACACTTTCGCTATTTCAACACACCTCTACCCGCAGATTACGTCGGTGGATCCAGGCCTAAGCCTGGATACTCCGATGGCGAGTTGAGCAAGGTGGAACGAGCGGCTCGCTCCGATGTCGCCCGGATCCGAGATCGGATCCAGGCCAGCCGGGACCTGGTCGCCCGATTCCGCCACGATCACCAAGCTCTGTCACAGTCACAACAGCAGCTCGCCGAACAACTCGTCCCCATCGCGGAAACCGGTTGTGTTCCACGCCTATCCGGGCATGTCAATGAAACCAGGCTGCGGCGACGCGAACTCGCCCAGCAACTGTTCGTCTGCCAACCTGACCTGTTACCGCTACTGGTTTTGCTGGCCATCCTGACCGGCCGCAACATGGAAACCATCAAGGAGTTGCCCGCAGCCCATCGCGTCCTCGAGGACCGCGCGGTCGAGTTGAGTGTGATCAAACGCCGACGGGGCCAACAGCATTGGCACGAAACGGTGACTTGGGAAATCGGAACGCCCGGACGGGAGCTGCGCACCCCGGGCGGGCTCTATCTGCTCATTCATCGGCTGACCGCGCCCGGCCGAGCACGACAACAAGGATCCGAACGGGTGTGGTCAGTCTGGCGAAACGGTCACCGGTTCCGCGCCGTCGGCACGGTGGGTGAGCACCACGATCCTTTCGCCAAGGGCCTCAACCACACCGATCTCCATAGCCTCGACTGGGCGGCTCGGCACAGCCTCCTGCTCGACAGCTCCCCCGGCGCTCCCGCGGCACCACTGGCGCTGGATTTCAACCGGCTCAAGACCAGTATCGAGGTTCGCCGCACCAAGCAGATGGGTGGTCATCTGCCCTCGGCTGCCCGCACCAACAGTCTGCCCGTGTTGTTCGCCAACTACCTACGCAAAGATCCGACCGTCATCGACTGGGCCGAAGGGATCATGAGCCAGGCCCTCACCGACGCCGAGGAATCCGCCTACGCCGCACACCAGCAGGCGCTGCTGAAGCACTCCGGCAACGCATTACGCGTCGTTGCCGGACAGGCCCAGCCGCAGCAACTCGAAACCGCGGGACTGGCCCCGAATACCGCGCAACAATCCGTGACCGGGCAGCTCGACACCGCTTGGACCGAGTGCATCGATCACGACCATCATCCCGTCACCGGAAAACCCTGCCGCGCAAGCTTTCTGGACTGCTTCCATTGCGGCAACTGCCTGATCACAGGTAAGGACCTTCCCAGGCTGCTCGCACTGCTCGACGCTCTGTCCATCCGGCGTCAGCAACTCCGCGAACAGGATTGGTGGCAACGCTACGGCCCGGTCTGGGCCGCCATCCAACGCGATGTCCTGGTCAAATTCACCCCAGCCGAGATCGACCAGGCCGCGGCGAACAAGCCGACCGACGCACTGCTGGACTTGTTGGAGCATCCATGGCAACAACCCTGACCAACCCTGCCGGCCAGCATCGGTTCGACGACCGGTTCGTGCTAGCCCAGCGCCCACTGCTCACGGGATACCGTCTGGAACAGACGAATCGATTCCGCGACGACGTGTGGCAACTCGGCCCTGCAAATCTTCAAGCCCACACGCGCTCGATTGTGGTGAACCTCGCCCTGATCCCAGCCCCCTGGCGAGTGGTGGCCAAAGAACTACTTTTCGCGATGCTCAGCGGAGACCTTCCACCTGGCGAGGAACGACCCACCATGTCCACGGTCCGGACACGCTACACCGAACTCAAACGGTTCATGACATGGCTGAACACCACAGCAGCGGCGAGGACCGGTCGCAGACCGGCGAGCCTGCGCGAGCTCGTCGGCGCCGATCTGCAGAGCTACCAGAAGCATCTGATTCTCACATTGAAATCGCCCGATTACCGCGACATAGCGCGAGGCGGGGTGCGAATGCTTTGGCGCTACCGCAGTGCGTTGTCCGATCATCTGACCTTCGACCCCGCGCACCTGGATGGCTGGAGCGAGAACAACCGTCGGCGCGGAGAGAACTCGACCAACCGCATTCCTGAGCAAGTGCACGGACCCTTCATGGTCTGGGCGATGCGCTTCGTCGACGACTTCTCCGCCGACATCATCGCTGCTGCCGACAAATGGCGGATCCTGCGATCGCAGGCGCGCCCGAAGACCCCTGCCCGCAACGGCGCAGTCCGTGACCCACTTCGGCAGCTGCTGGCCGACCATATCGCGCAGGGTCAACCGCTGCCCGGTTACCGCGGCAAACCGAACATGCTCGCACTCGCGAGACTCATCGGTGGCAGCCAGAGAGCCGTCAGATCTCGGCTCGACGAGATCGAGGCAGCGGCAGCCATCGTCGGCGTCGACAACTACACCCGCATCGACATCCCCATCACCGGCCGCATCGGCGACCAGCCATGGATCGAAGCCATCGCTACCGACGTCACCGGCTACAAACCCGCCCCCAACCTCGCAAAACTGGTCAACCTGCTGCTCGCGGCAGCTTACGCCACCATCGCGTTCCAATCGGGGATGAGAGATTGCGAGATCAAACACCTACGACGCAACTGTCTTTCGGCCCAGCGCGACGCGACCGGCCGAATCTATCGCTACAAGGTCACCAGCCTCGCGTTCAAGGGCGAAACAGACCCCAACGGAGTTCAGGCAACCTGGATCGTCGGCGCACCCGCCGCCAGGGCCATCGGTGTTCTCGAACAACTCCAACCAGCAGGAACCGACTACCTGTTCGCTGCGACGGAATTCATCGGCGGCTTCGGGCCTGGCTCCCCAATCAAGAACCCCGAAAACCATGCACTGCTGACGATTACGACGAACGACCACCTCAACAGCTTCGTCACCTGGATCAACGAGTACTGCACCACCCACCAGCGCAACGACTTCATCCCGACCGTCAACGGAACCAGCTGGCGGATCACCACCCGCCAATGGCGCCGCACACTGGCCTGGTTCATCGCGCGCCGCCCCGGAGGCTCTATTGCAGGAGCAATTGCGTTCCGGCACTTAAGTATTCAAATGTTCGAAGGCTATGCGGGAACGTCGGACTCCGGATTCCGTGCCGAAGTCGAATCCGAGCAAGCCCTTGCTCGCGGCGAACACCTGCTCGCCATGATCGACCAGCACGAACATACGAACCTTGCAGGCCCCGCGGCCGAAGAGGCCGCCCAACGTCTCCAGGGTTTCGCAGATCGAGCGCACTTTCAGGGCAAGGTCATCACCGACGAACACCGTCTGCGTCGGCTGATGACCCGCGACGATCCGGCGGTCTATCCCGGCAAATACATCACCTGCGTCCACACCCATGCCACGGCTCTCTGCCAGCAACGCCAGGACCATGGCAACAAACTCAGGCCCGATATAGCCACCTGCAAACCGTTGGCCTGCCGCAACGTCGCACTCACCCGGGACAACATCGCCAACCTCCGCCTCGAGATCACCCGCATCGCCGGCGAACTAGACACCCGCCCCCTGTTACCGCCCCTGCTGCGCCTGAGGTTTACCCCGAATGGTGGACAGGGGTTCAAGCAGCTTTTGCTGCGTCTGTCAGGGATTGCTCGTAGCGTAGGGGGCTGAGCATCCCGAGGGCGGAGTGCCGTCGATCATGGTTGTACTTGTGGATCCAATTGTCAACCGCAGCAA
>NZ_JBFRFJ010000048.1:0-3182 GCF_052114765.1 Terriglobus sp. 2YAB30_2
GGAAATTTCATACAACCGAAATTCCCAGATTCCCACCGCCTCCACCACTACCTGAGATCAAAAAAACTCAGATACATAAACCTACCGAGCAAAAAGTGTTACCCATCTGCCCGGTCTAAACTGTTACCTATCTCCCAGGCTGCACAGATGTCCCACAGAGGTGCGGCTTTAGCCGCTGAGGGCATAGCATCGGTACCTCAGCGGCTAAAGCCGCATCCTCATTTCAGACTCCGTACGGCACGGCTAAAGCCGTGCCCTTAAGCAAGACATTCGCACCCACTGGACGGGCGATCTCGAATTTGTCGATACGCCCTAGTCTCGCAGTGCGGGAGCGAAGCTCATCACTTCCGAGAAGCGCATTTATCAGGACGCACTTTGCTCCTCTACCATCGGGTCGTACTCCCGTGTTTCCGCCGATTGAGTGTCAGCGATCGAGTCATTTGTAGAGACTTCGGACCCAAGTGGCTCGCGGAACGGTTCTACCGAGATGCGTTCATACCGCACTTCCAACACTGTCAGCTGTTCCGGGCCACGCGGCGCATGGAGAACAATTTCATCACCCGCCGCAGTTTTCATTAATGCGCGCCCCAGAGGCGAGACCCAGCTGATATGGTTGCGTTCGAGATCGACTTCGTCGGTACCGACGATGCTCACCACTCGCTCTTCTCCTGCAGCATTGACATAGTGAACGGTCGCGCCAAAGAATGCGTTAGTCATCCGCAGGCCCGTTCTCGGAGCTTCGGGATCTACCACCTCCGCGGCCTCGATTCGTTTCGTAAGAAAGCGAATCCGCCCATCGATCTGTCGCAGTCGCCGCTTTCCGTACTGATAGTCGGCATTCTCACTGCGATCGCCATTGCCGGCAGCCCACGCCACCACCTGCACTACGGCAGGGCGCTCCTTGTTGAGTAAAAAACTGCGCTCATGTTTAAGGCGCTCGAGCCCACTGGGAGTAATGTAGTTTGTGCCGTGCGCCGCGGGCGCCTCTGCTGGCGGTCTTCTAGTGAACCCTTTCCGCATCCTGTCCTCTCCAGCGCGAATTCGTGAGCGCCTCGATCAGCCGACGAATCAACCCCGGCAACCGTCATTGCTTAAGAAGCGCGTCAAGGCCAGACTGCGCAATGGCTTCGTCGATCTCCGATTTGGAGCCGCTGGCGGAGATCCCACCCAGGATCTTCCCATCGATTTTAATCGGAAGTCCTCCCTGGTTGGGGAAGAATTCAGGGAATGCCATCGCTTCCGTATTGCCCTTTTTAATTGTGTCAGCTCCGTCTTTGGACGGCCTGCCGTAGAAGGCCGCATGGCGTGCCTTTTTTTGGGCGAATTGAATGGTGTTCAGTGAGGCGGTTTCGCCCTTCTCCAGAAAAAGCAGATTGCCACTCTCATCCACGATGCAGATGGTTACGGAAACATTGAGCTCCTTCGCCTTTGCCTCCGCCGCAGAAACCATGATTTTGATATGAGTGAGATCCAGATACTTCTTGTTTGGAAGATCGTTGGCAAAAGCCGTCGCCGCTGAAAGAAGGATTGCCGTCAAAACTCGATACACGAATACCTCCCTAAGAATTGCGCTCCCAAGGTATCAGAGCCATCAGTCTAACGTTGTTATCAAAAATATTGGCTGGCGTGATTCGTGAAGGACCTGGTTTTCAATGCTCCGGATGGCAAGGATGTTCGTGATCGAACTTCAGGAACAGGCACTAGGGTGTATCGACAAATTCGCCTTGACTGAGGAACTATAGAGCGGGCCTTCAGCCCTTTAACATCTTGTGGCACTGAAACCTGGGGCGTTGCCCCAGGCTGGTATAGAGCGCGCCTTCAGCGCTTACCTACGTGGGTGCCCACCCTCGGGGTCCCCGACGAACTTGTTCGTTGGGGTGAACGCTCGGAACGCTAGGTTGGGAATACGAGCGCATCAGTTCTCCGTCGGCGCCTTCTCAATGTGATCCACGACAAGCTGCATCAGGGGTGCCCTGCGGGATTCGAGCCTGAGACCGTACGGTTGCAGTGCATCGAAGATGGTGACGCGTGGTTCGGACTGGGTGTCTGCACCTCCATCAGGCCCCTGTCGTGGACCACCCGGGCCACCCCCCATGCGGAACATCATATTTTCCGGAAAGAAGGTGAGATCGATGTCGTACTCTCCCGATAAACCGGTCTGGTCTACGACCGGCTTATCGGTAAAGCCCGAGAGCATTTCGCTGAGTCTGCTCAAGGTCACGGCGGGTCCGGTCAGGTGCAGGCCAGACGGACCGCCCAGCATCTGAATGTCGCCACGCACCGGCGTGCCGGGGCGACGGTTGGGACTGTCAGGGTAGTCCGACGGTGGGATCGTCGTCGCCTTGAGCTTCGGTCCGTTCTTGCCCACGACCAGCGCGTAGACTGCCTGCTCTTTCGTCTCGCGGTGTAGCTCTAGTTTGAAGCGGTCTCTCAGAAGAGACTGCAGCATCTCCGGTACCTGGTCTCTTGTGGCTCCCTCCGGATACTTCGCCTCGATGTCGAAGCGGTTGTGTATCGACTCAGGGCCACTGATCTGGAACTCCTTCACTCCGTAGGCCACCCGAATGAGATCTCGCACCGAGACATTCACGTAGTGGATCATCGAGCGGTCGGCGTTCATTCTGATCGCGATCATCTCCGCCGTTGCGGATGCTCCTGGACGAATGGACGCGACCTCGAACGAACGGCTGCCTTGTGGCTGCTGCGCAGTTGCGGCCGCAAAGGAAGCGGCAAGCACGACGGGAAGGATCGAGAGCAGTTTCATAAGCCTGATTCTGGCGCGAGGCGCACGTCAGGCGTGCAAATTGTATGTAAGGAATGTAAAGTCGCGGCTGCTGTTCTAGTGTGGGAGTCGTTATTCGCTGAACAATAAGCGGATTTGGTCCTGAGGAAGCCGGGTTGATTGAACCGGGTGGGAGCAGCGGGCTTCAGCCCGCTGATAAAAGACGTAAAAGTAAATGGGCTTTAGCCCTGGGCTTTTTCCTGATGGAGAAAAGCCCAAGGCTAAAGCCCGCTTCTTATAGTGCCAACAACGCGGGCCTTCAGAGTCTGTGTGAGTACTTGCTTTTCGGGGTTATTTATACGAGAAGAGAGTATGTCACGGTATTTGCCCTATTCGCCGGAGCAAGGGTACCTGGTGCCGCCTCGAGTGGATGAAGTTCTGAGTGCGGATCATCTGTGTT
>NZ_JBFRFJ010000049.1:0-3081 GCF_052114765.1 Terriglobus sp. 2YAB30_2
GAGTGAAATCGCCCATCTTTCAGAAGCTCTAACAACGTCGACATGCAGTTTCCGCCTCACCATGAGGCAGGCATGATAGCCATGCCCAGCGCTATTGCATAGAAACCCCCACCTGACGAGCAAGTCGATCGAGACAGCAAAAAATCAAACCCATTTTTCGCGCGCAAAAACAAAACCCCAACTGCATGTGCAGTTGGGGTTTCGGAATTTAATCTTGACGATGACCTACTCTCACATGGGGAAACCCCACACTACCATCGGCGATGCATCGTTTCACTKCTGAGTTCGGGATGGGATCAGGTGGTTCCAAYGCTCTATGGTCGTCAAGAAATTCGGGTACTGAGTCGTGACCTGATGGYCTCGCTTCAGCAAATTGGGTATGTGACAGATCGGTGTTTTGTGAGATATCRAACTTTCGGTTCGTATCATCTTCACACACCGCAATCTGATGCTCGYTAGAGTAGTCAAATTGCTTGGGTGTTATATGGTCAAGCCTCACGGGCAATTAGTATTGGTTAGCTCAACGCCTCACAGCGCTTACACACCCAACCTATCAACGTCGTAGTCTTCGACGGCCCTTYAGGGAACTCAAGGTTCCAGTGAGATCTCATCTTGAGGCWAGTTTCCCGCTTAGATGCTTTCAGCGGTTATCTWTTCCGAACATAGCTACCCGGCAATGCCACTGGCGTGACAACCGGAACACCAGAGGTTCGTCCACTCCGGTCCTCTCGTACTAGGAGCAGCCCCTCTCAAATCTCAAACGTCCACGGCAGATAGGGACCGAACTGTCTCACGACGTTCTAAACCCAGCTCGCGTACCACTTTAAATGGCGAACAGCCATACCCTTGGGACCGGCTTCAGCCCCAGGATGTGATGAGCCGACATCGAGGTGCCAAACACCGCCGTCGATATGAACTCTTGGGCGGTATCAGCCTGTTATCCCCGGAGTACCTTTTATCCGTTGAGCGATGGCCCTTCCATRCRGWACCACCGGATCACTAAGMCCKACTTTCGTMCCTGCTCGACKTGTMKGTCTCGCAGTCAAGCKCSCTTKTGCCTTTATACTCTACGACCGATTTCCGACCGGTCTGAGCGCACCTTCGTACTCCTCCGTTACTCTTTRGGAGGAGACCGCCCCAGTCAAACTACCCACCATACACTGTCCTCGATCCGGATAACGGACCTGAGTTAGAACCTCAAAGTTGCCAGGGTGGTATTTCAAGGWTGGCTCCACGCRAACTGGCGTYCRCGCTTCAAAGCCTCCCACCTATCCTACACAAGCAAATTCAAAGTCCAGTGCAAAGCTATAGTAAAGGTTCACGGGGTCTTTCCGTCTAGCCGCGGATACACTGCATCTTCACAGCGATTTCAATTTCACTGAGTCTCGGGTGGAGACAGCGCCGCCATCGTTACGCCATTCGTGCAGGTCGGAACTTACCCGACAAGGAATTTCGCTACCTTAGGACCGTTATAGTTACGGCCGCCGTTTACCGGGGCTTCGATCAAGAGCTTCGCKTKMGCTAACCCCATCAATTAACCTTCCGGCACCGGGCAGGCGTCACACCCTATACGTCCACTTTCGTGTTTGCASAGTGCTGTGTTTTTAATAAACAGTYGCAGCGRSCTGGTATCTTCGACCGGCATGRGCTTACGGAGCAAGTCCTTCACCCTCACCGGCGCACCTTCTCCCGAAGTTACGGTRCCATTTTGCCKAGTTCCTTCACCCGAGTTCTCTCAAGCGCCTTGGTATTCTCTACCYAACCACCTGTGTCGGTTTGGGGTACGGTTCCYRGTTATCTGAAGCTTAGRAGCTTTTCTTGGAAGCATGGCATCAACCACTTCGTCRCCTAAAAGGTAACTCGTCATCAGCTCTCGGCCTTARAAYCCCGGATTTACCTAAGATYYCAGCCTACCACCTTAAACTTGGACAACCAACGCCAAGCTGGCCTAGCCTTCTCCGTCCCTCCATCGCAATAACYAGAAGTACAGGAATATTAACCTGTTTTCCATCGACTACGCTTTTCAGCCTCGCCTTAGGGACCGACTAACCCTGCGTCGATTAACGTTGCGCAGGAAACCTTGGTCTTTCGGCGTGGGWGTTTTTCACWCCCATTGTCGTTACTCATGTCAGCATTCGCACTTCTGATACCTCCAGCAAGCTTCTCAACTCACCTTCACAGGCTTACAGAACGCTCCTCTACCGCATCACTTACGTGATACCCGTAGCTTCGGTGTATGGTTTGAGCCCCGTTACATCTTCCGCGCAGGCCGACTCGACYAGTGAGCTATTACGCTTTCTTTAAAGGGTGGCTGCTTCTAAGCCAACCTCCTAGCTGTCTAAGCCTTCCCACATCGTTTCCCACTTAACCATRACTTTGGGACCTTAGCTGACGGTCTGGGTTGTTTCCCTYTTCACGACGGACGTTAGCACCCGCCGTGTGTCTCCCATGCTCGGCACTTGTAGGTATTCGGAGTTTGCATCGGTTTGGTAAGTCGGGATGACCCCCTAGCCGAAACAGTGCTCTACCCCCTACAGTGATACATGAGGCGCTACCTAAATAGCTTTCGAGGAGAACCAGCTATCTCCGAGCTTGATTAGCCTTTCACTCCGATCCACAGGTCATCCGCTAACTTTTCAACGGTAGTCGGTTCGGTCCTCCAGTYAGTGTTACCYAACCTTCAACCTGCCCATGGATAGATCGCCCGGTTTCGGGTCTATTCCCAGCGACTARACGCCCTATTAAGACTCGCTTTCGCTACGCCTCCCCTATTCGGTTAAGCTYGCCACTGAAWATAAGTCGCTGACCCATTATACAAAAGGTACGCAGTCACMKAACAAAGTMKGCTCCCACTGCTTGTACGCATACGGTTTCAGGATCTATTTCACTCCCCTCTCCGGGGTTCTTTTCGCCTTTCCCTCACGGTACTAGTTCACTATCGGTCAGTCAGTAGTATTTAGCCTTGGAGGATGGTCCCCCCATATTCAGACAARGTTTCTCGTGCYCCGTCCTACTCGATTTCATGACTAAGAGATTTTCGCGTACAGGGCTATCACCCACTATGGCCGCACTTTCCAGAGC
>NZ_JBFRFJ010000050.1:0-2190 GCF_052114765.1 Terriglobus sp. 2YAB30_2
GGCGATTCCTACCGGCTCCGCGATCACCAAGCCACCGCCGACAACCTCCGCCGCGCCACCACCGGCAACCGTGAACCCCTATAATCGACACCGCTCACGGGTGGGGAATTTCGGCGAGTACGGGTGGGGCGTTTCGGCGAGCACAGTCAACGCCAGTCGCATCCTGCGCGGGCAGTACCGGCACTTTCTGTTCGGGAACGCCGAAGTGGATGATCAGATCGACCCGACTGAACTGCCGGTGTTGCAGGCGCGCGACGAACCGGTCGGCACCAGCTACGCCCTGCACCACACAATGGTTCATGCAGTGGTGGCCTTGCCCTACACGGTGTCGCTGGTGATCCGTGGTCCTGCGGTCAAAGACCGCTTTCTAGTGATGGACCGCAAGACCGGCGAGGCGTGGTGGCAGTACGGCAGGAAGCAGGAATCCGCCTACGAGGTTGAGCGGAAGCGGATGAGCCCCGAACGACTCCAGAAGCTGATCGGTCAGTTGGAGAGTTGGAAGTTATTCTGACGTAGGAGGACTCGACGACAACGAAACAAGCGCCCGGAAGCCATCAGGCATCCGGGCGCTCTGCCGCTGTCCTACCAGCCGAATGTCGAGAAGGGTGACTCCTGGCCGATGTGCTTCATGGCCGCCCGGCAGTATTCGATCATGTGATCCGGCAAGGCGTTGATGGCAAACCAGTCGAGGGCACTGCACTTGTCGGGTTCCTGGTTGGTCGGCTCGCCCTGCCAATTCGTCACGGTGAAGAAGAAGGCCATGCGGCCACCGGACGACGAATTGTGCATGATGTGGCTGAACTGCATATCCTCGGGCTGGATCGAAATGCCTATCTCTTCCTCAGCTTCACGGATCAGAGCGCTGATGACGGACTCGCCGGCCTCCAGGTGCCCCGAGGGCAGGTGCCATGCACCATCCTCGAACCCGGTGTTCCGACGCTGACCGAAGAGCACTTCGTCGCCGCGGCGAAGCAGCAGATGAACATCACCGGTTACCTTGTGTCGCTGCGGCCGTACATCCTGGATGGACTCGGGCATCGTACTCATATATGGATTCCTCCCACGTCGAATTATACCGCCTGACCTGGCTTTTCGCGCGTTCGTCCGTTCAAGCGAGCCGAGCCTGGTCCCCGTGCCACTGCCGCGCTATACGCCGGACGCATAGCGGTCAGCAATCGGACGATATAGCCCCCGCACGGCCCGAAAACCAGGCTGGTATTTGGACCAAAATCTCCCAACCAGAAGGTATCCAGCCATGTATTCCCTTGCTATGTATCAGGCAGTCGCACTATGTGATCCGGCTGCTCACCGGGCACCGATTGTGCCGTTCACTGTTTCGCAGACGCACGAGATCATGCAGATCCATGTGGCCTGCCGGGCGAAGCATTGCCCGCGGAAGGCAGCGGCGCAGGACACGCTGATCGTGGCTGGCCGAATGGTGTCGAGTCTGACCAATCCGCGGTGATGCGGGGATGAGGCCGCCGAGGCGTATTCGGCATATCCATATCGAATCCGGTGCGCTCTGCCTGGACTACCAGGCAAGCGCCGAGCAGGCGCAGAACGTAGCCGATGCACTGGCACAGGGGTTTCCAGAATTGACGGTCGTGGTCGATGACGACGTACAGGACGATCTGCCGGTACTACCTTGTGGCGAGCTGTGGGACTGATGGACTCGGAAGGAGATTGAATTCGGATATCGACACCGCGGTCACCACCCCGGGATGGGGTGATGAGATTGCCGCAGGGATTCTCGAGGAGCAGCTGATGAACTGGGAGGTTCTCCCGGGTGAAACAGTTGAGGAGTTCGTCGCTGCGCTAGGTGTCATGGCTCGAACGTAGCGAACTGAATCCAACTGATCGGTGGTTTGGGTCGCTTGAATCAGTGCACCCGGCACCTCGATCGGGGGCAGACTCGCCGCCGGTAGTTCGATTACTCAAAATCCTTTGTGTTGCAGTCAAATCCATGAAGGATCAGTCGAAAGGTCATGCGCTTCCACTCGGACGGACCGCGCCGTACCAGTCGAGCAGGTCTGGGTTGTCTACCGCGCTGCGCTCGACGACGTGGGCGGGATCGGCGCCTTGGAACAGTTTCTTGATCGGCACTTCCAGTTTTTTGCCGGTGCGGGTGTGTGGGATGCCGGGGGCGAGGATGATCTCGTCGGGGACGTGGCGCGGTGATACCTCGGTACG
>NZ_JBFRFJ010000051.1:0-2111 GCF_052114765.1 Terriglobus sp. 2YAB30_2
CTGCGGTTGACAATTGGATCCACAAGTACAACCATGAGTACAACCATGATCGACGGCACTCCGCCCTCGGGATGCTCAGCCCCCTACGCTACGAGCAATCCCTGACAGACGCAGCAAAAGCTGCTTGAACCCCTGTCCACCATTCGGGGTGAACCTCAACCCGCCTGCCACGTCGAAGCGATCGAACTGCTGACCGACGCCAAGACGTTGAAGCAGCGATCACGGAACCGGAAGGTCTGTCACCGCTGCGAGCGAGATCCGATCTCCGATCCTCGCTTGCCGGCGATTCCGAGTGAAGGCGACCCCTGGCAGTGCGCCCACTGCCGCGGGCTGCTGCATCCCCGGCGCGGTGATTCTCCGCGCCTGTTCAAGGCACGGATGCAGCGCTACCACCAAGCGGCAGCCGGTATCCGCGCCGGATTCGCTGATTCCGGCATCGCCGTCACTCACCTCGATACCACCAACACCATCGACGGAGCGGCGAATCTGCTTGCCCTGCTACTAATTTCACGGAGCGTCTCGCGATGACCACTGTTGATCTGCCCACCCCCAGCCTGAGAACGAACAGCGACGGCTACGGCCATGCCCGCATGCCGCGCGGCGGGAACCTGCCCGAACCGGATCGCATCGACCGCGTGGCCTACGGTCGCTTCCGTAACGTCTACCTCTACATCACCGAAGCCTGCCAACTTCGTTGCGAGCACTGCTACATGGGCGAACGGCTCGACCGGGCACTGAAGATGCCCTTGCCGCAGATCGTGGAAACGCTCACCACCTGGCGACGGATGGGCGGCGACAAACTGACCATCCTCGGCGGCGAGCCGACGCTGCACCCGCACTACTGCGAAGTGATCCGCCTCAGCCGGAAACTCGGCTACGGCCATGTCATCACCACCACGAATGCGCAGAAACCGGCGCTGCGACGGTTCCGCCAGCTGGAACCCGACGACTTCGCGTACATCCAAGTCAGTTTGGACGGAGGCAGCGGGGAGAGTCATGACGCCATTCGCGGTGCAGGCACTTTCACTCGAGCGCTGGAAACCACCGCCGAGTTGACTCGACGTGGCTTCGACACTCGCATCATCTGCACGGTCAACAAGGCGAACGAGCGTGACGTGCTGCAGCTGCTCGACATCGCTGATTATCTGGGTGTCAGCCTGGTGAAGTTCCATGTCTTCTCGACTATCGGCACGGGGCACGGCAACGCGGAGATGGCGATGAACCCGCTGGAATGGGTCACGTTCTGCGACCGCCTTAACGATGCTGCACCGCAATACAAGACGCGGGTGTGGTACCAGCCGACCTACGCCCGGCGTGATCAGATGGAGCGCTACGCGGCCGAGGGCTACCAAGGGTGCATCGGTCGGACGCTGGATCGGATCTCGATCTTCCCGGACGGCCGCTGCTATGTCTGCTCGTTCCTCTTCGACACCGAGCTGCACTTCGCCCAGATGGTAGACGGCCAGGTGCAGCTGAACCACGGCGTCAATGAGTTCGATCTGTTTACCAGCGCATTGGCCGAAAGCTCCTGTGGCGGCTGCAAAGCCAGCGCCTGCCAGGGTGGCTGCCCTGCCGAGGAACTGGTGATGGGCCGCGCCTCGTGCACAGCCTACGGCGACATCGTGCCGGTCTGCCGGTTGTGGAAATCCAGCGCCAAGCCAGAGGAATGAGGACCCCGATGGACGAGATGGATCGCATCGCCGAGAATTTGTGCTGGATTGACTGGAACGACATCAACGATGTCGAAGTAAACTGCCGCGAAGCCTTGAACGAACTCGCTGCGGAACCGCGAATTGTGCGGTCTCGGCTTGACGATCTGCCCAACCGGCCGGAACTGCTGGCCATGTGCGAGCACTACGACATCCTCGACAAGGTCGTACTGCACAGCGACGACGACCCCGGGATTCGCATCCGGTTGCACATCTTCCTGCCCGGCTACTTCGATCGCCCGCACAACCATCGATGGTCCTACGCTGACGGCGCTCGCTGAATTTCCCCACTGACGCTCATCGAAATTCCCATTTGTCCCGTGTGGCTCCGCCGTGAAGGGCGGGCCTCCTCCGAAGCTGGTGGTTACCACACCTGACCAGCTCTTTCGTTCGGAGGAGGCC
>NZ_JBFRFJ010000052.1:0-1803 GCF_052114765.1 Terriglobus sp. 2YAB30_2
CCTAGAGTCTGCAGATGAGCAGTTCACGTTCGTAGATCATCTCCGGTGGCAAGTGAGCGTGGAGCAGGAGGAAGAGCTCCTCGTGATCCATCACCTCTTTTCTCCATGCGGTGTGATCGACCTGCTGCAGCTCCAGGAACTGCTCGCGGGTGAACTTCAGCCCCTTCCAGTGCATGTCCTCATAGCGCGGCGTCCATCCGATCGGTGTCTCATCACTGCCCACCTTGCCCGTGGCCCGATCGACGATCCACTTCAGCACACGCATGTTCTGGCTGTAGCCCGGCCACAGGAACTTCCCTTCCGCATCCTTGCGGAACCAGTTCACATGGAAGATACGCGGCGTTCGCTTCAGTTTTCGTTGCATCTTCAGCCAGTGACGGAAGTAGTCACCCATGTGATAGCCGCAGAACGGAAGCATCGCCATTGGATCRCGGCGTACCGCACCCAGCTTGCCTGCTGCGGCSGCTGTCATCTCCGAGCCCATCGTCGCCCCGGTATAGACACCGCTGGACCAGTTGAAGGCCTGATAGACCAGAGGCATCGTCGTCGCTCTGCGTCCGCCGAAGATGAGCGCTGAGATCGGTACGCCCTCCGGATCTTCCCATGCCGGGTCAATCGACGGRCACTGCGCTGCCGGCGCYGTGAAGCGGCCGTTGGGATGGGCCGCCGGGGTCGATGATGCCGGAGTCCAGGGTCTGCCCTGCCARTCCAACGCCTCGGCAGGAGGCTCCTCCGTCATGCCTTCCCACCAGATATCGCCGGTCGGCGCGCCGTTCCTGGTTACCAGGGCAACGTTGGTGAAGATGCTGTTTTTGCTCAGTGCCGCCATCGCGTTCGGGTTGGTCTTCGCGCTGGTACCGGGAGCTACGCCGAAGAAACCGGCCTCCGGGTTGATGGCTCTGAGATGTCCGGTCGCATCCGGCCTGATCCAGGCGATATCGTCGCCAACCGTCCACACCTTCCAGCCCTCGAARCCTTTGGGCGGGATCATCATGGCGAAGTTGGTCTTGCCGCAGGCCGATGGGAAGGCGGCGGCGACGTAGGTCTTCTCGCCCTGGGGAGACTCCACACCCAGGATCAGCATGTGCTCGGCCATCCAGCCCTCGTCGCGGGCGATGTTGGAGGCGATCCTGAGCGCAAAGCACTTCTTGCCCAGCAGCGCGTTACCGCCGTAGCCGGAGCCGTAGCTCCAGATCTCACGCGTCTCCGGGAAGTGCACAATGTACTTGGTCTCGTTCTGCGGCCACGGAACGTCCTGTTCCCCGGGAGCCAGYGGAGCGCCGACAGTGTGCATGCAGGGCACCACACGGCGGGTGTCCTTATCGATCTCCGCGAAGACCGCCTTACCGATCCGCGCCATGATGCGCATGTTCACGACGACGTAAGGCGAGTCGGTCAACTGCACACCAATCTGCGAAAACGGAGACCCGATGGGCCCCATCGAGAACGGAAGAACGTACATGGTTCTTCCCTTCATCGATCCACGGAACAGGCTCTTCAGCTTCTTGCGCATCGCGAACGGGTCTTCCCAGTTGTTGGTCGGACCGGCGTTGTCCTTCGACAGCGAGCAGATGAAGGTACGGTCTTCGACCCGGGCGACGTCGTTCGAGCTGGAGCGAGCGTAAAAGCAACCGGGCCACAGCTTCGGATCGAGACGCTGAAAGGTTCCGGCCGAAACCAGTTGATCGCATAACCGGTCGTACTCTTCCTGCGAGCCGTCTACCCAGTGAATCGCCGACGGCTGGCATAGATCCGCCATCTTCTCTACCCAACGGATAAGGTGACGGTTCGTCGTCGGAAGCT
>NZ_JBFRFJ010000053.1:0-1607 GCF_052114765.1 Terriglobus sp. 2YAB30_2
TCGCGGCCCACTCGCTGTCGTAATCATCTCGATGCTCGACAACCAGCCGGACAGCCTTGGCCTTGGTCGCTTCGTCGTACTTCGCTGGCATGGTGTGCCCATCCTCCTCAAGAAAGAAGGTGAGCACCAAACCCGGGGCGATTCACTGTGGGTTCCTGACACTCGATGAACGAGGAGGACACGAGATATGCCCGGTGTGCTTCTGGGAGGACGACGGGCAGGACGAGCATGATGTCGACACTGTTCGCGGTGGTCCCAATGGGGGTCTCAGCCCGGTCCAAGCCCGCCGGAACTTCCACGCCTTCGGGGCCTGTGAACAGCGCCTTCTGCTCCATGTGCGCGCTCCACACCCGGATGAGCACCCGCTCGGCCCAGGGTAGTGGTTCGCTGCCGGTCCGGATATGACCCATTACAACGGGCCCTGGACAACGGCGTGCAGCAGATCTACCAACGGCACAACGACCGCAACAAGCACTACGATAAGGCCGAAGAGCTGTTCGCCGAGGGGTTCGCAGCGTGGCTCAGCGGTGACGAGCACTTCGACGCGTTCGTTTACGGTGATGCGCGAGTCGCCGCCAGACTGAAGGCATACTATGAGTGAATTTTCGGACCACGTGACCGACCCGCGTGAGGACGAGGGCCCGCCCATATTCGATATCGACGGGGAAACGATCGTGGTGCCGTTCCACGGACGTACCGAAGACGGCGCCTACTACGATGGCGCCCGCAAACTCCGACCGGGTGAACCGGGCTATGACGAGCTACTGCCCCACGCCGACCCGAGACCGGAAATTCCGCGTACCCGCACCCCCAATCCACAAACACTGGCCCGAATCCGCCGCGCAGCCGGCCTCGAATAGAGGGGTCCACCGATCTACCCAGCTGCGATGGCCACCATCGGGCGCAGTAGCCCGGCCAGCCTCAACGCCGCGCACCACGTCGACGCTGATGGTCCACCGCGTCCTCATGCGCAATGTCCTGTTATGGAATCCGGGCGTGGCCGTGAGTTGGTGAATAAGGTGTCAGGCACGTTTCGATCTCTTGCGGTTTCCTGAACGCAGAGTTGCGCGTTCATCCCGGACGCTTCGCAGCGACATTGCGGGCGATAGCGTCGACCACGATCGCGACTGCGGCGAAGAGGTAGTCGAGAATCACGACGGGGCCGCCAAGCCAAAGCAAAGGTCCGTACGCCCGCACCTCCTGTTCTGCCGTCGATGTGCTCGATCGCGGAGTAGAGGAACACGCTCACCGTCGGGATCACGAGCAATACCCCCGTGATCAGCGACATCACGGTGGTCTTGACGAAGAATGTGAAAGCGTGAACGGGACAGCGGTGACAGCAGTCGCCGCAAGGATGAACGGCAGTTGCGTCGCCGGAGGGGAGTGGAGTGGTCCCAGAGGCTTACGAGTAGGGAGATTCGCTGTTTCCGCGTCGGTTGGTTCTACAGGTCATCTACGGGATCTGGCCCACTTTCCGTGATCGGCGTTGCCTGAGCGCGGCAGGTGGCTGAGGTCTTGCGATCATGTCTGGCTGTGTGTTGATCATGGTGTGCGGTTGCTGTTGCCGCACCTGGCCGGGGTGGCCATCGAGGAAGTTGCCGAGGTCA
>NZ_JBFRFJ010000054.1:0-2189 GCF_052114765.1 Terriglobus sp. 2YAB30_2
GGATCGGTCTTCTTCGGAGTCGCTTGCGCGGGCGTGAATTGCGGAATCCTTTCCGCGCTTCGCTGGAACCCGGCCGCATAGGCGCGAAGATAGTAATCCCGGAACTCGGTCAACGAAGTCGTCCAGTAGAAAAACCCGTCACCCGCCATTTTTCCGACCGCGTCCTCGTCCCAGGGRCCACCGTCGGCCGGGGCCGRTTCCGCCGGCATGCCRTAAGGGGTGCCGGCCAACCAACCGGCCGCAAATGCCAACTCCATCCCCATCGCCACCATACCCTTGTGCAGCGCGGCCGACTTGTCCTGAAAACTTTTATAAGCTTCGGCTGCCTTGTCCGCCGAATCACCYGTCCACCCGACCGTCGACCCAGCGAACGCCATCTCCAAATTGGTTGTGAGCTTTTCGACCGAAACCCTGAYCTCCTGCCCATACCAAATCCATCTCTCCCCGGCCAAGCGGATCGAGCCCGGTTCGATGCTTTCGCCCAGGTCCCACAGCTCATACCAGCCCATCCTGTCGGCATGCGGCGGTTTTAGACCGGACTGCCGGAACTCCACACCCACACTATCGGAATCGAATGTCTTCACCTCGTACCCAGTTTTGTCATTACGCCCCTTCTCGAACACCGCGGCGGTAAGCCTCTTCGCCTCCCCCTCTTCCGGACCGCGTTCAGACCAGTTACGTACCTCCGGAATACGGAACCCCCTTGGCATAGCAGACTCCAGAATGGCGAAGCTACGAGCGTTACGCTCCTCTGTTACCTTGATAAGCTTGCCCGCCACGAGATACAGCTCCCGCATATGATGCACCGTCTCCCGGTGCGCCTTCAGCACCGTGCGTAACTCCCCGACCCGGTCCAGGAAAACCTGCCCGAGCTCGACCCCCTTTCCCCCCGGCAAACGACCGAACCCATTCACATCGAAAGATAGAAAGCCGCTACCACTCTCACCAACAGAAGACGTGATATCACTCAACACCCCCTCGAACTCCGCCAACGCTCTAGCGGCATCCGTCGCAGTCGACCCCTCGATCGAAAACTTCTTACCACCACCGCGCCCCGCATCCTTCGTGCCGGACAGCAGGTGGTCCTGCGGCGTCTGCACCAGTGGCTCGATCACCGGTGCAAGCGGAAGCGGTCCGGGAGGGTCACCGGATGGCGAAAACAGATTCGTGTGGCGGTCCGGCGTGGGTTCGGGCCCGGTTGGGCTGGGCGCGGCACTTCCGCTGTTGTCCGGCCGCCGCTCCGGGGCCTTCGACTCATCCGAGTTGTTCGGCTGATGGGTGTCATCCGGGTCGGCCGGGTGCGCGTCGACGGGAGGCGCCTCAGGAACCGGCGCGCCTGGGTGTTCCATCTGACTCGCTGCGGCAATCCCCGCCTGGATGATGGCCTGCACTCCTTGGCCAGCCGTTTGTGCGAACACACCTGCCGCCAGCGCGATTCCGGCCAGCGCCGCCGTTCCGTCCTGGGCTCCCGGTTGCTGTTGACCGGGCGAGCCAGCTCCTTGCTGACCAGTAGTTTGTTGACTGCTGGTTTCACCCGGACCGAGTGGCAACGGCGCCGGTTCGGTGGATTTCTCGGCCTTGTTGCCCTCGGTGATGGCGTTCTGCCCGGCCCGGACCTCATTCTTCCCCTGCGTTATCAATTCCTTTCCCTGCGTTATCAAATTCTTTCCCTGCGTTATCTCCTTCTTTCCCCGATCAATAAGCGCGTCCCCCTCCTTGACCCGCCCCTTCGACTTCAAATCGAGGCCGCGCGCGACGTCCGATTGCCCCTGCTTAATCTTCTTGACACCGTCATTGATATTCTGAATGCCCTGATCGATCTTATTGGCGTCCTTGTCGACGTCCCGAACTTCCGGTTGGGTCTTATTGGACTCCTTGCCGGTGTCTTGGTCGCCGTTGGTTTGTTGGTTGTCGGTTATCCGTTGTCCTGGAAGATCGCCCGTCCTTCTTTGATCGTTCTTCTTCCGCGGATCGTTCTTCTTCCGTGGATCGTTCTTCTTCCGCGGATCGGTCTTCTTCCGCGGATCGGTCTTCTTCCGTGGATCGGTCTTCTTCGGAGTCGCTTGCGCGGGCGTGAATTGCGGAATCCTTTCCGCGCTTCGCTGGAACCCGGCCGCATAGGCGCGAAGATAGTAATCCCGGAACTCGGTCAACGAAGTCGTCCAGTAGAAAAACCCGTCACCCGCCAT
>NZ_JBFRFJ010000055.1:0-1410 GCF_052114765.1 Terriglobus sp. 2YAB30_2
GGTACAGACCGGGCAGATGGGTAACAGATTAGACCGGGGACATAGGTAACACTTTCGCGAGGTCGAGCGGAGGCGTGTAGAAGTCTGGCATGCCTTGGAGAGCGAGCGGAGTGTTGGAAGAGCGTGCCCGGTTTGCAGTGGAGTGGGAGAGCGGAGCGTGGACGATGTCGGAGCTATGCCGGCATTACGGTATATCGCGGAAGACGGGCTACAAGATCTTGTCACGGTGGCAGGAGAAGGGAGCGAGGGGCCTGAGCGACCACAGTCACGCACCGTTGCATCATCCCAACCAGACGACGGAAGGTATACAGCGGCGAGTGCTGGAGCTGCGGCGCGAGCATATGAGCTGGGGTCCGCGGAAGCTGCGCAGCTGGCTGAGGTCTCATCATCCTGGACAGAAGTGGCCGGCGGCCAGCACGATCGGTGAGCTGTTGAAGCGTGAAGGTCTGGCACATCCGCGCAAACAACGGCGTCGTACACCGTCGCACACCCAGCCCTTTGCGCATGCCGATAGGTCTAACCAGGTGTGGTGTGTGGACTTCAAGGGCTGGTTCCGTACCCAGGATGGTGATCGTATCGACCCCTTCACCATGACCGATGCCTACAGCCGTTACCTGTTGCGCTGTCAGGTAGTGGCCAAGACCAACACCCCAGCCGTGATCTCCATCTGTGAGGCAGCTTTTCGGGAGTATGGCTTGCCCTGCGCCATCCGCAGCGACAACGGAGCTCCGTTCGCCAGTTGTGCGATCGCTGGGTTGTCACGGCTGGCACTCTACTGGATGCGGTTGGGCATCACGCCGGAGAGGATCGAGCCCGGACATCCCGAGCAAAACGGACGCCATGAACGCATGCACCGTACCCTGAAGGCCGAGACGGCCTCGCCGGCAGAGGCCAACCGGCGCCGGCAGCAACAAGCGTTCGATCSCTTTCGTCAGATCTACAACCAACAACGCCCACACGAAGCTCTCGGACAACGGCCACCGGCAGAGCTCTATAACCACAGCCCGCGCTCCTACCCCGAACGGCTCCCCAACCCCGAGTACGACAGCAGTCTTCAAGTCCGCACTGTCTACCCTCATGGGCAGTTCTTCTGGAAGGGCAAAGATGTCTTTCTCAGCAAGGTCCTCGCCGGTGAACGCATCGCCTTCGATCAGGTCGACGACCAATACTGGTGCGTCTATTACGCAACCTTCCCCATCGCCTACTTCGACCAACAGAACCTCAACGTCGGCAACCTCCCMCAACAACAAGACGATGGAAATCTGGAAATTTCATACAACCGAAATTCCCAGATTCCCACCGCCTCCACCACTACCTGARATCAAAAAAACTCAGATACATAAACCTACCGAGCAAAAAGTGTTACCCATCTGCCCGGTCTAAACTGTTACCTATCTCCCAGGCTGCACA
>NZ_JBFRFJ010000056.1:0-1326 GCF_052114765.1 Terriglobus sp. 2YAB30_2
CTGGGTCAGCTGGTACAACGAGTCCCGCCTGATGCACCGACTCGGCCGCAAACCACCGGTCGAGTACGAAGCCGACTACTATGCACTTCACGCCGAGCAACCGGCTGGAGACAGATAACCGGGTGTGCACCGAACCCGGGGGGATTCAGAGATATGCGGGTTCATATCCACGGCGCGTCCACAAAGCGGCTAGATTCGACGGCATGGACAGTCACGCCGCGATCGTCGGTGCGCAGCTCCGAGCGGCCCGTGAAGCCGCTGGGGTGTCCCTTGCTGCAGTGGCCGGTCAGATCCACTACAGCAAGTCCGTGCTTGCCTACTACGAAACCGGAGAGCGCACACCGACGTCCGATGTCATAGCCTGGTACGAAAAGCGTTTTGGTGGCATCCAAGACCCTGTAGCTACCTTGCTCAACCTCGGAAAGGCTGATGTGGAACGGCGCTCATTTCTACGTGTCGGGTACTCCACAGCACTCAGCGCATCCATGCTACTGCCTGGCTGGCTCGACCCTGCGGCGTCTGTCCTGCCGGGCAACAAAACCGGCGTTCGTCACGTGGGGGAAGTCGACGTAGCGGCTGTGCGAGACGTGATGGTCTTGTTCTCCCAAATCGATCAGCGGCTCGGTGGCGGTCATGGACGGACGGCCGTGGTTCAGTATTTGACCAACGAAGTAACCAGCTACCTGAATGGGTCCTACGCCAGCGAGGCTGTGCGGAATGACATGTTCTCCGCTGCAAGCGAGTTGGCTTATTTGGCAGGCTGGATGGCATTCGACAATGCCGAGCATTACACAGCACAACGCTATTTCGCGGCATCGACCAAGCTCGCGGCTGAAGCTAATGACGAACCGCTAACCGGCCACATACTGCGCGCGATGGCACATCAAGCCATCGACCTTGGACATCACGCGGAAGGACTACAACTCGCTGAAGCGTCGGTCAGCGGCCGCCGCTACCAAGCCGCCTGCCCACGTGAGCGGGCACTCCTAAAGGTCGTACACGGCAAGGCATTGAGTGCCGCCGGGCACGTCACGGAGTCCGCGAAAACCCTCCTCGAGGCTGAACGGGACCTTGCCTCCGCTTCCAACTCGGATCACGAACCTGCTCGGATCTTCTTCTTCTCCGAAGCGAGCCTCGCGCACGAAACCGCGTGCGCATTGCGTGATGCGGGCGACCTGTGAGGTTTACCCCGAATGGTGGACAGGGGTTCAAGCAGCTTTTGCTGCGTCTGTCAGGGATTGCTCGTAGCGTAGGGGGCTGAGCATCCCGAGGGCGGAGTGCCGTCGATCATGGTTGTACTTGTGGATCCAATTGTCAACCGCAGCA
>NZ_JBFRFJ010000057.1:0-1115 GCF_052114765.1 Terriglobus sp. 2YAB30_2
CCGTGATATCGACCCTGCAGATCGCCAGAATCAAAGCCTGGGGCGCCCATGGCTTCACCGCCACCGGGGTGGTCAGTGCCTTGCTCGCCACCCTGGCACTGTTCGACAACCAGCCCAAGGCCTGCCTGCTATGGCTGGGGGTGGCGCTGCTGGTGGATGGCGTCGACGGCTCCCTGGCGCGCAAGGTCAAGACCAGCTCGGTGCTGCCCAACATCGACGGCTCGGTGCTGGACCTGGTGATCGACTACCTGACCTATGTGTTTATCCCGGCGCTGTTCATCTACCGCTACATTCCCCTGCCGGAATACAGCGCGCTGCTGGCCACCTCGCTGATCCTGCTGTCGTCGCTGCTGTGTTTCTGCAACGTCAACATGAAGAGCCACGACAACTACTTCCAGGGCTTTCCCGCGGCCTGGAACGTGGTCGCCCTGTGCTTCTACCTGATCGAGCCCGGCCCCTGGCTGAGCCTGCTGAGCATCTTCGCCCTGGCCCTGCTGACCGCCACCCGGGTGCAGTTCCTGCATCCGTTCCGGGTACGCAAGTGGATGGGGCTGAACATCATCGTGACCTTCGTCTGGCTGCTCAGCGGCGCATTGCTGATCCTCAGCCACCCGCTGCACAGCCCGCCGATCATGGGCTTGTGGCTGGCAGCCTCGGCCTACTTTCTCGGCGTGTGCCTGTGGCGTTCGGCCCAGGAATGGTTCAGCAAGGCCAGCTGAACCCGGGCCGCGCGAACCATTGCCGGGGCCCGGCAAGCATGCAAGACTCCTGCGCCCAAGCCTCTGCAGCAGAGGCTTGGCGACTATTTGCCCGCCCGATGAGCGGGGACGGGTGCCTACGGCACCTCGGGCTGACCGATCGCCGCGCTCAGGGCCAGGGCCAGTTCCGCCACCGAGTAGGGCTTTTGCAGGAATACGAATTCCCGGGTCTGGCCCTGGGCCAGGGCCGGGCTGTAGCCGCTGGTGAGGATGACCGGCAACCGCGGGTAGTCGCAACGGATCCGGCTGGCCAGTTCGATACCGCTCATGCCCGGCATCACCACATCGGAAAACACCGCCTGGAATCGGGTCCGCTCCTCGCCCAGGCGGCGCAGGGCCTCCGCCGCGCTGGTGGCC
>NZ_JBFRFJ010000058.1:0-1082 GCF_052114765.1 Terriglobus sp. 2YAB30_2
ATCCACACTCACACCATCCACACTCACACCGGCCAACGACGCCAACTCCTCACGACGCAGCCCCCGAACCCGCCGCGGCCCCCCACCATCGGGCAACCCCACATCCCCCGGCCTGACACGAGCACGCCGCGAACGCAGAAAACCCGCCAACGCCGACCCAGTCAYRACGCCCCCTTCCGACGAACAACCACAACAAACACCCGCCACAACCAACGCACCCACCCGACCCCACATCCACCGACAATGTGTCCGTACCGCCTGGCATGAGCTCTTGTAGTGCAACGAACGATTGCCGATAGACGGCGGCACCAGTGACATCTCTTGACTGAGCACCGTCCTTCTCGCGCACCCGCCCCGGTGATCACCGCAGCGGACGTTTCCGCGACGATCCGCGGCGCCTCCGGACCAAGCGTGGATGCCAGCAGCGAGGTGAACGCGGACAGATAGTCATTGGTCACGGTGATGTGCCAAGGGCAGTGTGGCAACAGGCGCCGAATCTGCGAGAGACGCAGCCGAATACCGCACCGCGGCGCGCACAACTTCGTGGGCACCTCGTCGCGATCGCTACAGACCGCCGGATGGATAGCACCGACCACGAGGCGTCGCATACGCTGCCACAGGGTTGTGAACTATTTACACATCAGCGCCCTGAACAGGAGGCGTCATGCTTTTCTTCGCGGTAGCAGGTATTCATAATTCCACTTTTCTCTACGTAAGCCTTCGCCGAATCTAGACGGCGTGGACTCGGGACGGGATGATTATCGTCGCTTCCTTTCCGAATCCTTGTTGTTCCGATCGACGATAGACTGCGATCGACGGTTACTGCTGTATCAGCGCGCATAGTCCTTGCTCTCCAGCGCATGACAATGTGCGCAACCAGGGAGATGATCGCCGCACCCACCCGCCGGCGATGCGAACCTCTGCCACCTGCGCCCGGAGGTCGCTGATTGTCAACGGAACGCCAATTTGGACCATCTGACAGCATGTCAATGTTGATCATCTGGGCGGTTGGTTGATGGTTCAGTCTTCAGTTGTGCCGACTGTGGGGACGCGGCCGAGGTCGCGGTCCTTGAGTCGGTAGC